>DBFD01000062.1:0-12069 GCA_002294185.1 Paracoccus sp. UBA889
CTCTACGAGCTCTCTCAGGTCCGTCACGGGTTTGGTCATCGGGGTCATCCCTCGGTTCAGGTTGGCCGTCGCAACCCGACCCTGCCGACAAACCCGATGGCCGCCTCAGATACACCATGCCTTGGGATATGACCGATCGGCAGTGTGGGATGCCCACGATAACCGACAACAGAATGACGCTGATCGAACTGGTTGAGAAGCAAGCTGAGGGCGACTTCGTACGCGAGATGCTGGCCTTTGCGACTGACCGGATCGTGGAGGCGGAGGTGGAGGAGCGCAGCTTTGCCGGAGCCTGGGGTTCACGCTCTTTGCATGGCAGAGCCGAGATGAGTATCGAATTCTGTAATAACTATAGACAGAAAAATACGCATAAAACCCCCGATATGCCGCGAATATCCTTTCTTTACGTTACAACTATTGACAAATTTGACGTCGACGCTTAGCAACGCTTCTGATCTCTTGGGAAGGAGAAATCGGGAGAACTCATTTGCCGAGCGCCACAAAAGGTTGTGCGGGTCTTTTACGCTGAACGTCGCAGGTCGGAAACGGGCCGTTGTGCCCATCCTGACGCGCTGGCCTGCATGGCTTGCGACATGGCCTGGTGCAGTTCCGGCGAACCAACCTGACCGTTTCAACCGCGGCAATGCTGGCCAACCGACCGTCAGGTTCACAGGCGTGTCGGAGAGCCAGGTCACCGGGCCTGGCGCAGGTGCGGCTGAAGAGCAGTCGATCGAGTTTTTTCGGCCGTTTTCCCTCGTGCCGGAGAGCGGAGCGGATTTGCGAAAACCATGGCCGCAAGGGGCCAGATGACAGGAATACGGATATGAGCGATTACATCTTGTCGAGTGAGACGCGCGCGAAGTTGAGGAAGGTCTCGACGGCCTCTGTCGCGACGGCTCTGTACAAGCGCGGTCTGCGCAACCAGTTCGTGCAGGGTGTCGTGCCGATGGAGCGCAAGCCGGTCACGATGGTCGGCCAGGCCTTCACGCTGCGTTATATTCCCGCCCGTGAGGACCGCAACCCGCTGACCGTGTTCCGCGAGCGCGACCACAAGCAACGTGTGGCGGTCGAGACCTGTCCCGAAGGTCACGTGCTGGTGATGGATGCCCGCAAGGACAGGCGTGCGGCCACGGCCGGATCGATTCTCGTCACCCGCCTGGGGCAACGCGGCGTTGCCGGCGTGGTCTCGGACGGAGGTGTGCGCGACGCGGCGGCCATCGCGGCCCTGGACATGCCGGCCTACTTTGCCTGTCCCTCGGCGCCGACAAACCTTACCCTGCATGAGGCCGTGGATATCAACGTGCCGATTTCCTGCGGCGATGCACCGGTCTTTCCGGGCGACGTGATGCTGGGCGACGGTGACGGCGTGATGGTGATCCCGGCCCATCTGGCCGACGAGATCGCAGAGGAATGCACGAACATGGAATCCTATGAGGATTTTGTGCTGGAGCAGGTAAACGCGGGCGCCGGGATCATCGGTCTCTATCCGGCGACGGACGACGAAAACCTCGTGAAATACGATGCATGGCGTGAACGGACAGGACGATAGCATGACCTTCATTCCACACGGAAATCACTTGATCGCAGGCGCGCGGGTCGGCTCGGAGGCGCGGTTCTTTTCTGCTCCGGCAACCGGCCGGGGCTTCGAGTTTTCGGCCGGTTCCGCCAAGCTTGTGGCCGAAGCCTGCGCCGCGGCCCATGCGGCATTTCCGGACTTTGCCGCCACCCCGCGCGAGCAACGCGCGAAGCTGCTGGAAGCGATCGCAGAAGAGATCGAGGCGCGCGGCGACCAGATTACCGAAATCGGATGTATGGAAACCGGACTTCCGGAAGCTCGCCTGCAGGGCGAGCGCGGCCGGACCACCGGTCAGTTGCGCCTTTTCGCTGCCCATATTCGTGACGGCGGGTATCTCGATCGTCGCCATGACCCGGCCTTGCCCGATCGCAAACCTCTTCCCCGTCCCGATCTGCGGTTGATGCAGCGTCCGGTGGGCCCGGTCGCGGTCTTCGGCGCATCCAATTTTCCGCTGGCATTCTCGGTGGCCGGTGGTGATACCGCCGCCGCGCTGGCCGCAGGGTGCCCGGTCGTCGTCAAAGGTCACGGCGCGCATCCGGGCACGGGCGAAATCGTCGGTGACGCGATCGTTGCGGCGCTTGAAAAGCTTGGCATGAGCGCGGGTATCTTCAGCCTCGTCCAGGGGGGCAGTCGTATCGTGGGCGAGGCGCTTGTCACAGATCCGCGGATCAAGGCCGTGGGCTTCACCGGCAGCCTTGCCGGCGGACGCGCACTCTATGGTCTTTGCGCATCGCGACCAGAACCGATTCCGTTCTTCGGCGAGCTTGGCAGCGTCAACCCCATGTTCGTCTTGCCGCAGGCCGCTGCCGCCCGGGGTGCGGATCTGGGGGCGGGATGGGCGGCGAGCCTGACCATGGGCGCCGGGCAGTTCTGCACCAATCCCGGTATTGCCATCGTGGTTGACGGGAAGGGCGCCGATGCTTTCGTCCAATCCGCGGCCGAGGGCCTCGAGGGCGTGGCAGAGCAGACCATGCTGACGGACGGGATCGCCGACGCCTATCGCAATGGCGTCCGCCGGGTGTCGGAAGGCGCAGGGGTCAGATCGCTGCTGACCACATCCTGTCAAGGTCGGAATGCCGCACCGTATCTTTTCGAAGTTTCGGCCAGCGAGTGGATGATCAACCAGGATCTGTCGGAAGAAGTGTTCGGACCGTTGGGGCTGGTCATCCGGGCAAGGGACGCGGCGCAGATGAGAGAGGTCGCCGAAAGCTTCAAGGGACAACTGACCGCGACGCTTCAGATGGATGATGGTGATATCGAACTTGCCCGGGACTTGTTGCCGGTGATGGAGCGAATGGCCGGTCGTGTTCTGGCCAATGGATTTCCGACCGGCGTCGAGGTCTGCGACGCCATGGTTCATGGAGGTCCGTATCCGGCCAGCACAAACTTTGGCGCCACCTCTGTCGGCACACTTTCCATCCGCCGCTTCCTGCGGCCTGTGTGCTACCAGAACCTTCCCGAAGAACTGTTGCCGGACGACCTGGTGAATGTCTGACCTGGCAGGTCACGGCCCCACCGACCCGTCACCACGCCTTCGTGATTGGCGGGTCGATCTTTCGAGTTCGGTCGCCGGGCTCTGCTGAAGCCTCTTGTGGCGTTGTCACGCCGCGATCCGGCCGATGGCGGTGATCGGCGGGCCTTGCAGCTTTTGCCAATGCCCGCCGCGCTGGCCGAAGCAGCCTGTCAAGTTGTATATATTATATACAGATTTCTGCTTACACCCCGGAATAATCGGCCTTTATCGATGATTTTTCCGTTGAGTTGTAATAATTAGTTAGTATGATGGGCAGAGTTCTTGGGGGCAAGTCTACTGCGCCGAAGGCGACGATCGGCGGAAGCACGGGTTCGTGTGTGAGGATGTTCCAGCCGAGCGTTCCACTCGCGATCCCATCAAATTTCTGGAGGAGGAACAGGTCATGTTTTTGAAAAGCTTGAAAAGCAGAATAATCTTGGCACTTGGTGCCTGCATCATCGGCACCTCGGCAGTCGCGGCGGAATTTCCCACCCGTGATATCCGCCTGATCGTTCCGTGGCCCGCCGGCGGCGGTGCTGATTCGATTTCGCGCAAGATCGGCAACATCGCCGAACAAGACCTGCCGAAATCGATCTATGTCGAGAACATCGCCGGCGCCCTGACCGCGACTGGTCTGATTCAGATGACGAATTCGCGTCCTGACGGCTATACGGTCGGGGTCCTGACCTATGACAGCGTCATCACCTTGCCGCGCGGCCAGATGGTGCCCGGCTATTCCCTGGACAACATGACGCCGATCGCCCGCATCACGACCGAAGCCGATGCGATCGTCGTTTCAAAAAGCTCCGGTATCGACAGCTTCGAGGAACTGGTCGAAGCGGCCAAGGCGAAGCCTGGAACCGTGCGTGTCGGCGTCGCTCCGAAAGGATCGGGTCCGTATCTGTCGGTCATCCAGCTCGAAAAGCTGCTGGAAGTCGATTTCAACGTGATCACCTATGCCGGATCTTCCAGTGCGGAGGCAGAAGCCCTTCTGTCGGGCGAACTCGATGCAGCGATTTCCAGCCTGGGCGATTTCAGCGGCATCATTTCGTCGGGTGATGCCAAAGGCGTGGTCGAACTGACCTCGGTGCAAAACATGACCTATACGGACGTGCCAACGATCAGCTCCAAGGGTTACGACCTGCAAACCGGTAGCTTCATCATTCTGGCAGCGCCGAAAGACACGCCCGAAGAGGCCGTCACGACGCTCGAAACCGTGTTCAAGACGGCCTATGACAGCCAAGAATTTCAGGATTGGCTGAAACAGGTTGGGGTTACTCCGGATTGGCTCGGCTCTGACGAGGTCAAGATCTGGATGGGCGAACTTCAGGACAAGACGTTCAAGCTCATGGACGAACTGGACCTCTGATCCTTGCAGGGACCCAAGCCTCCGATCTGGTATCGGAGACTTGGGCCCGGCCGAGGCTTGCCGTGGCGGTGGAGGATGTCGCCCGAACCAACGACGTCATCCCATGCTGGCAACGCGGCGGGTTGGCGCATCCGTGATCCAACGATTTTCTTCATACCTGAACGCATGGGCAGGCGCTTCGCGCCGACGCGCCGTTCCACCCCCAGTCCCGGAGAAGACGATGCTCGTGAAAAGGCCGCCGCTATTTCTCTATGTCACTCTTGCAGTGTCTGTCGGATACTTCATTTCCGCGATCGGTTTGGGTGCGCCCGTATCCGAAAGCGGATTGACGCCCTCGTTCTTTCCCATCCTGGTGGGAGGCGCCGCAATCGTCTTTTCCAGCATTCTCATTCTTCAGAAGATCCGCACCGAACCCAAGGAACCCGGTGCAAGTGGACCTCGAAACTTCACCCATCTCTGGGTTGTCCTGGCCATCTTCATCTACATCATTGCCTTCAAGCCTGCCGGATATTTCATCTCGTCGGGAATTTTCGTTTTCGTGCTTGTCGTGCTTTTCTCTTCTTTTGAAAAGCTGCTGCAGAAGGCTGTCATATCCGTGGCGATTGTCGTGATCGCCTACGTCATGTTCCAGCAATTGTTCGGGGTCCGGCTCCCGACTTTGTGGGGTTAGATCATGGATTTCATCTTACTTGTCATCAGCAGCAGCACCCTGCTCCTGGATCCGCTGAACCTGACCTATGTCGTCATGGGCTTCGTGATCGGAACCATCTTTGCGGCGATTCCGGGCCTGACCGCGACGCTGGCGATGGCCCTGCTGCTGCCGGTCACATACACGCTCAGTGTTGAAACAGCGCTCATGGCCTCTGCCAGCATCTATATGGCCGGCATGTGCGGGGGCAGCATCACCGCGGTCACGATCAATATTCCGGGCGCGCCATCGTCGATGATGACCGCGCTGGACGGCTATCCCATGCAACAGAAGGGCAAGGGTGCGTTGGCGTTGGGTCACGCGGCCCTGGGTTCCATGTTCGGCGGCGCGTTGGGGGCGCTGCTGCTGATCGCGGTCGCGCCATTCGTGGCCGAGGTTTCCCTGCTCGTCAAGACGACCGGCAAGTTCTCGCTGCTGGCCTTTGCCATCGTCGTCGTCGTGATTGCGCAGCGCGGCCGCATCCCCCAGGCCGGGCTGGCAGCCTGCATTGGCCTCATGCTTGCAACCATCGGCCTCGACGCGATGGAACCGATCACCCGGTTCACCTATGGCTACAGCAACCTGACCGCGGGGATCGACCTGATGCCCGTCATCATCGGGACATTCGCCATCGCCGAAGTGCTGATCCAGGCGAGTTCGACCAATGACATCGCCGCTGCAACGGCGGCCGCGGAAAAGGTCAGGATCAGACGGCGGGATTTTCTGCCGCCGCTTTCCGAGATTCGCAAGATCGGGTTCGTCTGCTATCTCAAATCCAGCCTGATCGGCTATTTCGTCGGGACGCTGCCGGGTGCCGGAGGATCGATGGGTTCGTTTCTCGCCTATACCGAGGCGGTCCGAACATCTTCCGAGCCGGAAACCTTCGGCAAGGGAAATCCCAAAGGCATCGCAGCCTCTGAAAGTGCCAACAATGCCGTCTGTGGCGGTGCCATGGTTCCGATGCTGACCTTCGGGATTCCCGGCGATCCGATCACTGCCATCATGCTCGGCGTCCTGGTCATCAACGGCATCCAGCCCGGCCCGCAACTGATGTCGGATCAGGCCGGGCTGATAGCCCCGATGCTGGCAACCCTGCTGTTCAGCGCGGTCGTGCTCATTCCCCTGACGCTCTATCTGATCGGTCCGTATTTCATCAGGATCGTCTCCGTCCGCAAGGATGTTCTCTACGCGGTCATCACCATCCTGGCCGTCGTGGGAAGCTATGTTTCCACCTATTCGACCTTTCAGATGTTCATGGCTCTGGGCATGGGTGTTCTGGCCTTCCATCTGAGGCGCAACGGCTTTCCGGTGATCACGATGCTGCTCGGCTATATTCTGGGCCCCAATCTTGAGGAATTTTTGCGGCGATCGCTGGCCTTGTCCAACGGCGATCCAACGACTTTCCTCACGAACCCCGACAGCCTGTTCTTCGTCCTGCTGACGCTGGTCTTTATCTACTTCCTCGTCATCAAGAAACCGGGCAAGAAATTGGCGGCGGTTCCGCCCAACTGACGCGCACCTGCCTTGATGCCTTGCGCGCCCGCCCGCCGGGGACCGTGGCAGCCTCAGACGATACGATCGAACCCCGTGCGGCAAGACTCGCAAGACCGGGTTCGTTATCAGGCGATCTGTCCGGGCCTCAAGCTTCGCTCTGACCTGATGCAGGCCCAAAGCGTCAGGACCGACAAGGTGGCGGAAACGATCAGATATCCCTGGATTATGATGAACAGCGTATCGGGGCGGGCGACCGGCCCATAGGGCGACAGGATCAGCGGAAGAACGGCCCAGGCCAGGGCTGGACCAGCGAAGATCAGCGGAACGCCGATGAGGGCGCGGCCCGACAGGATCCAGCCCAGCCCGGGAAAGCCTGTCACGGCTCCGATCGTTTCCGGCAAGAGCAGTGCTGCGATCGGAACCTGGCGCAGCCAGCGTGGTCGCGGCCCGTCGTGCCGGGCCATTTCGGCCTTGACCATGCGCCAGCCTGCGGCCCGTTGCACCGGTGTCGCGCGCCATACGAAGCCCAGCAACAGCGCCGCCGCACGGGCATAGAGAAAAGCGCCCGCGATGACGCCCGAGGCGAAGAACCAGGCCCAAAGCCCCGGTTGCGGTTCTGCCCCGGAACGGATCGCCTGTCCGGCTGCGATCGCTCCGGCCAGGGCGCCAAGATAATACAGCGCCACGCCCGCGCCCATCAGTCTTGCCAGACGCAGGTCGAATTCCGGCGCGGGATCGGCCCCGAGGATCGGACGGCCGATGCGCAGCATCAGGCCGGTCAGGATCGTCAGAACGCCGCCCAGCATGTTGACCTGGGCATGGGTTCGCGCGACGGCGACACCGGCGCTGCCCGCCTCGACCATCCAGTTCTTGACCTCCGGCAGAATCTGCAGCGCGCCCTGCATCGTTCCCGCGATCAGGATCGCCACGCCGAGGCAGATCAACCCCGAGCCCGCGCGTCGCCCGATGCCCCGGGCAAAGCGCATGACGATGGCGCCCAGCAGCGACCACAGGCCGAACAGGACGACGCCTGCGGATGCTGCAAGCGGAATGCTGTGCCAGAGGCCCAGCCGTTCGGTCGCCTGCGCGAAGCCGAGACCTTCGGTCACGATCAGCTTGCCCTCGGTCAGGCCGAGAACCAGAAAGGCAAGATACAGCGCCACCGATCCTGGCCCCAGCGTCCAGAACACGCGCGCGGCCATGCGGCGACCGTGCGATCCCTGGGCGGGCGGGTCTGCGAGGGCGAAGACAAGGCCGCCGATCAGCATCATGACCCCGGTCAGAAGGTTGACATGGGCATGCGAGATCGGATCGATGTAGCGTCCGGCCACTCCGGCAGCGGCAAGCCATTCCTCGTTGTCCGGCATGACCTGCAGAACGCCCTGCACCGTGCCGACCAGCAGACCGATGGTGCCCAGCACGAAGAAACCGGCAAGATGCGCAAGCGGTCGCGCACCGGCGACCCGGCGCCCCAGCCAGCAGGTTGCCAGCACGTTGATGACGAAAATCCAGTAGCCCACGCCCATCAGCGTCGCCGCGCCCGCCGTCGGCAGCGTCCGCCAGATGCCAAGCGCGTCCGATGCCTCGGCGTCGGTCATGCCGCCATGCACCAGCGCGCCCATCGTCACGCCGCCGAACAGGTTGATCAGATAGAACCCCCCGGCGCCCAGAACCGTGCCCCAGAACGCCAGCTGGGCCAGCGTTCCGCTGTAGAGGGGGCGTTGCACAACCCGCGGCAGGACATACCATGTCAGACCCGTCACCGCGATCGTGCCACCCATGACGATCACCATGTGGCTGTAGGCGATGTTGGCGGCCAGGTGGCCGCCGCGTCCGGCCTGTGCCAGCCAGCGGGCCACGGGTGGCAGCGACTTGACCGCAAGGTGCAGGCTGCCCACAAGCAGCGCCCCGGCGACGGTCAGCGCATATTTCGTCAGGGCGCCGTCATAGCGCGCGATCTCGGCGGCGGAAAAGGTCTCGGCCTCGGCGCGCGGACCGGCACGCGGGACGAGCCGGAAGACAAGCAGCGACGCCGCCGCCAGGAAAAGCACGAACAGCAAGGCATCGAGGTTGGATATGTCTTCGACGCGCATCGCTCAGCGCAGGCCCGGCTGCAACGCGAAGATCGCCAGGTGATAGCCCAGCGAAACGGCGATCATCGCCGCCAGGATCAACCAGTCCCCGATCTGCGCCCGACGGCTCCAGCGGTCGTCCTCGACTTGAAAGGATTGGTCGATCTCGTCGTCGCTGAAGGGGCGCGGCAGGTCCACCGGTGGTGCGTCGGTCACTGAAATCTGCGCCATGATCTTGCCCTTCCGTCGCTTCAGATGAAATGCTCGAACGTCTCCGAGCGCATGTCGCCGGGCTCTGCCCCGGTCGCGGCGATCATCCGCTCGGTTTCCCAGCGGCAATCCGCGAACTCTTCCAACTGCTCCCGGGTCAGCCAGGTGACGCGCACATGCATTCTCAGTGCGCCGTTCCCGGTCGTGCGCGCCATCACGTCGCTTCCGGCATATCCCGGCAGATCCTGAAGCACCGGCTTCCAGGATTCGAGCAGCGGCTGTACCCGTGCCCATGTATCGCCGGACAGCGTGGCGGTGGTGACGTAGCTATAGGAATGACCTTCGGCCATGGACCCACCTCAATAGATGATACCGCGGAAGATCGCCGTGACCGCGAAATAGGCCGCATAGACCGTCGTCGCGGTCCAGACGACATAGGAAAACAGCCGTATCATGCCCGCCCGCTCGGTCAACTGGCCGGCGAAAGAGGTCAGTTCGGTCAGTTCGGCGCGCTGACGGAATGTCAGCCGCATCAGGAAGACAACCGAAAAGAAGAATGCAATCAGGGTGACCGCGAACAGCACCTCATAGATCGGCCCGCGCCACAGGATCTCGGTGCGATCGGTCGGGATGCGATCCATATACTGGGCATAGATATAGCGGTTGATCGCATCCACCGTCGCGGGATCACTTCCACTGGGCTGCATCACCGTCCTCCTTCGCCCATTCGGGCGTGTAATAATCGGGCTCTTCGACCGAAAGCAGCGGATATTTCGCCTCTTCCATGCCGACGAACATTCCCCGCCGGACCGCGATCAGGAACACCACCAGCGCCGCGCCGGCAAAGGACAGGAACGACAGCAGCATCCAGTCCGCCATGACGAACTCCGCGCCCTTTGGAGAGACGCTGGCCCATGCCGGTGCGGCGGCCATGGCGAGGGCGGAGGCCGCGGCGCAGGCGGCGGCCGTTCGGCGCGGTTGAAAATGATCAGGGTGCATGGAACACCAGCCCTTCCGTATCCTGCAGTTCGGCAAGCGCGGGAATCGCCTCGCCGCGCGCCGTGGCGTCGTCGTATCGGCGCTGGATGTCGGCCCGGTACAATCCGCCGATCACCCCGGCGAGCCGGTCAAGGGTGATGGGCAGCTTGCCGCCGACATAGATCGTGTCGTTCGCGGTCATGCCGGGCGCGATCCAGCGCGCGGCCTGCATGAACGGGTCATCGGTCTTCGGCAGGTCGGTATAGGTCTCGTCGATCGGGTTTTCCGCGATATAGCGCAGCGCGGTTTCAGGGGGATTCCAGCGTTCGTACATTTCGACGGTGGGCAGGGTTTCCTTCAGTCCGCCATTGGGGATGGTGCGCAGGAACATCACCGTGCGCCAGATCTCGGCGACCGACAGGCGGGTGCCGAAATTCTCCATCGCGGTGCCGGGCCCGGCGGTCAGGATGCGGTGATACATCATGCCGCTGGAGGTGCCGGTGTCATAGGGCAGGTTGGTCTGGGTGAAATCGAAGGGCTTGACCTTCAGCCGCTCGGCGCCCGGCCCCTTGCCGTCACCATTGCGGCCATGACAGCCCGCGCAGCGCTGTATATAGGTCGCCTTGCCGCGCATCAGGTTCTCGGCATTGACCTCCAGCGGGTTGTCGGTCAGCCAGTAGGATCGCGAGAAGCTGTTCATGTGCCAGACGTCCATCCAGCTCATGCCGCTTGGTGCCTTGTCCTTGGGCGTGCCGTTCTCGCGCAGCTCGCCCGTGCCGCGCAACTGCGCCACCAGATCGGCCACCGGCACGCCGGGATCGTCCAGACCCGCCTTGCCGGCATTGAGCCGCATCAGGTAGTTGCCGGTCTGCGTCGCCGCATAGCGCAGTGCCGCAAGCTTGCCGCCCTGGCTTTGCGTATAGCTGATCAGCGCATCGGTCTCGTCGGCGCTGAGAAAGCTGAAGCGGGGCATCACCGACATCGGTGTGGTGCTGCGCGCGTTCCAGTAATGCGAACGGTGCCAGCCATCCGGATGGGTGCCGCCTTCGTTCGACATGTCCGGCCCGGTGCGGATACTGCCCAGCGTGTTCGGGCTCTGGCTGATGCCGGCATAGTCGCCCGGCTGCGAGGCGCGCGCGTAAAGCGCCGAGGATCCGGTGAAGACATCCTGCGGCCGGCTGAAGCCGCTATGGCAATAAACGCAGCCATTGGCCAGATAGACGGCGCGGCCTGATACCTGGGTATCGTCCAGCGGCAGCCAGTTGGGCGATACCTGTGGCTTGTAGGTGCTGGTGGGCAGGACGACCACCGAAAACACCACGGTGAAAAAGGCCAGAAGCCCGCCGATCGCCACCATGCCGGGGGTCATCAGCATCCGGCGGCCACGATGTGCGCGCAGCAGCTTTTCGGGGTAGGGGGGGTGTTCGGGGATGCGGTTGCGGTTGTCCATGTCGCTACTCTCCCGGCTCCAGGGCCACGGCACGGCGGAAGGCGCGGCGGGTGCCGGCGCTCGTATCGCTGAACACGGTGGCGACGACGTTCCATGCCAGGGTGAAGGTCGAGAACACGATCAGCGCGCCGAAGATCGCGCGGCCGATATATTGCGGCCGGATCATCGCCAGAACGTTGACCTCGGGCTCGCCCCGCGCCCAGCTTTCGCCTTGCAGGAAGCTGGCGATGGTCAGCACCCAGAAGAAGCCGAAAAAGCCCGTCAGCAGCAGCCAGTAGGTCCATTCCGAAATCTTGCGGCTGTAGACCGGCCGCCGCGCCATCTGCGGCACCATGTATTCGATCAGCCCCATGCCGAAGAAGGTGAACGCCCCCAGCAGCGCCAGATGGGCGTGCGCGACGATGAAATTGGTGAAGTGGATCATCTTGTTGAACGCCGGCACCGCCATGAAAGAGCCCTGCACGTTGACCAGGAAATAGAACAGGAACCCGGTCAGCATGAAGCGCAGCGGAATGTTGACGAAGAACTTGTCCCAGTTGCCGCGCATGGTCAGCCAGATATTGCCCACGAAGGCGAAGACCGGAACCAGCAGCATGATCGAGTTGACGGTGGCGAAGGTCTTCAGCCAGCCGGGGATGGGCGCCTGCAACAGATGGTGGTGCCCGACCCCGGTGTAGAAGAAGGCGATGCCCCAGAACGACACCAGCGACAGGGTGTGG
>DBFD01000062.1:12418-21057 GCA_002294185.1 Paracoccus sp. UBA889
GGGCACGAAGTAATACATCAGCCCGACCATCATCGGCGTCAGCCACAATCCGAACAGGTTGTGGTTTCCCCACCAGTTCAGCATTCCGTCGGCCAGCGGGTCTTCCAGCGCGCCGGACAGCCGCGCCCCCGGAATGCCGTTGCCCAGCAACGTGCCCGGCCGCCACATCACGTTGACGATGAAATAATCTGCGGCCAGCCAGATCGGGCTGGCGACGCTCCACCAGACGGTGACGTAAAGCGGCCTGATCCGCCGCGCCAGCACCGTCATCAGGATGATGTAGATGTTGATCAGCAGCACGACCACCACCGCCACATCGACCGGCCAGATCAGTTCGGTATATTCACGCCCCTGGGTATATCCCATCGACAGCCCGGCAAAGCCCGCGGCCATCGTCAGGTTCCACGCCCACGCCATCCAGACCGCAAGGCTTTCGCCCCACATTTCCCGCAAGCCCAGAAGCCGCGGCAGGACATAGAAGGCACCGCCGAAATACATCATCGACAGCCAGGCGAAGATGACCCCGTTCACGTGGATCGGCCGGATCCGGCTGAAGACCAGATAGGGGATGCCGGCAAAGATGTTCGGCGCGATCAACTCGGTCGCGATGGTCAGGCCGACCAGGGTGACGAACATCAGCCAGAAGACGGAACTGTAAAGCCAGGTTCGCGCGGCACGGTCGCTGTAATGATGGATCGGTTCCAGCAGGTCGCTTGGATGTCGGCCGGAGGGTGGCATGTCCCGGGTACTGGTTATGTCCGTCACGACATTCCTCCCCTTCCGTTCGGCGGGGTCGCATGTTCCGGGCAGTTTTCCGCCATGCGCCGTCCGGTCGAAAAAACGGCGGTGTCGAAAGGCTTTAGCCGGAGCGAGAGTCGGCCCCGCAGGCACGTTGCTCGCATTTTTTGCATCAGTCAACCATTTCCAGGACGCGCGCCGACGATGCCAAGGGCGGTCGTGGCCCGCCCTCCGCGCGCGCTTCGTTCCGTCGCCACCGACCATTGCGGGCGGTCTCGCATCGCCCGATCACGGACACGGCGCGCGTCGGCGCCGGACAAGGGCGGCGCCGCTGATCCGGGATTTCGTCTTTCGCGGGAACGGTCAGCCATCACCTGCGTTGTTCGCCGGGCGTCCTTGCGGATGCCGGATCACAAATCAGGACAGGAGAGTGCCGTGACCGACACCAGCAACAAGAGCGGTGAGGCGGGCGAGCTGCATCAGCGTGGCGGCAAGCCCTTGACCACCAATCAGGGCGTCGCGCTCAGCGACAACCAGAACAGCCTGAAGGCGGGCGCGCGCGGGCCTTCCCTTCTGGAAGACTTCATCCTGCGCGAGAAGATCTTTCACTTCGATCACGAGCGTATCCCCGAACGGATCGTGCATGCCCGCGGGTCGGGTGCGCATGGCTATTTCGAATGCACCGATCCCATTCCTGAACTGACACGCGCCCAATTCCTGTCGAAGAAGGGCCGCACGCCGGTCTTTACCCGCTTTTCCACCGTCGCGGGCGGGGCGGGCAGCGTCGACACCCCCCGCGATGTCAGGGGTTTTGCGGTCAAGTTCTATACCGAAGAGGGCAATTTCGATCTGGTCGGCAACAATATCCCCGTGTTCTTCATCCAGGACGCGATCAAGTTTCCCGATCTGATCCACGCCGTGAAGATGGAGGCCGATCGGGGCTATCCCCAGGCCGCCACGGCCCATGACACTTTCTGGGATTTCGTCTCGCTGATGCCCGAATCGCTGCACATGATCATGTGGGCGATGTCCGACCGGGCGATTCCGCGCAGTCTCCGCATGATCGAGGGTTTCGGGATCCACACCTTCCGTCTGGTCAATGACGAGGGCAAGTCCACCTTTGTCAAGTTTCACTGGAAGCCACGGCTGGGGCTTCAGAGCCAGGTCTGGAACGAGGCGGTCAAGACAGCGGGCGCCAACCCGGACTATCACCGACAGGATCTGTGGGAGGCCATCGAACGCGGCGATCATCCCGAATGGGATCTGGGCATCCAGGTCTTTGACGCGGATTGGGCCGCCCGGCAGCCATATGACGTCCTGGACGCGACCAAGCTTGTTCCGGAAGAGGATATCCCGGTGCGCGTCGTCGGCCGGATGGTGCTGGATCGCAATCCCGACAACTTCTTTGCCGAGACCGAGCAGGCGGCCTTCTGTCCCTCGCATGTGGTGCCGGGCGTCGACTTTACCGACGATCCGCTGTTGCAGGGGCGGCTGTTCAGCTATCTGGACACCCAGAAATCGCGGCTGGGAACCGCCAATTTCCATCAATTGCCGATCAATGCCCCGAAATGCCCGATGCAGAATTTCCAGCGTGACGGGATGATGCAGATGGCGGTGCCCAAGGGACGGGCCAATTATGAACCCAACAGTCTTGCCGAAGCCGGCGAGGACGGCGGTCCGCGCGCCGTGGATCGGGGTTTTGCCACCGCCCCTGCGATGACCGATCTGGGCAACTCGCCCGATGCCAAGCTGCGCGTCAGGCCCGAATTGTTCGGCGATCACTACAGCCAGGCGCGGTTGTTCTATCGCAGCCAGACCCAGGTCGAACAGCGCCACATCGCCGAGGCGATCACCTTCGAGTTGTCGAACGTGGGACTGGATCATGTCCGCAGCCGGATTCTGGGTCATCTGCGGGTGATCGACGAAGATCTCGCCGGCGCCGTGGCCCGCGGCCTGGCCGAAGATCTGCCCGAGGCCGCGACGCCGCAGCGGGCCCCGATCGACATGCCGCCCTCGGACGCGCTGTCGATCCTGAAGCGGTCGAAGCCCAGCCTCGCGGGCCGCAAGGTCGGGATTGTCATCGGCGCCGGGGGCGATTCCGCGCGCGCCAAGGCCATTCGTGAAGCGGTCGAAGCGGCCGGCGGCGTGGCGGTGATGATCGCAAGGCAGCGTGGCCATGCCGAGGCGCAACTTGCCGCCACGCCATCGGTTCTTCTGGATGCGATCGCCCTGGTGATCGGGTCAGAGGACGCACGGGCGCTGGCCAGCTACAAGCCGGCGATCGATTTCGTCTCGGACGCCTTCGCGCATCTGAAAGCGATCGCGGCCGAGGATGCGGCGAAACCGCTTCTGGATGCGGCGGGCGTCACCAGGGATGAGGGTGTCGTGGACCTGGACCCCGATGCCTTCGTCAAGGTCGCTGCACGGCGGTTCCATGATCGCGAGCGCGCGATCTGGTAGCGCGCATCGGGGCGGGGCAGTCCATCTCTGGACCGCGCCGGCCCTGCGGCCACCAGGCGGCCTGTATCTTCGAAAGTCCGGCGGGCGTTTTCGCCCGCCTGTTTGCCCGGATCGGCAGGCGCTGACCCCTGTCGCGGCCGGCAATATGCCTCACGCGAACGGCAGTCCCGTCCTTGACTGCGGGGCGACGGCAGGCGCCCATTCCGGCGCCGGAAGAAACGGTCCAAATGGGGGCCGGTTCAGGAACCATCGCGCCGCGCAAGGCGTATATTCTTCCGAAATGCCTTTGATCATTCTCGTGGACCCCGAGGGAAAGGACGGAAATGGCACCGCGCGCATTGTGGAAGGGTCAGCTTCGGCTGTCATTGGTCGCCATCCCCGTCGAGATCTATTCGGCCACGAAACCCGATGGCCGCGTGTCATTTCGCCAGATTCACCGGCCTTCGGGCAAGAAGGTGCGATATGAAAAGACCGTGCCCGAGATCGGACCAGTGGATGCGGCCGAAATCGTCAAGGGCTACGAGATCGGGGATGACGAATATCTGCTGATCGACCCCGAAGAAATCGACGCGATCAAGCTGGAGACGAAAAAGACCTTCGAACTGGTTCAGTTCGTCGATTTTCGCGATATACCGCCGATCTACTTCAACAAGCCCTACTACATCGTCCCTTCCGACGATCTGGCCGAGGATGCCTATCGCGTCGTGCGCGACGCGCTGCGGCAGACGAACAAGGTCGGGCTGGGCCAGGTGACGATGCGCGGCAAGGAATATCTTGCCGCCGTCAAGGCCTGTGGCGACGGCTTGTTGATGGAATCGCTGCATTACGAAAACGAACTGCGCGAGGCCGATCAGATTTTTACCGGTATCGAGGATGCACCCGCCGATGTCGAACTGGTCGAGGTTGCCACCTCGCTGATCGAACGCAAATCCGCGCCCTTCGACGCCACCGCCTATACCGACAAATATGCCGCGGCGCTGCGCGATCTGCTGGAGGCCAAGCGAAAGGACAAGAAAGCCCCACGAGTCCGCGACGACGCCGAACGTGAAGTTGCCGGCGGCGACAAGGTCGTCGATCTGATGAGCGCGCTGAAACAGAGCCTGAAGACCGCGCGGGCGGCCGACAGCAAGAAGCCGAAGCGCAAGAAGGCGTCGTGATGACCCGCCGCGACGCTCGGCCGGCCGACCCTCTGGCCGAATACAACGACAAGCGCAATTTCACCCGCACCGGCGAGCCGATAGGCCGGATTCCGGCTGCCGCAGACGACAATCACCGCTTCATCGTGCAGAAACATGCCGCCTCCCACCTGCACTACGATTTCCGGCTGCAATGGAATGGCGTGTTGCTCAGTTGGGCTGTCCCCAAGGGCCCTTCCTCCGATCCGCGCGAAAAACGCCTTGCGGTCCGGACCGAGGATCATCCGATCGACTATGCCGGCTTTGAAGGCACGATCCCCAAAGGCGAATACGGTGCCGGAACGGTGATGCTGTGGGACGAGGGCACCTGGTCGGCGCAGGAGAATTTCGGGCAGGGCCTGAAGAAGGGCAAGCTGAAATTCACGCTTCAGGGCAGCCGGATGCACGGCGGATGGACCCTGGTGCGGATGCAGCGAAAGCCCGATGACAAGCGGGAAAACTGGCTGCTGATCAAGGAGATCGACGACGACGCAGGGGAGGAACCGGACGCGTTGACCGACCAGTTCGACGTCTCGGTCAGGACCGGCCGCCCGATGAAACGGATCGCGGCCGCGGTCGGTCCGGTCGCATCCGCGGCCGCGGATCGAAAACGCCGGGGCAAACGGCCGGCCTTCACCACGCCGCAGCTTGCCACGCTGGTCGACAAGCCACCCGAGGGTGACGATTGGCTGCACGAGACGAAGTTCGACGGCTACCGATGCCTTGCCGCGCTGGGTGGCGGAGGGACGCGGCTCTATACCCGCTCGGGCAAGGACTGGACGGATCGTTTCGGCCGCCTGGCCACGGCGTTCGACGCCTTGCCCTGCGACACCGCCCTGATCGACGGCGAGGTGATGGCCGATCGGATTCGGCAATCGGCCTTTTCATCGCTGCAACGCGCACTCAAGGAGGGGGGCGATCTGGTCTTTTTCGCCTTTGACCTGCTGCGCGTGGACGGCACCGACTTGACCGACGCGCCCCTGATCGAGCGGCGCGAACGATTGGCCGGCTTGCTGGCGGGTCTGCCGGCCGGCGGCGCGCTGCGGACAAGCGACCACGTCATCGGCCACGGCGCCCGGATCTTCGCCGCGGCTTGCGAGGCCGGGGGCGAAGGCACGGTGTCAAAGCGTCTCGACGCACCCTATCGCGGTGGACGCGCCAAGACCTGGCTGAAGACCAAGTGCACGCGACGGCAGGAATTCGTGATCGTGGGATTCAGCCCCTCGGACAAGAAGGGGCGGCCGTTCGCATCGCTTCTGGTAGCCTCGCACGAAGCCGGCAAGCTGCGCTACAAGGGTCGCGTCGGCACAGGCTTTTCCGAGGCCTCGATGAAGGATCTGTCTGCCGCCTTCACCCCCCGCAAGACCCCGCCGGTCGGTGATGTGCCCGCGGCCATCGCGCGTGGCGCATCCTGGCTGCGCCCTGACCTGGTGGCCGAAGTCGAGTTCACCGAATTCACCGCCGACGGCCATATCCGTCACGGCGCGTTCCTGGGATTGCGCCACGACAAGACCGCCGATCAGGTCCGGTTGGAGGAACCGATGCAACAGAACGAGGAAACCGGGATTCGCGGCATCCGCGTCACCCATGAGGGTCGCAGGGTCTTTCCGGAAGCGGGCTGCACCAAGGGCGATGTGGCGCGCCACTATGATCGTGTCGGCGAACGCATGATCGGGCTGATCGGTCAGCGTCCGCTGTCTCTGTTCCGCTGCCCTTCGGGGATCGACGGACAATGTTTTTTCCAGAAGCACGACACCGGCGGGATGCCCCGCGAACTGGGCCGCGTCGAAATCGGCGAAAGCGACGGGAATGCGGCCCGGTATCTCTATGCCACGGGCCCCGGCGGACTGGTCGCGGCGGCGCAGATGGGCACGCTGGAATTCCACGTCTGGGGGGCGCGTCGCGATCGTCTGGACAGGCCCGACCGCCTGGTCTTCGATCTGGACCCCGACGAGGGGCTGGGCTGGGACGCGGTGCGTGCCGCGGCCTTCGACCTTCGCGAGGCCCTGGCAGGGATCGGGCTGAAGACGGGCGTCATCGTGACCGGTGGCAAGGGCGTTCACGTCTGGACCGCGCTGCGCCGCACACGGGGTTGGGACACGGTCAAGCTGTTTGCCAAGACCTTTGCCCATGCGATGGCATCGCGCGAACCCGAACGGTTCACAGCCTCCATGTCGAAGGCCCGTCGCAAGGGGCGCATCTTCATCGACTGGCTGCGCAACGAACGCGGCGCGACGGCCATCGCCCCCTATTCCGTCCGCGCGCGCGCGGGGGCGCCGGTCGCTGTCCCGGTCACCTGGACCGAGCTTCGCAAAATCGAGGCATCCGGCGGGTTTTCGATGGGCGACATGGCCGCGAGGCTGAAGTCCCGCTGCCCGGCGCTGGCCCTGCAGGAAGAGCGGCAGACCCTTTCCGATGGCGTGATCGACGGGCTGCAGCAAATGGTGGCCAAGGACTGAAAGCAGGAAGAATGTCGTCCGCGCGCGTGGATGCGGGTCTGGCAACATGAAAGGAGAACAAGGATGCATCCGAAGGATCTTGACAAGATGGACACCCAGGACCGTCAGCCGGGGATCGAATCCCGCATGGACCCGCCCCCGGAATACATGCCGCGCCATCCCGGGTCGGGACGACTGAAGGACAGGGTGGCGATCATCACCGGCGGCGATTCCGGTATCGGACGCGCGACCGCGGTCCTGTTCGCGCGGGAAGGCGCCGATGTGACGATCGTCTATCTGGACGAACATGACGACGCGGAAAAGACACGCAGTCTGGTGAAGGACGAGGGCCGCAAGGCTTTGTTGCTGGCGGGAGACGTGGGCAGCAAGTCGTTCTGCGAAGACGTGGCACGCCAGACCCTGGACGAGTTCGGACGCCTGGATGTTGTGGTCTGCAACGCGGCCGAACAGCACGCAAGAGAGGACGTCACCGAAATCTCCGAAGACCAGCTGTTTCGCACCTTCCGAACCAATCTGGGCGGACAGTTCTTCATGGTTCAGGCAGCGCTGCCGCATCTGGAGAAGGGCGCATCGATCATCTGCACCACCTCTGTGACCGCCTATCGCGGCCAGGATCTGCTGATCGACTATGCGTCCAGCAAGGGTGCGATCCTGTCCTTCATGCGGGCCATGTCGTCCAAGCTGGCGCCCAGGGGGATTCGCGTGAACGGCGTTGCCCCCGGACCGATCTGGACGCCGCTGATCCCCGCCTCGTTCCCACCGGACAAGGTGAAGGATTTCGGCAAGTCCTCACCGCTGGGCCGTCCCGGCCAGCCCAACGAGGTTGCTTCTGCCATGCTGTTTCTGGCCTGCGATGACGGGTCCTATTTCACCGGCCAGGTTCTGCACCCCAATGGCGGCGACCTGGTCGGAAGCTGAGATCGGCCTCGTGGCCCAGGGGTCCGGGACGCCGGTCTTCGGGCAAGGCCGACCGCGATGTTTTCACGATCGGTCCTTTTCCGGTTTGCCAACGAACATCCGGTCCTTGGCGGCGGTAATATGATGGCGCATGGCGGCCTTGGCGACCTCTGGCTGCTGCAGCCGGATCGCGTCCAGGACGGCTCGATGTTCAGCCAGCACCCGTTCCTGACGCACCGGCGTATCCAGCAGGGTCAGGGATCGCGACAGCTTCACGCCAAAGGCGATCTGTTCTTCAAGCGATTCGAGAACCGAAGCGAAGAACGGGTTCTTCGAGGCACGCGCCACGGCAAGGTGAAGCATCTGGTCTGCCTCGACACCCAGAGCGTTCTGTTCATAGGCTTGCTTCATCACCTCATAGGCGTGATCCATCGCGGCAAGATCATCTTCGTCTCGGCGCCGTGCCGCCCATGCGGCGGCCGCCCCTTCCACGTCGATGCGGAATTCGTAGCAGCGTTGGACGCCCGAGACGGATTCCAGCGGAATGAAACTGATGAGCTGCCGGTCGGGCCGGCGCAGGACATAGCTGCCAGAGCCGCGTCGCGACTGGACGATCCCGTCATCGCGAAGGCGCGAAAGCGCCGCGCGCACGATCGGTCTGGAGACGCCGAAATTCTGGGCCAGGACGTCTTCGGCGGGCAGCCGACTTTGCACCGGGTATTTCTCTTCGAGAATTGTCGCCAGCAGTTGATCGTAAACCTGATCCGCCAAAGAGGGGCGACGGGTCTCTGACAAGGTGATCTCCTTCATGTTTGGTCTGGACTGAAATCCGCGCCGGCCAGCCACCTGATCTCCTTTATAGGCCCGCGACCGACCCTTGTAACGATCTTGCCGTCACCGCGGTCGGTCA
>DBFD01000062.1:21415-35650 GCA_002294185.1 Paracoccus sp. UBA889
GCGCAGGGCCGTCGCGATCTCGTCGAGGATCGCGGGGTCATCGATGGTGGCCGGCGTCCCGACATCTTCTCCATCAGCGATCCGGGCCATGGTCGCGCGCAGGATCTTGCCCGAGCGCGTCTTGGGCAGGCGATCCACGATGCAGGCCAGGCGAAAGGCCGCGACCGGGCCGATACGGTCGCGAACCAGACCCACCACCTCGCGCAGCACCTGATCCGGCGGGTCATTCACGCCCTTCTTCAGACACAGAAGGCCCAGCGGCACCTGACCCTTCAGAGGATCGGCAACGCCGATCACCGCGCATTCCGCGACCGCCGGATGGCTGGCCAGAACCTCTTCCATCGCGCCGGTGGACAGGCGGTGGCCGGCCACATTGATCACGTCATCGGTGCGCGCCATGACATAGAGATAGCCGTCCTCGTCCAGATAGCCGGCATCGCCGGTCTCGTAATAGCCGGGGAAATGCGCCAGATAGGCTTGTCGGAACCGGTTCTCGGCATTCCACAATGTCGGCAGCGTGCCGGGTGGCAGCGGCAGTTTCAGCGCAATCGCGCCCAGCGTGCCGGGGGCGACCGGCTGGCCGCCTTCGTCCAGGACCTGCACGTCATATCCCGGCATGGCGACGGTCGGGCTGCCGGACTTGACCGGCAGCCGTTCGATCCCCAGGGGGTTGGCCGCAATGGCCCATCCGGTTTCGGTCTGCCACCAATGATCGATCACCGGCACGGTCAGGTGATTTTCGGCCCATTCGACGGTATCGGGATCGGCGCGTTCGCCTGCCAGAAACAGCGCCTTGAGGCAGGACAGGTCATAGTCGCGGATCAGCTGGCCCTTGGGATCCTCGCGCTTGACGGCGCGGATCGCGGTGGGCGCGGTGAAGAAGGACTTGACCCCATGATCCTGGATCACTCGCCAGAAGACGCCGGCATCGGGGGTGCCGACGGGCTTGCCCTCGAACACGATGGTGGTCGCGCCCGCGATCAGCGGACCATAGCAGATATAGCTGTGGCCCACGACCCAGCCGACATCCGATGCGGCCCAGAACACATCTCCGGCCTCGATCGCGTAGATGTTGTGCATCGACCATTGCAGCGCGACCAGATGACCCGCCGTATGGCGCACCACGCCCTTGGGCTGACCCGTCGTGCCCGAGGTATAAAGGATATAGACCGGGTGATGACCCTCGACCGGCACGCAATCGGCGGGCGCGGCGTCGCGCGTGACCCGGTCCCAGTCGAGATCGCGATCCGCGATCAGTTCGGCCGGCTGCTGTTCGCGTTGCAGGATGATGCAGGAATCGGGCTTGTGCGAAGCCTGATCGATGGCCCGGTCCAGAAGCGGCTTGTAGGCGACGATGCGCCCCGGCTCCAGCCCGCAGGACGCGGCTATGATAGCGCGGGGCCGGGCGTCGTCGATGCGCACGGCCAGTTCATGCGCCGCGAAGCCGCCGAAGACGACCGAATGGATCGCCCCCAGCCGCGCGCAGGCCAGCATCGCCTCCAGCGCCTCGGGAACCATGGGCATGTAGATGATGACGCGGTCGCCTTTCCCGACGCCAGCGGTGCGCAGCGCGCCTGCAAGGCGGGCCACGCGGTCGCGAAGCTCGGCATAGGTGATGCGCTGGATGCTGTCGGTGATGGGGCTGTCATGGATGATGGCAAGGCGGTCGCCGTAGCCGGCCTCGACATGACGATCCACGGCGTTCCAGCAGGTATTGACCATCGCTTCCGCGAACCATTCGCCCGCCGGGCCATCATCGGAATAGGCGCGGCCGGGCGCGCGGTCCCAGTCGATCGCCTGCGCCGCGCGCATCCAGAACCCCTCCGGATCGGATTTCCAGCCCGCATAGATGTCCTTGTAGGCCATGACGTCCTCCTTCTCCCTGGGACTTGTTATGGGGCAGCACGGAGGCTGTGCAACCATGTTAGCGGCATCCCCGGCGGGACGGTCCAGGAAAGCGGCGTGAATTGCGCCGGGTGCGGCTGCGGTGGCCGGATCGTGGCGGGCCGGACCAGCGCCCGACTTTCTTTCAATGCCCTCCGCGCCCGTCACCGGCGGCAGCCGCGGCCCTTTGATCTCGGCTTGCCCGCGCGGCGTTGCAGGGCCCGGCTGTGGGGGCGAGACCGCTGATCTGGGCGGGCAGGCTTTCATCCCAGCGGCGGAAAGCGGCCAGGACACGCAGCGGCCTCGGCGATCTGATCCCAGCTTTTGCCGGCGGCGCGCAGCGAGTCGATGCTCGGGCCGTCGGGATCGCCATGGATCGCGATGCTGCGGGCGGCGATGCGGCTGCGCAGCGGTTCGGGCGTCAGCGCCTTGTAGCGGGCCGACAAGGCCCGGCGTTCGGCGTGAAGCCCGCGCGCGATCTCTTCGGCGGCAAGACCCGCGGCGCGCAGATCATCAGCCCGCCGCGCCAGCGCCCGAACCTGTTGTTCGTATCGCGCGCGCAGGCCGGGCATCACCGCGCCTCAGCTGTAATGCGCGACCGGGGTTCCGGCCAGCACGCTCATGTTCAGCAGGCCGCGGGGGGTGATCGAGGGCGTCACGATATGGGCGCGGTTGCCCATGCCCATCAGGATCGGCCCGACCTCCAGCCCGCCGGCGCGCATCTTCAGTGCGTTCCTGACGCCCGAGGCCGCATCCGTGCCCGCAAAGACCAGCACGTTGGCCGCGCCCTGCAGCCGCGATCCGGGGAAGATGCGTTCGCGCAGTTCGGGATCCAGCGCGGCATCGACATGCATCTCGCCGTCGTACATGAAATCGGGTTCGCGTGCGTCCAGCAGCGCCATGGCCTCGCGCATCTTGCGGCCGGTATAGGTGTCGAGATTGCCGAATTGCGAATGGGCGCAGAGTGCGATCTTGGGCGTCAGACCGAAGCGGCGGACATGGCGTGCGGTGCCCTGGACGGCTTCGGCCACCTGTTCCGGCGTGGGATCGTTGTGGCATTGCGTATCGGCGATGAACAGCGGGCCGTCTTCCAGGATGATCATCGACAGCGCCCCGACCGGATGCAGCCCGTCGCGCGCCAGGACATGGCGGACATATTGCAGATG
Organism: Paracoccus sp. UBA889; assembly: GCA_002294185.1. GTDB lineage: Bacteria > Pseudomonadota > Alphaproteobacteria > Rhodobacterales > Rhodobacteraceae > Paracoccus. Next base: position 24,466 of record DBFD01000062.1, read on the forward strand.
CCAGCTATACTGCCCGAACGTGCCGCAGATCATGCTGTCGGCCTCGGCGCGATGGACCATGACCGCGCCGATGGCGGTTGTGTTGGTGCGCATGATCGCCCGCGCAATATCGGGGCTGACCCCCTGCCGTGCCATCAACTGGTGATAGGTTTCCCAGTAATCGCGATAGCGAGAATCGCTTTCGGGGTTCACGATCTCGAAGTCGCGGTCGGGCCGGATCGGCAGGCCGGCGCGTTCGGCCCGCATGGCGACGACCTCGGGGCGGCCGATCAGGATCGGCTTGTCGGTGGTTTCCTCCAGCATCGCATTGGCCGCGCGCAGCACACGCTCGTCCTCGCCCTCGGCGAAGACGATGCGCCGTTCCGAGGTGGCCGCAGCCTCGAAGACCGGGCGCATGATCAGGGCCGAGCGGAAGACCGATCCGTCCAGCTTGCGCTTGTAGGCGTCCAGGTCGTCCAGCGGACGGGTCGCGACCCCGGATGCCATCGCTGCCTTGGCGACCGAGGTCGAGACGACCCCGACCAGGCGCGGATCGAAAGGTTTCGGGATCAGGTATTCGGGGCCGAAGGTCAGCGTCTCGCCGCGATAGGCGGCCGCCGCCTCGGCGGCGGTGGTGGCGCGGGCCAGGGCCGCGATACCCTCGATACAGGCCAGTTCCATCTCGTCGTTGATCGTTGTCGCGCCCACGTCCAGCGCGCCGCGGAAGATGAAGGGAAAGCACAACACGTTGTTGACCTGGTTGGGATAATCGCTGCGACCGGTGGCGATGATGGCGTCGGGGGCGACGGCGCGCGCATCCTCGGGCAGGATTTCGGGCATCGGGTTGGCCAAGGCGAAGATCACCGGCCGGCTGGCCATCCTTGCCACCATCTCGGGCTTCAGCACGCCGGGACCGGACAGGCCAAGGAACAGGTCGGCCCCCTCGATCACCTGATCGAGGCTGCGCAGATCGGTCGGCTGGCCATAGGCCGCCTTTTGCGGGTTCATGTCCTCGGCCCGGCCCTCGTGGACCAGCCCGTGAATGTCGCAAAGCCAGATGTTTTCGCGCCTGACGCCCAGCTTCAGCAGCATGTCCAGACAGGCGATCCCCGCCGCGCCGCCGCCGGTCGAGACGACCTTGATATCCTCGAACCGCTTGCCCGCGACATGCAGCGCGTTGGTCGCCGCGGCGCCCACCACGATGGCGGTGCCGTGCTGATCGTCGTGAAAGACCGGGATGTTCATCCGCTCGCGGCACAGCCTTTCGACGATGAAGCAGTCCGGAGCCTTGATGTCTTCCAGGTTGATCGCGCCGAATGTCGGTTCCAGCGCACAGACGATATCGGCCAGTTTCTCGGGATCGGCCTCGTTCACCTCGATGTCGAAACAGTCGATATTGGCGAATTTCTTGAACAGGACCGCCTTGCCTTCCATCACCGGTTTGGAGGCCGCGGCGCCGATATTGCCCAGGCCCAGAACGGCGGTGCCATTTGTCACGACGGCGACCAGATTGCCGCGCGCGGTATAGCGGCTGGCGGTCGCCGGATCGGCCTTGATTTCCAGGCAGGCTTCGGCCACGCCGGGCGAATAGGCCCGCGACAGGTCGCGGCCATTGGCCAGCGGCTTGGTCGCGCGGACCTCCAGCTTTCCGGGGCGCGGAAATTCGTGGTAATCCAGCGCGGCCTGCCGCGCGCTGTCCTGCCGGCGTTCTTCCATCTCTGTCCCCCTCCGCAAGCCGAATTTGGTTCACCGTTAAACCATTTGCGGCGCCGGGAACAGGCGGCATCGGCTTGCGTTCGCCCCCGTCGGGGCGCAAGACTGCCTCAACGAAATCAGGGGGTGACGATGTCGCTGCTGGATGCTGCGCAAGAGGTCCGCGAAGCGGCCTATGTGCCATATTCGAAGTTCAAGGTCGGCGCGGCGATACGCGGCGCATCGGGCCGGATCTATCGCGGCTGCAACGTCGAGAACGTGGCCTATCCCGAGGGCACCTGCGCCGAGGCCGGAGCCATCAGCGCCATGGTCGCGGCCGGCGAGACCCAACTGGTCGAGGTCGCGGTCATCGCCGATGCGCCCGCCCCATGCCCGCCCTGCGGCGGTTGCCGGCAGAAACTGGCCGAGTTCGGGCGCGCCGACACCCCCGTCATCATGGGCACGGTCGACGGAGCCCGCCAGACCACCACGATCGGCGATCTGCTGCCCGGCCGATTCGATGCGGGCCACATGACCCGGGCCGGATGACCGATCCGCGCCCTGTCATCGCCGCGCTTCGGGATGGACGCGGGCTGGATGGCCCCGGCGCCACGCTGATCGCGCAGGGGCTGGCGGACGGATCCGTCAGCGACGCGCAGGCAGGCGCCTTCGCGATGGCGGTCCTGACCCGTGGCACGGGCGAGGCCGGGCGCGTGGCGCTGACCCGCGCGATGCGCGATTCGGGGCATGTGCTGCGATGGGATCTGCCGGGGCCGGTCGTCGACAAGCATTCGACCGGCGGCATCGGCGACACCGTCAGCCTGATCCTTGCGCCGCTGCTGGCGGCCTGCGGGGTCTATGTGCCGATGATCTCGGGTCGCGGGCTTGGTCACACCGGCGGCACGCTGGACAAGCTGGAGGCGATCCCCGGCTTCGTCTGCGACCAGCCCGAGGACGATTTTCGCCGCATCCTGCGTGAAACCGGCTGCGCCATCGTCGCGGCAACGGGCGATATCGCGCCCGCAGACCGCAGGCTCTACGCGATCCGCGACGAATCCGCGACGGTCGGATCAATCGACCTGATCACCGCCTCGATCCTGTCGAAAAAGCTGGCGGCGGGGCTGGAGGGGCTGGTTCTGGACGTGAAGGCCGGATCGGGCGCGTTTCTGCAATCACCCGATCAGGCGAGAGCCTTGGCGCAATCGCTGGTCCGCACCGCCAATGGCGCGGGATGTCGCTGTTCGGCGCTGATTACCGATATGGATCAGCCGCTCGCGCGATCGGCCGGAAACGCGCTGGAAGTGGCCGAGGCGATCCGTGTCCTGCGCGGCGAAGGCGGCGCCTTGCGTGATCTGGTGCTGGAATTGTCGGCAGAGGCCTTGCGCCTTGCCGGGCAGGGGGGCGATCCTGCCGCGCAGCTGGATGCGGGCGCGGCGGCCGAGGTCTTTGGCCGCATGGTCGCGGCGCAGGGCGGGCCGCGCGATCTGCTGGACCGGCCTGCGGCGCATTTGCCGACCGCGCCTGCCTGCCATCCGGTTCCTGCGCCTGCCGGTTCGGTCGATGCCATCGATGTCGCGGCGCTTGGTCATGCTGTCGTGGCGCTTGGCGGTGGCAGGGTGCGCGCCGGTGATGCGATTGATGTGCGTGTCGGCCTGTCGCGGCTTGCCAAACTGGGCGAGGCGGTCGGTCCGGACCGGCCCCTGGCCATCGTCCATGCCGCCGACGAAACCGCCGCCGAGATCGCCGTCGCCGCGGTCGCGGCCGCCTACCGGATCGGGGACGGGATTGCGCCCGGTCCGCTGATCCGCGAAAGGCTGGACACAGATGACTAGCAATCGCGCCTTTCTGATCGTGATGGACAGCGCCGGTATCGGCGGCGCCCCCGATGCGGCACGGTTCTTCAACGAGGGGCGGCCCGATACCGGCGCGAACACCATCGGCCATATCGCGCAGGCCCGCCCCTTGGCCATGCCGCATCTGGACCGTCTGGGGCTTGGCGCGGCGATCGGGCTTGCCAGCGGATTGACGGTGCCGGGGCTTTCCGCGCAACCGCAGGGCCTGTGGGGCGCCGCGACCGAGATCTCGGTCGGCAAGGACACGCCGTCGGGACATTGGGAAATGGCGGGCGTGCCGGTGCCGTGGGATTGGCATTATTTTCCCGACACGCAGCCCGCCTTTCCGCCGGCGGTGACGGCACGTTTGTGCCAATTGGCCGGAACCGCGGGGATCCTTGCCAATTGCCACGCCTCGGGCACCGAGGTGATCGAGCGGTTCGGGGCCGAACATATCCGCAGCGGCTGGCCGATCTGCTATACCTCGGTCGACAGCGTGTTGCAGATCGCGGCGCATGAACAGCATTTCGGCCTGGACCGGCTGATTGCGCTGTGCGAGGGAATCGCCCCCATGCTGCATGACATGCGCGTCGGCCGCGCCATTGCCCGGCCGTTTCTGGGCGAGGCGCCGGGCCGGTTCCGCCGCACCCCCAATCGCCGCGACTTCGCCATCGCGCCGCCCGCCGATACGATCCTCGACATCGCGGCGGCGGCGGGGCGCGTCACCCACGGCATCGGCAAGATCGGCGATATCTTCAGCCATCGCGGCATCGCGCATCTGTGGAAGGGCAAATCCGACGCCGATCTGGCCGAACAGCTGATCGGCCTGGGCCGAAAGGCCGAACCGGGCAGCCTGACCTTCGCCAATTTCGTCGAATTCGACACGAATTTCGGGCACCGGCGCGATGTTGCCGGCTACGGCCGGCATCTGGAATGGTTCGATACGGTGGCGGGCCGGCTGATCGAGGCTTTGCGGCCCGGTGATCTGGCGATCTTTACCGCCGATCACGGCAACGATCCGTCGTGGCATGGCACCGATCACACGCGCGAACGGGTGCCGGTGCTGGGGCACGGGCTGGGCAGGCGGCCGGTCGGGCAGGTGGGGTTCAGCGATATCGGCGCCTCGGTCATGGACCATCTGGATCTGCCCGCGCCGCAGCATGGAAGGTCGTTTCTGTGAAGAAGATCGAATTGCACCTGCATCTGGAAGGCGCGGCCCCGCCCGATTTCATCCGCGCGCTGGCGGCTGAAAAGCGCGTCGATCTGCCCACGATCTTTGACGCGCGGGGCCAGTATGCCTATGCCGATTTCAACGACTTCCTGCGCGTCTACGAGGCCGCGACCAGCATTCTGCAGGGCCCGCGCGACTATGCCCGCCTGCTGGCCGAAGTGCTGGAACGCAGCGCCGAGACGGGCGTGATCCATACCGAGCTTTTCGTCAGCCCAGAATTCTGCGGCGGCGGCGATCTGGCCGCATGGCGCGATTACCTGGCCGCGATGACCGAAGTCGCGGACCAGATGCGCAAGCAGGGCATCGACAGCCGCGGCATCGTCACCTGCATTCGTCATTTCGGCGCCGATCGCGCCCGCAGATCGGCGGTCTGCGCGGCCGAAACGGCGGGCGGCTGGATCACCGGCTTCGGCATGGGCGGCGCCGAGACGACGGGCCGCGCCACCGATTTCGCCTGGAGCTTCGATTGCGCGCGCGAGGCCGGCCTGGGCTTGACCTGTCATGCCGGTGAATGGGGCGGGCCGGACAGCATCCGGCAGGCGCTGTCGCTGGGTGTCAGCCGCATCGGCCACGGCGTCCGCGCCATCGAAGACGACGCGCTTGTGCGCGATCTGGCCGAACGCGGGACGGTGCTCGAGGTCTGTCCCGGCTCGAACATCGCGCTTGGGCTGTGGAATTCCTGGGACGCCCATCCCATCGCGCGGCTGGCCGATGCGGGGGTGAAAGTGACCGTCTCGACCGACGATCCGCCGTTCTTTCACACCGACATGGGCAAGGAATACGACCGCCTTGCCGATGCCTTCGGCTGGGGCGAAAAGGACTTCCTGCAGATCAACCAATGGGCAGCCGAGGCCGCCTTTTGCGACCCCGAAACCCGCGACCGGCTGAGAAAGGAATTCGCGTGACCGATCCCCACCTGAGTGTCGTCAAGCATCCGCTGATCCAGCACAAGTTGACGATCATGCGGCAGAAGGACGTCTCGACCGCCACCTTCCGCCAGCTTCTGCGCGAGATCAGCCTGCTTCTGGCCTATGAGGTCACGCGCGAACTGGAACTGACCGACATCACCATCCAGACCCCGATCTGCGAGATGCAGGCACCGACGCTGGCTGGCAAGAAGCTGGCGCTGATCTCGATCCTGCGGGCCGGCAATGGTCTGCTGGACGGTATCCTGGAGCTGATTCCGTCGGCGCGGGTGGGATTCGTCGGTCTTTACCGCGACCCCGAGACGCTGAAGCCGGTCGAATATTACTGCAAGGTGCCCAGCCTCGATGAGCGGATGACCATCGTCGTCGATCCGATGCTGGCCACGGGCAATTCCTCTGTCGCGGCGATCGACATGCTGAAATCCCGTGGCGCAAGGAATCTGCGTTTCCTGTGTCTTCTGGCCGCGCCAGAGGGCGTTCGCAGGATGTATGAGGCCCATCCCGATGTGCCGATCTGGACCGCCGCGCTGGACCAGCGGCTGGACGATCACGGTTACATCGTGCCCGGTCTGGGCGATGCGGGCGACCGGATGTTCGGCACGAAATAGGACCGCGTTAACAACCGTTTCAGGCTTTTGCCCTATCCCGTGACATGAAGGGTCGAATCGCGGGTGATTTATGCGGGTGCTGGTCGGGATCTTGTTGTGGATGATGGCGGCGGGGCCGGTCCTGGCTGCGCCGGCACCGCCGCCTCCCGAGGATTTTGCGGCCCTTCAGTATATCGACGGTGCCGGATGCGTGTTTCGACGCGCGGATGGCGAATGGATACCGAAGCTGGACAAGACCGGGGTGCGGATCTGCGGATTTCCTCCGACATTCTCGACCCGGCGCACGGATCCTGAAACGGACCGCGTGCTTCCGCTGGGCGAGGCAAAGGTTCCGCCCAGCCCCGAGGATCGGTTGATCCAGGCCCTGGCTTTCGGGCTTCGCGCGGGCGAATTCACGGCCGACCCCCGTGTGGCGCAGCCGATCGCCGCGCCTGCCGAGGCATCCGGCCAACAGGCCTTCGCGCGCGACTTGGACACGGTGATGACGAAGGAAGCAGAGGTTCGGGCCGCGATGGCCGCGATGCAGGACGCGCCCGACGGATTGTGCGAAAAGCTGGGCTATGTGGCCGATCCGGGTGCCGCGCCGGTGCTGGGGCAGGATGTCACGCTTGGCCTGTGCGCGGGAATGCGGCCGGTCACATTGTCCGCGCGGGTTCGCCGGGGCGCGATGGAAGGCGAGGCCGACCCGCAGGATGCCGGACAAACAGGGCGCAGGACATCGCCGGCTGTCGCCGGCTCATCCATTCGCCGGGACCGGCGTCCCGCCGCGTCGCGGCCGCCGGACAGGGCCGCCAGGAAAGCTGTCGCCAGCTCCGGCCCGGCCCGCAGATCGCGGGCCGCGACCGTGGCAGCGGATCGTGTCGAAATGATTCCGGCCTCGGCCCGCTATGTCCGGATCGGAGATTATGCGGCGGAGGCGAATGCGGCCGGCGCGATCCGGCGGCTTTCCGATCTTGGCTATCGCGTGGCGCAGACCTATGGCCGACGGGGCGGGATCAGGGTTCGGATCATCCTTGCAGGGCCGTTTCGCGACCGCCGCTCGCTGGTCGAGGCCCTGAATCATCTGCGCCGCAACGGCTATCCACGCGCTGTGGCCCGATAGGGCACTGACTGCCACCGGACCAGATCCGCGGACGGAGGCGGGACATGCAAGGCCGCGACGCAAGGCATCGGATCGAAAAGATGGACTGACCAGGCTCAGATCCCGCAGATCGGCCTGCCGGGATCAGACCGGCTTCAGGGCATCAAGTTCGGTCACGATCGCGCGCCGGATCGGCGCGGGCCGCGCGGCAGCGACCGCGGCATCCGAAGCCGCGGCTTCCTTGCCCGGCTGGTCTGAAATCCGGGGCGCATCCGTCGATCGCTTGTCGTCGCTCATCTCGTCTCTCCATAGGAGGATTCTCTTGCAAGCAGGTTCAGATAGACGGCGGCGGCCGTGGATGCCAGAGCCATGACGCCGCGTCACAGCTCGAATGCGCGGTATTCGGCCCCATCGGGCCTCAGCCGATCCGGACCATCCGGTGTTTTTTCCTGCCCACCGATACCTTCATGCCATCGCCGATCATCGCCGATCCTATCGGCATCTGCGGATCGGTGACCGGCTGATTGTTCAACCGCAGGCCCCCTTCGGCGATCAGGCGCTTGGCCTCCTTGCCGCTGGACGTGATGCCGGCCTGAACCAGCATCTGAACGACCGACAGCCCGCCCGAAAATGCGTCCGCCGGCAATACCGCGACATCAAGATCGCCGCCCGCCCCGCCCTGCTCGAAGACTTCGCGCGCCGTCGCCTCGGCGCTGGCCGCGGCGTCGGCGCCGTGCAGCAGGGAGGTGACCTCGTTGGCCAGCAGGATCTTGGCATCGTTGATTTCCGAACCCTGCAGGGCGCCCAACCGGTCGCATTCCTCGATCGGCAATTCGGTGTAGAGCTTCAGGAACCGGCCCACATCCGCATCGGTGGTGTTGCGCCAGAACTGCCAGAAATCATAGGCCGACAGCATCGCACCACTGAGCCAGACCGCTCCACCCGCGGATTTGCCCATCTTGCGCCCGTCGCTGGTGGTCAGCAGCGGCGAGGTCAGCCCCCAGATCACCGCATCGTCCACCCGCCGGGTCAGGTCGATCCCGTTGACGATATTGCCCCATTGGTCCGATCCGCCCATCTGCAACTGGCATCCGTGCCGCCGGTGCAGTTCCAGAAAGTCGTAGGCCTGCAGGATCATGTAGTTGAATTCCAGGAAGGACAGCGATTGTTCGCGATCCAGCCGCGACTTCACCGATTCGAAGCTGAGCATTCGGTTGACGCTGAAATGCCGCCCGATGTCGCGCAGGAAATCGAGATAGTTCAGATCGTCCAGCCATTCCGCGTTGTTCAGCATCAGCGCCGCGCCGTCGCCATAATCGAGGTAGCGCGCGAAGACCTGCCCCATCCCGTCGATATTGGCCTGGATCGCGGCCGCATCCAGCAGCGGCCTTTCCTCTGACCGGAACGAGGGATCGCCGACCTTGGTGGTGCCGCCGCCCATCAGCGTGATCGGCCGGTTGCCGGTCTTCTGGAACCAGCGCAGCATCATGATGTTCAGCAGATGTCCCACATGCAGGCTGGCCGCCGTCGCATCATAGCCGATATAGGCCGTGACCGGCCCCGCCAGCAGCGCCCGGTCCAGCCCCTCGTGATCGGTGCAGTCGGCGACATAGCCACGGTCGATCATCACGCGCAGGAATTCGGATCTGGGCTGATAGGTCATGGGGTTTTTCCTCTGCGTCGCGGCGGATATACCGGCTGTGACGGAAAAGGAAAAGCGTGATGATCCGGGCTCTGGGAATGATGTCGGGAACCTCGATGGACGGGGTCGACGCCGCGCTGATCGACACTGATGGCAGCGATATCGCAGGCTTTGGCCGCAGCGGCTTTCTTCCGGTCTCGGACAACGAGGCCGCCATTCTCGACGCGGCGCGGGGCCTGTGGCCGGGCGATCCGGGCGCGGCGCACGCGGCCGCGATCTCTGAAACCGCACATGTCCAATTGGCGGCGGATTTTCCCGAGGCCCAGCTGATCGGCTATCACGGTCAGACCCTGGCCCATGATCCGCGGGGGCGCGGCACGCATCAGGCGGGCGACGGGGCGGCGCTGGCGCGGCGGATCGGGCGGCCGGTCGTGTGGGATTTTCGCAGCGAGGATGTACGACAGGGCGGCGAGGGGGCGCCGCTTGCGCCCTTCTTCCACTGGGCCTGCGCCAAATGGGCGATCGGGCAGGGCCATCTGCCGACCGCGCCGCTGGCCTTTCTCAATCTGGGCGGGGTGGGTAACATCACCTGGCTTGATCCGGCCGCCCCCGCGCCGCAGGCGGACGGGGCCTGTCTGGCCTTCGATACCGGGCCCGCCAATGCACCGATCAACGATCTGATGCGCGCGCGCCGGCGGCAAAGCCGCGACGAGGGCGGCGCCCTGGCCGCGGCAGGCCGTGCCGATTCGGGGGCCGTGGCGGATTTCCTGCGCCATCCCTTTTTCGACCGGAAGCCGCCGAAATCACTGGATCGCGACCAGTTCGCGGGCCTGGCCGCGGCCGTCTCGGGGCTGGCCGATGCCGACGCCGCCGCGACATTGGTCGCGGCGCTGGCGGGATCGGTGGCCGCGGCGTTCCGCTGGTTGCCGGCCGCGCCCGCGCTGGTCCTGGTCTGCGGCGGCGGACGGCACAACGGCGCGATCATGTCCGCCTTGCGCGATATCCTGCCCGCACGGGTCATGCCGGTCGAGGCGGCCGGACTGGATGGCGACATGCTTGAGGCGCAGGCTTTCGGCTGGCTGGCGGTGCGGGTGATGCGGGGATTGCCGACCTCCGGCCCCGGCACGACCGGCGTTCCGGCCCCGGCCTGCGGCGGTCGGATCAGTCATCCCCGGCTGTAGGATCGTGCAGCGTGGTCACGGGTTCGGGAACCCTGTCACGCCCTCGCGGTTGAGCCTGCGAAGCCGCAGCGGCGGCCCGAGGAAAATACGGAGGAAGACATGACCAGACATCTCTTGGGAAGCGTTGCTGCGCTGGCGCTTTTGACAGGCCCGGCCCTGGCGCAGGACCAGAACGCCCAGACCACCGGGACTGCCCCTGCGGCCGAAAGCCAGAATGCGGCAGTCAGCGGCGTCACCGTGCAGCAATGCGCGCCCAAGGTGACGGTTACGCAGACACCGCCGCAAGTCACCATCACCATGCCCGCCGACGCGGGCGGCGAGCCGATGGTTTCCGTCACGCAGGCCCCGCCCGAAGTCAGCGTCGAGGCGTGCGAGCCGACGGTGACCTTCGCCGATGGCGCTGGCCAGCAGGCGCAGATGAAGCCCGCCGAGGGCGAGCCCGAGGTGGTGGTCAACGCACCCGAAACGGCCGAGCTGACCGTGACGCGCCAGAACACCGGAACCGCCGGGGCGGACAGCAATGCCACGGCGACGGCTGCGGCGGATGGCGCACAAGGCGGCAATTCGGCAACCGCCGCAGGCGGAGGCGGAAATACAGCGGCATCGGACGCCGGCGGCGCGGCATCTGATACGGCCGCGTCACCTGATGCGGCCGGAAACGCGGCGGATGAAAACGCGGCACAGCCGGCAGGGGGTGCCGACCAGGCGTCAACTAGCCCGGCAGATGCAGGTGCTTCAGGACAATCGGCCGACGGCGCGGCTGCCGGAAATGGCACCGCAGCCGCGGATGGCGTTCAGGATGCAACCGCTTCCGACAGCTCGGTGTCACAGAATCCGGCGGATTCCGCCAGCGCAGGCGACACGACCAGCGGGGCGGATGAAGCGGCCGCGCCCGAAGGAAGCGCGCCGCCGGCGCCCGGCGGGAATGCCGGCGACGCCGGCGGACAACCGTCCGCGACGGTCGCGCCGACCACGGCCGCTCCGGACCAGGCCGCGAACGACAGCGCGGCGGC
>DBFD01000076.1:0-10972 GCA_002294185.1 Paracoccus sp. UBA889
GTCCGAAATCTCGCGACCACCTCTCAGTCGTTTCAATGGACCAGGGGCGGGGCTGACGATGGCGCAGGTGTTCAACGCCTACATCGATGCCGATAAATCCGAACGCTTTCTGTTGAAGCTGGTGGACTATTGGAAAGACACGCTGGTCGAGAACGTCCATGCCGAGACGATCCGCAGGGCTGCGAAAGTGATTTATCCAAAGGCGAACGAGCCGACCTGGAACAGACAGGTTCTTAAGCCGACGCAAGCCGCGATCAACCATGCCGCCGGGCTGGGTTGGTGCAGCCGGATTTCAGTGAAGTGATACACCGAAAGCCCCGAGGTGAAGATCCCGGCGACGATTGAATGGGTCCGAGCTTTCGACGCGCAGGCCATTGAGGACGACTTGCCGCATCTGGGTGCGCTCTGCGTTTTCATGTTCGGGACGGCCCGGATCGGCGAAGCCTGCCGCATGATCTGGGGCGATGTGGACCTGCATCAGCGCACCGCCAAGTTGTATCTGTTCAAGCCCGCGCCGTGGAGCCGCGAGGCGCATCTGCCGCCTGAACTGGTCGCGGTATTGGCGAACCTGCCGAGCAACCGAAAGGCCGATGAACTGGTCTTCGACTATTCGGGGCGCGTGGAACAACGTTTGCAAGCGGGCGGGCATCCAGCGGCTGACACTGCATTGCAGCCGCCACGGCTTTGCAACCTCGATGCTGCATATGGGAATGGACGTGAAGACCGTGGCCGAGATGGGAGGTTGGAAGAACGCGGCGACGGTGCTGCGGACCTATGCCCACGCGGTCAAGGACAAGACCATCACCGACGCTCTATTTGACACGCCAGCGACACGCGGCGCGATCAATGGTTCCGCAACTGTCAGAACCGAAAGGAAAAAACGGAATGACTGCTCACCCTCGTTGGGAGGGGTGTCCCGCCGCGGGCATACAACTGCCGCCGGCACTGGCGCAAGGGAAATCTTTGGCCTAGATCCCGGCCTCGCCGATCCCCGGAAGGAGCAGCCCATGTTCACCGTCTCGCTGATCACAGCGCCTGCCAACGCCAATCTGGAAAGCGCGTTGCTGGACGGGCTGTCCAGAAGCTGGGACGGCGGCACGCCGCGCTGGCTGAACCCGGGCATTGCCGGCGAATTCGATATCGGAACCATGCCGACGGATGTCGATCAGGTCTGGTCCGATCTTCAGACCATAGGCATCGACATGGCGATCCAGCCCGGAACCGGGCGACGCAAGTCGATCCTTCTGGCCGATATGGATTCGACCATGATCGGGCAGGAATGCGTGGACGAACTGGCCGACATGGCCGGCGTCGGGCCGCGGGTCGCGGCCATCACCGCGCGGGCGATGAACGGCGAGCTGAACTTCCACGAGGCGCTGGTCGAACGGGTCGGCCTTCTGGCCGGTCTGCGCGAATCGGTCGTGGCCGAGGTCCTGGACCGGCGCATCACGCTGACGCCGGGTGGGCGGGAACTGGTCGCCACGATGCGGGCCAATGGCGGCCATGCGGCGCTGGTTTCGGGCGGGTTCACGGCCTTTACCGGGCCGGTTGCCGAAAGGCTGGGTTTTGACACGCACCGCGCCAATACCCTGCTGTCCGAAGCCGGCGTGCTGACCGGCCATGTGGCGCTGCCCGTGCTGGGCCGCGAAGCCAAGGTCGAGGCGCTGCGCGAGATCGCCGCCGGGCTGGGCCGGACGCCCGAGGATGCGATTGCCGTTGGCGATGGCGCAAACGATCTGGGGATGCTGCAACTGGCGGGGACGGGCGTGGCCCTGCACGCCAAGCCGGTCGTCGCGGCGCAGGCGAAGATCCGCATCAACCACGGCGATCTCAGCGCATTGCTGTATCTGCAGGGCTATCGCGCGGCGGAATTCGTCGGCGGCTGACGCACAGGGTGACACCCCGCCGCGGCGTAAAACCCGCGGATCGCCGACTGCCGCGCCCGGGCCCGGTTTTGCGCGACCCGGCGGACGACCCCGTTGGGTCCGGTCCAGGCCAGGGCCGGCGCCCGCTCTGCCAAGGGGCGCCGGCTGGTCGTCGTCCGGGATGAGGGCCAGAAAGGGGGCGCTGCCCTCATGCGCGATTAAAGCGGAACCATGTATCGGATTCGTGACGGTTCAGGCCGGAAACGCCGTCGCGCGGCGCATCTGGCCCGTCACCATGCCGCGCCAGTTGCGGATCGGAGCCGTCAGATAGCGTTCCACGACCGGATCGGCCTCTGGCAGCGCCCCCAGATGAACCAGCAGCGCGGTGATCGCGGCCTCGGCGGCGCGGGTGGCGCCGTCGGTGATCTTCAGCGCAATACCCAGGCCGTGATCGGGCAGGATCGCGACGAAGACGCCCTCGGCGCCGGTCTTGACGGCGACGCGGCCATCCATGGCGCGCATCAATGCTGTGCAGGCGCGGCCCTCGCCGGCCACCAGCTCGGGATGGTCGCGCATCGCAAGCGTCAACCTTCGCATGGCCTGACCGCGCCGGTCGCCGCCGGGACGGGCAAAGGCCACCATGGCGTTGGCCAGCCCCACGAGCGAGCAGGCGTGGTTCGGGGCCGAGCAGCCGTCGATGCCAAAACCGGGGCTGACCTCGCCGGTCATCTCTTCGAAGGCGGCCTTCACAGCCTGCTGGACCGGGTGGTCCGGATCGATATACTCCGCCCCGCCGCCCAGATGCCGGTTCAGGGTCAGGAACCCGGCATGTTTGCCCGAACAATTGTTGTGGATCTGGCAGGGAGTTTCGCCGGAACAGGTCAGGCGGCGATGTTCGGCCGGGTCGCGGGGCATGTGGCTGCCGCAGCGCAGGTCCGCTTCGTCCAGGCCCAGCGTCCGCAGCCAGTCCGACACGCCCGCGACATGGATCGCGGCACCGCTGTGGCTGGCGCAGGCCAGGGCAAGCTGGCGGTCCGTCAGGCCCGCGGCATCGGCGGCGCCGCTTTCGATCAGTGGAAGCGCCTGGATCATCTTGCACGAGGAACGCGGAAACACGATCTGCGCCGGACTGCCCCAGGCCTCGACCACGCCGCTGGCATCGCAGATCACCGCATGGCCCCGGTGCAGGCTTTCGCGGCGTCCCCCCCGCCACAGCTCGATCAGTTCGGCATCGTGCATCGGAATCTCCCTGACAATTGCGCGATTTTCTGCTGTGCGCCCCTTTTTCGCGCCCCGATTTCAGGTATCCTTAGCCCAGATGGTTGAAAAGACCACGGCAATCGGGAACAACGCCGCCCAAAGCGGCGAAACCTATGGCAGGAGGCCAGAGCATGAAAAAGACGACGCTGCGCGGCATGGCGGCGATCGCGGTCCTGGTGACGGGACTGGGGACGGCAAGCGCACAGGAATCCACCAATGTCGTGGCGACCGAGGGGGACTGGACCGTTTTCGCGGCGCAGAATCCCAAGGAGTGCTGGGCGGTCTCGCCGCCGAAATCGACCCTGAACACCCAGGACGGCAAGGAGGTCGAGGTGACGCGCGGCGACATCCGCCTTTATGTCGCCTATCGTCCGGGCCAGAATGGCGAAGTCTCGTTCACCGGCGGCTACCCGTTCTCGCCGGATTCGACGGTCGAGGTCGATGTCGGCGGGCAGAAGTTCAACCTGTTCACCGAGGGCGAGAGCGCCTGGACCGGCAGCCCCTCGGACGATCAGAAGCTGATCGGCGCGCTGCGCGCCGGGGCCACCGCGATCATCACCGGCCGGTCCTCGCGCGGGACCACCACCAAGGATACGTTCAGCCTGTCGGGCGTCACCGCGGCGACCAACACCGCGAAGGAACGCTGCCAGTAACCGGCAGCGCAGGACCCGCGCGCCCCGGGCGGATTGCCTTGACGGATCGTGATGCGCCAGCGACGAGGCCGGTTGAAAGACCGGCCTTTCTGGCCTATCTGCCTGTCTTTGTTCCTATCGCCGGTGACATCATGACCGCCCCGATCACGCAGGATGTGCTGACCATTCCCCGCAAGCTGCCCGAAACCGGGCGCCTGAACCTTGTCGGGCTGACGCGCGATCAGCTGCGCGAGGCGCTGATCGCCGCCGGCACGCCCGAGCCGCAGGCAAGGATGCGGGTCGGGCAGGTCTGGCAGTGGATCTATCACTGGGGCGTGCGCGATTTCGCGGCGATGACCAATCTGGCCAAGGATTACCGTGCCCTGCTGGCGGACAGTTTCCAGATTTCGCTGCCCGAGATGGTGACCCGGCAGGTTTCTGCGGACGGAACGCGGAAATACCTGCTGCGGATCGCCGGCGGACACGAGGTCGAAGCGGTCTATATCCCCGAAGAGGGGCGCGGGACGCTGTGCGTCAGTTCCCAGGTCGGGTGCACGCTGACCTGTTCCTTCTGCCATACCGGCACGCAGAAACTGGTACGCAACCTGAGCCCGGCCGAGATCGTCGGCCAGCTGATGGTCGCGCGCGATGATCTGGGCGAATGGCCGACCCGGGGTGCGCCCCGCGACGAGACACGGCTGATCAGCAACATGGTGCTGATGGGCATGGGCGAACCGCTGTATAATTTCGAATCGGTTCGCGACGCGATGAAGGTCGTGATGGATGGCGAGGGGCTAAGCCTCAGCCGCCGCCGGATCACGCTGTCCACAAGCGGCGTCGTCCCCGAAATCGCCCGCACGGCCGAAGAGATCGGCTGTCTTCTGGCGGTATCCTTCCACGCGACCACGGACGAGGTGCGCGACAAGTTGGTTCCGATCAACCGGCGCTGGAACATCGCCACGTTGCTTGACGCGCTTCGCGATTATCCGCGGCTGTCGAATTCCGAACGGATCACGTTCGAATACGTGATGCTGGACGGCGTCAACGACAGCGACGAGGATGCGCGACGGCTGGTGCGGCTGATCCGGGGAATTCCGGCCAAGATCAACCTGATTCCGTTCAACGAATGGCCGGGCGCTCCCTATCGCCGGTCCGGTCAGGACCGGATCCGGGCTTTCGCCGATATCGTCCACAAGGCAGGCTATGCCAGCCCCATCCGCACGCCGCGCGGCGAAGACATCATGGCCGCCTGCGGGCAGTTGAAATCGGCCACCGAACGCGGGCGCAGGTCGAAGGCGCAGATCGCGGCCGAGGCCGGGGTCTGAGCGACGGCCCCGCGGCAAGCGCCGCTGCCCTGCGGCTGCCGACCGGTCTTTCGGCGATCGGATGCCCGATGGCCGCGGGGGCTTTGTCCGCTCGCGCTCAGTCGATGGCGCGGATCAGTTTCTTGTCGAAGACGCGCAGCACCGGTCGCAATTCATGGCCGCGTTTCAGGATCTGGCCATCCATGCCCAGCACCAGATAGGCGCCCTGGGCGTTGCGCAGGCGGGGGCGTTTCTCGATGCGATACAGCGGATGTTCGGTGGCGCGCCGGAACACGCTGAAGATGGCCGCGTCGCGCAGGAACGACATGGCATAATCGCGCCATTCGCCCGCCGCGACGAATCGGCCATACACGGACAGGATCAGCCCAAGCTCGGATCGGTCGAAAACCACGCGGTCGGGATCGGCGTGAAACGGCGGGGCGGCGTTCATCATGACCGGATGGTGACATTGCGCCCGCCGCAAATCAATCCGGCAAATGCGGGCCGGGCCAGCGCGTCGGCAGGACAGAGGCCGCCGCCATTCCCGGCAGGCGGGGCTGCCGCGTCGCACCCAGGTCGCCAGAAAGCTGCGCCGACGGCGCGGGCCGGTCGGATCAGAAGCAACTGACCTTCTCGATCCGGTCGCTGCGGCCGTATTCGATGTTCAGCCGGTCGGGGCGGAAATCGGCGGTCACGGCATCGTCGGGGCCGATGACGCGGGTCCCGACCGGAAAGGTCATCTGGTCGGTGATCCCGCGTGGCTGGCCGACAAGGCCCTGATAGCCCGAGGCACGGCATTGGTCCGCGGACGCATCCGGTGTCGGGGCCGAAGGCAGAGGCTGACAGGCCGCCAGCAGGATGGCGGCAGGCAAGGCCAGCGGGAACGGAAAAATGCTCATGGAATCACCCTCGCTCGAGGTTGTCGATGACGCTGCCCGCATCAAGTGGAAAAATGGTCCCCCGCCGCGTGTGGTCCTGCGGCGCGGCGATGAGGTTCTGGCCTGAATTGGTCATGGTCGCGTGCGGCCTCTGGGGATCCCGGCCTTGGCGCGGGCTGCTGATACCGCCTTATAGTCAGGGCGGCGGGATTTGAGAAGCCGCGCCGGCGTCACGATCTGTTCCCTTTGCGGCCGTGTGGCTGCCGGCGCGATCCGGACGGCCCGACTCATCAGCGCGCCGCGCCCAGCGACTGCTCGTTGCGCCCGGACACGCCGTGGGCTTTCAGGAACAGCTGCGCGGCGCTGTCGGCGATGCGCGCGATCTGGTCATGATCCGGCGCGTGGCCTCCGTCCAGTGTCGCCATGTCATGTATCTCGGCTCCGGCGAGGCGGACCAGTTGTTCGGCCGCCAGCGTCGTGTCCTCGATGCGCAATTCGCCCCGCGCGACCCAATGGTCCAGCCGCTCGCGCAGCCGATCACGCAGCACCTTGTGCAGCGCCGCATGATAGTTCCGGGCGACATCGGGAAAGCGCGCCGCCTCGGCGACATGAACACGATACAGCCGCACGCTGTCGGGGGCGACCAGCCATTCGGCGATCTGCCGTGTCAGGGCGGGGATCGCCTGGGTCGGGGCGGCGTCGGCGGGGATATCGAAGAGAATCGCGTCTTCCAGCCGCTGCCGCTCGTTCTGCATCGCCTCTTCGAACATCAGCCGCTTGTCGGCGAAATAGCTGTAGAGCGTGGCCTTGGAAACCCTGGCGGCGGCGGCGATGTCATCGACGCTGGTGCCCGAAAATCCGTCCCGCAGGAATATCTCTTTCGCGCCCTCGCTGACTTGCGCGAATTTGCGTCCGATCCTAACTCTCTGACGATCAATCATATTTTTATCCCTGTCGCATATGCGGACGAAATTCACACCAGTGAGTCAATGCAGAAACCAGAGCGGATGTTTCCTTGGTGGGGAATTTTCGCCGATCTGAGCGGTTCCGGGCCGCGGAGTTTCGCCGAAAGCGATCGTGGCAAAGATCGTTGGAACCCGCCGCCGCTTTGCCCTAGCCTCGGCGTGAAATCGGAATTCAGCAGAAGCTGGGAGGAAGCAGATGGCGATCAGACAGACCTCGTTTCGCGATTCGGTCGAACGGATGTTCACCCATGCCGCCGGTCTGATGGACCTGCCGCCGGGACTGGAGGAAAAGATCCGCGTCTGCAATTCGACCTATACGGTCCGGTTCGGCGTGCGGCTGCGGGGGCAGATCCACACCTTCACCGGCTATCGCTCGGTCCATTCCGAACATATGGAGCCGGTCAAGGGCGGCATCCGCTATTCGCTGGATGTCAGCCAGGACGAGGTCGAGGCGCTGGCCGCGCTGATGACCTATAAATGCGCGCTGGTCGAGGTGCCGTTCGGGGGATCCAAGGGCGGTTTGTGCATCGACCCGCGGGCCTGGGACGCCGACGAGCTGGAACGGATCACCCGGCGCTTCACCTATGAATTGTCGCGCCGCAACCTGATCTCGCCCAGCCAGAACGTGCCGGCCCCCGACATGGGCACGGGCGAACGCGAGATGGCCTGGATGGCCGATGCCTACAAGCGGCTGCATCCCGACGACATCAACGCCAAGGCCTGCGTGACCGGCAAGCCGCGCACCGCGGGCGGCATCGACGGCCGGGTCGAGGCGACGGGGCGGGGCGTGCAATACGCGCTGCGCGAATTCTTCCGCCATCCCGACGTTGTGAAGCAGGCCGGGCTGGAAGGCACGCTGGCGGGCAAGCGCGTCATCGTGCAGGGGCTGGGCAATGTCGGCTATCACGCCGCGCAGTTCCTGTCGGCCGAGGACCAGGCCCTGATCATTTGCGTGATCGAACGCGACGGCGCCATCCGCAATCCGCAGGGCATCAACATCGACGCGCTGCGCGGCCATATCCAGGCGACGGGGGGCGTGCGCGGCTTCGCGGGCGGCGATTATGCCGAGGAAGGGCTGGCCGCGCTGGAGGATGAATGCGACATCCTGATCCCGGCGGCGGTCGAAAGCGTGATCCATCGCGACAATGCCGAGCGGATCAGGTGCAAGCTGATCATCGAGGCTGCGAACGGTCCCGTCACCGCCAATGCCGACGAGATCCTCAAACGCAAGGGCATCGTCATCATTCCCGACATGTATGCCAATGCCGGCGGGGTGACGGTGTCCTATTTCGAATGGGTCAAGAACCTGTCGCAGATCTCTCTGGGCCGGTTGGAGCGCCGTCACGAAGAGGCCCGTGCAAGGCTGATGATCGACGAGCTTGAACGGATCTCGGCCGATACCGGCACGAATTTCGCACTGGCCCGAGGCTTCAAGGAGGCTTTCCTGCACGGCGCGGATGAACTGGATCTGGTGCGCTCGGGGCTGGACGACACGATGCGCGAGGCCTTCGGCAAGATGAAGGATGTCTGGCAGTCGAACGGCAAGGTCAACGATTTCCGCACGGCGGCCTATGTGGTGGCGATCCGGCGGGTGTCGAATGTCTATGCCTCGCTGGGATTGTAGTGGTCTGCTCGCGTCCCGCGTCGGCCGGGCGGATGACCGCGCCGGCGACATCCGCAGAAAGCGCGCGTGGGAGGGACGAGCCCCCGCGCGCGACAGGCATGCCCCTCGACGGGGCCGGCTTTCGCATTCTCCTTATGCGCGGGGGGCAGCGGCGCGGCGCAGGCGGTCGTTGATGGCGCGGCCCAGGCCATGATCGGGGATCGGGGCCACGGCGATGGGGCGGCCTTCGCGGTCGGCGCGGCGCAGCATGTCGAAAAGGTTGGCGGCGGCCTCGGCCAGATCGCCATGGGCTGACAGGCTGAACGGGCCGGGCGCGGCAAAGGTGATCAGGGTTTCACCCTCGCCGGCCTCTTTCGCCTCAAGGCGCAGGGCGGCGTTCGGGGCATAATGGCTGCTCAGCTGCCCCGGGGCGTTCGGCGTTGACGGGTCGCCCGCATGTCGTCCCAGCGGCCGGCCAAGCGCGGCCTCGATCGCCTCGGCGGGCAGGCCGCCGGGCCGCAGCAGGACCGGCAGGCCGTCCTGCCAGCCGATGATGGTGGATTCCAGGCCCACCGGACAGGGTCCCGCATCCAGCACTGCCGCAATGCGGCCGTCCAGACCTCCATCGGGGTCCAGCACATGCGCGGCGCTGGTCGGGCTGATCCGGCCCGAAACATTGGCCGAGGGCGCGGCGACCGGGCGGCCCACCTGGCGCAGCAGATCCTGCGCGACGGGATGGGCGGGAACGCGGATCGCCAGCGTGGGCAGGCCCGCCGTGACCAGCGAGGCGACCCGCGCGCCGTCCCGCAGCGGCAGGACCAGCGTCAGCGCGCCGGGCCAGAAGGCCTGCGCCAGCGCACGCGGCTCGGGGGGCAGGTGGACCAGAGGCCCGGCCGCGTCGAGGTCCGGAACATGCGCGATCAGCGGATTGAAGGATGGCCGCCCCTTGGCGTGATAGATCCGCGCCACGGCCCGACCGTCGGTTGCGTCCCCGCCCAGACCGTAGACGGTTTCGGTCGGAAAGGCCACGATGCCGCCGTCCCTCAACAGGTCGGCGGCGCGGGCCAGGCCTTCGGGCGTGGCGCCCAGTCGTTCGGTCTGCATCGCTTGGCCTTTCCGTGACGCGGGGTTTCGGTTGAGCCTGCCCGGCAGGCCGATATGCTGCCCGCCAGGTTCAGTCTGATAATCGCGCGCGGCGGCGATGCCAAGCGCGCGCAATGGGGGAGAGGCAGATGACTTACCGGGCACCCGTCGAGCAGATTTCGTTCATCCTGCGCCATGTCGTCCCCTATGCCGAACTGGCCGCGACCGAAAGGTTTTCCGAGGCTGGCGAGGAAACCGCGACCGCCATCCTGACCGAGGCCGGCAAGCTGGCCCAGACCGTGCTGGCGCCGCTGAACCGCGCCGGAGACGAGCATCCCGCGCGGCTGGAAAACGGCAGGGTGCGATCCTCGCCCGGCTTTGCCGAAGGCTTCGCGGCCATTGCCGAGGGCGGCTGGATCGGGCTGGCCGCCGACCCGGATCATGGCGGCATGGGTCTGCCGCAGGCGCTGAACATGGCCGTGGCCGAGATGATGTCCGGCGCCTGCCTGTCGCTGCAATTGAACCCGCTGCTGACGCAGGGCCAGATCGAGGCGCTGGAACATCACGCCAGCGACGAGATGAAGGCGCTGTATCTGCCCAGGCTGATTTCCGGCGAATGGTCGGGCACGATGAACCTGACCGAGCCCGGCGCGGGCAGCGATGTGGGCGCGCTGGTCACCAGGGCCGAACCCAACGGCGACGGCAGCTATGCGATCAGCGGGCAGAAGATCTATATCACCTGGGGCGACAGCGATGTGACGGAGAATGTCTGCCACGCGGTGCTGGCGCGGCTGCCGGACGCGGCGCCCGGCACGCGCGGGATCAGCCTGTTCATGGTGCCGAAATTCATTCCCGACGCGGATGGCAAGCCCGGCGTCGCCAACGATCTGAAGGTGGTCAGCCTCGAGGAAAAGCTGGGCATCCATGGCAGCCCGACCTGCGTGATGTCCTATGAGCGCGCGACCGGCTGGCTGATCGGCGCCGAACACAAGGGCATGGCCGCCATGTTCACGATGATGAACTGCGCCCGGCTGGGCGTGGGGATGCAGGGCGTCGGCGTCGCCGAGGCGGCCTTGCAGCAGGCCGTGGCCTATGCGGCCGAGCGCAAGCAGATGGGGCCGATCATCGCCCATCCCGATGTGCGCCGGATGCTGGCCACCGCGCGGGCAGAAATCTTTGCCGCCCGCGCCATCGGCCTTGCCTGCGCCACCGCCATCGACATGGAGCGCGCCACCGGCGAGCGCGATCATGCCGCCCGCGCCGCCTTTCTGACGCCGATCGCCAAGGCCTACGGGACCGATGTCGGCTGCCGCGTCGCCGATCAGGCGGTGCAGGTTCATGGCGGCATGGGCTACATCGAGGAAACCGGGGCGGCGCAATAT
>DBFD01000076.1:11360-79607 GCA_002294185.1 Paracoccus sp. UBA889
GTCGGGCGCAAGCTGTCGGACGAGGGCGAGGCGGCGATGCGCCTGCTGGACGAGGTGCTGGATTGCGCCAAATCGGCGCAGGCCGATCATCCGCGACTGGCCAATGACCTGTGGCAGGCGGCCGAAACCCTGCGCGAGGCGACGCAGACGCTGCTGGACCGCGATCTGCCGGACCGGTTCGCAGGGGCCGTGCCCTATCTGGCGGCCTTCGCGCGGGTTCTGGGCGGGTGCTATCACCTGCGGGCGGCGCAGGCGGGTGGTGGGGCGCATCTGGCACTGGCGCGGATCTTCATGGCCCGCGTGCTGCCGCGCAACTCGGGCGATCTGGCCGAGGCGCTGGCCGGGCTGGACGACCTCTCGGCGATCAGCGATGCGGCGCTTGCCGGCGATTTCGGCGCGTGATCCACTATCCCTGGCAGGAGCCCCCGGCGGAGGGCATGGCGGTCGAGGTCGCGCCGGGCATCCTGTGGATGCGGCTGCCGCTGCCGATGGCGCTGGATCACGTCAATGTCTATGCGCTGGACGACGGCGATGGCTGGACGATTGTCGATACCGGCTTCGACACCGGTCGCGGCCGCGCGATCTGGGACGTGCTGCGGGCTGGTCCGCTGGCGGGGCGGCGGATCAACCGGGTGGTCGGGACGCATCACCATCCGGATCATATCGGGCTGGCAGGCTGGTTCATGGATCGCGACGGCGCCGAACTGGCCATCAGCCGCACTGCCTGGCTGATGGCGCGGATGCTGCAACTGGACGTGCAGGAACGGCCCAGCCCGCAGGCGCTGGATTTTTGGCGCCGCGCCGGAATGCCGCCCGCGATGCTGGCCGAACGCGCGGCGCAGCGGCCCTATAACTCGGCCGATGTCGTCCATCCGCTGCCCCTCGGGTTCACGCGCATCGCCGAGGGAGACGAGATCGCGGTGGGCGGGCGGCGCTGGCGGGTTGCGATGGGCCATGGCCATGCGCCCTGCCATGCGACCCTCTGGTCGCTGGATGACGATCTGGTGATCGGGGGCGACCAGCTTCTGCCCTCGATCTCGCCCAATCTCGGCGTCTATCCGACCCAGCCCGAGGCCGATCCCGTCGGCGAATGGCTGGAAAGCTGCACCCGGCTGGCCGGTCTGGCGCGGCCCGGTCACCTGGTCCTGCCCGGCCACAAGCTGCCCTTCACCGGGCTGCCCGACCGGCTGCGGCAATTGATCGACAACCATCACGGCGCGTTGCGGCGGATGCGCGAGGCGCTGGCAGAAAGGCCGCGCAGCGCGGTCGAGTGTTTCGACATCCTGTTCAAGCGCCGCATCGGTCCGGCGGAATACGGGCTGGCGCTGGTCGAGGCGGTGGCGCATGTGAACCATCTGCGGCGATCGGGCGCGATCCGGGCCGTCGGCACAAGGCAGGGTGCGACCCTTTGGGGGGCGTGACAGGACGGCGGGCATCCGCTATGGCAGGACAGGACCAGGAAAGATCGCGGAGAGCAGGGAACATGGCGAGCGAACACGACAATCAGGATCACAAGCACGGCTCGATGGATATCAGCCAGCAGCAGGCGACCTTCCACGGGTTCATCCGTTTCGCGACCTGGGTGGTGATCCTGTCGCTGCTCGCCCTGATCTTCATGGCGCTGACCAACGCCTGAACCATTCGGAACCAATCCCCATGAAAAGACGTGTCTTCCTGGCGGCCTCGCTGCCGGCCCTTCTGACAGCCTGCGGCGCCGACAACATCTGGGCCAGCGACGAGCGGGTGCGCGCTGCCCGCTACGTCTCGCCCGAGCCGCCTTCGATCGCGCTGTTCACCGTGATCGGGATTCCGCGCGGCCAGGGCGGGCATTCGGCACTGATGATCAATGGCAGCCAGCGGGTGATCTATGATCCGGCCGGCAGCTGGAGCCATCCGCAGATCCCCGAACGGTATGACGTGCTTTATGGAATTACCGACAATTTCAAGCGGTTCTATATCGATTATCACGCCCGCAGCACGTTCTGGGTCGCTCAGGACACGGTTCCGGTCAGCCGCGAGGTCGCCGACCTGGCGATTCGCCGGGCCGAGGAGAACGGCGCCGCGAACAAGGCGTTCTGCGCGATCGAAACCAGCGCCGTGCTGCGCGGCGTCCCGGGATTCGAAGGCGCGCCCTTCGGTTTCTCGCCGATCAGGCTGCGCAACTGGTTCCTGACCCTGCCGGGCGTGCAGTCGCAGAAATTCCAGGACGGCGACCCGGCCAACAACCATGACGTCCTGATCCGCCAGAAGAACGGCGTGCTTACCGGCTATCCCAGAACGTAAAGCATCGCGAACAGCACCGTCGCGCCTGCCACGATCGAAAGGATCACGTTCTTCGTCAGCACGCCGACGGCGATCGTGACCGCGGCGGCGGACAGGCGGGCGGGTTCGGGCTGGCCCCCGGTCGCGGCGGGCCACATCACCAGCGGCGCGACCAGCGCGGGCAGAACCGCGACGGCGGTATAGCGCAGCATCCGGATGACGATGGGCGGCAGATCGCGGTCGCCCAGCGTCGCGAGAAAGGACCAGCGGATCAGGAATGTCCCGATCCCGAGCGCCAGGATCACGATCCAGATGGACAGGTCCGAGGTGACCGGGCTCATCCCTGGGTCGCCTTTCCGCGTTCCATGACCGTCTCGACCAGCGCGCCGGTCGCCATGCCTGCGAGGGCCGCGATCATCAGCCCCAGCCCCGAGGGCAGGCCCGCGAAGACCAGCGCCAGCACGATCGCCACCCCGCAGGCCGCCAGATGCGCGGGCGTGCGCAGCATCGGCGCGATCATGGCCAGAAAGGTGATCGGCATGGCAAAATCCAGCGCGATGTCATCCGGGATGGCGCGGCCCAGCGTGGCGCCGGCCCATGTCGCAAGGCTCCAGGGCAGGCACAGCAGGGTCGCGCTGCCGAAGAAATAGGCCAGACGCTGCGGCAGCGTCAGCCGGGGATGGCGTTCGTAGTGCTGCAAGGACAGGGCAAAGCTTTGATCGATCAGCAGATAGGCGATCAGCACCTTCTTGCCGGCCGAAGCCCCGCGCAGCCATGGCACCAGCGAGGCCGAATACATCGCCATGCGCAGATTGACCGCCAGTCCCGACAGGATCACCAGCAGCGCGGGCGCCTGGTCGCTGATCAACTGGACCGCGGTGAATTGCGAGGCGCCCGCGAAGACCAGGATCGAAAAGCCCATGGTCTGCGCCAGATCCATCCCCGCCTCTTGCGACATGACCCCGAAAAGCAGCGCGAAGGGCACGACCACGATGAGAAACGGCGTCGTGGCGATCATGCCATGCAAGAAGGATGCGCGCGGGCTGCGGGCCAGCGCGCGAATCTCGGCCGGCGCCCGGGGCGGCGCTTTGCCGGCCCCGCCACCGCGGGCCGGCCCTGGGGCGGGAAAAGGTGCCATGGCACTTTCATTCACGGACGGTTCGCGCCACCTTGCTTGCATGACGCGCAACCGGACGCAAGACCGACCCGTGACCCTCGAAAGCCCGATTTCCGCGGCGCATCTGCCGGCGGCAGCCGCCCTGTGGGGGCGCCACTTCGCATGTCCGCGCGCGGCGCTGACGGCGCGCAGCGTCTGTGCGAGACATGGAATCGTTGCGTTGAACGCCACCGGCCGTGTCGTCGGCGTGGCCGGCTTTCGCGATGCGGGGGGCGGTTTCCTGCGCCGGGCGCCGTGGTGGGGCGGCCTGTTCTACCGTGACGCGCCCGCCACCGCCGCGCTGGTGATCGACGGTATCGTGGCGCTGCCGCGTGGCGAGGGGGTGGGCCGCGCGCTGATCCGCGCCGCTCTGGCCGAGGCGGGCAGGCAGGCCCGCCCCGGCCTGCGGGCCGAGGTGCGCGGCCGGAACGCGGATGCATTGCGGTTCTATCGCCGTCTGGGCTTTGTCGAGGAGGGGCGCGGGCGCTATGGCTGGGCCTGGTCGGGGCAGGCCCTGCTGATGCGGCTGCCGGCCTGATCGCCCCTTTGCGCCCGGCCCGGCTTTCTGCCAGAACGGTGCCGCGACTGTCGCGAAAGGAATGCCGCCATGACCTCGGACGCGCCCGCTTTCGGCAAGGGCTGCAATCTTCATCTGATCGACGGATCGGCCTTCATCTTCCGCGCCTATCACGCGCTGCCGCCGCTGACGCGCAAGTCGGACGGGCTGCCGGTGGGCGCGGTCGCGGGGTTCTGCAACATGCTGTGGAAATACGTCACCGACGAACATGGCAGCGATGCGCCAACCCATGCGGCGGTGATCTTCGACCATTCCGCCAAGACCTTCCGCAACGAGATTTACAACGCCTACAAGGCCAACCGCCCCGATCCGCCCGAGGATCTGCGCCCGCAATTCCCGCTGACCCGTGACGCCACCCGCGCCTTCAACATCGCCTGCATCGAGACCGAAGGCTACGAGGCCGACGACATCATCGCCGCGCTGGCCTGCAAGGCGCGGGATGCCGGCGGTTCGGTCACCATCATCAGCAGCGACAAGGATCTGATGCAACTGGTGGGCGATGGCGTGCAGATGCTGGACCCGATCAAGGGCAAGCCGATCGGCCCGGACGAGGTGAGGGAAAAGTTCGGCGTCGGCCCCGACCGGGTCGTCGATGTGCAGGCGCTGGCGGGCGACGCGGTGGACAACGTGCCCGGCGCGCCGGGCATCGGCATCAAGACCGCCGCGCTGCTGATCCAGGAATATGGCGATCTGGAAACCCTGCTGGACCGCGCCGACGAGATCAAGCAGCCCAAGCGCCGCCAGACGCTGATCGAGAATGCCGAACAGATCCGCATCTCGAAACGGCTGGTGACGCTGGATTGCGATACGCCGTTGGATTTCACGCTGGAAAGCCTGGAGGTGCGGGATCCTCATGCCGAGACGCTGCTGGGATTCCTGTCCGAGATGGAGTTCCGCACCCTGACCGCGCGCGTCGCCGAACGGTTGGGGGCCGAGGCGCCGCCGGTCGTGTCCGCGCCGCCTTCGGACGTGGCCGCCGCGCCCGAGATGCCGGCGATCGATCCCGCCAGCTACGAGACGGTGACCGACATGGCGGCGCTGGACCGCTGGATCGTGGCGATCCGCGAAGTCGGGCAGGTCGCCATCGACACCGAAACCACCGGCCTTGACGAGATGCGCGCCGATCTGGCCGGGATCTGTCTGGCCGTCGCGCCCGGACAGGCCTGCTATATCCCGGTGGGCCATGTCGCGGGGGGCGACGATCTGTTCGGGCAATCGGCGCTGGTCGATGGACAATTGGCCCTGGATCAGGTGCTGGCGGTGCTGAAACCGGTGCTGGAGGATGCTGCGATCCTGAAGATCGGGCAGAACCTGAAATACGACTGGAAGATTCTGGCCCGCCACGGCATCCGCATGGACCCCATCGCCGACACGATGCTGATGTCCTATGCGCTGAACGCGGGCACCCACAATCATGGCATGGACGAGCTGGCCGAGCGCTATCTTGGCCATAAATGCATCCCGATCAAGGGCTTGATCGGTTCTGGCAAGGCGCAGATCAATTTCTCGCAGGTTCCGATCGACAAGGCCGCGCCCTATGCGGCCGAGGATGCCGATGTGACCCTGCGTCTGTTCCGGCATTTCGCGCCGATGCTGCCGGCCCAGCGGGTCACGACCGTCTACGAAAGGCTGGAGCGCCCCATGGTCGCCGTTCTGGGCGAAATGGAGATGGCCGGCATCCGCGTCGATGGAGACCATCTGAAGCGGATGTCGAATGCCTTTGCTCAGAAGATGGCGCAGCTTGAGGAAGAGATCCACGATCTCGCGGGCCAGAGCTTCAATGTCGGCAGTCCCAAGCAATTGGGCGAGATCCTGTTCGACAAGATGGGCCTGGCTGGCGGCAAGCAGGGCAAGACCGGGGCCTATTCCACCAGCGCCGACGTGCTGGAGGATCTTGCGGTTGAGCATGACCTGCCCGCCCGGATCCTGGACTGGCGCCAGATAGCCAAGCTGAAATCGACCTATACCGACGCGCTGCAGGGCCATGTGAACCCGGAAACCGGGCGGGTCCATACCAGCTATTCCATCGCCGGGGCGCAGACCGGGCGGCTGGCCTCGACCGACCCCAATCTGCAGAACATTCCCGTGCGCACCGAGGAGGGCCGCCGCATCCGCGAGGCCTTCATCGCCGCGCCGGGGCATCGGCTGGTCAGCCTGGACTACAGCCAGATCGAGTTGCGAATCCTGGCCCATGTCGCCGACATCCCGGCGCTGAAACAGGCTTTCCGGGACGGCATCGACATTCACGCCATGACCGCCAGCCAGATGTTCGGCGTGCCCGTCGAAGGCATGGACCCGATGATCCGCCGGCAGGCAAAAGCGATCAATTTCGGCGTGATCTACGGCATTTCGGGCTTCGGCCTGTCGCGCAACCTGCGCATTCCGCGGGCGGATGCGCAAAGCTTCATCGACACCTATTTCGAGCGATTCCCGGAAATCCGCGCCTATATGGATCGCACCGTGACCGACGCGAAATCAGATGGCAGCGTGCGGACGCTGTTCGGGCGGCGCATCAACACGCCCGGAATCAACCAGACCGGGCCGGCCGCGGGCGGCGCGCGGCGCGCGGCGATCAACGCGCCCATTCAGGGGGCTGCCGCCGACATCATCCGCCGTGCCATGATCCGGATGCCGGATGGCATCGGCCATCTGCCGGCGCGGATGCTGTTGCAGGTCCATGACGAACTGGTCTTCGAGGTCGAGGAGGGCGCGATCGACGACCTGATCGCCGCCGCCCGCACCGTCATGGAGGGCGCGGCCGAGCCCGTGATCAGGCTGTCGGTGCCGCTGGTCGTCGATGCCGGGCACGGCGCGACCTGGGCCGAGGCGCATTGATCCGGACCTGCGGTTGCCCATGTCAGGACAGGCGGATGATCCGGCGGCCGCAGATCGCGCGGTCGCTGACCATCCCAGCCCGAGGCCCGTTT
Organism: Paracoccus sp. UBA889; assembly: GCA_002294185.1. Lineage (GTDB taxonomy): Bacteria > Pseudomonadota > Alphaproteobacteria > Rhodobacterales > Rhodobacteraceae > Paracoccus. Next base: position 18,283 of record DBFD01000076.1, read on the forward strand.
CAGTGACCATCCCCGATCGGTCTGGAATCGAGGGTGCTTGCGCGATGCTTCGCGATCCACTATATGAAATCCGCTATGTTATCTCTGCTTCGATCTGTCTCCCGTCTTGCGGCTTCAGTCTTCGAGTTGATCTGACCGGCCGGGCCGTCGCAATCTCGCGGGCGGCAAATGACAGGAGACATCACGATGGCCAATGGCACCGTGAAATGGTTCAATTCCACCAAAGGCTTCGGCTTTATCCAGCCGGAAAGCGGCAAGCGGGACGTGTTCCTGCACATCTCGGCGGTCGAACGCGCCGGTCTGCCCCATCCGCAGGACGGCCAGGCCGTGACCTTCGACATCGAAGCCGGCCGTGACGGCCGCGAATCGGCGACGAACCTGAAATTCGCCTGAGGCGTTTTTCTCGTCCCGCGATGACCGGGGGCCAGCCCCCGGACCCCCGGGGTATTTGAACACCGAAGAAGGCGGTCGAGAGGCCGCCTTTCTTGTTATGGCTCGGGGCGATGGTGCGCGACATCGCCCGCCGGCTGCATCGGCCCTATCGGGCCATGAAAACCGGGATTGTCGCCTTTTCCAGCATGTTGCGCGTGGCGCCACCCAGGATCGCCTCGCGAAAGCGGGAATGGCCATAGGCCCCCATCACGATCATTTCGGCGCCGATTTCGGCCGCGCGGCGATCCAGTTCCTCGCTGATCGCCGAGCCGGTCCGGGCGAGGACGGCGATTTCGGCGTGGACACCATGCCGCGTCAGCATCCGCGTCAGCGCGCTGCCGGGATCGGTGCCTTCGGGGCCGCCGCCGCGCGGATTGACGATGGTGATCTCGACGTTGTCGGCCGCCTGCAGCATCGGCAGGGCGCGCCGCACGGCCGCAAGCGCCTCGGTCGACTGGTTCCAGGCGACCAGGATGCGGCGCGGAGGCTGGGCCGGAACGCCGGGCTTGGGCAGGACAAGAACCGGGCAGCCGCCCTCGAAAAGCGCGGCCTCGATCACGGTCTCGGCCTCTCCGGGCGCGTCTTCGGCATAGGGGCGCGACAGAACCGTCAGGTCCGAAAACCGCGCCTTCACGCCGACCAGGCTGGTGACGCCCCCCATCTGCACCACCGCCGTATCGACCGACCAGCGCAGATCGCTGGCCGATGCAAGATGGTCGCGGACCTTTTGTTCCAGTGCCTCGGCATCTTCCATCGCGGCGTCAAGCGCTTCCTGAAAAGCATAGGGCGTGCCGCCGGGAAAGTAATATCCCGCCTGGCTGAGATCGACGCCGAGGCAAAGGATGTCGAGATGCGCGTCCTCGCGCGTGGCGAGTGTTTCGGCATCGTCCAGCAGGCTGATCTGCGTCGGTCTGGACAGCACGGTGAGGATCGTCTTGTAGCCCATCATCATCTCCTTCCGGGTTGGATTCGGATGGTATCAGGACAGCCTGCGCCTTGCCTTGATCGGCGTCAAATCCCGCCGTGGAAAGACGGGCAATGCTGGCGAGCTATGCGGCCAGAACGCCGCGCAGGGAATTCGGTGCGGATTCGACGATATCGACCTGAACCAGATCACCGATGGCGGCATTGGGCGCGTCCACGAAAACCGAATGCAGATAATCCGACTTGCCAACCATCTGGCCCGGCAGGCGGCCCGGTTTTTCGAACAGGACGCCAAGCCTGCGACCGACCATGGCCTGCTGCGCCACCTTCTGTTGACGGGCCAGCAGTGCCTGCAATTCCTGCAAGCGGGCATCGGCGACCGCCGCGTCGATTTCGGGCCGTTCACAGGCCGGGGTGCCGGGACGCGGTGAATATTTGAAGCTGAAAGCGGTGCCGAAGCCGACCTGCTCGATCAGGCGCAGCGTGTCGGCGTGGTCTTGTTCGGTCTCGCCGGGAAAGCCCACGATGAAATCGCTGGTCAGGATGATGTCGGGCCGCGCCGCGCGGATGCGGTCGATCAGGCGAAGATAATGATCGGCCGTATGCCTGCGGTTCATCGCCTTCAGGATCCGGTCGCTGCCCGACTGCACCGGCAGATGCAGATAGGGCATCAGTTGCGGCACCTCGCCATGCGCGGCGATCAGGTCGTCGGCCATGTCGTTGGGGTGGCTGGTCGTATAGCGGATGCGGTCGAGGCCGTCGGTCTGGGCCAGAGCCCGGATCAGCCGCCCGAAGCCCCATTCGCGCCCGTCCTGGCCTGTGCCGTGCCAGCCATTGACGTTCTGACCCAGCAGCGTGATCTCGCGGACGCCGCGCGCGACCAGGTCGCGGGCCTCGCGCAGGATCCGGTCGGCGGGGCGGCTGACTTCGGCGCCGCGGGTATAGGGGACGACGCAGAAGGCGCAGAACTTGTCGCAGCCTTCCTGCACGGTCAAAAAGGCCGCAGGTGCGCGGCGGGTGGCGCGGGGGGCGGGCAGGTGGTCGAACTTGTCCTCGGCAGGAAAGTCGGTGAGGATTCGCGGCGCCTGGCCCCGTACCATCGCGGGCAGGCGGTGATAGGTCTGCGGCCCGACGACCAGATCGACCAGCGGCATCCGGCGCACGATCTCCTCGCCCTCGGCCTGGGCCACGCACCCCGCCACGCCGATCGTCAGGTCCGGCTTTTCGGCCTTCAACGGCTTCAGGCGGCCCAGATCGGAATACAGCTTTTCGGCCGCCTTCTCGCGGATGTGGCAGGTATTCAGCAGCACCATGTCGGCGTCGGCCTGGTCTTCGGTCAGGACATAGCCTTCGGCACCCATCGCCTCGGCCATGCGCTGGCTGTCATAGACGTTCATCTGGCAGCCATAGGTCTTGATGAAAAGTTTTTTCACCGGCGCGGTGCTGGCCTTGTCGCTCATGTCATGCTGTCCTTGGAATCCGGGTGCTGATACAGCAAAGGGCGGGTCTTGGAAAGGCGGCCATGGACAGCGATCTCGTCACTATCGGCAATATCGGCCCCGCGACCGCGAGGGCGCTGACCGCCGCAGGGGTGGCCGACGCAGCCAGCCTGCGCCGGATCGGCGCGCACGAGGCCTATCGCGCGCTGCTGGTCGCGGGCGGGCGGCCGCATTTCATCGGCTATTACGTGCTGCACATGGCCTTGCAGGGTCGGCCGTGGAACGATTGCCGGGGCGAGGAAAAGGTCGCGCTGCGTCGCCGGTTCGATTCGCTCGTGGCCGAAATGAAAGGCGTTTCACGGTCGGAGATCGACGCTGCCCTGGACCAGATCGGCCTGCGACGAGGCTGATTGACCCTGAAACCAGAGGGAAATTTTTTCTTGTCGTAGATACCAACCGGTTGGTATATTCAGGACATGGGACGCAAGACACGGCATGATCCGGATCGGGGCGATGCGCGGACAAGGCTGCTGGAGGCGGCGCGCGACATCGTCCGGGCACAGGGCTTTGCCGCGACCAGTGTCGATCAGTTGTGCAGGGCGGCGGGTGTGACGAAGGGGGCGTTCTTTCACCATTTCGCCAGCAAGGAGGCCCTGGGCGTGGCGGCGGCGGAATACTGGACCGAGATGACCGGGTCGCTGTTCGAAGCCGCGCCCTATCACGACCATGACGACCCGCTGGACCGGGTGCTGGCCTATGTCGATTTTCGCCGCGACATCATCGCCGGCGATCCCGCGGCCTTCACCTGCCTCGCAGGCACCATGACACAAGAGGCGTTTCACCTGCATCCGGCGATTCGCGACGCCTGCGCCGCTTCGATCTTCGGCCACGCCGCCACGCTGGAGCCGGACATCGCCGCCGCGATGGCGGCCCGCGGCCTGACCGGTATCAGCCCCGCCAGCCTTGCCGCCCATATGCAGGCGGTATTGCAGGGGGCGTTCATCCTTGCCAAGGCTGCCGATGATCCCTCGGTCGCCAGAGACAGCGTCGATCATCTGCAACGCTATCTGAGGTTGCTGTTTTCAACACCACCCGAAGGGAGAACCACATGAAGGACGCCGAATTCGAACTGGTTCTGGACCGCGTGATGGGCGCCCCGCGTGAGGCCGTCTGGCGCTGCTGGACCGATCCGCACCTGCTGGAACAATGGTTCTGCCCCAGGCCGTGGCATGTCACCGATGCGGTTCTGGAATTGCGTCCGGGTGGGCAATTCTCGACCGTGATGCACGGTCCTGACGGGGAGGAGTTTCCCACGATGGGCGTGTTCCTGGAAGTGGTCGAGGGGCGCAAGCTGGTTTCGACCGACGCCTTCACGCCCGGCTGGCGTCCGGCGGGCAAACCCTTCATGGCCTCCGAGGCTGTGCTGGACGATGCCGGCGAGGGGCGCACCCGCTATATCGCCCGCGCCATGCACTGGAACGCCGAGACGCTGAAGGAACACGAGGCCATGGGCTTTCACGAAGGCTGGGGCAGAGCCGCCGACCAGTTGGAGGCGCTGGCGAAATCCCTGTGACGCGCGCAGCGAAACATTGGTGATCGGGAATCCCCTGGAACCGATGGCGGACACCTGGCGACGGGAGAGCAGCGATGAACCGCAAGGTTGCGACATGTTTCTGGTTCGATCATCAGGCGATGGAAGCGGCGGAATTCTATGTCTCGCTGCTGCCCGACAGCCGCATCGTCGACGTCAGCCATTATATCGAGGAACAGGACATGGCGCCGGCGGGACGCGTTCTGGCGGTCGATTTCACGCTGGCCGGCACGCCCTACATGGCATTGAACGGGGGGCCGCATTTCACCCTGTCCGAGGCCGCCTCGATCCGCGTGATGACCGAGGACCAGGCCGAGACCGACCGGCTCTGGGCGGCATTGATCGCGGATGGCGGGGCGGAATCGCGATGCGGTTGGCTGAAGGACCGTTTCGGCATGTCCTGGCAGATCGTCCCGCGCCGGGCGATGGCGCTGATCACCGGATCGGAGGCAGGCAGGGTCTGGCCGGCGCTGATGGCGATGGGCAAGATCGACATCGCCGCGCTGGAATCCGCCGCCCGCGGCTAGTTCGAGGCATCGCGCAACTGCCGCGCCAGAAAGCGGGCCGCGCGGCGCCAGCTTTCATCATTGTCGCCCCTGAAATTCAGGTTGCGGCTGACGATCAGGTCGCCCGTCCCGACATCGACGAGATTGGCGAAAATCTGCAAGATCAGCGTGCTGGTCTTCTGCACCACCACGAACAGCGCCCGGTCGGCCCCGGTCGCGCGGGCCTTGTCCAGCAGGCAGGCGGTGGTCTGCGGCTGGCAATCGGCTATCGCCGCCGCGTCCAGCAGAATCGCTCCCTTCGTCTCGGCCTTCAGAACATCGGCGAGCAACAAGAGCCGCGCCTCGTGCGCCGCGCCCTGATCGCCGGGCTCTCTCGACGTGTCCAGCAGCTTGACCGGCAGAATCGCCAGCGGCTCGGCGGCGATGGATAGCGGATGCAGCGTCAAGAGGGCAGCAAGCACAAGGTGGCGCATCGCTTTCTCCTTCCCGAGATCAGGCTAGCGCGCGGCCACGGATCGGACAATCATCCCTTGGTCTGTGCCGGGCTCAGTTCGGCGCAGGGCGGCGCCCTGACGCGGCCGTGATCCTTGGCCCCTCGGTCTTCATGTCGATGGAAACGGCTCCGCTTTGCCGCAGCCTTCGGGGATCGAAGGCCAGGCAGGGCGGCACCTCGGGCAGACCTTCGATCGGTTCGCTGGCCACGACGATGCGGTTCGGGCGGCAGGCCGCAAGCGCGCGCCGGCCCGATCCCTTGCCGGTGAAATGCAGAACCTGCCAATCTGCCGTCACAACCGCCTGGCGGTCGCGTCTGTCGCCCTGCCAAGCCGGACGCGCGGCCGATTCCTCTTGTGTGGCGGTGTCGCCATCCTCCAGCAGCCAGGTTCTGACAATGAAGGATCCGCCCGAGGGTTTCGACACCGCCCGGCCCGATGGCGTCATCAGCCCGACAGCCTCGCCCTCGGCTGCGATCAGGATCTGCGGGCGCGCGGCTGTCAGCCACAACGCGGCCGATCCCGCCAGCATCAGCAGACCCGCGACCAGACCCGCGGCCAACGGGCCGGGCCGGGACGCGGCCAGATCCCGCCGCCAGCACAGGACCGCCGCGACCGCGCCGAACCCCATCAGCGGCAGCACCGGGGCGGGCGGTGCCGCGACAGCGGTGACGGCCCCGTCCAGTCCGGCGACGAATTCGGCCACGCGAAGCATCCAGTCGGTGCCCAGGCCCATGATCCACAGGGCCGGTCCCGCCAACCCGATCGGGGCCAGCAACGCCGCGATGACCCCGGCCGGCATGACCAGGGTGCCCATGACCGGCACCGCCAGCAGATTCGCCAGCAGGCCGTATTGCGCCATGCGGTTGAAATGGGCCGCCGCAAGGGGCGAGGTCGCCATGGCCGCGACGAAGGACGAGACCAGCAACATCAACAAGGGCCGCAGCCAGAAGGGCAGGCGCGGTGCCAGACGTGACCACGGGCCATAGGTCAGGATCAGTGCGATGGTGGCCGCGAAACTCATCTGGAAGCCCGGCGAAATCAATGATTCGGGGCTGAGGATCAGGATGATCGTCGCCGCCAGCGCCACCGTCCGCAACGAGATCGCGCGCCGGTCTGCCAGAATCGCGCCCAGCATGACGGCAACCATCACGAAGGCGCGTTCGGTGGCGACGCCGCCGCCCGAAAGCCACAGATAGGCCGAGGCCGCCGCGATCGCCGCACCGGCCGCGATCTTGTGCACGGGCCAGCCACAGATCATCCCGATGCCCTGTGCCGCCACCAGCGCCATCCGCAGCGCGCCATAGACGAAACCCGCCAGCATTCCCATATGCAAACCCGAGATCGAGATGATGTGGTAGAGATTCGAGGCGCGCATCACCGCATTCGTGGCCTCTTCGATGCCCGAGCGGTCGCCGGTCATCAGGGCGGCGGCCACCGCTCCCTTCTGTCCGCCGATCCGGTCCTGCATCGCCCGGCTTATCGCGATCCGGGCGCGGTGCATCCACCACAGGCCGCCTTCGGGGGCGGCCACGGCCATGACCGGCGTGCGGCTGTAGCCGACGGCGCCCAACCCCTCGAACCACGCATATTGGCGGAAATCGAAACTGCCGGGCGCGGCCGGGCCAGAGGGCGGGCCCAGATTTCCGGTCAGCATGACGCGCTGACCCAGCGGCGGCAGATCCCCGGCCGCCATGTCCATCAGCGACAGCCGCACCTTGCCGGGTGTCCGCGCGGGCGACACGTCGCGCAGCACGACGCGATCCAGCGTCAGCCTGATACGGTCGCGGGCGGATCGGTCGATCTCGACCAGCCGTCCCTCGACCGGTCCGTAATAGCGCCATTCCAGAACCGGCGCCGCGACATGGGCCGAGCGAATTCCGGCAAGTCCGGCCCCCGCCACGACCAGCACGATCGCCATGCCGCCGATCCGCAAACCGTCGCTGAACGCCCAGCCGATTCGTCCGCGTTCGGCCAGCGGCTGAGACAGCCGGGCCGCGACGAATCCGGCAAGCCCCAGACCTCCGGCGATGATCCAGAACCCGGTTCCGGGCAAGGCGGGCCAGGCGAACCACAGCGCGATCCCCAGCGACAGGCAGACCGGCACCCAGGGAAACAATCCCGCGCGACTGGCCGCCGCCGGACGGGGGCGGCGGATGTCGGCAGGCGCGGCGGCGTTGGAGCGGGCCCGGGTCAGTCCCGGCAGCGCGGCCGCGGGCGCGGAGAGGATCGGAACAGGGCCGGGCCCCGCTGCGGCGCGCATTCTTGTCCTTTCGCGATGGCTTCTCTATCTCTGCCTCACGACCCTGGCACGGCGGCACTTACCAAAGTGTTAACGCAGCCCTGTCCGCCCCGAGATTGACCAGCGAAAAGTTTTCCCATGTCCGAACAAGCCCCGATCGTCACCCGATTTGCCCCGTCACCGACCGGCTATCTGCATATCGGAGGCGCGCGGACGGCGCTGTTCAACTGGCTTTTCGCGCGCGGCAGGGGTGGCAGGTTCCTGTTGCGGATCGAGGATACCGACCGCGCGCGATCCACCCCCGAGGCGACGGACGCGATTCTGAAGGGGCTGGAATGGCTGGGCCTGGACTGGGATGGCGAACCGCTCAGCCAGTTTGCCCGCAAGGACCGCCATGCCGAGGTTGCGCGTGACATGCTGGCGCGTGGCGCGGCCTACAGGTGCTATTCCACCCCCGACGAGATCGCCGCCTGGCGCGAGGCGCATCCGCGCGAGCCTTTCAAGAGCCCGTGGCGCGACGCGACCGACCTGCCGGATGCTGCCTATGCGATCCGCCTCAAGGCTCCGCAGACCGGCGAGACGGTGATCGAGGACGCCGTGCAGGGCCCGGTCCGCGTGGCCAATGATCAGCTGGACGACATGGTGCTGTTGCGCAGCGACGGAACCCCGACCTACATGCTGGCGGTCGTGGTGGATGATCACGACATGGGCGTGACCCATGTGATCCGGGGCGACGATCACCTGACCAACGCCGCCCGCCAGATCCAGATCTTCGACGCGATGGGCTGGAAGCGGCCGGTTTTCGCCCACATCCCGCTGATCCATGGCGAGGATGGCAAGAAACTGTCGAAACGCCACGGCGCGGTTGGCCTGCACGAATTCGCGACGCTCGGCTATCCGGCCGGGGCGATGCGCAATTACCTGGCGCGTCTGGGCTGGAGCCATGGCGATGACGAGTTGTTCGATGACGCGCAGGCACGGCACTGGTTCGATCTGTCCGGGATCGGGCGCGCGCCCGCCCGGCTGGATTTCAGAAAGCTGGAACATGTCAGCGGCCATCATATCGGCGCGATGGAGGATGACGTCCTGATGCAGGCGCTTGGGGATTATCTGGCCGATACCGGCGCCGCCCCGCTGAGCGCGCGCCACCAGGAGCGGCTGCGACCGGTCCTGCCGGCTCTGAAGCAAAAGGCCCGGACCCTGCCGCAATTGCTGGAACAGGGGCACTTTGCGCTGATCGACCGCCCGGTCCGGATGGATGACAAGGCGACCGGGATGCTGGACCCGGTATCCCGTGGTATGCTGAAATCATTGACTGCCGCGCTGCAGCATGCTAGCTGGCAGCGAGACGAGCTGGAGAAGGCGGCCAAGGCTGTCGCCGAGGAAAACGGCGTCGGGTTGGGCAAGCTGGCGGCGCCCCTGCGCGCTTCTCTGGCCGGCCGGACTGCGACCCCCAGCGTGTTCGACATGATGATGGCGCTAGGCCGCGACGAAACGCTGGCCCGGCTTCAGGACCAGACCGAATTGGCAGGCTGATCCCTGCTTTCACATTCCGGGTTGTCTTCCGAATATTCGCGCGCGGACGACCCGGCCAAGCCGGAAAGGACTTTTGGATGGCCGAGACAAAGACCGCCAAATTGCTGATCGACAATTCCGATTACGAGCTGCCCATCCTGTCCCCGACCGAGGGGCCGGACGTTCTGGACATCCGCAAGCTGTATGGCGAGGCGGGCGTTTTCACCTATGATCCGGGCTTCACCTCGACCGCAAGCTGCGATTCCACGATCACCTTCATCGACGGCGACAAGGGCGAATTGTGGTATCGGGGCTACCCGATCGAGCAACTGGCCGAGAAATCGCATTATCTGGAAGTCTGCTACCTGCTTCTCTATGGCGAATTGCCGACCGTCGAACAGCTCAGCGATTTCGAACATCGTGTCACGCATCATACGATGGTGCATGAACAGATGCACAATTTCTTCCGCGGCTTCCGCCGCGACAGCCATCCCATGGCGACGATGGTCGGCGTGGTCGGCGCAATGTCGGCCTTCTACCACGATTCGACCGACATCTCTGATCCCTGGCAGCGCGAGGTCGCGGCGATCCGCCTGATCGCCAAGCTGCCGACGATCGCGGCCATGGCCTATAAGTATTCCATCGGCCAGCCCTTCGTCTATCCGCAGAATGATCTGGATTACGCCAGCAATTTCCTGAACATGTGCTTTTCGGTCCCGGCCGGGAAATACGATGTCGATCCGGCGCTGGCCAAGGCGATGGACCGGATTTTCACGCTGCATGCCGATCACGAACAGAACGCCTCGACCTCGACCGTGCGGTTGGCGGGATCCTCGGGCGCCAATCCCTTTGCCTGCATCGCGGCCGGCATTGCCTGCCTGTGGGGGCCCGCCCATGGCGGCGCGAACCAGGCCTGCCTGGAAATGCTGAAACAGATCGGCACCGTGGACAAGATCCCCGAATACATTGCCCGCGCCAAGGACAAGGACGATCCGTTCCGCCTGATGGGCTTTGGCCATCGGGTCTACAAGAACTTCGACCCCCGCGCGACGGTGATGAAGGAATCGGCGGACGAGGTTCTGGACCTTCTGGGCATCCAGAACAATCCGACCCTTCAGGTCGCCAAGGAACTGGAGAAGATCGCGCTGGAGGACGAATACTTCGTCTCGAAGAAGCTGTATCCGAACGTCGATTTCTATTCGGGCATCATCCTGTCCGCGATGGGCTTTCCCACCTCGATGTTCACGCCGATCTTCGCGCTGTCGCGGACCGTCGGCTGGATCGCCCAATGGAAAGAGATGATCAGCGATCCGCAGAACAAGATCGGTCGGCCGCGCCAGCTTTATGTCGGTGCGGACCGGCGGGACTACGTCGGTCTTGACGACCGCTGAGCCCTGCCAGGACAACGAACGGCCCCGGAGCGGATCCGGGGCCGTTTCGCTGCGCCCGCATCATGTGCTGTGCGCGATCGGCTGGCAGGGCAAGGGCTATTCGCCGGATTTCACGCGGAACATGGACCGCATCGTGGTGCAGCGACTTCGTGCCGATCCCGCGACCGAGGTCGTCTTCACCCAGGGCGCGGATGCGATCTGCGGACCCTGTCCCTCGCGCCGCGGGACCGGTTGCCGGATGCAGACCAGGATCGACGGGCTGGACCGGCGCCACGCAGAAGCCCTGGGCATCGCGCCGGGTCAGCGTATGCCCTGGTCCGAGGCGCAGCGCCGCGCATCGGAACTGCTGCCCGCTGATCTGGACCGGATCTGCGCCGGTTGCCGCTGGCTGGACCTTGGCCTGTGCAAGGCGGCGCTGGCGGCCTTGCGGCGCGGATGACAGCCAAAGCCGCCGCGCGGCCGCGACGTGGCTGGATCGGTGACCGGGCGCTTGCGACTTCCAGGCGATTACCACCCATTCGCGGCCGGTGCACACATGGCCGCGTCGCAGCCCCTCGACCGAGCCGGAATAACGAAACCCCGCCTGAATGGCGGGGCTTGTCAGCAATCGCCCGCGGGCCGGGACGCGATGTCAATTGCCGCCGAGGATGCCGTTCAGGGCGCGGCTGAGAGCGTCGTCTGAATTGGCCGAGGTCGAGCTGCCCGGCGTTTGTGGCGCGCTGCCGCCCACCTCGGTCGGGGCCGCGCCAATGATTCGGCCGCGCTGCTGGCTACTGCCCTCGACGCTGTTCATCACGCCCGCCAGCGCCGCCGCCAGCGGATCATCGGCAGAACCCGAAGTGACCACTTTCGGCGTCGAATTGCCCTGGGACATGATCACCCCGCTGCCATCGGGCGAAACGGTGGACAGCGGCAGTTCGGGCAGGCCTTCGTGAATATCGGTCATCACCGCCTGCCAGATCTCGGCCGGCAATCCGCCGCCGGTCACGCCCTTCAGCGGCGTGTTGTCGTCATAGCCCATCCAGACGCCGACGACATATTGTTCGGTAAAGCCAACGAACCAGGCGTCGCGGTAGCTGCTGGTCGTGCCGGTCTTTCCGGCGGCCGGGCGCGAGCCCAGCTTGGCCCGCTTGCCGGTGCCCGAATCGATCACCTGCTGCATCATGTAGATCAGCTGACCGGCCGCGCGCGGGCTGATCACCCGCTGGCCCAGGCCGCCCAACTGCCCCATCAGCGGCTGGTCGTCGCCCTTGATGGACAATTCGACCAGGCCATAGGGCGCGACCGAGGTGCCGCCATTGCGGATCCCGGCATAGGCACCGGTCAGTTCCAGCAGCGTGGCCTCGGAGGCGCCAAGGGCCAGCGAGGGGCTTGTGGTCAGGTTGCTGACGATGCCGAAATCACTGGCCACCCGGCGCACCGCATCGCGTCCCACGATCTCTTGCAGGCGGACCGTCGCGGTGTTCAGCGAGTTCTTCAGCGCCGTCTCCAGCGTCACGTTACCATAGAAGCGGCGGGTATAGTTCTTTGGCGACCAGTTTTTTCCGCCGGGGATGCGGATCGTGATCGGCCCGTCCTCAATGATGTCCGAGGGCGAATATCCCGCCTCCAGCGCCGCGGCATAGACGAAGGGCTTGAAACTGGACCCGGTCTGCCGCTTGGCCTGGATGGCGCGGTTGAAGGCCCCGTTCACGGTGTTGTCGCGACCGCCGATCATCGCGCGCACCGCGCCATCGGCGGACATCACCACGACGGCGGCCTCGGCCTTGCTGTTGCCGCCCAGCTTCTCGTCGAAAATCCGTTTCAGTGCGCGTTCGGCCGCCCGCTGGATGTCCTGATCGAAGGTGGTCTTGATGGTAATGTCGTCGGTCGTCTCGCTGGTCAGGAAACCGGGGCCCGAATCCATGACCCAATCGGCGAAATAGCCGCCCGCGCGGGCCTGCGCCGCCTTGGACAGGACCGCCGGATTCGCCTTGGCTTCGGCATATTGCTTGTCGTTCAGATAGCCCTGCTGTTTCATCAGATCCAGGATCACATCGGCCCGACCCTGGCTGCGTTCCAGATCGGCGGTCGGCGCGAAATAGCTGGGAGCCTTGAGCAGCCCGGCCAGCATCGCGGCCTCGGCCGGGGTCACATCGGTTGCGGGCTTGTTGAAATACCGCTCGCTCGCCGCCTCGAAGCCGCGCGCGCCGGCCCCCAGATAGGACCGGTTCATGTAGATGTTGAGGATGTCTTGCTTGGAATACTTGGCCTCCAGCGCGAAGGCGAAGGGGACCTCCTTGACCTTGCGCCACAGGCTGCCGACGCGGCAGCTGGCCTCGAATTCGGCCTCGTTCTTCCAGCGGATCGGATCGAATGTCTCGCCGAGGCACAAAAGCTTGGCCACCTGCTGGGTAATGGTCGAACCGCCATTGCCTTCCAGCGGACCGCGGCCTTCGGCAAGGTTGATCCGGATCGCGCCCGCGATACCCCGCGGGCTGACGCCCAGATGGCTGTAGAATCGACGGTCCTCGGTCGCGACCACCGCATCGCGCAGGACCGGGGCGGTTTTCTCGCCGGTGACGGTGCCGAATGTCTCGCCCCGCCAGGCAAAGACGCGGCCCTCGCGATCCAGCATGGTGACCGATCCGCGCGCACGCGCGTCGAACAATTCCTTCGCGTCGGGCAGGCCCGCATAATAATAGGCCGAGGCCCCGCCGATGATCAGCAGAACCACCATCGTCAGCCGCCAGAACGAACCCCACAGGATGCGCCAGAACAGCCAGACCGTGCCCGCGACGGCCCGCACGACGACATTGCCCCGCTTGCGCTGGTTCGGCTTGTGCCGGCGCACGGCCGATTTCGAGGCCGCTGCGGCCTTGGGAGAACTGCGCTTGTCGGCAACAGGGCTTTTGCCCGTGCGCTTCGGGGTGCCGGTCGGTCGTTTCATGTGGTCCAGATGCCTGCTTGACTGCCCTGCCGGTTCTTTCTCCGGCCAAGTTGGCCATCAGCATACAGCAAGAATCGGGCAGAGGGAATTCTCCTGACCAATCCGTGAAGGGGCGGTGTCTTGCCGCCGAAAGCCCGGCTCGTCCGGGAACTTGCCGCGACCGCCGCCTGACGCGGCAAAATCCGCGAACATGCACAGGTGACGGGCAGCGGGCCGCGGCGCCGAACGCAATCTGCCCGTTTCTTGGGCCTTGGGCAGCCGGCAACGCCAATTTTGAGGCAGCCGATATTTCTGCCGGCGCCGGGCAGCGCGCCGCCTTGTGCCGAAGCCCCGGAATTTCCGATCAAAGGCCGGATGGCAGCCCGTCCGGCGGCTGCGGCACGGAAGTGAGGTAAACAGATGAAAAAGTCCCTCCCGCTCATCGCGACGCTTGCGTCCCTGGCAGCCCTGCCTGCCGTGGCGCAGGATGCGGCCCCGGCCGAGGTGGCGGCCGCGGTCAGCGCGGACGTCGTCTACATCTTCAACACGCTGCTGTTTCTGATCGGCGGTTTTCTGGTCATGTGGATGGCGGCCGGCTTTGCCATGCTTGAAGCCGGGCTGGTCCGATCCAAGAACGTGACCACCCAGCTTTTCAAGAACATCGCGCTGTTCGGCATCGCGGGCATCATGTACTGGCTGATCGGCTATAACCTGATGTATCCCGGCGACTGGACCGTGCCGGGCGTCGTCGGTGAGATCTTCAGCCCCAAGACCATCGATCCGGTCGGGGCAGGGGTCGCCGGTGACGGCTATTCGGCCGGATCGGATTTCTTTTTCCAGCTCATGTTCTGTGCCACGACCGCCTCGATCGTATCGGGTACCCTGGCCGAGCGGGTGCGACTGAACTCCTTCCTCGTTTTCACCGTCGTGCTGACCGGCCTCATCTATCCGGTTCAGGCAAGCTGGCAATGGGGCGGCGGCTTCCTGTCGGAAATGGGCTTTTCGGATTTCGCCGGCTCGACGCTGGTTCACAGCGCCGGCGGCTGGGCCGCGCTGGCAGGGGCGCTGGTTCTGGGCGCGCGGGCCGGAAAGTATCGCGCCGACGGGCGGATGCAGCCGATGCCCGGATCGAACCTTGCGCTGGCGACGCTGGGCACCTTCATCCTGTGGCTGGGCTGGTTCGGCTTCAACGGCGCCTCGCAACTGTCCATCGGCTCGGTCAACGATGCCGCCGATGTCAGCCGTATCTTCGTGAATACCAACATGGCCGCCTCGGCCGGGGCGGTGGCCGCAATCATCGTCACCCAGCTGGCCTATGGCAAGATCGACCTGACGATGGTGCTGAACGGCGCGCTGGCGGGTCTGGTCTCGATCACGGCCGAGCCGCTGACGCCGTCGATCTTCGCCGCGGTCCTGATCGGCGGCATCGGCGCCACCCTTGCCTGCCTGGCGGTTCCGATGCTGGACAGATTCAAGATCGACGACGTGGTCGGTGCGATCCCGGTTCACCTGATCGCCGGGATCTGGGGCACGCTGATCGTCCCGGCGACCAACCCCGACACCGGCTTCGTCACCCAGATCATCGGCATCGTGGCCATCGGCGCCTTCGTCTTCAGCGTCAGCCTGGTCGTGTGGCTGGCGCTCAGGGCGTTCGGCGGGATCCGTGTCAGCCAGGATGCCGAGATCACCGGTCTCGACATCTCCGAGATGGGGATGGAGGCCTATCCCGACTTCGTCCAGGCCAAATAGGCCGGGGCATTTCCCCGAAAGGGCGGGTTGCGCAAGCGGCCCGCCCTTTTGTCACGTCCGTCCCCGAGGCTTCTGCGGGCGGTGCCGGAAAATGCGGACGAAACGCTCAGGCGACGCGGCTGACGACGAAATCCGCCAGATCCGACAGCATGTCCCGGACCGGATGATCGGGCAGCTCTGCCAGTGCCGATTTCGCGCGCTCGGCCCAGTCCATCGCATCCGCCCGCGCGGCCCGCATCGAACCGTGCCGGTCCAGCAGGCGCAGGGCCTGCTCCAGATCCCCATCGTGCTGGTCGCCAGCCTCGATCACCCGCGCCCAGAAGGCCCGCTCGGCGGGATCGGCGCTGGCGACGGCCTTGATCACCGGCAGGGTCAGCTTGCGTTCGCGAAAGTCGTCACCGACATTCTTGCCGATCGTCTCGGTCGCGCCGCCGTAATCCAGGAGGTCGTCAACGATCTGGAAGGCGATCCCCAGGGCGTCGCCATAGTCGAACAGCGCCCGCACCTGGGCCTCGGGCGCGCCGGCGATCACGCCGCCGACTTCGGTCGCCGCCGAAAACAGCGCCGCCGTCTTGCCCCGCACCACCTGCAGATAGACGCTTTCATCGGTTCCCAGATCCTGCGCGGCAGTCAGTTGCAGCACCTCGCCCTCGGCGATGGTGGCGCTGGCATTGGCAAGGATTTCCAGCGTGCGCAGGTTGCCGGGCTCGACCATCAGCTGGAAGCTGCGGGCAAAGAGATAATCACCCACGAGGACCGAGGACTTGTTGTCCCACAACAGGTTCGCGGTGGGCCGGCCGCGCCGCTGCCGGCTTTCATCGACCACGTCGTCATGCAGCAGGGTGGCGGTGTGAATGAACTCGACCGTCGCGGCCAGATGAACATGGTAGGGCCCGTCATATCCCGCCAGTTTCGCCGCCGCCAGTGTCAGCATCGGGCGCAGCCGCTTGCCGCCCGCCTCGATCAGATGCGCGGTCACTTCCGGGATGCGCGGCGCATGGCGGCTGGCCATGCGCTGCCGGATCAGGGCGTTCACCGCCTCCATCTCGGACGCCAGCGCCTCGGCCAGACGGTCCAGCGGTTTCTGGACGTTTTCGTTCACACCCATGGCCATATCCCGTTTCTGGCCCAACGCATTGCCATGCCATCGACAATTGCGCAACCGCCGCCTATCGTCTGACCCATGAAAGAGCTTTTTCGCAGCACCGATCCTGTCCGAATCTCGCACGCCGTGGCGCTGCTGGAGGCCGAGGACATTCCGACCTTCGAACTGGACCAGCACATGAGCGTTCTGGAAGGCTCGATCGGGGTGCTGCCACGCCGCCTGATGGTCGCGGACCGAGACGAATTCATGGCCCGCGCGATCATGCGCAACGCCGGTCTGGATGAGTGATACGCGCGAAGACGGCTTTCTGGACGGGCGTTTGCGGCTTGCACAGCCTGTCCGGGGCTATCGATCGGGCGCCGATGCGGTGATGCTGGCGGCGGCCTGCCCGGCCGAGGCGGGGCAATCGGTGCTGGAGCTGGGCTGCGGGGCGGGAATCGCCAGCCTGTGCCTGGGCTGGCGGGTGCCGAACCTGGCGCTGACCGGGCTGGAACGGCAAGGGGTTTACGCCGAACTGGCGCGGCAAAACGCCGCGCGGAACGGCATCGCGATGCGGGTCGTGGTGGGCGATCTGATGCGGATGCCGTCGGGACTGCGTACCGAAAGCTTCGATCACGTCATCGCGAATCCCCCCTATTTCCTGGGTGGCACAGCCGCCGCGGAACCCGGTCGGGCCGAAGCGCGCCACGAGGATGCGCCGCTGCGGGCATGGATCGACGCTGGCCTGCGTCGATTGCGGCCGGGCGGGCGGATCACGCTGATCCAGCGATCCGACCGGTTGGCGGGGCTGGTTGCCGCGCTGGATCAGCGCGCGGGCGGGCTGACGATCCTGCCCATCGCCGCCCGGCGGGGTCGCGAGGCCGGGCGCGTCCTTGTCGTCGCCCGCAAGGGCGCGCGCGCGCCGCTGCGCTTGCTTGCGCCCTTCGTGATGCATCAGTCAGACCGCCACTCGGCCGATCGCGAAGACCTGACCCCGGCCGCGCAGGCGGTTCTTCGCGAAGGCGCGCCGATTGCGGAACTATTTGCGAAAGTCCCGTGACAGAATCGAAAAGCTGTGCTGCAATCGTCCCTGTTCGACACAACCTTTAGAGGAGGACGCAATGTCGGTTACTTCCCATGTCGAGGAACTTCGCAGAAAGCACCAGAACCTTTCGGATGCCGTTGAGAGGGCACAGAAAAGTCCTGGGTCCAGCGATCTCGAAATTACCGCGATGAAGCGCGAGAAGCTTCGCATCAAGGAAGAAATTACCCGGCTGTCCCACTAACCTGTTGAACGGTTTCATGTTTCTGAAAGCGGCCCGCACCATCGGTGCGGGCCGTGTCATGTTGTCGCCTGGTTGGGACGTCAGACGAAGAATTGCCCGCCATTGGCGCTGATGGTCGAGCCGGTGATGAAGCCCGCGTCATCCGAGGCCAGAAACACCACGCAGCGCGCGATTTCCTCGGGCTCGCCCAGGCGGCCCACGGGGATCTGCGGAATGATGCGTTCGTTCAGCACCTTTTCATCGATGGCGCGGACCATTTCGGTCCCGATATAGCCGGGGCAGATCGCGTTGACGGTGATGCCCGCCCGCGCGCCCTCCTGTGCCAGCGCCTTGGTAAAGCCCAGATCCCCGGCCTTGGATGCGGAGTAGTTCGCCTGGCCTGCCTGACCCTTCTGGCCGTTGATCGAGCTGATATTGATGACCCTGCCGAATTTGCGATCGCGCATTCCGCCCCAGGCGGGGTGGGTCATGTTGAACAGGCCGGTCAGGTTGGTGTCGATCACTTCGCGCCATTGCTGCGGCGTCATCTTGTGGAACATCGCGTCGCGCGTGATGCCCGCATTGTTGACCAGCACCGCGATCGGACCCATCTCGTCCTCGATCTGCTTCAGGCCGGCGACACAGGCATCGTAATCGGCGACCGACCACTTGTAGGTCTTGATCCCGGTTTCATCGGTAAAGGCCTTCGCGGCCTCGTCATTGCCGGCGTAAATGGCCGCTACCTGATAGCCTGCCTCTTTCAGCGCCTTCGAGATGGCCGCGCCGATACCTCGCGATCCCCCTGTGACTACGGCGACTTTCGACATGAATACCCCTCCTGAATTATCGTGTCGTTGAAATCTTGCTATCCAAACAGATGCCGGCGCGCAACATCATTGCGCGCCGGTGTCGCGATCAGCGCTCCAGGCACATGGCGACGCCCATGCCGCCGCCGATGCACAGGGTTGCCAGGCCTTTCTTCGCGTCGCGGCGCTTCATCTCGAACAGCAGCGTGTTCAGGATGCGGCAGCCCGAGGCGCCGATCGGGTGGCCGATGGCGATGGCGCCGCCGTTCACGTTCACGATCGAAGGATCCCACCCCATATCCTTGTTCACCGCGCAGGCCTGGGCTGCAAAAGCCTCGTTCGCCTCGACCAGATCCAGATCGCGGACCGACCAGCCGGCCTTTTCCAGCGCCTTGCGGCTGGAGGGAATCGGCCCGGTTCCCATGATCGCCGGATCCAGGCCCGCGGTGGCATAGGACGCGATGCGCGCCAGCGGCGTCAGCCCGCGGCGGTTTGCCTCGTCCTCGGTCATCACCATCACCGCGGCGGCGCCGTCGTTCAGCCCCGAGGCGTTCGCGGCCGTGACCGATCCATCCTTGGTGAATGCGGGACGCAGCTTCTGCATCGCTTCCAGCGTCGCACCGGGGCGGATATATTCGTCCTTGTCCACGATCGTGTCGCCTTTCCGGGTCTTGACGGTATAGGCCACGATCTCGTCGTCGAAGCGCCCCTCGTTCTGGGCCGCCTCGGCCTTGTTCTGGCTTGCGACGGCGAATTCGTCCTGGGTGTCGCGGCCGATCTGCCACTTTTCGGCCACGTTCTCGGCGGTCTGGCCCATGTGGTAGTTGTTGAAGGCGTCCCACAGGCCGTCGCGGATCATCGTATCGACCATCTTCACGTCGCCCATCTTCTGCCCGGCCCGCAGATAGGCCGCGTGCGTTGCCAGCGACATGCTTTCCTGGCCGCCCGCCAGAACGATCGTCGCATCGCCCAGCATGACCTGCTGGGCGGCCAGAGCCACCGCCCGCAGACCCGATCCGCACACCTGATTGATCAGCCAGGCGGCCGATTCCTGCGGCAGGCCGGCATTGATATGCGCCTGACGGGCGGGGTTCTGACCCTGACCGCCGGTCAGCACCTGACCAAGAATGGTTTCGCTGACCTCGGCGGGGTCGATCCCGGCGCGGGAAACGACCTCTTTCAGGACGGCCGAGCCCAGATCGTGGGCCGGAATGTTGGCAAACGATCCCAGAAAGCTGCCGACCGGCGTGCGGGCGGCGGAAACGATAACGGCTTTGGTCATGGCGGGCTCCTTCCCATCAGCGCCGGAATTGCGGCGAATCGAGGCTAGGATGCGGGTTCGTACCGTCAGGTCAAGCAGATCGGGTCCCGGCGCGCGCCTGCTGGCAGCCCGGAGGGGGGCGGCGCGACGCGAAATGACGCCTGGCGGGCCCCAGTTTTCCGCGATCCCATGGGCGCCTTGCAGACCCGGGCGACCTCCGCCCCGCCCAGAAGATCGGCACCGCCGCGCAGGCCGAATCCCGGATTGACCGGCCTTCGCTTTGCGCGATGGGATCTCCGATCCGAAATCTCCTCCATGATGTCTCCGCCTTCTGGCCGCAATTGCGCCGTTCGAGCCCTTGGCCTGACACGGGCCCGATCAGGGCGACCGACGGCGCCGACGGTTACTCTGTCTGCGCGGCGTCACAGGGTCTAGGCGGCGCCACCGGTCGCGCAATGCGCGGCCCGGCGGAAGCGACCGCGCCGGGCTGTGCCCGGGGCGCGCGCGTTTTCCGGCGGTGTCCCGGCCGGATCGCGATCCATGCGATCCGTGTTCGGATTGCCGGATACCCGCACGACGGCCTCAGCGGCGCGCCACCGAAGGCGGAGTCTTCCAGGGTGGCGCAATCGTCGGGGCGCCGAAATAATAGCCCTGCAGGCAGTCGATGCCGCTGTCGATGAGAAAGCTTGCATCCTCGGCCGTTTCCACCGATTCCGCGACGGTGAACATGTCGAAATGATGCGCGATGGACATCAGCGCGCGAGTCAGCACCTGATTGTCCGGATGCTCGGCGATCTCGCGGATGAATTGCCCGTCGATCTTGATCATGTCGAAACAGAAATCGCGCAGATAGCGGAACGAGGTATAGCCCGCGCCGAAATCATCCAGCGCCAAGCTGATCCCGTGCCGCTGCACCTCCCGCATGAAATTCCGGACCTGATCGGGCATCCCCATGGCCGAGCTTTCGGTGATCTCCAGAATCAGCCGCTCGCCCATATGCGGATCGGCCGAAATTCCGTCGCGCAGCGTCCGAATCCAGTCGGGATAGCCGATCGAGCGTGCCGACATGTTGACCGAGAGGCGCAGGCAGGGATCCTCGGCCAGGGCCTGAAGGCCCAGCGACAGGGACAGACAATCGATCTGGCGGCCCAGTTCGGTCGTTTCGGCCACCGGCATGAAGTCGCGCAGCGGCACGATCCGGCCGCTGTCGTCGATGATGCGGATCAACCCTTCGTAGAAGGCCGGCCGACCCGGCTGGGCGGCCTGCACGATCGGCTGATAGGCAAGGACCCCATTGCCCTTTTCCACCGCCAGGCGCACGGCGGGCAGCGTGATGCGGCTTTGCTGATCCATCGCATAGTCCAGCGGCGATCCTCTGGGTGGGGTGCCTTCCTTCACGTCAAGCCTCGTCTTCGGTCGTTTGTTGCACTTTGCCCATGATGTCTTAACCTGAGATGAATTCGCAGCGATTTCTGGAGTCAGGGTTAACGCTATGGTTGTGGGGCGCTGTGCCTGGTGCGGAACCGATCCGCTCTACGTCGCCTATCACGATACCGAATGGGGCGTACCCGAACGCGATGCGCGGGCCTTGTGGGAAAAGCTGGTCCTGGACGGTTTTCAGGCCGGGCTGAGCTGGATCACCATCCTGCGCAAGCGTGACAATTTTCGCGAGGAATTCGAGGGTTTCGACCCCGAACGTGTGGCCGGCTGGGACGAGGCGCGGATCGCGAGGGCACTGCAGAATCCGGGAATCATCCGTCATCGCGGCAAGATCGCGGCGACCGTAAAGGGCGCCCGCCTGTTTCTGCAGATCGAAGCGGCCGAGGGATTCGCGCCCTTCCTGTGGTCCTTTACCGGCGGCGGCCCGATCCTCAACCGTTTCGAGACCTCTGCCGAGGTGCCGACCGCCACGCCCGAATCGATTGCGATGTCAAAGGCGCTGAAGAAACGCGGCTTCAATTTCTGCGGTCCGGTCATCACCTATGCCTTCATGGAGGCGACGGGGATGGTGAACGATCACGTCACCACCTGTCACCGCCACGCGGCGATCACTCGGATGTCAGTTCGCGAATGACCTGTTTCGCGGCATCGCCCGACCAGTCGGCATCGCCCATCAGACGCGCGACTTCGCGGCCCTCGCGGTCCACCAGAACGCTGACCGGCAGGCCGACGACGCCCATTTCGCGGGCGAGCCGCTGTTTGGGATCCAGCAGGACGGGCAGGTTCCGGACCCCGGTCTGATCGAAGAAGGCGTCGATCTTGGAAACCGTGTCGCGTCCCGTGGCGATGGTCAGGACCTCGAAATCCTCGCCGCCCATCTCGGCCTGCAGCGCGTCCAGAGAGGGCATTTCCTTGCGGCAGGGCGGGCACCAGGTCGCCCAGAAATTCACCAGCAACACCTTGCCCCTGTAATCGGACAGGCGGTATTCGCGGCCGTCGCGGTCGGTGAAGGGGGTTTCGCCCACCGCGGGCGCATTCTCGGTCGGCAGCAGCCTTTCCAGCCCCGCCTCTCGCGCCGCCTGCCAGTCCACCTTGCCCGCGAAGGCGGGATTTGCACCGATGAACAGGGCCGTATAAAGCAGGGCGAGACGCAGCATGTGACCTCCGAAGGACTTTCCCTATGACCGACCGGCCCCAGGACAAGGACGCCGCCAACAGCATGTGGGGCGGTCGTTTCGCCGCCGGGCCGGACGCGATCATGGAGGCGATAAATGCCTCGATCGACTTCGACCGGCGGCTCTACGCCCAGGACATCCGGGGCAGCCGGGCCCATGCCGCCATGTTGGCCGCGCAGGGCATTATCAGCGATAGCGATGCGAAGGCGATCGGGGAAGGGCTGATCACGGTCTTGTCAGAGATCGAGACCGGTGATTTTCCGTTCAGCGCGGCGCTGGAAGACATCCACATGAATGTCGAGGCGCGGCTGAAGGACATTATCGGCGAACCCGCAGGCCGCCTGCATACGGGCCGGTCGCGCAACGATCAGGTCGCGACCGATTTCCGGCTGTGGGTGCGCGACCAATGCGACGCCGCGATCGCCGGACTGCAGGCGCTGATCCGCGCGGCCTTGTCGCAGGCCGAAAGCGGCGCGGACTGGGTCATGCCGGGCTTTACCCATCTTCAGACCGCCCAGCCGGTGACATGGGGTCATCACATGATGGCCTATGTCGAGATGTTCGGCCGCGATCTGTCGCGGTTTCGGGATGCTCGCCGGCGGATGAACGAATCGCCCCTGGGGGCGGCGGCGCTCGCCGGCACCGGTTATCCGATCGACCGAGAGGCGACGGCGAAGGCACTGGATTTCGCCCGGCCGATGGCCAACAGCCTGGACGCCGTCAGCGACCGCGACTTCGCGCTG
Source organism: Paracoccus sp. UBA889 (assembly GCA_002294185.1). GTDB lineage: Bacteria > Pseudomonadota > Alphaproteobacteria > Rhodobacterales > Rhodobacteraceae > Paracoccus. Next base: position 41,245 of record DBFD01000076.1, read on the forward strand.
GAGTTCCTGTCGTCGGCCTCGATCTGTGCGGTCCATCTGTCGCGCCTGTCCGAGGAGCTGGTGATCTGGTCCTCGGCCCAGTTCCGCTTCGTGTCGATGTCGGACAAGTGGTCCACCGGATCCAGCATCATGCCGCAAAAGCGCAATCCCGACGCCGCCGAGCTGATCCGCGCCAAGATCGGGCGGATCCTGGGGGCGACGGTGGCGCTGTTCACGGTGATGAAGGGTCTGCCGCTGGCCTATTCCAAGGACATGCAGGAGGACAAGGAACAGGTCTTCGATGCCGCCGATCACCTGATGCTGGCTCTGGCCGCGATGACGGGGATGCTGTCTGACCTGACCGCCAACCGCGACCGGCTGGAGGCCGCCGCCTCGGCCGGGTTCTCGACCGCGACCGATCTGGCCGACTGGCTGGTGCGCGAGGCCGGCCTGGCCTTCCGCGAGGCGCATCACGTCACCGGATCGCTGGTCGCGCTGGCCGAGAAGAAGGGCTGCGACCTGCCGGATCTGACCCTGTCCGACATGCAGGCGGTCAATCCGGCGATCAGCGCCGGCGTCTTCACCGTTCTGGGCGTGCACAATTCGGTCGCCTCGCGGCAAAGCTATGGCGGCACCGCGCCCGATCAGGTGCGCGCCCAGATCGCCCGCTGGAAGGAGATTCTTGCATGACACGATTGCTGCTGATTGCCACCCTTTTCCTGTCCGCCTGCGGTGTGGACGGGCCGCCCCAGCGTCCGGCGAAGAAACCCTTCGAGCAGAACGCCCGCGTCACCATTTCGGGAGATGCCCGGATGGGCGTCTCGACGGAGTTCTAGGTGGACCATTTCAACTATCGCGACGGCACGCTGTGCGCCGAGGACGTGCCGCTGACGCGGATCGCGGCCGAGGTCGGCACCCCGGTCTATGTCTATTCCGCGGCCACTCTGGCCCGCCATTTCGGCCTGTTCCGGCAGGCGCTGGACTGGACCGATCACCTGGTCTGCTTCGCGGTCAAGGCCAACAGCAATCTGGCCGTCCTGAAGCTGCTGGGCGATCTGGGCGCGGGCATGGATGTCGTGTCGGGCGGGGAATACACGCGGGCCCGCGTGGCGGGCGTGCCGGGCGAGCGGATCGTGTTTTCCGGCGTCGGCAAGACCCTGGCCGAGATGCGTCAGGCGATCGAAGGCGGTATCCGGCAGGTCAACATCGAGAGCGAGCCCGAGATGCGGGCGCTGTCGGACCTGGCCGTCACGATGGGCGCCGAGGTGCCGGTGGCGATCCGGGTGAATCCGGACGTGGACGCGAAGACACATGAGAAGATCGCGACCGGCAAATCGGAAAACAAGTTCGGCATCCCGATCGCCAAGGCGCGCCAGGTCTATGCCGAGGCGGCGGCCCTGCCGGGGTTGCGGGTGGTGGGCGTCGACGTGCATATTGGCAGCCAGCTGACCGATCTCGATCCCTATCGCGCGGCCTATGCGAAGGTCGCCGATCTGACCCGCGCGCTGCGCGCCGATGGCCATGCCATCACCCGGCTGGACCTGGGCGGGGGTCTGGGCATTCCCTATCGTCGCGACAACAATGCCCCGCCCCTGCCGCTGGAATACGGTCAGGTGATCCGCGAGACGGTCGGCGATCTGGGCTGCGAGATCGAGATCGAGCCCGGCCGCAACATCGTCGGCAATGCCGGTGTGCTGCTGTCGCAGGTGATCTGGCTGAAAGAGGGCGAGGGTCGCGATTTCCTGATCGTGGACGCGGCGATGAACGATCTGCTGCGACCGGCCATGTATGGCGCCCATCACGATATCGTTCCGGTGGCCCAGCCGGGGGTGGCAGCCGAGGTCCGGCGCGTCGATGTGGTGGGTCCGGTCTGCGAATCGGCCGATACGTTCCAGAAGGGCGTCGATCTGCCGACACTGGGCGCGGGCGATCTGATCGTCTTCCGCTCGGCCGGCGCCTATGGGGCGGTGATGGCCTCGGAATACAACTCGCGTCCGCTGGTGCCCGAGGTGCTGGTCAGCGGCGATCACTTCGCCGTCATCCGCGCCAGACCGACATTTGAGGAAATGTTGTCCCGCGATACCATCCCGGAATGGCTTTGACGCGACACCCGGTTCCGACGTCACCGCCGGGGGCTGTCCGCCCCCGGACCCCCGAGGGTATTTTCGCAACGAAGAAGGGCAAGATTGGCCGGGCCCTGCGTCTGACCCGGTGGGGGATGGTCTGGGAGCGCGGTGCGCGGGCCTTCTGGCCGCTGCTGGCGCTGCTGGCCGTTCTGTTCGCCGTCCTTGCCCTGGGCGGCGTGGAATCCTTGCCGACGATCGCCCTGCCGTGGTTGGGCGGGGCGGCGATGGCCGCGCTGATCGTTGCGGCGATCGTCGGGGGGCTGCGCTATCGCCGGGTGCGCGAGTCCGAGGCGCTGGAACGTCTGGACCGCACCCTGCCGGGCCGACCGCTGGCCGCGCTTGGCGATCATGCCGTTCTGGGCGGCGAGGGGGCCTTGTGGCGGGCGCATTTGGTGCAGATGCAGGCGCGGGCCGAGGCGGCGCGGGCCGTGCGCCCCGACGCCGATCTGGCCCGTCGCGATCCTTTCGCGCTGCGCCTGGCGGCGATGGTGGCGCTGGCCATGGCGCTGATCTTTGGCGGCGCCGGCCAGATGGGACAGGGGATCAGCGCCATCGCGGCGACGATGGGGCGGCCGCTGGCCAATGCGCCGGGCGACCCGGCAGGACCGTCCTGGGAAGGCTGGGCCGAGCCGCCGCGCTATACCCGCCGTCCAACGATCTATCTGAACGCGCTTCGCGAGGGAGAGGTGCTGGAACTGCCCAAAGGCAGCGCCGTCACCTTCCGCCTCTATGGCGAGGGCGCCGCGGTGACGCAGGATATCGGGCCTGCCGTTTCGGATGATGGACAGGCGCCGGGTTTCCGGGCCGAACGATCGGGCGCGATCACGGTCGCCGGACGTCGCTTTGACGTGACCGTCCTGCCCGACCGCGCGCCGGTGATCCGGGCCGGGGCGGCGCCCACGCGACGCGCGGATGGCCGCCTGATCCAGGAATTCCAGGCCAGGGACGACAACGGCGTCGTCTCGGGTCAGGCGCGGATCGCACTGGACCTGGCCTCGGTCGATCGCCGCTTCGGTCTTGCCGTCGATCCCGAGCCGCGCGATCCGATCGAATTGCAGCTTCCGCTGCCGCGGTCGGGCGACCGGCGTGAGATCCGGGGGCAACTGGTCGAGGACCTGGCCCGGCACCCCTGGGCGAACCTGCCGGTCACGCTGACGCTGGAGGCGGTGGACGGGATCGAGCAGGCCGGCCTGTCCCAGCCGTTGCAAACCCTGCTGCCGGGCAAGCGGTTCTTCAACCCGCTGGCCGCCGCCCTGATCGAGATTCGGCGCGACCTTCTGTGGTCGCGTGAAAATGCGGGCCGCAGCGCCGAGATCCTGCGGGCGGTCACCTGGCAGCCGCAGGGCTTTGTCGATCAGACCCTGTATCAGGAATTGCAGCGCGCCATCGGCATGCTCGAATCAGGCGATCTGTCGGCGCAGGACCGCGACAAGCTGGCCGAGGCGTTGTGGAAGGCGGCGATGCTGCTGGAAGATGGCGGGCTGTCGGATGCGCTCGAACGGATGAAGCAGGCGCAGGAAAAGCTGTCCGAGGCGATTCGCAACGGTGCCAGCAAGGACGAGATTCAGCGGCTGATGGACGAATTGAAGGACGCGACCGACGCCTATACCCAGATGCTGGCCGAACAGGGCCAGCAGGACCAGTCGGACCGCTTTGCCCAGAACCAGCAGGGCCAGCAGATCACCGGCGATCAGATCCAGCAGATGATGGACGAAATCCAGCGCCTGATGAACGAGGGCCGGATGGCCGAGGCGCAGCAGCTTCTGGAACAGTTCAACCGGATGATGGAGAACCTTCAGGTCACCCAGGGGCAGGGCGGCAGCGGCAGCGGCCAGCAGGGTCAGGGCAACCGGTCGATGAATCGTCTCGCCGATACCCTGCGGCAACAGCAGCGCCTGTCGGACGAGGCGTTCCGCGACATGCAGGAACAATTCGGTCAGGGCCAGAGCGGCCAGCCGTCGCAGAATTCGCAGGATTTCGCCGACCGTCAGAGGGGCCTGCGGGAGGAATTGGGCCAGCAGCGCGGGATGCTGCCGGGGCAGGGACTGGAGCAGGGGGACGAAGCCCGGCGGCAACTGGACGAGGCCGGGCGCGCGATGGATGACGCCGAACAGGCGCTGCGTGATGGCGATACCGGCGGCGCCTTGCAGCGTCAGGCCGATGCGATCCAGTCGCTGCGCGAGGGGATGCGGGCGCTTGGCGACATGCTGAACCAGGACAGCGGGCAACAGGCCGGCGAGGGTCAGCAGCAGGGCGGGCAGCAGGCCGGCGCGCAGGATGGTCAGGGACAACAGCCGGGAGGCGGGATGCGCAGCGAAGGCCGGCCGATGCTGGACCCGCTTGGGCGACAGCGGTCGGGCAACGGCAACGTCGTCACCTCGGGCGACCCTCTGGCCGAGGGGCTGGATCCGGCGAAACGCGCCCGTGACCTTCTGGATGAAATCCGGCGCCGCAGCGGCGACCGTCAGCGGCCGCAGGACGAACGCGACTATCTGGGCCGCCTGCTGGACCGGTTCTGAGCCCGCGCGTGGTTTGGGCCAAGCGGATCAGGCGAACAGCGCGCTTGCCCGATCCTGCAGCCACAGCCGCGCCTGATCCAGGCCCTCGCGGAGATCCATCAGAAAGGCGCCGAAGGGACCGGCATCCGCCATCGGCGGTGCCAACAGGTAAAGCGCGACGACCGAGGCCGCGATCATCGCCGAAAGCCCGAACCCCATGCCATAGCCCGAACGACGCGGCTGTGTCGGGTTCGCCTGCACGGCCGGTTGTGGCCGTCCATCGGCCGTCGCGGCGCTGCTTTTCGTGACTTCCGGGGCAGCGGTGGCGGGGGCCGTCGCGATTGTCGGTATGTCCTGCGCGGATCGCGCCGCCGGGATTTGTGCGGCCGGGTCGGCTGTGGCGTTGCGTTGAACGGCCGTCACCGTCGTCGCGGGCCAATCCGGATCGCCGCGTTCGGCGGCGCCAGGTCCGGCGCCTGCCGGTTCCTGCGCGGCTGCCGGCCAGCTTTCTAAGCCGTCCTCGTGAAAGCGGGCGCGGCGTTCGTGTTCCACCTCCTCGCGCAGGATAGACAGCACGTTGTCGGGCACGCGGCGGCGCGGTGGCTGGACGCGGGCTTGCGGAACCGGTGCCTCGGATTCGGCCACGCTGAAACGGCTCAGATCCATCGGCTCGGCGGTCCGCGCCGGACGTTCGCCATGCCAGACCCTGCCGCAATCGCTGCATTCGACCTCGCGGCCTTCGGGGGGAATCGCCTTTTCGGGGATGCGGTATTCCGCATCGCAGCCCGGACAGATCAACCTTATTTCCGCCATGCCGACCCTCGCATTCGCCTTGTCGCTGTTCTATCAAACGCGGGTCCGGCTTCCAAGCGGCCGGAGCAGGATCCCGGTAACGAATGGGGGTGGCGCTTGATCGAGATGCAGGATGTCGGCTTCGGCTATCGCGGAGGGCCTGCGCTGTTGTCGAACATGACGCTGAGCCTGCAGCCGGGCATGTTCCATTTCCTGACCGGCCCGTCCGGCGCGGGGAAGACGACCTTGCTGCGGATGCTCTATGCCGATCTTTTGCCGACTTCGGGACGGATCACGGCCTTTGGCGCCGATATCGGCAGCCTCGGGCGCGACGACATCGCCCATCTGCGCCGGCGCGTCGGCGTGGTGCATCAGGATGCACAATTTCTTGATCACCTGCCGGTGGCCGAAAACGTTGCCCTGCCGCTGAGCGTCGCCGGCCAGAATGTCGAGATCGAGGCCCTGCGCGATCTTCTGGGCTGGGTGCAGCTTGCCCAGCAGGCGCGGTCGCTGCCGCCGTCGCTGTCGGGGGGCGAACGGCAGCGGGCGGCGTTGGCGCGCGCGGTGATCCTGTCGCCCGACCTGATCCTGGCCGATGAGCCGACCGGCAATCTGGACTGGGACATGTCGATGCGGTTGATGCAATTGCTGATCGAGCTGAACAAATCCGGCAAGACGGTGCTGGTCGCCACGCATGATCTGAATCTGATCCGGGCGATCAAGGCCCAGGTCGCGGCGCGGGTGCTGCGGATCGCGGGCGGGACGTTGCAACTGGCGGGGAGCGATCTGTGAAACGCAAGGATTTTCGCAAGCCGAAGCTGGGCGCGCTGTGGCAGCAGCTTCTGCGCGGCGATGGCGGCAAGGGTGACCGGATCGTGCCGCCGACCGGCTTCACCGCGCAGTTGACGCTGTTCTCGGCCGCGGCGATGGCGTTTCTGGCGGTCTTCGCGCTGGCCCTGGCCCTGGCCACCGGGCGGCTTGCGGATCGCTGGTCCTCGGAACTGGCGGGCTCGGTCACGGTGCGGGTCAGCGCGCCGCTGGGTGAACAGCAGGCGCTGACGGAATCGGTGATGGGCATCCTGCGCACGACGCCGGGCGCCGGCGCGCCGGAACTGCTGGACGACGCCCAGGTCGCCGATCTTCTGACGCCCTGGTTCGGCCCCGACGTGCCGGTGGATGCGCTGCCGGTGCCTTCGCTGATCGAATTGCCGATCGCCAGCGGCGATTTCGACGCCGAGGGCCTGCGCCTGCGCCTGGAGGCCGAGGCGCCGGGCGCGATCCTGGACGATCACACGCAGTGGCGGCGGCCGCTGGTCTCGGCGGCCAACCGGCTGCGGGCCCTGGGGGTCGTGTCGCTGGCGCTGATTGCGGCGACCTCGGCGGCAATGATCGCGCTGGCCGCGAAGGCGGCGCTGGCCGCGAATCGGCAGGTGATCCGCGTCTTGCGCCTGATCGGCGCGCGCGACATCACCATCGCGACGGCCTTTGTGCGCCGCTTCACCCATCGCGCGGCCATCGGATCGGCGGCGGGCACGGTGATCGGGCTGATAGCGATCGCGGCCCTGCCCGAGATGGATGCGGCGGGCGGATTCCTGACCGGTCTGGGTTTTCGCGGCTGGAGCTGGCTGATGCCGCTGCTGATCCCGGTCGTCGCCGCCGCGGTGGGCTTTTTCGCGACCCGCTGGGCGGCGCTGAAGATGCTGGGCGCGGTCCGATGAGCGCGCGGCGTGACGATGCCACGCCCGGCCCTCTGGGCCCGTGGCAATATGTGCAGAACGCCCTGTTCTATCTGCATATCGCGCTGGCGACGGTCACCTACGGCCTGTTCGGCCTGCCGCTGGTGGCGTTTGGCGGCGCCAGGGGGGCAAACCGTGTCGCGACGGCCTGGATCGGCCATCTGCTGTGGGCCGCGCGTCTGCATCTGGGCGTGTCCTGCGAGGTGCGCGGCACGGCGCCCACCGGCGATTGCATCGTCGCGGCCAAGCATCAGTGTTTTCTCGACATTCTGGTGCTGGCCCATGCCCTGCCGCGCCGTGCCTTCATCATGAAGCGCGAGGTGATGCGGGTTCCCGTCATGGGCTGGTATGCGTGGAAGGTGGGTTGCATCCCGATCGACCGCAGCAAGGGACGCGATGCCCTGCGCGCGATCTCGGCCACCATCAACCAGCGGCTTGCGGGTGACGGACTGGGCCAGCTGATCATCTATCCCGAAGGCACGCGGACGCGCCCGGGCGAGCGGCGCAACTACAAGCATGGCGTCGCCACGATCCGGGCCGCGACGGATCTGCCGGTGGTCCCGGTCGCGGTGAATACCGGCCTGTTCTGGCCGCGAAAGGGCTGGGGTATCCGGCCGGGCCGCCCGGTGGTCGAATTCCTGCCGGTGATCGATACCGGGGTCCCGCCCGAAGGTTTCCTGCCCCGGCTGGAGGCCGAGATCGAAACCCATTCCGATCGTCTGATGGAACAGGCAGGCTTCACGCTGCCATCGGGCCGCGAGGCCGATCCCCTGCACGAGCCGCGCCCCCCCTTCGCGGACTGACGCGGCGGGGCGGCGCCAAGATATGGGGGACGACATGACGGCGGGTCTTGAGGCAAGGCGCAGCATCTTTCACGGCCTTTCGGCCTTTCCGATCACGCCCGCCGATACTGCGGGCCGGATCGAGGCCGCGGCATTGGGTGCCATCCTGGAGCGGCTGGCCTCGGCCGGGGTCGATTCGATCGGACTTCTGGGCAGCACCGGCAGCTACATGTATCTGGATCGGGATCAGCGACGCCGCGCGCTGCGGGTCGCGGTCGACCGGCTGGGCGGCAGCACGCCCCTGATCGTCGGCGTCGGCGCGATGCGTACCGACGAGGCACGGGCTCTGGCGCTGGACGCGGCTGACTGCGGGGCGGACGGCCTGCTGCTGGCACCGGTTTCCTACACACCGCTGACCGAGGACGAGGTGTTCGCGCATTTCCAGGCTGTGGCAGAGGCCAGCGATCTGCCGCTTTGCATCTACAACAATCCCGGCACGACGCATTTCACCTTTGGCCCGACCCTGCTGGCCCGGCTGGCCGGCCTGCCACGGGTCCGGGCGGTCAAGATGCCGCTGCCGCCCGGCGGCGATCATCGGGCCGAGATCGCGCGATTGCGGGCCGCCGCGCCGGAAGGTTTTTCCGTCGGCTACAGCGGCGATTGGGGATGCAGCGCCGCGCTGCTGTCGGGGGCCGATGCCTGGTTCAGCGTGGTGGCGGGAATTCTGCCCCGTCCGGCTCTGGATCTGGCTCGCGCGGCGCAAGCGGGCCGCCGCGACGAGGTGGCGCGGATCGAGGCCGGTTTCGCGCCGCTCTGGTCGCTGTTCCAGCGCCATGGCAGCCTGCGCGTGGTTCATGCCATCGCCAATCATCTCGGGCTCACCGATGCCCAGCCGCCGCGCCCGATCCTGCCGCTGGACGACCGGGCACGGGCAGACACGATCCGCGCCATCCGGCCCCTGATCGAGATCCGAGCGCGGCCCGGTCCGGGCAATCGTTGCCCCTAGGTGATCGGCAGCCCACGCGGGCGCGGGCCCCCGGTGGCCCAGTCCAGCAATTGCACGGTATGGACGACCGGAACGCCGGCCTCGCCGCCGATCTGCATCATGCAGCCGATATTGCCCGCGCTGATGACCTGCGGCGACAGCGCCTTCAGCGTCGCGACCTTGCGTTCCTTCAACTGCGCCGAGATGGCGGGCTGCATCAGGTTGTAGGTTCCGGCCGAACCGCAGCAGATATGCGAATCCTTCGGCTCCAGCACGGTAAAGCCGGCCGCCGCCAGCAGATCCTTGGGCGCGCTGCGAATCTGTTGGCCGTGTTGCAGCGAACAGGCCGCGTGATAGGCCACGCGCAGCGGCGCGGCGCGGGTGGCGTCACGCAGGCCAAGTTCGGTCATCACCTCGGTGATGTCCCTGGCCAGGCCGGCCACGCGGGCCGCATCCCCGGCCAGCGCGTCGTTGCGGAACATGTGACCGTAATCCTTCACCGTGGTTCCGCAGCCCGAGGTGTTGATGACCACGGCGTCCAGACCCTCGCCCTCGATCTCGGCTGTCAGCGCGGCGATATTGGCCGCGGCCGCGGCATGGCTTTCGCCGGTCCTGCCCATGTGATGGGTCAGCGCCCCGCAACAGCCGATGCCGCGCGGGATCACCACCTCGCAGCCATGCCGGCGCAGCAGCCGGATCGTGGCGTCGTTGATATCCGTGTTCAGCGCCCGCTGCGCGCAGCCGGTCAGCAGGGCGACGCGCCGGCGGCGCGGGCCATCCGCCGGGAAGACCTGCGGCTCGTCGTTGCGGCTGGGCGGGGGAATCTCGGACGGCGCCATGTCCAGCATCGCGCGCAGGCGCGCATCGGGAACCAGCCGCCGGAACGGGCGCGCGATCCTGGCGCCCAGCAGGGCCAGCCGGAAGCGCCCCGGATAGGGCAGGATCCGCGACAGGATCCAGCGCAGCGCCCGATCGGACCAGGGACGGCGATAGGTCTGTTCGATATAGGCGCGCGCATGATCGACCAGATGCATGTAATGCACGCCCGAGGGACAGGTGGTCATGCAGGACAGGCAGGACAGGCAGCGGTCGATGTGCAGAACGGTTCTGGCATCGGGCACCTTGCCGTTTTCCAGCATGTCCTTGATCAGGTAGATGCGGCCGCGCGGGCTGTCCAGTTCGTCGCCCAGCACCTTGTAGGTCGGGCATGTCGCGGTGCAGAAGCCGCAATGGACGCAGGATCGCAGGATCTGGTTGCTGCGCGCGGTGTCCGGGTCGGCAAGCTGGTCGGGGGTGAAGTTGGTCTGCATGTCAGCGGTCCATCAGGCCGGAATTGAAAATGCCCGCCGGGTCGAAGACCTGACGCAACCCTGCCGACAGTGCCGCCAGCTTGCCCGCAAGCGGCGGAAAGGCCGGCCCGTCCAGCCCGGCGCGCCGGATCAGCGTGGCGTGGCCCCGATGGCAGGCGGCGCGCACCGTCCCTGCGTCGCCCGGCCCAGCATACCAGATCAGCCCGCCGCCCCAATCCAGCGAGACCTGCCCGCCGGTCGCCGTCAAAGCGGTGCAGATCGCCGGCGCATCGCCGGGTTTCGCCAGGATCCGCCATAACGGCATCTTGCCCGCGAAATGCGCGACATCGCGCAGATCGCGCCACAGCCGGGCGGTTTCGCCGGCGTCCAGAACCTCGATCCGCCGGTCGCCGAACATCGCCGCCAGCCGGTCGCGGCGGTAGGCCACCTGCCTGTCCAGGCCCTCGATCCGCAGGAAGGCCGCGCCGTCGCGAAACGCCGCGCCAGAGACCTCGAACGGGGTCGCCAGCGCCTGCGAGGAAATGCGCACGGCATCGGTCACGTCCAGACCATGGAAGGCCAGCGTGGCCGAGGCCGGGGCCAGCGGCAGCGTCTTCAGCGCCACCTGGGTCAGGACGCCCAGCGTGCCGAAGGATCCGGCCAGCAGCTTTGACAGATCCAGCCCGGTGACGTTCTTCATCACCCGGCCGCCATTCTTCAACATGCGGCCCTGCCCATCGACGAAGCGCACGCCCAGAAGATGATCGCGACAGGCCCCCGCGCGCAGCCGCCGCGGCCCCGAGGCATTGGCGGCGACCACGCCGCCGATCGTCGGCGTGCCCTCGGTCCCAAGCACGCCACGCATGTCCGGCGGTTCGAAGGCCAGCGCCTGTCCTTCGGCGGCCAGCATCGACTGGATGTCGGGCAGCGGCGTGCCCGCGCGGGCGATCAGCGTCATCTCGCCCGGCTCGTAGGTCACGACGCCCGACAGCCCGGCCGTGTTCAGACGCGGGCGGTTCATGGTCATCTCGACCCGGGTGCCGCCGCCCGCGATGCGCAGGCGCCGCTGCCGGGCAAAGCAATCGGCGACGAGGCCGGTCAGATCGGACTCGCTGGCCGGGGCCAGATCGTCGCGGGTCAGCGTCTCGCTCATTCGGCGGCCCTGCTGCGGTGGCTGGCGCTGCTGTCCAGCGGGAATACCTTCGACGGGTTCAGAAGCCAGCCGGGATCGAACAGATCCTTCACCTCCATCTGGATCGCCAGATCGGCGGCATCGTATTGGCTGGTCATCAGGTCGCGCTTTTCGACGCCGACGCCATGTTCGCCGGTCAGGCAGCCGCCGACCTCGACACACAGGCGCAGGATGTCGGCGCCCATCGCCTCGGCCCGTTCCAGCTGGCCGGGTTGGTTGGCGTCGAACAGGATCAGCGGATGCATGTTGCCGTCGCCCGCGTGGAAGACGTTGGCGACCTCCAGCCCGTGCTGACGCGACAATTCCCCGATCCGACGCAGGGTATGGGGCAACTGTCCCACCGGCACCGTGCCGTCAAGACAGATGTAGTCGCCCAGCCGCCCCATCGCGCCGAAGGCCGATTTGCGGCCCTTCCAGATCGCCAGCGCCTCGTCGGCATTGCGGCTTTCGCGGAATTCGACCGGGTTCAGCGCATCGGCGATCTGGCGGATGCGGGCCAGCTGGTCGGCGATCTCGTCGGGCGATCCCTCGACCTCGACGATCAGCACGGCGGCGCAATCGGGATAGCCGGCATGGGCGAAATCCTCGACCGCGCGCAGGCAGGGTTCGTCCATGTATTCGATGGCGACGGGCAACACGCCCGACCGGATGATGTTGGCGACGCATTGCCCGGCGATTTCGGCGTCGTCAAAGCCGATCAGGACCGGACGCGCGCCCTCGGGGCGGGGCAGGATCTTCAGGATCGCCTCGGTCACGATGCCCAGCTGACCTTCCGAGCCGCAGAACAGGCCCAGAAGGTCCAGCCCGGCAGGCCCGGATTCGGGGCCGCCCAGTTCCACGATCTCGCCGGTCGAAAGGACCACCGTCGCGCCCATCAGGTTGTTGGTGGTGACCCCGTATTTCAGGCAATGCGCGCCGCCGGAATTCATCGCGATGTTGCCCGCGATGGTGCAGGCCAGTTGCGATGACGGGTCCGGCGCGTAGAAGAAGCCCTCGGGTTCAAGCTCGGCGCTGACCGACAGGTTGGTGACGCCGGATTGCACGCGGATGAAGCGGTTCTCGGTGTCGATGTCCAGAAAGGCATTCAGCCGCATCGTCCCGATCACGACGCAATCGGCCGTGGGCAGCGCCCCCCCGGCCAGCGAGGTGCCTGCCCCGCGTGGCACGACCGGCACCCCCAGGCGATGGCAGACGCGCATTGCCGCCGCCACCTCGTCGGTGGACCGCGGCAGAACCACCGCCAGCGGCGCGCAGCGATAGGCGGTCAGCGCGTCGCATTCATAGGCCCGCGTCTCTTCGAGGTCGGCGATCACGGCGTCGTCCGGCAGGGCGCCGCGCAGGGCCGCAACGATCTGGGACTTGCGGGCGATCACCGCCGGATCGGGCGGTGGCATCAGGATCGTGGACATGGGCCTTCCTCCCTTCGGTCAATCTTGGTAAATTAAATTGACCATCGCTGTCAATGTGCCGGTCTTCCGGTTGCAGCGCAGAGCGTTTCGTCAAAGGATGCCCCAGCCCGGCCCATCATGCGAGTCCCGATGTCCGATCCCAGCATCAAGCCCGAACGCGCCGCCGATTCTGTCGCGCGGCATCTGGAAACGCTGATCCTCGAAGGTTCGCTGCGCCCCGGAGAGGCGCTGCTGCCCGAACGCGATCTGGCCCTGGCGCTGGAGGTGTCGCGGCCGACCCTGCGCGAGGCCTTGAAGATGCTGGCGGATCGCGGGCTGCTGGAGCCTGTCAGGGGCCGCGGGATCCGCGTGGCGTCGCTGGGTCGCGAGGCGATCGCGGATCCGCTGATGGCCTTGCTGGAGGCGCGGCCCGACGTGGCCGACGACTACCTCGAATTTCGCGGCATCGTCGAAAGCCAGGCGGCGGCGATGGCGGCGGAACGGGCGAACCGGGTCGATCTGGACCTGATCCGCGCCTGTCTGGACCGGATCGACGCGGCCCATGCGGGTGGCGATCCCGACGACGAGGCAGCGGCCGATGCGGCCCTGCATCAGAACATCTGCGAGGCCAGCCACAACCTGGTCCTGTTGCAGATCATGCGGGCGCTGTCGGGCAATCTGCGCAGCGACGTGACAAAGAACCGCGCGCGCCTGTTCGCCCTGCCCGCGATCCGCGATTTGCTGCGCGACCAGCACCGGGCCATCGCGCAGGCGATTCTGGATCGCGACCCGGCACGCGCGCGAAACGCCGCGCAGACGCATCTGGATTACGTGCGCGAGGCCGTGCTTGGCATCGAGGCGGCCGAGGCCCGGCTTGACCTGTCGCTGCGACGCTCGCGCAGCGGCGGGCTGGGCCGGCGCCCCGGCGGCGCCTAATCCTCGGTTTCGGGGATCGGCATCATCCGGCGCCGCGACAGCCACAGCGACAGGGCCAGAAAGGCCGCCGTCAGCGCATAGATCGCCAGCGCGATCGGGCTTTGCAGCAGGATCAGGAAATCCCCGCCCGAGATGGACAGCGCCCGGCGCAGGTTGTTTTCCATGTCCATGCCCAGCAGCAGGCCCAGAACCACCGGCACCAGCGAGAAATCCAGCTTGCGCAACACGAAGCCCAGAATTCCGAAGCCGACCATCACCATCAGGTCGAACGCCGCATGGGTGATGGCATAGACGCCCAGATAGCTGATCGCGACGACCAGCGGCATCAGGCCCCAGGCGGGCAGGCCCAGCACGCGGGTGAACAGGCCGATCAGCGGCAGGTTCAGCACCAACAGCACGAAATTCGCCAGATACAGCGCCGCAACCAGACCCCAGACCAGATCCGGGCTGCGCTGGAACAGCAGCGGCCCCGGCTGGATGTTCAGCGAGATCAGCATGGCCAGCATCACCGCAGTCGTCCCCGATCCCGGCACGCCCAGCGTCAGCATCGGGATCAATGCTCCGCCGCTGGCCGCGTTGTTGCCGGCCTCGGGCGCGGCGACACCGCGCGGATCGCCCTTGCCGAAGGTGCCCTTGTCGCTGATCCGCTTTTCGAAACTGTAGGACATGACCGCGCCCAGCGAGGCGCCCGCGCCGGGCAGGATACCGGCGATGAAACCGATGATCGAGCCGCGAAAGGATGCGCCCAGCCCCTCCCTGATGCGGGAAAAGCGCGGAAAGACGCTGCCTTTCGGGACCAGCCCGCCGCCATGGGCCCGGGCTTCCAGGAAGAACAGGATCTCCGAGATGGCGAACAGGCCCACCAGCGCCACGATCGGATCGAACCCGTCATAAAGATTGAAGCTGCCGAACGTATAGCGGGCCACCCCGGTCGATGGGTCAAGGCCCACCGTCCCCAGCATCAGCCCCAGCAGCGCCGCCAGCAGCGTCTTGCGGGGATCGCTGCCGGTGATGCCGCCGATCGTGGCGAAGGCCATCACATACAGCGCGAAGTAATCCGCCGGGCCGAAATAGATGGCGGCCTTGGCCAGCAGCGGCGCGAACAGGGTCAGCCCGATCGTGGCCAGCGTCGCGCCGATGAACGAGGCCACGCCCGAAATCGCCAGCGCGTCGGCCGCCTGACCCTTCCTCGCCATCGGAAAGCCGTCCAGGGTGGTCATGATCGCGGGCTCGTCACCCGGAATGTTCAGCAGGATCGCGCTGATCCGCCCGCCATACATGCAACCGTAATAGACCGCCGACAGCAGGATCATCGACGAGGTGGCGTCCAGCCCGAAGGCGAAGGTCAGCGGAATCAGGATCGCCACGCCATTGACGGGCCCCAGCCCCGGCAGCGCGCCGATCAGCGTGCCGGCGAAACAGCCACCCACGATCAGCGCCAGATTGATCGGCAGCGCCGCGACGGCAAAGCCCGCCCAGAGCGAATTCAGAATGTCCATCCTAGCCGAACCACGTTCCAAGCAACGGCAGGGGCAGGCCCATCAGCCGGTCGAACAGAAGATAGAGGCCGGGCGCGGCGATACCGGCCGTCGCAAGGCCCGGCAGCACGGGCGCGCCCATCAGCAGGCCAAGACCCAGCACCGCCCCGAAGGTCGTGGGCACGAAGCCCGCGGGCTCCAGCAGCAGGGCATAGCCGATCAGGATCGCCATCGCCGCCGCCTGCCGCGCAAGGCCGGCCGAACCGGCCCATTCGGCGTTGTGGGCAGGCCAGATGATCAGCGTCAGGCCCAGCAGGATGGCCGGGATACCGATCACGCGCGGAAAGATGGCAGGCCCCAGCGGATCGCCGAAGCCTGCCGTGTATCCGGCCGACAGCCAGACATAGCCGGCCGCCAGCACGAAAAAAGCCAGTCCGGCCAGCCGGTCTGTCACTGAATGACCCCGATCCGGCGCGAGATATCGGCCATCTCCTTTTCCTGTTGGGCGACATAGTCGGCGAATTCCTGGCCGCCGCGCCAGATCGGCTCCAGTCCGCTGGACCTGGCGGTTTCCTGCCAGCCGTCGGATTCATAGAGCTTTTGCAGCTTGTCCACCCAGGCCTGGTAATCCTCGTCGCTGACATCGCCTCCGGTATAGAAGCCGCGCCAGTTGTAGCCGGTCACGTCGTAGCCTTGCGACTTGGCCGTGGGCAGGTCCGGAAAGGCCGAGACCGGCTGGTCCGACAGCACAGCCAGAACCCGGATATCGCCCGATTCGACAAAGCCCTTGATCTCGCCCAGGTCGGCCGAGACGACCTGCACCTGACCGCCCATCATCTGCGTCACCGCCGGGCCGCCACCGTCGAACTGCACCCAGCGGATGCCGGTCAGATCCTCGATACCCGCGGCCTGCGCCAGCATCATCAGGCGGATATGATCCCAGCCGCCCGCCCCGGTCGAACCCGAGGTGACGACCGAGGCCGGATCGGCCTTCAGCGCCTCCAGCAGCTGGTCCAGCGACTCGTAGGGGCTGTCCTTGGCGACCGCGATGATGCCGACATCGGCGCCCAGCATCGCCAGCCAGCGCATCGTGCCGATATCCGAGGGGTATTTGCCCTGCGCGATCTGCGTCACGCCGACGGTCGAGGTGGCGACGATCAATTCGGGATCGTCGGCCCGCTTCGAGGCCACATTGGCCCATGCCACCGCGCCCACGCCGCCCGGCATGTTCGTCACCTGAACGTTGCCGTCGACCAGCTTTTCCTCGGACAGAAGGCGGCCGACCTCGCGGCAGGTAAAGTCCCAGCCGCCGCCGGGATCGGCCGGGGCGATGCATTCGGCGCCCAGGGCGGGCAGGGCGAACAGCATCGCCGCCCCGATCCCCGCGACCTTCAATCCGTTCAGTTTCCAGATCATCCTTGTCCTCCCTCGATGATGATGATGGTTCGTCTAGCCGCCGACGACTCCGCGACGACCGATAAAGCGTCGTGCGTTCCGGATCGTGTCAAGAACTTCCAGCCGCACATCGGCGGAATGGGCCAGGACCGCGCGGGCGGCACCGTCGCCGTCGCCCGCAGCGATCAGGTCCAGGATCCGGCTGTGGTCGCGATGCGTCGTGGCGCGGCCTTCGTCGGATGCAAAGCTGAGCCAGCGCGCCCGCAGCGTCCGCGTGGTCACGTCCTGCATCGCCGCCGTGATGCAGCGATTGCGCGACAGGGCGGCGCAGCGGACATGAAAGTCCAGAGCCATGTCCAGCCAGCGTTCCGGCGTGAACTCGTCATGGCTGAAATTGATGCTGTGGCGAATGGCGACGATCTCGTCCGGCTGCGCCAGGCGCGCGGCCAGCCTGACGGCCTGCGGCTCGACGATGTCACGAAAGGCGAAAACCTCGTCGATCTCGTCGATGTCGAAGGGGGCGATGGCATAGCTGCGCCCCTCGCGCACCACCAGCCCGTCGCGGACCAGATTGAACAGCGCCTCGCGGATCGGGGTGCGCGAGACCGCGAACCTGGCCTCCAGCGCGCGTTCGCTGATCGCTTCGCCCGGTACCAGATCCAGCGACAGGATCGCAAAACGCAGCCGCGACAGCAGATCGCGGTCGCCGTTCGTCTCGCCGATGCTCGTCTGTGCCGTCATTGACGCCTCCCCATCCGTTGGTATACCGGTCTGGCATTCAATTGCAACGCTGTTGGCCAACAAAGGGGGTTCGGATGCAGAACAGGGTGGCGGGCTTTCCCGATCGTGCCGTGATCACCGAGGTCGGGCCGCGTGACGGGCTGCAATCCGAGCCGGTCTTCGTGCCGACAAAGCGCAAGATCGCGCTGGTCCAGGCGCTGCTGGATGCCGGGCTGCGGCGGTTCGAGGTGACATCCTTCGTCTCGCCCCGCGCGGTGCCGCAGATGCGCGATGCCGCCGAGGTGATGGCCGCGTTCCGCGACCGCCAGGACGCGCATCTGACGGCGCTTGTGCCCAATGCGCGCGGCGCGGCGGCGGCAATCGAGGCGGGCGTGGATGCAATGGTGCTGTTCGCCTCGGCCTCGGAAAGCCACAATCTGAAGAACGTGAACCGCAGCCGAGCCGAATCGCTGAAGGGTTTCGCCGAGATTGCCGCGCTGGCCCAGGGCACCGGCGTCGCGTTGCAAGGCGCCATTGCCACTGCCTTCGGTTGCCCGTTCGAGGGCGATGTGGACGTGGCCGCGGTGATCGATCAGGCCGCAGCCTATCGCGATCTGGGAATGGATTACATCACGCTGGGCGACACCACCGGCATGGCCACGCCCGCACTGGTGGTGCAGCGGATCGAGGCGCTGCGCCCGGTTCTGCCCGGCGTCGATCTGGCGCTGCATTTCCACAATACGCGCGGCGTCGGGCTGGCCTGCGCCTATGCCGGGCTGTCGCTGGGCGTGACGCACTACGAATCCAGCATCGGCGGGTTGGGGGGATGCCCCTTCGTGCCGCGCGCGACAGGCAACGTCGCGACCGAGGATCTGGTCTATCTGTTCCACGAAAGCGGCGTCGCGACGGGCACCGATCTGGACCGGCTGATCGCGGCTGCGCAGTTGGCCGAGACCGCTGTCGGCCGGGAATTGCCCGGCCAGGTGATGAAGGCCGGGCCACGCCTGCAGACCGCCCGGATGGACAGCGTCAGGACCGCCAATGGCTGAACCGGTGAAAGGTCCGCTGGAAGGATTGCGCGTCATCGACCTGACCCGCGTACTGTCGGGGCCCTTCTGCACCATGATTCTGGGCGATCTGGGCGCCGACGTGATCAAGATCGAGCCGCCCAAGGGCGATCCGGTCCGCGCACAGGGCACGATGACCGACGGCCATTCGGGCTATTTCGCGGGGTTCAACCGCAACAAGCGCTCGGTCGTGCTGGATCTCTATGGCGAGGAGGGCAAGATGGTCCTGCGCCGCCTGCTGGCCGGGGCCGATGTGCTGGTCGAGAATTTCCGCCCCGGCACCCTGGACAGGATGGGGCTGGATCCGGGGGCGCTGAAGGCGCTGAACCCCCGGCTGATCGTGGCCAGCGTCAACGGCTATGGCAGCAGCGGCCCCTATGTCGATCGGCCCGCCTTCGATTTCATCGCCCAGGCGATGAGCGGGTTCATGGGCGTGAACGGCGAACCGGGCGGGCCGCCGATGCGGGCGGCGGCGCCGATCAGCGATCTGGTCGCGGGCATCTATGCGGCGCTTGGCGTGCTGGCGGCGGTGATCGGACGCGAAAGGACCGGCCAGGGTCAGGCGGTCGAGGTGGCGATGGTGAACGGGCTCCTCAGCCTGATGGCCTATCTGTCATCGGAATATTTCGCCACCGACGCGGTGCCGCAGCGGACCGGCAACGATCATCCGCTGGTGTATCCCTACGGGCTGTTTCGCTGTGCCGACGGACAGGTCGCGGTGGCCAATTCGCATGACCAGATCCTGCAGCGGTTCCTGGACACGCTGGATCTGGGCTGGGTCATGGCCGATCCGCGCTATGACACCAACCGCAAGCGGATGGCGGCGCGCGAGGAATTGCGCGACCTGATCGACAGTCGGATGGAGGGTCGCAGCCGCGATCACTGGCTGGCCGTCCTGAACGCCGCCGGGGTGCCCTGCGGGATGGTGCAGGATCTGGCGCAGGTCTTTGCCGATCCGCAGATCGCCGCGCAGCAGATGGTGATCGAGGCGCCTTTGCAGGATGGCCCGGCGCTGAAGGTTCTGGGCTTTCCGATCAAGCTGGACGCGACACCCTGCGCGGTGCATCGCCCGGTCCCGAAACTGGGCGGCGGAACGCGGCAGGTGCTGGTCGAGGCCGGATATTCCCAAGACGAGATCGCGGCGCTGATCGCCTCGGGTGCGGCTGCGGAATAGGGCGGGTCGCGACGCGCAAAAGGCTGCGGCCGGGTTCTCGACCGGCCCTGTGACGCGACAGCGGCGGCCTGATCGCATCGACGGCGGATGATGGCTTCGGCCCTCCGTCAGGCCAGAGACGAGGCCCCCATGGACAGGAACTTCTGTCGCCGGTCCCTGATCAGATCGGCGGGCTTCCTGCCCGCCAGATCCTTCAGCATCGCGGCGATGTCCTTGCCCACGGCGGCGATGGCGGTCGCGGGCATGCGCTGTGCGCCGCCCACGGGCTCGGGAATGATGCGGTCGATCACGCCCAGCTTCTTCAGATCCTGCGCGGTCAGGCGCAGGGCCTCTGCCGCGTCGCGCATCTTGTCGGCATCCTTCCACAGGATCGAGGCGCAGCCCTCGGGCGAGATCACCGAATAGATGGAATGTTCCAGCATCGCCACCCGGTTCGCCGTGGCGAAGGCCACCGCCCCGCCCGAGCCGCCCTCGCCGACGATGACGCTGACCAGGGGCACGCCGATTTCAAGGCTTTTCTGGGTGCAGCGGGCGATGGCCTCGCTTTGCCCGCGTTCTTCGGCGCCCTTGCCGGGATAGGCGCCGGGCGTATCGACCAGCGTGATCACGGGCAGGCCGAAGCGGTGGGCCATGTCCATCAGCCGGATCGCCTTGCGATAGCCTTCGGGCCGGGCCATGCCGAAATTGTGGTGGATGCGGGATTTGGTGTCATTGCCCTTTTCGTGGCCGATCACCACGCAGGGCGCGTCGTTGAACCGCGCCAGCCCGCCCATCACCGCGTGGTCGTCACCGAAGGCCCGATCGCCCGCCAAAGGCGTGTATTCCGAAAACAGCGCCTCGACATAGTCGCGGCAATGCGGCCGGTCGGGATGGCGCGCGACCTGGGTCTTTCGCCACGGATCGAGGTTCTTGTAGAGATCCTTCAGCAGATCGCCGGCCTTCTTGTCCAGCGCCGCGGCCTCTTTCTCGACATCGACCGCATTGTCGGATTTGCGCGCCATGGCACGCAATTCCTCGGCCTTGCCTTCGATATCGGCCAGCGGCTTTTCGAAATCCAGATAGACCATGTCTAGGGCTGCCTTCGGGCTGTTCGCATTCGCGCCCCTATATGAGCGGGGACGGGGGGAAATGCAACGCGAGGCGGGCGCGGGCCTTCCGGACGGCGGCTGCCGGGATATCGGCCGGCGCCCCGCCTGCGGCACCTTGCGCAAGCCGCCGTCGGGCGCGGATCAGGACAGGCGCAGCCTTGCCATGAAGAACCCGTCCATCCCGCCCCGCTCTGGCCAGTAATCGGGCCGCAGCCGCAGCCCGCCGCCGGTTGTGACCCAGCCAGGGTCGGTTCCCGTCAGCGCGGATGTCTCGACCGTCAGGCCGGGATGCCGCGACAGGGCGGCCGCGATCTGGGCTTCGCCCTCGTCGGGCAGCAGCGAGCAGACCGCATAGACCAGTCGCCCGCCCGCTTGCAGCAGCGACAGCGCATGGTCGATGAGGTGCGCCTGCAGGCCGAGCAGGTCGGCGATGGAGGATCCGTCGCGGCGGAAGGGCAGGTCGGGATGGCGGCGGATCGTGCCCGTCGCGGAACAGGGCGCGTCCAGCAGGATCGCGTCGGGCGCGGTCTCGGGCCGCCAGTCCAGCGCATCGGCGCGGACCAGATCGGCCGCCAGCCCGCAGCGGGCAAGGTTCTGCGCCAACCGCTTCAACCGCGCCGCGCTGATATCGATTGCGGTGACCTGCGCACCGGCGGCGGCCAGTTGCAGTGTCTTGCCGCCCGGCGCGGCGCAGAGATCGGCGATCCGTTCGCCCGGCTGGGGATCCAGCAGGCGCACGGGCAGGGCGGCGGCGGCGTCCTGCACCCACCAGTCGCCCTCGGCGAATCCGGGCAGGGCCGAAACCTGCGCCGGGACGTGCAGCCGCACCGATCCCGTCGGCAGCGCCAGGCCGCCCTCGAACGTCGTGCCGGGTTTCAGAGTCAGGTCCAGCGGCGCACCGGTTTGATGTGCCGCCTCGATCGTCCGGGCCGCGTCCTCGCCCCATGCGGCCACGACCGGATCGCGCAGCCAGCCGGGCAGGCGCTGCGGCGGCAGATCGCCCCAGCCCTGATGCCGGGATACCTTGCGCAGCACGGCATTCACCATGCCCGAGGCCGCCTGTCCGCGCTGGCCCAGGCCGCGGCTCAGCGACACCGCCGCATCGACCACGCCATGGGCCGCGCCGCCCAGTTCCAGCATCTCGACCGTCGCCAGCCGCAGGACATCGGCGACCGGCGGTGCGGGCTTTCGCGTGACATGCAGCGCCAGAACGGCATCGGCGCGATCCCGATGACGCAGGACCTCGGCCGCCAGGCGCCCGGCGCGGGCCTGATCGGCAGGAGGCAGGGCGGCCAGCGCGCCAGCCTGATCCGCCAGCGACAGCCCGTCGCGCACGCCTTGCAGCAGCCGCAGCGCGCCCTTGCGCGCCCCATCCGTTCCCGGCTTTGCCAAACCGCTTTCCTTCGCCTAGATGTTTCTGACAGAGTGACGCGACCCATAATCCCATTCGGCAGAGGTTTCCATGAGCGATCGTCCAGACCTTCCCCCCGCCGCGCGGCGCGCGCTGGCCGAGGCGGCCCGCCGCCGCGAGGAGGCCGCGAAAAAGCCGCCCCTGCCCAAGGAACATGGCGGCCGGGACGGCGCGGAGCCGGTGCGGTTCGGCGATTACGAGAAGAACGGCATCGCCGTCGATTTTTGAATGGGGACTTCCGAATGAAGGACTGGCTGCGCGCCTCAGCGATGGAACAGGGCCGGGCGATCATGGCCGGCCTGCTGGATCCGATCGACCAGACCGAAGCCTATCTGGAGGCGGCGAAGGCCCATCCGGACGGCAGGCGCATCTATGCACGGCTGACCGAGGCGCGCGCCCGCTCCGAGGCCGTCGCCGCCCATGACCGCGCCAAGGACGAATTGCGCCACGGCCTGCTGGACGGGGTGGCGATCAGCTGGAAGGACAATATCGACAGCGGCGGCACCGTGACCGAGGCCGGATCGAAACTGCTGGAGGGCCGGGTGCCGCGCAAGGATGCGGTGGTGCTGTCGCGCGTCGCGCGCGAGGGCCTGGTCTGTCTGGGCAAGACACACATGACCGAACTGGCCTTTTCGGGTCTGGGGCTGAATCCGGTCACGGCGACTCCGCCCAATGCGCTGGATCCTGCGCTGGCGCCCGGCGGGTCGTCATCGGGTGCCGCGGTCTCGGTGGCCCTTGGGCTGGCGGCGGCGGCGGTCGGATCGGATACAGGCGGCTCGATTCGGGTGCCCGCGGCGTGGAACGGGCTGGTCGGGTTCAAGCCCACCCATGACGCGGTGCCGGAAAAGGGCGTGGTGCCGTTGTGCCGCAAGTTCGACGTGGTCGGCCCGATCGCGCGCAGCGTCGAGGATTGCGCCGGATTGCTGGCGCTGATGGCGGGCGACCGCGCCGCCGATCTGGAGGGCGCGACGGTCAGCGGGCTGCGCCTGATGGTGCTGGACGGGTTGCCCTTCGATCAGGCCGAGGAAGGCCCGGTCACCGCCTTCGAGGACGCGCTGCAGCGCCTGTCGAGGGCCGGGGCCACGATCACCCATGTCACGACCGATTGGCTGGATCGCGCCATGGCCCTGTCGCCGCAGCTTTTCGCGCCCGAAGCCTATGGCATCTGGCGGGCGCAGATCGAGGATGCGCCGGAACTGATGTGGAAGCCGATCCTGGAGCGGTTCCGCGGCGGTGCCGAGATCAGCGGTCCCGATTACGTCGCCGCCTGGGAACATCTGACCCGGATCCGGCGCAAGTGGATCAAGGAGGTCGCCTCGGTCCATGACGCGGTGATCCTGCCCACCGTTCCGATCCTGCCCCCCGATGCTGGCAGGCTGATGCAGGACGAGGCCGAATTCGTCCGCGCCAACATGCTGACCCTGCGCAACACCCGCATCGCCAATCTGCTGGGCTTGCCCTCGGTCACGCTGCCGACGGGTCAGCCGGCCTGCGGGCTGATGCTGATGGGCCATGCCGGGCGCGACCGGCATCTGCTGCGCGTCGCGGCGGGGGCCGAGGCCGCGCTGCGGGCCTGACCACGCGGACGGCCGCGTCGAGGGGTATTTGGGCAACGAAGAAGCGCGGTGCGGCTGCTGGCGGGCCGGCTTTCGCTGGACGCAAGCGATTGATGACGCTAATGTCGCGGGTAATGAACGGGGCACAGACCCCGAGAGCGAGGCAGACATGGCAATCCCCGAGCGGTTCTCGAACCTGCCGGAATACGCGTTTCCGCGTTTGCGGGCGCTGTTGTCGGGTATCGAACCCGGCCTGCCGCCCGGCACGGCGCCGATGGTGATGACCATCGGCGAGCCGCGCCATGCCATGCCCGATTTCGTCGCCGATGCGATCTCGACCAGCATCGGCGGTTTCGCAAAATATCCGGTCAACGAGGGCACGTCCGGCCTGCTGGAGGCGATCTCGGGCTGGATCGGGGCGCGGTATGGCGTCGCGGTGCCGCCGCAGCAGATCATGGCGCTGAACGGCACCCGAGAGGGGCTGTTCAACGCGGTCCTTGCCCTGTGCCCCGAGTTGAGCAACGGACAGCGCCCGGCGGTGCTGACGCCCAATCCCTTCTATCAGGTCTATGCGGCCGCGGCGGCGGCCGTCCAGGCCGATTCGATCTTTGTGCCTGCCATCGCCGAGACCGGCGATCTGCCCGATTATGCCGCGCTGCCGGCCGATCTGCTGGACCGGACTGCCATCGCCTTCATCTGTTCGCCAGCCAATCCACAGGGCGCGATCGCCGATCGCGCCTATCTGGAACGGCTGATCGGGCTGGCGGATCAGCACGATTTCCTCGTCTTTTCCGACGAATGCTATTCCGAGATCTACCGTGACACGCCGCCGCCCGGCGCGCTGGAAGTGGCCGATGCAATGGGGTTGACGGACCGGGTGGTGGTGTTCAACTCGTTGTCCAAGCGTTCGAACCTGCCGGGCCTGCGGTCGGGCTTCGTCGCCGCCGGCGAGACGCAGAGCCGGCTTTTGCGGCAGCTCCGCTCGTTTGCCGGCGCGCCGCTGCCGCTGCCGCTGCAAGAGGTGGCCGAGGCGGCCTGGCGCGACGAGGCGCATGTCGAGGCCAGCCGGGCGCTGTATCGACAGAAATACGACATCGCCGACCGGATCCTGGGCAATGTTCCGGGCTATCGGCCGATCCAGGGCGGTTTTTTCCTGTGGCTGCCGGTCGAGGATGGCGAGGCCGCGGCCCGAAAGCTGTGGTCGCGGGTGGGAATCCAGATTCTGCCGGGGGCGTATCTGTCGCGCGAGGTGGATGGGTTCAATCCGGGCAAGGGTTTTGTGCGGGTGGCGCTGGTCGCGGATGCAGAGGCGACGGACGCCGCGCTGACGCGGTTGCGCGACGTGCTGTACGATGACGGATGAGGCCGGGGAAGGGTAGAGGGATGGCAAGCTGGCAGGCAAAACAACGCGATCCGCTGTTCGACCGGAACACGCAGGCGGCGCTGGAACGGCGTGGCAAGGAACTGGCCGGGGCCGGGCTTGTCGTGCTGGGCGTCATCATCGCGATGATGCTGGGCAGCTGGTCGGCGGATGATCCCAGCTTTCTTTCCGCGACTGACGAGCCGGCGGAAAACCTGCTGGGCAGTATCGGTGCCTATATCGCCTCGCCGCTGATGATGATCGCGGGCTACGGGTCGTGGATGCTGGTCGTGGCGGCCTTTGTCTGGGGGCTGCGGCTGATGCTGCACCGGGGCGAAGACCGGCTGATGCGCGGCATCTTCACGCCGATCGCCGTGGCGCTGGTCTCGGTCTATTTCAGCACCGTCGTGCCGCACGGAGCCTGGCAGCAGACCTACGGCCTTGGCGGGCATTTCGGCGACATGGTGATGGGCGCGCTGCTGAATCTGATGCCGGTCAAGGCTCAGATCGGCATCCGGCTGGCCGCGCTGGTGTTGGCGCTGGCCGCGATCATCGCCATCGCCTTCGTGCTGGGATTCGAACGATCCGAACTGCGCGCGCTGTGGCGGCGGTTTCTGATCGGGCTGATCACCGCCTATGACACGGCCATGCGGTTGGCCGGGCGCGGCGCGCGCGCCTCGGCCGGGATCGCGCGGCGGGCCCGTGACAAGCAGGCCACGGCACCCCGGACGCCTGCGAAAACCGCGCGTGCACCGATCCTGACCCGCCGTCAGCCGGGCAGCGAGGCCGGCCATCGTGATCTCGACGCGGAACTGCCCGAACCCGAACTGATCGAACGCGACGCCGATTACGACGGCGATGCGCCCTCGGCCGACGAGGTCAGCGGCCGCATCAGCGACGCGATACGCAGCCGCTCGGCCAAATCCTCGGTGCTGGCCGCCGTTGCCCGCAGGCTGGTGCGCGAGGGTGCCGTCCCCGATGCAGCGGGCGATCCGCCCGCCCCCGCCGATGCGGCCGATCCCGCGCCCTTTGGCGAAAGCCACGCGCGCAAGCTTACGCCCCCGCGCAAGCCGGTGCCCGCCTCGCGGCAGGCCCGCGCCGAGGCCGAGCCGCAATTGTCCTTTGACGACAATCCCGACGCCTACGAGCGCCCGCCGCTCTCTCTGCTGACCGCGCCTTCGACAATCGAGCGGTTGCAGCTTTCCGACGAGGCGATGATGGAAAACGCCCGGATGCTGGAGGCGGTGCTGGACGATTACGGCGTCAAGGGCCAGATCACCGAGGTGCGGCCCGGTCCGGTCGTCACGCTGTATGAACTGGAGCCTGCGCCGGGGCTGAAGGCATCCCGCGTGATCGGCCTGGCCGACGACATCGCCCGATCCATGTCGGCGCTGTCGGCGCGGGTCTCGACCATGCCGGGACGCACCGTGATCGGGATCGAACTGCCCAATGCGCGACGCGAGAAGGTGATCCTGCGCGAGATTCTGGCCAGCCGCGCCTTTGGCGACGGCACGCAGCCGCTGCCCCTGGCGCTTGGCAAGGATATCGGCGGCGATCCGATCGTGGCGAACCTTGCCAAGATGCCGCATCTGCTGATCGCGGGGACCACCGGTTCGGGCAAGTCGGTGGCGATCAACACGATGATCCTGTCGCTGCTCTACAAGCTGACGCCGGATGAATGTCGGCTCATCATGATCGACCCGAAGATGCTGGAATTGTCGGTCTATGACGGTATCCCGCATCTGCTGTCGCCCGTCGTCACCGATCCCAAGAAGGCCGTCGTGGCGCTGAAATGGGTCGTGGGCGAGATGGAGGAACGCTATCGCAAGATGTCCAAGATGGGGGTGCGCAACATCGAGGGCTACAACGGCCGCGTCCGCGAGGCGCTGTCGAAGAACGAGATGTTCAAGCGCACGGTCCAGACCGGTTTCGATGACGATACCGGCGAGCCGGTCTTCGAGACCGAGGAGTTCCAGCCCGAGACCTTTCCCTATATCGTCGTGATCGTGGACGAAATGGCCGACCTGATGATGGTCGCCGGCAAGGAAATCGAGGCCTGCATCCAGCGTCTGGCGCAGATGGCGCGGGCATCGGGCATCCATCTGATCATGGCCACGCAGCGCCCCTCCGTCGATGTCATCACCGGCACGATCAAGGCCAACTTCCCGACCCGTATCAGCTTTCAGGTCACCTCCAAGATCGACAGCCGCACCATCCTGGGCGAGCAGGGCGCCGAGCAATTGCTGGGCCAGGGCGACATGCTGTATATGGGCACCGGCAGTCGCGTGAACCGCATCCACGGGCCGTTCGTTTCCGACGAAGAGGTCGAAGAGGTCGTGAACCATCTGAAATCCTTCGGCCCGCCCAGCTACAAATCCGGCGTCGTCGAGGGCCCGGATGACGAGAAGGCCGACGATATCGACGCGGTGCTGGGCCTTGGCAGCGGCGATAACGGCGATGACGCCCTTTACGACCAGGCGGTGATGATCGTGGCCAGGGACCGCAAATGTTCCACCTCCTACATCCAGCGCAAGCTGGCCATCGGCTATAACAAGGCCGCGCGGCTGGTCGAGCAGATGGAGGATCAGGGCGTCGTCAGCAGCGCCAATCATGTCGGCAAGCGCGAGGTCCTGGTGCCCGAGATGTGAGCCTTTCGCCAGGTGCGGCTTGATCAGGACGGTACGGCCGGACCCAAGGACCTCCTCGCCTGATGGGTCGGTGTGTCACTGGCGTCATCTTGCGCAACCTTGCCGATGACCGCTGCCTGGCGCCGCTTGCCGCTGGCGCGTCGCTTTCGAACCTGCGAAAAT
The DNA here is from genome assembly GCA_002294185.1 of Paracoccus sp. UBA889. Lineage (GTDB taxonomy): Bacteria > Pseudomonadota > Alphaproteobacteria > Rhodobacterales > Rhodobacteraceae > Paracoccus. Next base: position 69,007 of record DBFD01000076.1, read on the forward strand.
ACCTGCCATGACGGTCTGGAACATTCATCTTCTGAACGCGCGCAATGATCTGACGCGCATCATGCCTCAGCTTCGTGCCACGCTGCGGGACGCGGTGGCCCGGACGCAGGGCCACGCCGATCTGCCGCGTTTCGATCTGATCGTGCGCGCGGGCGGCGATGTCATTCCGGAATGGGGAATCGGGGGCCATGCCCCGGCGCCGGGGCTGATCCAGATCAGCCTGAACCCCGACCGATTCGATTCCGGCCTGATGCTGCGCACGTTGGTTCACGAATTCCACCATCTGATCCGCTGGGACGGGCCGGGCTATGGCAAATCGCTGGGCGAGGCGCTGGTCAGCGAAGGGTTGGCGGGGCATTTCGTGCGGCAGGTTCTGGACGGAAAACCCGATCCCTGGGATGCGGTGACGCCGGCCTCGGGGGCGGCGCGGGCGGCGATGAACGAATGGGCGCGGCTGGGCTATGACCATGCACGCTGGTTCTTCGGAAAGGGCGACCTGCGCAAATGGACCGGCTACGGGCTGGGCCACCGGCTGGTGGCCGAGCATCTGGCGCAGGCGGACGGGACCGAGACTGCGGCGACGCTGGCATGGAGCAAGGCCGACATCTTCCGCGCCGCGATGCGGCGGCTGGTCGGCAGCGACGGCGTGCCTGACGAACGGGAAGATGCGCAAGGCCCGAGGGCCGCGCCGGCCGATCCCGCGCCCGAACCGGAAGACATCGGCCCGAAGCCGGCATGATCAGCGCCGGCGCGTCGCGCGATGGCCGGTGAAGGCGCCCATCATCAGACCGGTGACGGCGCCGCCCAGATGCGCCTCCCAGGCGATCGAGGGGATCAGCACGGTCAGCGCCACGTTCAGCACCACGATCAGCGCCACGCCGCGCCACAACTGGCCCAGCGGGCGATTCAGGCGCCAGCCCGCCACGGCGGCATGGCCGATCAGCGCCCCGGCCAGGCCGAAGATCGCGCCCGAGGCGCCGATCATCGGGCCCGCATCGGGGGCCATCAGTGCAAAGGCCAGGGCCGCGGCGATCTGGCTGACGACATAGACCACAAACATGCGCCGCGCGCCGATCAGAACGTTCAATTCGCGCGCGATGGCCATCAGCGACAGCATGTTCATGGCCAGGTGGGCCAGCCCGGAATGCAGCAGGCCATAGCTGGCGAACATCACCAGCGGCTGAAACGGATAGATGCCGTGACCGGCCCAGAAGACCGGCGACCAGAAGCCGCCCAGGAAATCCGCGGCGCGGCGCAGGCCTCCCAGCCCGACCAGGGGGGCCAGCCAGAAGGCGGCCTCGATCACCGTGCACAGCACCATAACCCCGATCACCCAACGGGGCAGGGGCGGACGCGCGCGACGGGCGCGGACCGTGTTGGGGACGGCGCGGGGCGATTGCATCTCAGTCATCCGCCTTGATCTGGCGCGCCTCGTCGATCAGCATGATGGGGATCCCGGAACGGATCGGAAAGGCCAGCCCGACGGTCTGCGACACCAGTTCCTGCCGGGTCGCGTCATAGCTGAGCCGACCGTGGCTGACCGGGCAGACCAGCGCCTCCAGCATGTGCCGGTCGAAGCCGGGGTGGTCGAGATCGCTCATTGCAGCCGTTCCTCGGTGTCGCCGCCGCCATGCAGCGCGAATTCGATCAGTCCCTGCAACAATTCGCGCCGATCCGCCAGGGTCGGCGATTCCAGCAGCGCCTGCTTGTCCGAATTCGAGAAGGGCAGCATCATCGACAGCGAATTGACCAGCATCTCGTCCTCGGCCTCCTGTGCGGCGCCCCAATCGGTTGACAGCTCGTGCTGCGACAGAAAGCGTTGCAGCAGCGGAAACAGGCGTTCGCGATCCAGCCCCGGATCCCGCTCGGGGCCTTTCAGGTCGCGATCGAAGCCGGTCCAGTCGATATGGGCCTGAAGATAGGGCGCGAAACCTTCCTCGATATCGGCGAGCCGGAACCGCGACACCGCCTTGAGCGAGATCATCAGCCGTCCATCATCGGATTCGGAAAAGGCGATGACCCGGCCGGCGCAGCCGATCGTGGCCAGCCCGTCGCCTTCGGGCTGGACCATGCCGATCAGGCGGTGATCGGTCTTCAGCACGTCCTCCATCATCTGAAGATAGCGCGGCTCGAAGATGTGCAGCGGCAGTTTGGCACGCGGCATCAGCACCGCGCCGGGCAGCGGGAACAGCGGAATGCGGGGCGGCAGATCGAAGCGGAATCCCATCAGTTCGCAGATCAGGCGAAGATCATCGAGGACAGGCGCCGGCGGCCACGCCGGCCCAGCGGGTCGGTGGGCTTGAGGCTGTCGAAGATGGTCAGCAACTGCGCCTTGGCCGCGCCATCGTTCCAGTCGCGGTCACGGCGGAAACTCTCCAGCAGCACGTCGATGGCCTCTTCGACCTGACCGGCCGCGTGCAGTGCGGTGGCGTATTCCAGCCGCGCCTGCTGATCGGCGGGATCGGCCTCGACCCGGGCCTGCAATTCGCCCAGCGGCCCGGCACTTTCGGCCTGCTGGGCCAGTTGCAACTGGGCGCGCGCGGCCTCGACCGGGGCGGATTTCGCGGCGGCGTCGGGCACCTGTTGCAGGGTCGATGCGGCGGCGGCGGCATCGCCCGAGGCCAGATGCGCACGGATCAGGCCGCCCCAGGCATCGGCGTTCTCGGGCTCTTCGCCGATGATGGCGGTAAAGGTCTCGGCGGCATCGCCGGCCTCGCCATCCTCCAGCATCTGTTCGGCCGCGGCCAGGGCGTCGGCAAGGCCGTCATCCTGACCCCCGCCCATCGCCGCCAGCTTGTCCACGAATTGCTTCACCTGGCTTTGCGGCACCGCGCCCTGGAAGGCATCGACGGGCTGGCCCTGAAAGAAGGCAAAGACCGTCGGGATCGACTGCACGCGAAGCTGCCCGGCGATCATCTGGTTCTCGTCGACATTGACCTTGGCCATGCGGACGCGTCCCTTGTGGCGCGTGACCTCGGCCTCCAGTTGCGGGCCCAGCGTCTTGCAGGGGCCGCACCACGGCGCCCAGAAATCCACGATCACCGGCACCTGCATCGACGCCTCGACCACCTCGGCCATGAAATCGGCCTCGGTCACGTCCTTGATGAAATCGTCGGTCTTGGGCGCGGTCGCTGCGCCATCGAAAAGCATTGTCATGTCGGCCCCGGATGGTTCGGATCGAATTTCGTTGCCCGCAATATGGGGCCAGATCGTGCCAAGCGAAAGGGTCTGCCGCGCTTACAGATCGAAGCTGGCAAAGACCGGCACGTGATCGCTGGGCTTGTCCCAGCCGCGAACGTCGCGCAGGACACGGCTGCCATGACCGGCATTGGCGATGTCGGGGCTGGCCCAGACGTGATCCAGCCGCCGCCCCTTGTCGGCCGCGTTCCAGTCGGGGGCGCGATAGCTCCACCACGAATAGAGCCGGCCGTCGGGAATGTCCTTGCGGGTGATGTCCACCCATTGGCCCGCATCCTGCGCGGCCAGCAGGTGATCCACCTCGATCGGCGTGTGGCTGACGACCTTCAGAAGCTGCTTGTGCGACCAGACGTCATCCTCGCGCGGGGCGATGTTCAGATCACCCACCAGGATCGACCTGCGCGGGTTGTCGGCGTGAAAGACGTCGCGCATTTCGGTCAGGAAATCCAGCTTCTGCCCGAATTTCACGTTTGCCTCGCGGTCGGGGATGTCGCCGCCGGCGGGCACATACAGGTTGTGGATCACCACACCGTTTTCCAGCCGGGCCGCTACGTGGCGCGCATGGCCAAGCTGCGCATAATCGCGGTCGCCCGCATCCTCGATCGGCAGGCGCGACAGGATCGCAACGCCGTTATAGCCCTTTTGCCCACGCGCGACGATGTGGCCATAGCCAAGCGCCCGGAACTGGTCCAGCGGGATCTTCTCGACCGGCGACTTGCATTCCTGAAGGCACAGGATGTCAGGTGCCTCGTCACGCAGCAATCTCGCGACCAGGCCCTCGCGCAGGCGGACCGAATTGATGTTCCAGGTGGCAAGCGTGAACATGGGATCTCCTTCTTCGGGCGGACCCTAGCGGCGGCGGTTGCCTGTGTCGAGTTGGCGCCGGTGATGCCGCGCTGCCGCAATCACCGCTTGGTGATCGGCTTCCCTAGCGTTAAGAGGCTGAAAAGAATGAACGCGGACAAGAGGGATCGACATGCAGATCACGGTGGACGAGGCGCTGTCGCGCGGTGGCACGGGCCGGTTTCAGGCCCGCCTTCTGGCGATCTTCGGGTTGGTCTGGGCGGCCGATGCGATGCAGGTCATCGCCGTGGGCTTTGCCGCGCCATCGGTCGCGGCCAGTTTCGGGATCGAACGTGTGACCGCTTTCCAGATCGGCACGGTGTTCTTTCTGGGCATGTTCTTCGGCGCCTGGATCTTCGGCCGCCTCGCCGACCGGATCGGGCGGCGGAACCTGCTGATGGCGACCGTGGCGATGGATGCGGTCTTTGGCCTGGCCTCGGTCTTCGCGCAGGATTTCACGTGGCTCCTGGTGCTGCGCTTCCTGACCGGCGCCGCGGTTGGCGGCACCCTGCCGGTCGATTACGCGATGATGGCCGAATTCCTGCCACCCCGGAACCGGGGCCGCTGGCTGGTCTGGCTGGAAGGGTTCTGGGCCATCGGCACCATCGTCATCGCGCTGACGGCATGGATCGCCGCGACCTATGGCGCGGCGGCGCCCTGGCGCTGGATCTTCGCCATCGCCGCGATCCCGGCGCTGATCGGCGTCTTCCTGCGCCTCTGGGTGCCCGAATCGCCGATGTATCTGGTGCGCCAGGGCCGTGCTGCCGAAGCGAAGGCAGTGGTGGACCGGGTGCTGGCCGCCAACGGGATGCGGACCCTGCCGGCGGGTGCCGAACTGATCCCCGCACCGGTTCCGGCCGGCGCCGAGCGGTCGATCTTTTCCGCGATCCTGCGGATGCGGACCATCGGTGTCATGATCGTCTGGTTCCTGGTTTCCGTCAGCTATTACGGCGTCTTCGTCTGGGTGCCGGGTCAGCTTGCGACGGAAGGCTTCGGCTTCGTGCGCGGCTACGGCTTTCTGGTGATCCTGGCGCTGGCGCAGATCCCCGGCTATGCGCTGGCCGCCTGGGGGGTCGAGGCGCTTGGCCGGCGTGCCACGCTGATGGGGTTCCTGATCCTCAGCGCGGCGGGCTGCTTCCTGTTCACCCTGGCATCCGGCACGGCGATGATCGCGGGCGCGCTGATCCTGATGAGCTTTGCGCTGCTGGGCACCTGGGGCGCGCTCTACGCCTTCACGCCCGAGCTGTATCCAACCCACCTGCGCGGCACCGGCATGGGCACAGCCAGCGCCATGGCGCGGCTGGGCGGCATCCTTGCACCCAGCCTGCTGGCGGTTGTCTTTGCCAGGGGCTTCGGCTTTGCCATCGGGGTCTTCGCGGTGCTGCTGCTGGTCGCTGCGGCTGCCCTGCTGCTGGTTCGCGCCGAGACCCGCGACACCGCCATCGGCTGAGCCGCGAAACCTTCCGCCGCCCCGGCCCGTTCTGATGCCAGATCACAGGAGGACAGAATGGGCCAACTTGTCGAAGGCGTCTGGAAGGACGAATGGTATGATACGGATGCGCATGGCGGCGAATTCGTCCGCGATACGGCAAAGTTCCGCAACTGGGTGACGGCGGACGGCACGCCCGGGCCATCCGGCGAGGGCGGCTTCAGGGCCGAAAGCGGGCGCTTTCATCTGTATGTGTCCTATGCCTGTCCCTGGGCGCACCGGACGCTGATCTTCCGCGCGCTGAAGGACCTGGGCGATCATGTCGAGGTCTCGGTCGTCCATCCCGACATGCTGGCCGAGGGGTGGGAATTTCGCGAGGATTTCCCCGGCGCGACCGGCGACAGGCTGTTTGACGAACCCTTCCTGCGCGACATCTATCTGCGCGCCAATCCGCAGGCGTCGGGTCGTGTCACCGTGCCGGTCCTGTGGGACCGCGGACGCGACACGATCGTGTCCAACGAAAGCGCCGACATCATCCGCATGTTCAATTCGGCCTTCGATTCCGTTACCGGGAACGAGGATGATTACTGGCCCGAACATCTGCGGCCGCGCATCGACGAGGTGAACGGCCGCATCTACGACACCGTCAACAATGGCGTCTACAAGGCCGGTTTCGCGACAACGCAACAGGCCTATGACAAGGCCGTCGCGCCCTTGTTCGACAGTCTCGACTGGATCGAGGGGCTTCTGGCGCGGCACCGCTATCTGACCGGAGAAATGATCACCGAGGCCGACTGGCGCCTGTTCACCACCATCGCCCGCTTCGATCCGGTCTATCACACGCATTTCAAATGCAACCGCCACCGCATCGTGGATTATCCGAACCTGTGGGGCTGGGCGCGCGAGCTTTACCAATGGCCCGGCATCGCGGCGACGGTGCGGCCGGATCATTTCGTCCGGCATTATTACTACAGCCAGGACATGGTGAACCCGCACCGCATCATCCCCATCGGCCCCGATGAGGACTGGACCCGGCCGCACGAGCGGGGCTGATCGGAATCCTCGCCCTTCCGGCTGCCGCGGACCCACGGAGTCACGACAGCGACGGAGGCCGCGTCAGAGAAAACCCCGGCGCGGGAGACGCCGGGGTTATCAGAGAGGGAGGGTGTGGCCGCATCCGCCGACCACTGGGCTTCGATGTATGAACGCCCGCTGCAGGCTTCGGTTCCAGAAATGAACGATGCGGACGCAATTTGACCGATCTCTCTGGCGGGGCGACAGACAGCGGCAAAGATCTCGGGCAGGGAACGGTCATCGGCTTGGGCCGCCAGGGCAAAGCGCGCTACCGGGCGAACGACAATTGCGGTGCGCAATCCTCGACAAATCTGTGTGCGGCAAGATAGTCACTGCAAGCGTCGAACGCGGTCGCAGCGATGCGACGCAGAATCTCCGGCTGGGCCAGTGCCTGCCGGACGACATCTCCGAAATCTGAAAAGTCCCACCGCACCGGCAAATAGGTTTCATTGGGCCGGTAGAGGTCGGGAAGGCTGTCCAGATGAGACATGTCCGGCTTGACCAGAACCGCACCCGTCATGAAGGCTTCGATGTCGCGCCAACACAATTCGCCATAGCCAAACGGGCTCCAACACAGTTTCGATTGACGCAATTCCTTCAGAAAGCGCGGCTGGCTGATTCTTTCCTGTGGTGTGGTCTTGATTCCGGGCATGTCCCGCGCCACCGCGGCCGCATGGCTACGCATCGCTTGATACCAGGGTGTTCCCCCGGTGGCGATCCGGGAATGCAGGTCGATGGGCCGGGCGCCTGTATCGGGGCGGTCCATCAGGAAATGCGGCATCAGATGTGGTGCCACCAGAAAGTTGGGCGAAAGGCCCAGGCGGGTCAGCAGGCCGTCCGGAACACGGCGGTCCACAACCTGTCCCGGAATGCCGTGAAGCTCCATGTAATATTCGGTCAGATTCGTGTCGCCAAGCCGCGGCTTCTGAAACATCTTGCGATCACGAAACAACGCCTTGCGCAGATAGAGATCGACCACCGGATCAAGGTCACGGCCGGCGCGCAGGTCGACATGCGCGGCGCTGTCCAGAAAAACCACCCGATCCGGATCGTGGCGGGCGCGGTATCGGGCAATCGCCTCGGCCAGGCGGCTCATGTCCTCGGTGAACCAGGGCTGAACCAGGATGACGTCCGCCGCAGGGGCCTTGTCGGAATGGATATCCGCGAGCGGCCGGGCGCGAATGTCGGCACCATAACGGTCGGCAAGTTCTGCTGCGTAGTGGAAATAGGGATAGATGCTGGCCCAGCATATCCGGTTGGGATGATGGAAGATCAGAACCCGAACCCTGGCCTGGGGTGAAAACCGTCTCGACAGCAAGAGCCGTGTGATCGGCGCGCATCCCTTTGCCAAACGTCTTGCGGCAGCGTGGGCGCGCACGCCATGACTGATAAAACGAACCATATTGAACCCATGACCTATGCAATGCCAAGCACATTGGCTCGGGCGACGTAAACTGTCAGAAGCAAAATGAAAATGGTCATGAAAGAAGGACCGGCGCGCGCGGCGCCGAATCCTGATTTCAAGCCGGCCGATCCTTACGCGACCAACCGATATCCTCCCGATTCCGTCACCAGAAGCCGGGCATTCGACGGGTCCGGCTCGATCTTCTGGCGCAGGCGGTAGATATGCGTCTCCAGCGTGTGGGTGGTGACGCCCGCGTTGTAGCCCCAGACCTCGTGCAGCAGCACGTCGCGGGGCACGACGCCGTCCTGCGCGCGATACAGGAACTTCAGGATGTTGGTTTCCTTCTCGGTCAGGCGGATCTTCTTGTCGCGCTGATCGACCAGCATCTTCATCGCCGGCTTGAAGGTATAGGGCCCAAGCTGAAAGATCGCGTCCTCGGACTGCTCATGCGTGCGCAGCTGCGCCCGCAGCCGGGCCAGCAGGACGGGGAACTTGAACGGTTTTGTGACATAATCGTTCGCCCCCGCATCCAGTCCCAGGATCGTGTCGGCATCGGTGTCGTGGCCGGTCAGCATGACGATCGGACATTTCACGTTCAGCTTGCGCAGCTTCTTGCACAATTCGCGCCCGTCGGTGTCGGGCAGGCCCACGTCCAGCACGACCAGGTCGTAGATCGCGCCCTTGCTTGCCTCGACCGCCTCGGCGCCGCTGCCTGCCTCGGTCACGTCGAAATCATCGGTCGCGACCAGTTGCTCGGCCAGCGCCTCGCGCAGGTCTTCCTCGTCATCGACCAGCAGAATCTTTTTCAACCCGGCCATGTTGCCTCCTGTGTGTCATTGCGCAAAGGAGTGGGCGTGCCGGGGCCTGCGGTCCAGCGGCATGTTCGAAATCTCACATGGTTTTGTCGGAAAAAGCCACTATGTTTCAGATTGTTTCAAACCCGTCTAGCTGCCGAAAGCGATCATGAGCCTGATTCCGACCCTGGCCGAGACCGTCTCGCGCGCCCGCGCCGACCTGCGCATGGGTCTGCCGGTCGCCATCGGCGGCCATCTGGCGGCGGCGGTCGAGACGCTGCCGCCGCAGCGGCTGGCCGACATGAAGGCGCTTGGCCGTCCGGTTCTGGCGATCACGGAGCGGCGGGCCGAAACGCTGAAGGCGCGGGCCTATGATGGCGGGCTGGCGCGGGTGAAGGTGCCCGACGATGCCGATCTGGCCTGGTTGCGCGGTCTGGCTGACCCCGCCGACGATCTGCGGATGCCGATGAAGGGGCCGCTGTTCACGGAACGCGACGGCGATGCGACACCGCATATGGCGGCGCTGGCGCTGGCCAAATCCGCGCAATTGCTGCCTGCGGTGCTGATGGTGCGGGCGCCGGCCCCGGCCGGGCTGACGCTGCTGGCGCCGGGGCAGGTGCTGGCGCAGCTGGCCGGCGAGGCGGCGATGGCTCCGGTCGCGGCGGCGCGGCTGCCGCTGGCCTCGGCGGAACGCTCGCGCCTGCACATCTTCCGGCCCGACGATGGCGGCGCGGAACACTACGCCATCGAGATCGGCGATCCGCCGCGCGACGCGCCGGTCCTGACGCGGCTGCATTCGGCCTGTTTCACGGGCGATGTACTGGGCAGCCTGAAATGCGATTGCGGCCCGCAGCTTCGCGCGGCGCTGGAGGCGATGGGGCAGGCCGGGGCGGGTGTACTGCTGTATCTCAACCAGGAAGGGCGGGGGATCGGGCTGGCCAACAAGATGCGCGCCTATGACCTGCAAAACCAGGGTTTCGACACGGTCGAGGCCAATCACCGGCTGGGTTTCGAGGATGACGAACGCGATTTCCGCATCGGCGCGGCGCTGTTGAAACGGCTGGGCTTCGCACAGGCGCGGCTGATGACCAACAATCCCCGCAAGGTCGCCATGCTGGCAAGCCACGGAATCGAGGTGACGCAGCGCGTGCCGCTGATCACCGCGCGCAACCGGTTCAACAGCGGCTATCTGGATGCCAAGGCGGAAAAATCCGGACATCTGCTGTGAGCCCGGACGATCTGGTCCTGACCGCCCGGGGCATCCGCTTTCGCCGCCGTCTCTTTCCCTGCGCCATCGGCAGGACCGGAATTACCGCTGACAAGCGCGAAGGCGACGGCGCGACTCCGGCCGGCATCCATCGCATCACCGGGCTGTGGTATCGCGCCGACCGCCTGGCGCCTCCGGCCCCTTGGGCGCGCGGCATCGGTCCCGGCGATCTGTGGTGCGATGATCCGGCCCATCCGGCCTACAACCACCATGCCCGCGCCCCGCTGACCGCCGGCCATGAAAGACTGCGCCGCGCCGATCCGCTTTACGATCTGGTCCTGACCACCGACTGGAACGGGCCCAAAGCCGTGCCCGGACGCGGATCGGCCATCTTCCTGCATCAATGGCGCCGCCCCCGATACGGCACCGAGGGCTGCATCGCCTTCGCCCGCCCGGACCTGATCTGGATCGCCGCGCGGGCCGGGCCGGGGACGCGCTTGATCATTCCGGCTTCTTCGTTGTCCAAATACCCCTAGCGCAACGGTCTAGTCGTAATCCCGCGCGCCGAAGATGGCCGAGCCGATGCGCACATGGGTCGCGCCCTCCGCAATCGCAGCCTCGAAATCGGCGCTCATCCCCATCGACAGCAGG
>DBFD01000018.1 GCA_002294185.1 Paracoccus sp. UBA889
CTAGCCCATGCGTTCGCTGCTATGGCTTCCGGGCGAGGCCGGGAAGACGACGGTCTTGTTGTTGTTGTTCGGGAAGACGCGGTGGGTGGCGTGGGCGTGGATCGCGCGGGCCAGAACCTGGCTTTCGACATCGCGCCCCAGGCTGACATAGTCCTCGGCCGATTGTGCATGGGTCACGCGGATGATGTCCTGTTCGATGATCGGGCCTTCATCCAGATCGGCGGTCACGTAATGGCTGGTCGCGCCGATCAGCTTCACCCCGCGCTGATACGCCTGCTTGTAGGGGTTGGCGCCCTTGAAGGACGGCAGGAACGAATGGTGGATGTTGATGATCCGACCCGACATCTTCTTGCACAGCGCGTCCGACAGGATCTGCATGTAGCGGGCCAGCACGATCAGGTCGGCGCCGGTCTCCTCGACCACCGCCATGATCCGCGCCTCGGCCTCGGGCCTGTTTTCCCGTGTCACCCTGATGCAGTGGAAAGGAATGTCGTGATTGACCACCAGTTTCTGGTAATCCATGTGGTTCGACACCACGGCGACGATATCGACCGGCAGCGCCCCGATCCGCCAGCGATACAGCAGGTCGTTCAGGCAGTGGCCGAACCGGCTGACCATCACCACGAGCTTCATCTTGCGGGATTCGTCGCGGAACTGGAAATCGGTCCCCAGTTTCCCGGCAATATGGGCAAAGCCCTTTTCAAGCTGCTCAAGCGTGGCGCCCGTTTCGGGCACGAAACTGACGCGCATGAAGAACCGGCCGGTCTGCGGATCGTCGAACTGCGCGCTTGCGGTGATGTTGCAGCCAGCATCGGCCAGATAGCCCGCGATGGCCGCGACGATGCCGCGCCTGGAGGCGCAGGCAACCGTCAGGCAATATCGGGTGGCCACGGGTTTCGCGTCCATCGGCATCGTCACACTGCCCGGATCGACCCCGGATCCATCGGCTTTCATGCGGGCCCCGACGTTGCAGCCGATCGCCTGCTTCGCCGGCGCCAGAACCTTCACGTGGTCTTGGGTCATGCGCGCATCAATTCGTTCTGTGGATCATGGAGACAGGGGTCGACCACGCAGGCGGCCACGGCCTCGCCGATCACCTCGACCGACAGCGGCGTTCCGATCTCTGCGAAATCCGGATCGACAAAGCCCATCGCGATGTTCTTCCCGGTCCGATATCCCCAGCCGCCCGAGGTTACCGTGCCGATGCAGGTGCCGTTCGACAGAATGCTGTCGCCGCCATGGGCCGGGGCATGACTGCATTCGATAACCAGACTGACGAACCTGCGACGCGGACCTTTCGCCATCTGCGCCTCCAGGGCGGCCTTGCCCACGAAATTCGGCTTGTCTGCCTTGACGAACCGATCCAGTCCGCTTTCGACCGGGCCGAATTCGGTGATCAGATCCGCCTTCCATTGGCGATAGCCCTTTTCCAGGCGCATCGATTCGACCGCGCGGGATCCGAACAGCCGCAAGCCATGGACCTTGCCGGCGTTGCGCAGCGCGAGATAGGCGGCATGAAGCTGATTGTTGGGGACATGAATCTCGTAGGCCAGTTCGCCCGAGAAGCTGACCGACATCACCACCGCAGGGGCGATGCCGACGAAGGCCCGGCGCACGGACAGCCACGGAAACGCACGGGCCGACCAGTCGCCGCGCGCGACCGCCGACAGCACGTCGCGCGATTTCGGGCCGGCCAGAACAAGGATGGTCCAGTCGTTGGTCAGCGAGCGCAGCGACACCGACCCGTCATCGGGCAAATGTGTCCGCAGCCAGTCCATGTCGTGGAATTCCGACGCGGCGGCCGATCCGTACCAGATCGTATCCTCGTCCAGATTGGCCAGCGTCGCCTCGGCCTTTACATGGCCATGCTCGTTCAGCAGGTAGCCCAGCCCGACCTTGCCGACCTTTCCGGCGATCCGTCCGCAGATCATCCCGTCCAGCCAGTCGCGCGCGCCGGGACCGGTGATCTCGATCCGGTTGAAGCCGTTGACCTCGGTCAGGCCGACGCCGGTCTGAACCGCCTTCACTTCGTCGCCGATCACATCGAAGGTTTCGTTGAACCGGAAACTGTAGGTTTCCTCGAAATCCGGGCCGGGCTTGATATAGGCCATGCGCTCCCAGCCGTTGACGACGCCGAAATCCGCCCCCTCGGCGGCCAGAACGGGGGTCAGGGGCGTGGTCTTGATCGGCCGGCCGGCCGGGCGATGCTCGTGCGGAAAGTGAAAGCGGAATTCGTTCTGGTAATCCTCGATCGCCTTCAGGGCGGTCAGTTCGACATTGCCATGGCCGGCAAAGCGACGCGGGTCGATGCCCCAGGTGTCATAGCAGGCCTCGCCATGCACGATCTGCTGCGCCAGCAGCCAGCCATGGCCACCACCTTCGCCCAAGCCGGCGCGCAAGCCGATGATGCAGAACGCATTGCGTTTCCCCGGAATGGGTCCGACCAGGGGTGCGCCGTCGATCGTGTAGGTGATCGGTCCGTTGACGACGGTATGGATTCCCGTCTCCATCAGGGCCGGCATCCGCGCAAAGGCACCTTCCAGCACGCTCATCACCCGATCCAGATCGTCGGGGCAAAGCGCGTTGACGAAATTCGGGTCGATCCCGTCCATGCCCCAGGTCTTGCAGTCCTGTTCGTAGAAGCCGACCAGCAGGCCGTTCTTTTCCTGGCGGCAGTAATAATCGCTGATCGGGCAGCGCAACAGCGGCATACGGTGGCCGGCCTCCTCGATGGCCCGGATCGGCTCGGTCAGGAAATACTGGTGTTCCATGGAGGCGACGGGGTGATGAACGCCCATCATCGCGCCGACCTCGTTCACGCGATAGCCGCAGGCATTGACGACGATTTCGCAGCGGATGTCGCCCTGTTCGGTATGGACGCTCCAACTGTCATCGGTATGCTGGGTCAGCCCCGTCACCGGGGTATTGCGATAAACCTCGGCCCCGGCGCGACGGGCCCGGCGAGCCAAGGCCTGACACAGCTGCGCCGGGTCGATATCGCCGTCCAGCGGATCCCAAAGACCGCCCAGCAGGTTGTCGGTCGAGATCAGCGGGTGACGGCGGCCGCATTCCTCGGCGTCGATCAGTTCGAAATCGACGCCCATGCCCTTGGCGACGCTGATGAAGTGGCGATAGCCGTCCATCTGCCGATCGGTATTGGCCAGCCTTATGCCGCCATCGGCATGATGGTAGTTGATCGGATATTCGGGATCGTCCGCCAGTTCCTTGTAGAGCCTGATCGAGTGGCTCTTCAGCCCGACCATGGTCTGCGTGGCGCCGAAATTGGTCACCTGCGCCGCGGAATGCCAGGTCGTGCCCGATGTCAGTTCATTGCGCTCGACCAGCACGACATCGGTCCATCCTTCTTGTGTCAGATGGTACAGCGTCGAACATCCCGCGATACCCCCACCGATAACGACCACGCGCGTCTGATTCTTCATCGCCACTTTCCGTCTTGCAGAAGCTTGACCTGCAATCAGGGAACGGGACGGGCCTGCCTCGGGTCAATCGCAATGCCCCATGTTCAGGAAATCAGAACGATACCGCAGTCGGTTGCGAACGGGGCTCGCGCCTTGCCGGGACATGACCGGCTTGCGAACCGATGGGAATGCTGCATTCTCGCGGCTGACGAGGCACAGCCGCATCCCTGGGCATCGAGACTGGCGCAACCCGCAAGACATCCGTGCGCGCGCCCGGAGCCGGAGAGAAAATCGACCGCGACATGACCGACAACCGCATCAGGCCAAAACTCACCGCCGACGCCACGGGCCGGCTTTCGCTGCGCGGTCTGCGGGTTTTCATCGCGCTGGAACAGGCGCGTTCGGTGGCCGAGGCCGCCAGGGCCCTGGGGCTCAGCAAGTCCAATGTGTCGCAGCAGATCACGACCATGGAAAACGGCATCGGAGCCAAGCTGTTCGACCGGACGCAAAAACCGATCTCGTTGACACCGGCGGGTCAGGCTCTCAGCCTGCACGCGCATCGGATTCTCGCCACGGTTTCGATTGCCGAAGAGGCGTTGGCAGAGCTTGACCTTGGCAGTCTGCCCCGTCTCGACTTTGCGGTCATCGACGATCTGGACGCCTCGCTGACCCCTGCGCTGGCCGCGTCCCTGCAAGCCAGACTGCCGCGCTGCTTCATCTGCACCTTTTCGGGCCGCTCCGATCAGGTCACCTCCCGGCTGATCTCGCGAGAGGCCGATATCGCCGTTACCGCCAGCATCCCCGCCAACATGCACCAGTTTCAGATCCTTCAGATTCTGCGCGAGAAATTCGTGCTGGTGACGGCGCGCGGGGCATATTCCGCAGATCTCGACTGGCGCGCGCAGCTGTCGGACCTGCCGCTGGCGCAGTATTCCGAAGCGATGCCGATGGGTCGAATGGTATCGACGCATCTGAAGCGGATCGGCTTTTACGCGCCGCGACGGTTTTCCTTCGAGGCCAGCAGGTCGGTCATTGCGACCGTTGCCCGCACCGGCGGCTGGACGCTGACAACACCGCTCAGCATTCTCGACGCTGGCCGGTTCAAGGACCAGATCGATCTGTCGACGCTTCCCTTTGCAGGGCTGTCTCGGCAGATCTATCTGATCAACCGGGTGGATGAACTGGGTTCGCTACCCGAAACCCTGGCCAGACAATTTCGCGCCCTGCTTCAACAGGAGGCGGTGCGGGAATTCGCCAGAATGGCGCCACATATGACCGGCTCGATAGAGGTGTGTCACGAATTGCTGGTCTGATCCCGTTCCAGAGCAGCAGTTTCCGCCGGCGCACCTTGCCCGCCAGGTCCACATGGCCGGACAAGCTTGCACCGATGCATCAGCCTTCGCCGACGGGCGGCCTGGTTTCGGGCGGAATCGGACAGGTATAGGGGTATTCGGCCAGATGCGATTCATGGGCCTTTTTCGCCGCCGCGATCAGGGCCGGATCGGTCAGCGCCCTGCGGGCGGTCGCGGCCATCACCTTGGCGGCGTGCAGCATCCCCTTGTGCGCGGCGGGCGCCTTGCCCTGCGCGGTCTGCTGCCAGCTATGCAGCGCCGTGCCCACCGCGCAGGTCGCCACGCGCGCCTGGACGGTCGGGACCGCCCAGCTGACATCGCCCACATCGGTCGAGCCCATGCCGCCCATGAAGGGCCGGTCCAGGGGCGCGATGAAATCGCACAGCGCCATGTCATAATCGGGTTTCATCGCCAGACGTTCGAATGTGTCGGCAATGTCTTCGCGCGACAGGCTTTCGCGGATGCTGCTGGCAAAGACTGCATCCTCGGCGTCGAAGGGGACGGGGCCCAGAGCCTCGAACTCGGCCTGCATCGCCTCGGACAGGGGTCGGTTCTCGGTCAGGTTCGACACCGCCGAAAAGACGCGCGAGGTTACCCGGGTTCCCGACATCAGCGCCGCGCCCTCGGCGATGGCGCGCACGCGTTCGACCAGTGACGACAGTCCGCCCAGGCTGGGGCTGCGGATCAGTTGGCGCACCGTGGCCCTGGCCTGCACGACGTTCGGCGCGATGCCGCCCGCGTCCAGATAGGCGTAATGCACCCGCGCCGCATCCGGCATGTGTTCGCGCATGTAGTTGACGCCGATGTTCATCAGCTCGACCGAATCCAGCGCGGACCGCCCCAGTTCAGGCGCGCCCGCCGCGTGCGCCGCCTTGCCGTGGAAGGTGAAATCGATCCGGGTATTGGCCAGCGACCGCATGTCGTCGACCGCGTTGAAACTGGCCGGGTGCCAGGTGATGGCGATATCGACGTCGTCGAACTGACCCTCGCGGACCATGTAGGTCTTGGCGGCGCCGCCTTCTTCGGCGGGACAGCCGTAATAGCGCACGCGGCCGGCAATGCCTTCGGATTCCAGCCAATCCTTGACGGCGGTGGCTGCGGACAATGCGGCCGAACCCAGCAGGTTGTGCCCGCAGCCATGGCCGAAGCCGTGATCGGCGATCTGCCGGGGCTGGGCCAGCCCGGGTTCCTGCGACAGGCCGGGCAGCGCGTCGTATTCGCCCAAGATCGCGATGACCGGCCCGCCTTCGCCCGCCTCGCCCATCACGGCGGTGGGAATGCCGGCGACATTCCGGGTCACGCGAAAACCCTGCTCGCGCAGCATCTGCGTGTGCGCGGCGCAGGACTTGACCTCGTCATAGGCCAGTTCGGGTGTGTCGAAGACGCGATCGGCCAGGCCGGTGAAATCCACCGCCTTCTGATCGACGAAAGGCCAGATCGGGTTGTCGTTTCGCAACTGAAATCTCCTTGGAAGTGGGGCGTCAGGCCGCCCGGTCGTTCAGGTGGCAGGCCGACATCCGGCCGGGCGCCACCTCGCGCAGGGCCGGCACCTCGGTGCGGCAGCGGTCATGGGCATGGGGGCAGCGGGGGTGGAAATGGCACCCCTTGGGCGGGTCCAGGGGCGAGGGGATCTCGCCCTTGATGGCGTGATAACGGCGCTTGCCGGTCTCGAATGTCGGGATCTCGCTGATCAGCGCCTGTGTATAGGGGTGATTCGGACGGGCGATCAGTGCCTCGGCCTCGCCCAGTTCGACGAGGCGGCCGAGATACATCACCGCGATCCGGTCCGAGACATGTTCGACCACGCCCAGATCGTGACTGACGAACAGGTAGGTCAGGTCGTAATCCTGCCGCAGCTTCACGAACAGGTTCAGCACCTGCGCCTGGATCGACACGTCCAGCGCCGCCACGGATTCGTCGCAGACCAGGAAGTCGGGCCGCACCGCCAGCGCGCGGGCGATGCCGACCCGCGCCCGCTGGCCGCCGGAAAACTGATGCGGATAGCGTTTGGCCGTCGTCGGATCCAGCCCCACCTGGTCCAGGATATCCTCGACATAGGCATCCACCCGGTCCCTGGACACGATGCCGTGGACGCGTGGCGCCTCTCCGACGATGTCGCGGACCCGCATCCGCGGGTTCAGCGAGGACATCGGATCCTGAAAGATCATCTGGATCTTCAGCGCGGCATCGCGGGCGGCGGCGCCCTTCAGCCCGGCCACGTCCTGTCCGTTATAGACGATGCGTCCGTCCGAGGGCGCGTCCAGCCCCGCAACCATCCGCCCCAGGGTGGACTTGCCGCAGCCGGATTCGCCGACCAGACCCAGAACCTCGCCCCGGCGGATGTCCAGGCTGACATTGTCAACGGCATGGACGGTCACCGGCGCGATCTTCGCGCCCAGCTTGCGGGCGGTGCGTTCGGCGATGTCCAGATTCTTGGTAAACCGTTTGGACACGTTGTCGATGGTCAGGATGGTCTCTTGGGTCACGACGTCAGCCTCTGGTCCGCATCGGCATAGGGATGATGGCAGCGCAGGCTGCGATCCGCCCCGGCCGGGTCCAGCGATGGCTCGACCTGGCAGGCGGCATCGGCGCGCGGGCAGCGGGGGGCGAACTTGCACCCTTCGGGCAGGTTCAGCAGCGAGGGGGTCATGCCCTTGATCTGCGTCAGCATCGCGCCGTGACGCTTGCCCTGCGGCACGCTGTCGATCAGCCCGCGTGTATAGGGATGGCGGGGGTTGGAAATGACCTCGGCCGTGGGGCCTTCCTCGATGATGCGGCCGGCATACATCACGGCCAGCCGGTCGGCGAGGCCCGACACCACCGCCAGGTCATGGGTAATCCAGATCAGCGCCGTCCCGGATTGCGTGCACAGGGCCTGCACCTCGGACAGGATCTGCGCCTGGATGGTCACGTCCAGCGCCGTGGTCGGTTCATCCGCGATGATCAGGTCGGGCTTGTGCAGCAGCGCGATGGCGATGGCCACGCGCTGACGCATCCCGCCCGAGAACTGGTGCGGATAGCCTTGCAGACGTTCGTCGGGGGACGAGATGCCAACCTGCACCAGCGCCTCTCGCGATCGGCGCAGCGCCTCGGCTTTGGTGACCCTGTCATGGGCCCGCACGGTTTCGATCATCTGCGTGTCGATGCGCAATACCGGGTTCAGCGTCATCATCGGATCCTGAAAGATCATCGCGATGCGCTTGCCGCGCAAGGGACGCAGCGCAGCCTCGCCGCCGGCGACAAGATCGTCGCCATCGAACAGGATCCGGCCGCCGGTCACGCGGCCCGGCGGATCGACCAGCCCCAGGATCGAAAAGCCGGTGACCGACTTGCCCGATCCCGATTCGCCCACCAGGCCCAGGATCTGCCCGCGTTCCAGCGAGAAGCTGACCCCGTCCACCGCCTTGGCCACGCCGTCGCGGGTGAAGAAATGCGTCTGCAGGTTCCGGACATCCAGCAGGGCGGTCATTTCTGCAACCTCGGGTTCAGGACATCGCGCAGACGATCGCCGACAAGGTTGATGGCGATGATCGTCATCACCAGCGCGATGCCCGGAAAGATGCTGATCCAGTAGCTGCCCGACAGCAGGTAATCATAGCCGTTCGCGATCAGCAGCCCCAGCGAGGGTTCCGTGATCGGCACGCCCACACCCAGAAAGGACAGCGTCGCCTCCAGCGCGATGGCCTGCGCGATCTGGACGGTCGCCACCACGATCAGCGGCGGCACGCAATTGGGCAGCAGGTGGCGAAACATGATGCGCGGATTGGACAGCGCCAGGCAGCGCGCGGCATCGATATAATCCTTGCGCCGCTCGACCATGGCCGAGCTGCGCACCGTGCGCGCGTAATAGGCCCATTGCACGATCACCAGCGCCAGGATCACCTTGTCGACGCCGCGCCCCAGCAAGGCCAGCAGGATCAGCGCGATCAGGATGGCCGGGAAGGACAATTGAAGATCGACGATCCGCATGATGATGCTGTCCAGCCGGCCGCCGAAATAGGCGGCCGAGACGCCGACAATGGTGCCGATGGTGATCGCCAGCGCCAGCGACACCATCGCGACCATCAGACTGACGCGCAGCCCGTACATGATGGCCGACAGCATGTCGCGCCCCTGCTGGTCGGTGCCCAGCCAATAGGTCATGCCGGTGCCGAAGCTGGCCTCGCCGGGCGGCAGGGCGCCGTCCATGATGTCCAGCTGGGCCAGGTCATAGGGGTTCTGCGGCGCGATCCAGGGCGCCGCGAGGGCGATCAGCGCGATCAGGATGAACAGGATCAGCCCGATGACGGCGACGGGATCCTCGAGGAATTCCTTGACGATGCGCCTGGTCGGGCTGTCGATGCGCACCGGCGCGGCGGGGCTGGCGATGTCGGTCATCCCTTCATCTCCGACAGGCGGATGCGCGGGTCCAGGAGCGAATAGATCACGTCGACGGCCAGGTTGATGCCCACGATGATCAGCACCGTCAGCATCAGGTAGGCGACGATGACCGGACGATCGAGCAGGTTGATGCTGTCGATCAGCAGCTTGCCCATGCCCGGCCAGGCAAAGACGGTTTCGGTGACGATGGCAAAGGCGACCATCGAGCCCAGCTCGAGCCCGATGATGGTGACGACGGGGATCATGATGTTCTTCAGCACATGGACCAGCACGACGCGGCGGCCGGACAGGCCCTTGGCGCGGGCGAATTTCACGTAATCCTGCAGGCAGACCTCGCGCGTGTTGGCGCGGGCCAGGCGAATGATCAGCGACATCTTGAACAGCGCCAGATTGATCGCGGGCAGGATCAGGTGCGACAATCCGTTCCAGGTCAGGAAGCTGACCTGCATGCCCAGGAATTCGGTCGTCTCGCCGCGTCCGCCCGCGGGAAGCCAGCCCAGGATGACGGCGAAGACCAGGATCAGCAGCATCCCCTGCCAGAAGTTCGGCAGCGAGAAACCCAGGATCGAGCCGCCCATGATCGTGCGCCCGGCGATGCTGTGGGGGCGCAGTCCGGCCCAGACCCCCAGCGGGATGCCGATGCCCACCGACAGGATCAGCGCGACCAGAGCCAGCTCCATCGTCGCCGGCAGGCGATCCAGGATGATGTCCAGCGCCGGGCGGCCATAGACGAACGAGGTGCCCAGATCGCCCTGAAGGGCATTCCAGATGAAGATGCCGAACTGCTGATACAGGGGCTTGTCCAGGCCCAGACGTTCGGTCGTGGCCAGGATGTCGGCCTGGCTGGCCTCGGGGTTGATCAGCACATCGACGGGATTGCCGATGAAATAGACGCCGATGAATACCAGCACCGCCATTGCCATCACGGCAAGCAGGCTCTGGCCAAGGCGGCGGACAAGATAGACGATCATGGCTTGGATCCCTGGTGGGCCGGCAATCGGCAACGGCACCGGCACCCCACGTCAGGGGGGCCGGCGGTTCGGATCACTTGGCGGCGGGCTTGACCTCGGTGGCCATGGTATATTGATCCACGCGGGGTTCGTAGGACAGGTCCGACTTCATCGCCCAGACGGTCTGTTCGTAGTGCAGCGGGATGATGCCGTAATCGTCCAGCACCATGGTTTCCGCCTCTTGCAGCATCTGGTCGCGTTTCTCGTCGTCGATGGTCGACATCGCCTCGATCAGCAGGGCGTCCATGTCCGGGTTGGAATAGCGCCCGGCATTGGTCGGTCCCATGCCCGTTTCGGGGTCATAGGTCGCCACCAGCGATTTCAGCGGCGAGGACATGTCGCCCGAGGACGCGCCCCAGCCGGCCATGTAGATCGGGAATTCCAGCGCGTTGCGGCGCGAGAAGAACTGACTGGCGGTGCTGGCATCGACGCGGGTCTGGATGCCGATGCGGGACATCATCTGGGCGACCGCCTGGGCCACCTGTTCGTCGTTGATATAGCGGTCGTTCGGCGTGCCGAGCGTGATCGAGAAGCCGTCGGGATAGCCGGCCTCGGCCAGCAGCTCCCTGGCGCGTTCGGGGTCATAGGCATCGACCGGACGGCCCGAGGTGCCGAACATCGGCGGCGGCAGCAATTCGCCGGCGGGCTGGGCATAGCCGCCCATGATCCGTTCCGCGATGGCTTCGCGGTTGATGGACAGGGAAATCGCCTCGCGGACGCGGGGATCCAGCAGCGGGTTGCCCTCGGCGCCGCTGATGCCGGGTGCATCTTCCTGCTGCAGCATGTGCAGATAGATGATCCGGTTGGACAAGGCATCGACGACCGAGAAGCCCGCCTGCTCGATCCGGGGGATGTCCTGGATCGGGGGCGATTCGATCATTTCCACGTCACCGGCCAGCAGCGCGGCCACGCGCGGCCCGTCGCTTGTGATCGGCCGCATCACGACCCGTTCCCAATCGGGCGTGCCGCCCCAGTAATCGTCGAACCGCGTCACGACCATTTCCGAGCCGCGGGTATAATTGTCCAGCACGTAGGGCCCGGTGCCGACGGCGATCCCGGGATCGTTGAAGGCCGGCGCCTGGGGCACATCGCCCATCCCCTCGCAGGTGCCGTCGGGTCCATAGGTCACCTGGTCTTCGGCGCCCAGGGCGTTGGCCGACACGATCGCCAGACTCCACATTTCGCTGGGCAGAAGCGGGTTGGTGGCCTTGGTCCTGATGGTCAGCGTATAATCGTCTTCGGCCTGCATGTCGGCGATGCCGGCAGTATAGATCGTGTAGGCCGATGGCGAATTCTGCACCAGCGGCACCCGGCAGAAGGAATAGATCACGTCGCGGGCGGTAAAGTCGCTGCCGTCGTGGAACTTGACCCCCTGGCGCAGCTTGAACCGCCAGGTGGTGTCGTCTACCGCCTCCCAGCTTTCGGCCAGGCCGGGGGTGACCTTCTGCACCGCATCCTGGGTGGTCAGCGCCTCGAAGATGTTCTTTGTGACCTGGATATTGGTCGACAATTGATGGAATTGCGGGTCCATCGAGGTCGCCTCGGACTTGAGGCCGATGGTCAGTTCCTGGGCCGTGGCGGGCGCGATTCCGGCGACGGCAATGCCGGCCAGCAATGGCAGGGTCAGCGCTTTCATCGTCATGTCCTTCCTGTTGGGGTTTGCTGTCGGGGTTGTCGGTCCGGGGTTGATCCCCGGTGTTGCAATCCTGCTTGGCGGACAGGGTATTATGCGATAACCAGATGTCAATCTGGAATATCAATGCGTTTTTGTAATAGGTCGCACATGGATCCCGAAACCGCCGCCGATGCCGACCAGCGCCGCGCCGGCATAACCCTGCGCGAACTCGAGGTTTTGCAGTCGCTGGTCGGCGGCGGCACGGCCATCAACGCCGCACGCAGGCTGGGCATCTCGCAATCCGCGGTCAGCCGCCGGCTGGCGCAGCTCGAGGATCGTCTGGGTTTTCAGCTGTTCATGCGCGCCGGCGGCCGGCTGGTGCCCACGGTCGAGGCCTTGTCGATCAACGAGCAGTTGACGCCCGTCTTCGAGACGCTGGCGCGCATCGCCAATCACGCGGCACAGCCCGAAACGGCCCATGCGGGCACGCTGTCCATCGTCGCCCCGCCGACGATCGCCCATCGCTTCCTTCCCAGCCGGATCGCAGCCTTCAAGCGGCGCAACCCCGACCTGCAGATCACCTTTGACGTGCTGGCCAGCGACAGCCTGCTGACGGGCATCGCCGAGGGTCGGTTCGATGTCGGGATGACCGACAGCAACGTGGCCCATGAAGGCATCACCAGCGAGCTGTTTCTGGAAACGCAGGCGATCTGCATCCTGCCCAAGCAACACCACCTTGCCTCCTTCGAGGTGATTCGCCCCGAAGACCTGCGCGACGAGGCATTCATCGCCCTGTCGCGCCGCCATTCCAGCCGTGCCGCCATCGACCGGCTGTTCGACCGGGCGGGCCTGCACCTGAACCGCGTGATGGAGGCATCGACCAACGTGTCCGTGACCGAATTCGTGCGCGAAGGCCTGGGCGTGTCGCTGCTGAACCCGTTCCCGCTGGTCCACCAGATGGGCGAGAATGTCGTCATGCGCCCCTTTCTACCGGCCATCGCCTACAGCACGAACTTTCTGCTGCCTTCCAGCCGTGCGCCCTCGTCGGTGGCGCTGGCCTTCATGCAGGCGGTCCGCGTCAGCCTTGACCGCGCCGCCTACCCCAAGCCGCCGCATTCGACCTGACAAAGGAAATCCTGATGTCCACACCGTCCAGCCGCGATATCCTGGCGCAGCTTGTCGCCTTCGACACGACCAGCCGCGTCTCGAACCTGCCGCTGATCCGGTATGTGGGGGACTTTCTATCCGCGTATGGGGTCGAGAGCCGCACGATCCCGGACGAGACCGGTCAGAAGGCCAACCTGTGGGCGACCATCGGACCCGCCGACCGGTCCGGTGTGATCCTGTCGGGACATACGGACACGGTGCCGGTGGATGGTCAGGACTGGGCCAGCGATCCGTTCACGCTGGATGCGCGGGACGGCAGGCTGTACGGGCGCGGATCCTGCGACATGAAAGGCTTTCTGGCCTGCGCGCTGGCCGCCGTGCCGGGCCTGGTCGCGCGGGATCTGGCCCGTCCCGTGCATCTGGCGTTTTCCTATGACGAGGAGGTCGGCTGCGTCGGCGTCGTGGGCCTGCTGGAGATGCTGCAATCCGAAAACATCCGCCCCGCCATGTGCATCGTCGGAGAGCCGACGCTGATGCAGGTGGTCACCGGCCACAAGGCCAAGCGGTCGATGCGGGTGACGGTGCGGGGCCGGGGGTGTCATTCCTCGCTGGCGCCGCAGGGCGTGAACGCGATCGACCAGGCCGCGCGGCTGATCGTGCGGATGCAGGACATCGCCGCCCGGCTGGCCGCGCGGGGCGGTATCGACCGTGACTACGACATCACCCACAGCACCGCCCATACCGGCATCATCCGCGGCGGCACCGCGCTGAACATCGTGCCCGACATCTGCGTCTTCGATTGCGAATTCCGCGTGCTGCCCTTCGAGGATGCCGATGCGCTTGTCGACGAACTGCGCGACTACGCGCGCGAGCTGGAGGCCGCGATGCAGCGTATCGCCCCCGAAGCCGGGATCGAGATCGACCTCTATGCCCAGTTTCCGGGGCTGGACACGTCGCCCGACGCGCCCGTGGTGACGCTGGCCAAAAGCCTGACGGGCAGCAACGGACATTCCAAGGTCGCCTTCGGAACCGAAGGCGGCCGCTTTGACCAGATGCTGGGCGTGCCGACGATCATCTGCGGACCGGGGTCGATCACGCAGGCGCACAAGCCGGATGAATATGTGGAACAATCGCAACTGGACGCCTGTGACGCCTTTCTCGCGCAGCTTGCAGATTGGGCCCGTATCGGACGCGATTGGCGGTGACCGGCCGCTACCGAAAGACGGATCAGACAGCAGATCGTCCCGGGCTGGTTGCCGGTTTGAACCGCAGCAGCCGTGCCGTGGCCTTGCTGATCGCATCCGGCGAGTAGAGGAAGGGCACATGGTCCGATGCCGCCCATGTCTCGGCCAGGTCGGCGTAGTGCCGCGAACGCGGGTCGCCGGATTGGCCGGGATAGTTCAGACACAGGCTGCGATCCCAGTCTCCCACATCCATCACCAGCCGGACCGAGGCGCCGGAGGTGACCGAAAAGTCCTCCGGCCGATAGGCCATGTTCATGACGGTGGACTGAGAGCCGCCCACGCCATGCGGTCCGACATCCCATTCGGCATTTCCGCGCAATGGGCTTGCGGCGTGACGCATCAGCGCCTGATGCAGACGGCTCCAGGCCCAAGCGGCGGGATCGGGTCCAAGCCGCGTCGCACAATCGGCCCAGGCCGCGGCGAGTGTTCGGGTCAGAAGCGCGTCGCGATCTTCCGTGCTCCAGGCAGGCTCGGGCGTCTCGATCAGCACGACCAGGCGGTCAAGGTCGCCCGGCAGCAGAAGCCGCCGCAGATCCGGATCGGGCGCGAAGCGGCCAAGGATGCCGGGGCGAAGGTGGGTCATCCACCACAATTCGAACAGCGCCGCCGGCGCGCTCTGGGCCGTCAGACAGGAATTCCATCCCGAAAGCAATCGAAGGGCAGCGCCGGTGTCGCCGGTCGCCGGGAGATTCTCGAGACAGGCGCATAGGCGTTTCGCGATCAGGGACAGGACGTCGGTCTGAAGGGCCGCGGAATCGGCAAGCCCATGGCGCGTCTGTTCGGACAGGGTTTGTCTGATGCGGCGGGCACGGCTGCCATCGGCCCATTCGTGCCCGATCGAAGGCGCGCCCTTCGCGAGAAACGATTTCGGCAGGTTCATCTCGTTGGCCGAGGCCACGAAACCCCCGGCCGGGTTCTTTGCCCGTGGCAGCGCGGCGGCATCCCGAAACCCCTGCCATTCGTATCTGCCATCGCCGGGAACCGGCAGGATTCCGGGCCAGTTGGCGCGCAATGGCACCAAACCGGCCGTGAACCAGCCGATATCGCCTTTCGTGTCTGCCGCGACATGGTTCACCGCCGGGCTGCCCCAATGCGACAACGATCGCGCAAAGGCATCGACCGTATCGGCGCGAAGATAGGACAGGCTGCCCAGATAGGCGGCGCTTCCCGGTTCGGCCCAGACCGACCGGATCGCCACAAGCCGCCGGCGCCGGTGGTCCTGGTGCAGGATCGGTCCGTGGCGGGTGAAGGAAAGGGCAAGATGCTGATCGGGACAGCCCTTGACCGCGAAGCGTTCATCGACGCGCACCACGCTTTCCCACCCGCCGCCGTAGCGGTAGCGATCGGGATCGGCAGGATCGGTCTCGTAGACATAGACGTCTTCCTGATCGGCCCGGAAGATCGTCAGCCCGAAGGCCAGATCCTGATTATGGCCTATCGACACGCCCGGCACGGCGGGTTCGCCCGCCCCGATCACGTCCAGGCCCGGCGCGCGCAGGTGAACGAGATAGCGAAGCGATGGCACGGCCTGGGTTCGGTGAGGATCGCTTGCAAGGATCGGCCGGCCCGTTTCGGTTCGCTCGCCATGCACCGCCCAGTTGTTCGAGCCCTCGTCGGCAAGCCGGCGCACCACCTCGGCCTGGGCGGTCACGCGCGACCAGCTTGGCGCCTCGTCCAGCGTCGCTTGCAGCCGCGCGGGTTCGAAGCTGACCGGCGCGGTCCCGAGCTTGTAGAGTTCGCAGGCCGCAAGGGGCACATCGCGGGGATCCGGACCGGTCAGGGATCCCGGATCGACCGGGGGTTCCAGATCGGCGCGCAGCCGATCGGTTTCGGCATCGGCCCTGCCTAGAACCTGCGCGCGGAGGATCTCGGACAATGCGTTGTGGACCAGCGCGTGGCTGCGGATCCGCACAACGTCTTCCGGTTCCCAGCTTGCGGGACGGGTTCCCAGCAGCGCGAATTCCGGCGGCAGGCGATCGGGCTCGACCCGGGTCAGTGCGATCCAGGCATTGATGCCCGCGACGAAGGCTGCGCAGATGTCCCGCGTCCCGTCGCCATAGGCCGCCCATTCCGCGTCCATGTCGCCGCGATAGAGGAAATGTCGCGCGGCATGATCCTGTGCAAGATACCCCGGACCGAAATCGGCGGCCAGCAGGCCAAGCCCGCGCTTGCGCCACAGGTCGATCTGCCACAGGCGGTCGCGTGCCGCGTTCCAGCCCTGAAGGAAGAATACATCGTGAAGGCTGCCCGCCTCGATATGGGCGATGCCCCATCGATCGACGCGGATCTCGGCCGGTCCTTCAAGGCCGTGCAGGACGAATGTCTCGGGCGCGGTCCCGGGATTCGTGTCAGAAGGGGTTTCAGGCATGGGTCGGGCTTTCTCGCTGTCTCGGTCCGCTCAGACGTGATGGCAGGCGACGAAAGCGCCGTCAGGACGCGGTGTCAGCTCGGGCCGGGACTGCGAACAGATTTCGGTGGCCAGCGGGCAACGGGTATGAAAGGCGCAGCCCCTTGGAATTTTCGCCGGACTTGGCAGTTCGCCGTGCAACGGAAACCGCTCCTTGCCGCGCTGCAGAACGGGATCCGGCTCGGGCACGGCCGACATCAGCGCGCGGGTATAGGGGTGATGGGCTTTGGCAAAGAAGGTCTCGCGCTCGGCGATTTCGACGAAACGTCCCAGATACATGACCACCACGCGATCGGCGATGTGGCGCACGACGCCCAGATCGTGGCTGACGAACAGGTAGGACACGCCGGTCCGCCGCTGAAGTTCCACAAGCAGGTTCAGGATCTGCGCCCTGACCGACACGTCCAGCGCGCTGACCGGCTCGTCGCAGATCACCAGATCGGGCTCCAGCGCAAGCGCCCGGGCGATCACCACCCGCTGACGCTGCCCACCCGAGAACTGATGCGGATAGCGGCTGGCGAATTCGGGACGCAGTCCGACCTGACGCAGAAGCCGGGCCACGCGCGCCTTCAAGGCCGCGCCGCGGGCCACGCCGCGCACCAGCAAAGGCTCTGCGATGGCGGCGCCGATGGTCGCGCGGGGATCCAGGGACAGGGCCGGATCCTGAAAGATCATCTGCACCCGACGGCGGATGTCGCGCAAGGCACGCCGCGAGGCGCCCGTCACCTCGTCGCCGCCGATGCGGATGCTGCCGCCGGGCTGCACCGGCTCCAGACCGACGATGGCGTTCGAGAGGGTCGATTTGCCGCAGCCGGATTCGCCGACCAGCGCCACCGTCTCTGCGCGGCCGATCGTCAGGGAAACGCCGTTCACGGCGCGGATCACCGGGCGTTCGCGGTCCAGCAGTCCTTTGCGTCCGCCGAAATATACGGCGACGTCGTGCAGCTCCAGCACCGGCGATCCGGCCCTTTCCCCGTCGCTCATGCCGTCACCCTGGTGCCCTGTTTCGACAATTCGCCGATCCGGTCGATGTGCCAGCAGGCGGCGCGGTGTCCGGTGCCGCAATCGAACAGCGGCGGCTGTTCCGTTCTGCATTGCTGGTCGGCAAGCGGACAGCGATCGGCGAACCGACAGCCCGGCCCGAATTCCTCGGCCGTCGGCACCGTCCCCTCGATGGTCGGCAACTCGGCCTTGGCCGCCGCATCCAGCCTGGGCACGCTTGCCAGCAGCAAGGCGGAATAGGGATGCCTGGGCGACGAGAACAGCGCCTGCACCGGCGCGATCTCGGCAATCCGGCCGGCATACATCACCGCAACCTCATCGGCGATATCGGCGACCACCCCCATGTCATGGGTGATAAACACGATCGAGGTGTGATGCTCGGCCACCAGCTTCTTCATCAGGTCCAGGATCTGCGCCTGGATGGTCACGTCCAGCGCCGTCGTCGGTTCGTCCGCGACCAGCACCTTGGGGCTGTTGATCAGCGCGATCGAGATCATCACCCGCTGGCACATGCCCCCCGACAGTTCGAACGGATATTGATGCAGACGCCGGTCCGGATCGGAAATGCCGACATCGGCCAGCATGTCGCGCGCCTTGGCCATCGCCTCGGCCCGGCCGACATCGTGATGCAACCGGTAGGCCTCTGCCACCTGGCTGCCGATCGTCGTGAGAGGGTCGAGCGAGGCGGAAGGCTCCTGGAAGATGATCGCAATCTCGCGGCCGCGAATGTGGCGCAGCGACCTGTTGGACAGAGCCAACAATTCGGTGTCGCCCAGCCTTATGCGTCCGCCAGCCAGCCGCGCGGCGGGCGGCAGCAGACCCAGGATGGCATAGGCGGTCAGCGATTTGCCACAACCCGATTCGCCGACCAGCGCCATGACCCGCCCCGGCCGCACGATGAAAGAGACATCGTCGACGACCCGGGCGCCGCCGATCTCGACGCTCAGGCCCTCTGCCGTCAGGGTGCGGGCCCCGTCGCTGCCGGTCCCGTCGCTCATTCCGGCGCCCGTGGCCGCTGATAGGTGCCGATCGAGTTGCCGCCATCGACGCTGAGCGTGGCACCGGTGATGAATCCGGCCGCCTCCGAGCAGAGAAAGGCGATCGCCGCCGGCGCGTCCTCGGGGCCGCTCTCGCGTCCCAGGGGGATCCGTTCCAGCATCCGCGCGACATAGTCCCGGTCCAGATGGCTGACTTCGCTGCCCTGGGCAAAGCCGGGCTCGACCACGTTGACGCGAATGCCGTGCTGCGCACATGCCAGCGCCAGGCCCTTGGACAACCGGTCCACTGCCGTTTTCGAGATGCAATAGGGCGCGCCGGTGGTGTTCATCTGCCGCGCCGCGCCCGACGAAATGTCGATGATGCTGCCTTTCACGCCTTCCGCTATCATCAGCTTGGCCATTTCACGCCCAAGATAGAAGGGGGCGCGGACATTCACGTCCATCACCAGATCCCAGTCCGAAAGGTCCATCTGCATCAGGTCGAAACGCGTATAGATGCCCGCATTGCTGACCAGGATATCCGGCGCGCCCCATTCGCGAGCGACCATGGCGACCAGTTCGTCCATCGAGGCTTGCCGTGTCAGTTCGGTCTCGTGGACCAGAATGCGGGACGGATCCGGTTCCAGATCGGCGACCATGGAATGCAGCGCATCGGCGCGGCGATCCGACAGGCACAGTCTTGCGCCACGTTGCGCGAAATACCTGGCGATGCGTCGCCCGAAGATGCCCGCGGCGCCGGTCAGGACAAGGCGTTTGTCGGCAAAGTCGATGTTCATGGATATTCTCCTTCAGCGGGACCGGGAGCGCGGATCGATCCAGTCGCGCAGCCAGTCCCCCAGCACGTTGACGGAAAAGACGAGCAGGAAAAGGCAGGCGCCCGGCACGAAGACGATCCACGGAGCCCGTTCCAGATATTGGCGTCCGACGCTCATGATCGACCCCCATGACGGGGTTGGCGGCTGGATGCCGAGGCCCAGGAAGGAAAGGCCGCTCTCGAACAGGATCATGAGGCCGAATTCGGCCGTTGCGACGATCAGGATGGGACCGGCGATGTTCGGCAGGATGTGGTGGATCAGAATGCGCCCGGCGCCTGCACCCGCCAATTCGGATGCGCGGATGAACGGAAGTCCCGCGACGGTCAGCGTCTGACCGAATGCCACGCGGGTGTAGCGTGGCCAGCGGGTCAGTCCCAGGACCAGCACCAGCTTGATGAAGCCCGGCCCCAGCACCGCCACGGTCAGGACGGCCAGCAGGATCGCCGGGATCGACATCATGATGTCCACGGCGCGCATGATGAGGGTCTCGACCCAGCCGCGATACCAGCCGGCCACCATTCCCAGCGACACGCCCACGACCGTGGACACCGCGACCGACAGGACCGACACGGCAAGCGAGATGCGGGCACCGTAAAGCACGCGGGACAGCAGGTCGCGACCCAGATCGTCCGTTCCCAGAAGATAAGTGACGTCGCGATAGGTGTAGCCCGGCGGCCGGAGCCGCGCGAGAAGGCTTTGATCGTTGGGATCTTGCGGCGCGATCCAGGGTGCCAGCACGGCCAGCACCACGATCACGACGAACAGAATCGCGACCAGGACGACCGATAGCGGCATCTGCGGCAGGCGCGGCCGGGGAAGGGGGAAGGTGATGATTGCCATGTCGCTGCTCCTACCGCATCAGCCTGATACGCGGATCGACGAAGCCGTAGATGAGGTCGGCCAGCACGCTTGTCAGCACGTAGACCACCGAAATCAGCAACACGATCATCTGGACGACCAGAAAGTCCCGCGCCTGGATCGACTGGATGGCCAGCAGGCCGATGCCGGGCCATGCGAAGACGGTTTCGATGATCACGGCGCCTGCCAGCAGATTGCCGATCTCGAGCGCCGTGATGGTGATGAGCGGGATTGACGCATTTCGAAGCACGTGCCGGAGGATGGTCTGATCCATCCGCATTCCCCGCGCCGTCGCGGCACGCACGTAATCCTTGCCCAGTTCGTCGAGGATCGCGATGCGCGTCATCCGTGCAAACGTCGCCATCGACACGGAACCAAGAGCAATCGACGGCATGACAAGGGCCGAAATGCTGCCCGTGCCCGAGGTCGGCAGCCAGCGCAGCAGCACGCCGAAAATCGCGATCAGCAGGATGCCGGACAGGAAGGTCGGCACGCTCTGACCGGTCACAACCACCGCGGTCAGGCCGCGTTCGATCCAGCCGCCACGCCGGGTCGCCATGACCACGCCGATCGGAATGCCAAGGCCCAAGGCGACCGCAAGGGCGCCTGCGGCCAGTTCGATTGTATAGGGAACGCGCGCGGCGACGATCTGCGATACCGGGACGCGCTGCACGACGGACGTTCCGAAATCGAGACGCAGAAGATCGCCCAGGTAATCCAGATATTGCACGCCGATCGGCCGATCGAACCCCAGCTGACGCCGCAGGTTGGCGATCACCTCGGCCGATGCATCCTGCGGGACCAGCAGAAGGGTCGGATCGCCCGACAGGTGCATCACGACGAAGACG
Source organism: Paracoccus sp. UBA889 (assembly GCA_002294185.1). Lineage (GTDB taxonomy): Bacteria > Pseudomonadota > Alphaproteobacteria > Rhodobacterales > Rhodobacteraceae > Paracoccus. The sequence continues at coordinate 21,056 of DBFD01000018.1, forward strand.
ATGGTGAGGACGCCGAAGATCGCGATGACCGCCTGCAACAGGCGATTGACGATGTAGCGCAGCATGGCCCTGATGTCCCCTGGCTGCTATTCGGACCAGCTCATGTCCATGACGAACATCGACTCGTTTGCGGTCGGCTGCCACTGCAGCCGTTCGCTGGCGCCATAGAGCGCATAGACCTGATAGAGGCCCAGTCCAGGCACGTCTTCGCGCAGGATCTGGTAGGCGGTTTCGTATTCGGCCTTGCGTTTTGCCTCGTCCAGCGTCGAACGGGCGGCATCCACCGCCTCGTCGAATGCCGGATTGGAATATTTGGCCCAGATGCTGCCGGTGCGGAACAGCGGGAAGATGATGCCGTCGGCATCCTGACAGGCGCAGGACCAGGCCCCGATCGCCAATGATCCGGCATTCTCGGGATCGCCCTGCCGCCGCTTGAGGAAGGTCGCCTGGTCGCTGGACGAGATCGAGACATCAAGCCCGACATCCTGAAGCATCTGCTGGATCGCCTGGACCATCGCCTGATTATACGAGGGTGACGTGAGGAATTCGAGCGTCGCGCCTTCGGCTCCGGCCTCTTGCAGCAGCGCCCTGGCCTTGTCCGGATCATAGGGATAGCCTTCGATCTGGTCGGTATAGCCGAAGATCGGCGGTGCCCCGAGAATGTTGACCGGCGAGGCATAGCCTTCCAGCAACGCATCGATCAGGGTCTGGCGGTCCAGCGCATAGGCGATTGCCTGACGCACGCGCACATCTTCCGTCGGCCCGGCCTGCGCGTTGATATAGAGATATCCGACCCGTTCGGTCGGCACCGACAGCAGCTTCACGCCGCTTGCCCCGTCGACGCTGGATGCCTGATCCGGCGGCACGTCGCGGATCAGGTCGGCCTGGCCGGTCTTGAGATCGGCAATCCGCGTCGAGACATCGGGCACGGCACGGAACAGCACCCGCTCGAACGGTGGCTGGCCGCCCCAGTAATCGGCGAAAGCTTCCAGTTCGGTCTCGACGCCCTTCCGCCAGGCGGTCAGCTTGTAGGGGCCGCTGCCCATGGGCTTCAGGTTGAATTCTTCGTCCCCGACCGCCTCGACATAGGCCTTGGGCACGATCGAAAGCTTGACGAGTTGCGCCAGAAGCGCGGGATAGGGCGACTTTGTGGTGATCCTGACGGTGGTCGGATCAATCGCTTCGGCCCTCTCGATCTGGTTGAACTGCGACAGCTGCGGGCTGTTCAGGTCGGGATCGATGATCCGATTGATCGAATAGGCCACGTCCTCGGCCGTCAGGGACGTGCCGTCATGAAAGGCGACGTCGTCGCGGATGGTGAAGGTCAGGGTCGTGTCGTCGTCCTGCGTCCAGCCGGTCGCGATCTGCGGGACGATCTCGCCTTCGGCGTTCCGTGTCACGAGGTTGTCGAAGATGTTCCGATAGACGGAATAGCTGTCGGTGTTCCACTGCAGGTGCGGATCAAGCGTCGCCGGATCGCCCGGCAGGTCGATCGTCAGCAATTCCTTGGTCTGGGCCAGCGCCGGTCCGGCGGCAAGCACCGCGGCCAGCAATGTCGAGGCAAGAAGCCTTACTGAAAGTCTCGGTCTCATGGCGTCCTCTCTGTTGGTTGGTCGGTGTTTCTTGTTGGTCTTTTTGGTCTTGCCGGATGTAGCCCCGGTTCTGTCTTTTCCTTCGCTGTCCGCCGCTTGCGCTCAGGTCGAGCCGGTCAGCCCGGCCTCCCGGGCGCAATAGCGGGCGATCTCGGCATGGGTGGCCACCCAGGCACCGCCCTTTGCCTGCACGGCCCGGATGACCTCTTCGAGCACGAAGATACGCGAGCGGTGGCCGATATGATGAGGGTGCATCGTCACCTGGAACAGACCGCCTTCGGTCTGCGCCAGCTCCATTTCCCGAAGCAGGATCTCCAGCACCATCGCCGGGCCGGCATAGGGGCGGGCATGGCTCATCCGGTCCATCGCCATATAGGGCGCGTCGTCGCGGATCCATTCCACCGGAACCTCGACGATCCCGGTCGCCTCATCGCCATCCAGGATCTCGTAGGGGTCGTCATCGGCCATCAGCGAGGAATCATAGAGCAAACCCATCTCGCGGATGATCGACAGGGTATGGGGACTGAAATCCCACGACGCCGTCCGCATTCCGACAGGCCGCGTTCCCGTCAGCCGTTCCAGCGCGTCGGCCGCGCGCAGCGACAGCTCTCGCTCGGTCGCATGATCGAGTCGGGAGTTCATCTCGTGGATCCAGCTGTGGATCGCCATTTCGTGCCCGGCACCGGTGACTGCCTGCACCTCGTCGGGATGCAGCAGGCCGGCAACGGCGGGCATGAAGAAGGATGCCGGGACCGAGGCCCGATCCAGCACGCGCAGGATCCGTTCGATGCCTCGCCTTGCGCCATAGGCGCCCTGCGACATGCGACCGACCGAATTTCCGCCGTTGCGCAATTCGAACGTCTCGTGATCGCTGTCGAAAGACAATGCGACGGCCCATGTCGCGCCGTCTTTCCACGTTTCGGGCCGCAGTGACCGCCCGGCGGCCGCCTGACCTGCCTTCCGGCGCCAGGTTTCCTCGGGCCAGGTCCAGGGATCGGTCGAATCTCCGGCCATTGCCATCTCCCGTCACAGGGCGCTTCGGCGCATTCATCCTGACTTCGACCCTAGCCCCGACTGGGATCTGGACAAGCGGCTAAATCGCGGTTTCATTCATGTATGTGAATAAGGAAGTGAAAAGCGCCGGTCGGGTCCTGGACCTCATCGCCTATCTCGCAAATTGCCGGGAGCCTGTCGGCCTGGCACGGGTTTCGCGTGACATGTCGCTGCCCGGCAGCAGCTTGCACGCACTTCTTCACACGCTTGTCGCGCGCGGTCATGTCCATCAGGGCACCGACGGCCGGTTCGTTCTGGTCGAGGAAAGCCGGCACGGTTTTCCGTTTCGCCGCAACGAGAACGCGCTTGTCCATGCAGCGATGCCCGTGATGATGCGACTGCGCGATCACAGCGACGAGACGGTGATCCTGTCGATCCTGACGGCGGGCGGCGAAATCAGGCGGCTGTCGAAAGTCGTGAGCCGCAATCCGGTGCGCTATGATGTCCATATCGACGCGGCGATCACGCCCCATTGCACCGCCAGCGGCCGCGTGCTGCTGGCCTATGCGCCGGGCAAGGTCGTGAACGCCTATTTCGCGCGGGTGACCATGCTCGGCTATACGCCGCGCACCGAAACCCGGCCGGCCGTCCTGCGCGATTTGCTGCATCAGGTCCGGCGGCAGGGTCATGCCGTGAATGATGGCGAGTTCGTCACCGGATCGACCGGCATCGCCATTCCCCTTCGCGGCGCGAGCGGCAGGGTAGTTGCCGCGCTGAACCTGGGAATGCCCAGCACGCGATACCTGGGCCGCGAGCGCGTTCTCTTGGCGATGTTGCAGGAGGCCGGCCGAAAGATTCAGACGGCGCTGGTCACAGCCGCGACGGTGCAGGCCGCATCCATGGAGCAGGGAAATTCAGGTGATGATCGCTGAGGCTATCGGGCCTCTGATTTCGCTTCGACCAGGCGATCCTCTCCGGCCAGAAGTTCTTCAAGAAAGACGCTGAACAATTGTGCGCGGCTTTCCACGCCTGCCTTCGAATAGATGCGCGTCGATTGCGCCCGGATGGTTCCGGTCGCGGTGCCGCGAAACTCTGCTATCGCCTCATTGTCGAACCCCTTGAGAATGAGCAGTCCCACATCCTTTTCCGATGGCGTCAGATTCCATTCCTCGAAGAAGGCATCGATTATCTGCGCCATCTCGCCGCGCGCGCCGCGCAGGCCGCGGTCCAATTCTTCCATGCGGCTCATGACCGCCCGCAGTTCGATCATCAGAAAGACGACACCGGCGATCAAGACGACAGAAGCAACCGCCTCCATGTAGAAATGGGCTTCGCTGAGATAGGTGTCTTCCTTGAAATCAGAGACGACATCGCTGAAGAAGAACGCCGCGCTCAGCGCCTGCAACAGAATGATCACGGCGAGCGTCACCGCCCGCCGTTTGTCGTTTCTGGATCGCTGCAAACTGTTTTTCATTCGACCGGTCTATCATTCGGGATGCGCTTGCGGCCGTGTATCATCGCCTGCACAAGCGGGACACCCGAACGCCATGTGTCGAAGACAACGCCAAGGACATGTGCCGTGATTGAAATCAACAGCCAATCATAGGCCAGATCATGGGTCTGCGCGACCCAGTCGACACCGAAGAACCTGGCAGTCCCCATCATGTAGCCGGTCGCTGCGATGACCAGCAGCGTCGCCCAGATATTATAGACCATCAAGGCTCCCAGGGGGTTGTGGGACAGGTGCACGGTCTTGTCTCCCCGGCGCATCTCTTTCAGATAGCCTAGCGCCCGGAACGGATTTGGCGGGAAGGCCGAAAACCGCGCAGGGCGCGAGCCGATGATTCCCCAAAGCAATCGGACCCCGACAAGCACCAGCATCGTATAGCCAGCCCACAGATGAAGGGGGCTGTCCTTGGCGACAATGGCCGCGTTGATCACGACCATCAGAACCACGCCCCAATGGATCAGGCGGACCAGCGGATCCCAGACCTGAACCGTCCTGTCGGTGCGGGCGCTTTCGCGCCCGCTGCCGAGATCATGTTTTCCCAGCATGACGGCATCACTTCGACAGGATTTTCGTCACGAGTCCGGTGGCCGGATCGACGTAGACCTCGTTGAGCGTCTTGCCCATGACGGCATAAGCCTCGATCTTGCCGTCCTCCATCTGCACCTTGCGGACCTCGTAGCCCATCCCGACAAGGCCGGCCTTGACCTCGTCCATGGTTTTCCCCAGCTGGGCGCCCTGGGTGACTTCGGCGGCAAAGGCAGGAAGTGCGACGACCATCGCGGTGGCAATCAGGAACTTGCGCATTTGGTATCCTTTCAGGTTGAGTCGCGACGACATCGCGACGGTCCGGTGCAGATGCTCCTGTCCGCCGGGGAAAAACAGGCACGGCGGGCTTATGCAAGCCGGCATAAGCGTCAGCGTATGGGGCCGGCCCGACGACATTTCGCCGAAATGGGGGCGACTGTTGCGGAAAAACGGCCATCGCGACAGGGGGAAGGACCACCGAAGATGCGCGGGATCATCCCGCGCGCCGCTCTGCCGTTCGCTGAGCCGGGACTGGGGGCAGGTGTCTGAAACGCCATTCGGGTTCGGCCCCGCGTCGCGGCCCCCTTGGCCGTGACGATCACGATAGCTTCGCTTGCCCGGCCGGTGTTTGGCTATAGGAATGGCGTGACAGAACAAGAGGCCGGACATGGAAGACTGCATCATCATCGGCGGAGGCCCGGCGGGACTGACCGCGGCGCTCTATCTTGCCCGGTTCCTGCGCCGCGTCACGGTTTTCGACGCCGGAGCGGGGCGGGCGCGGATGATCCCGAAAACCCATAATCTCGGACCCTTTCCGGACGGCATTTCCGGGAAGGAGCTTCTTGACCGGATGCGCGCGCATGCCGAACTTTACGGTGCCAGGATCGAAAACGCGACGGTCGAGGCGGTCCAGAAACAGGGCGACCTGTTCCGGGTCACGGCCGACCGCCGGACCGAAACCGCGCGCTTCGTCATTTTCGCGTCCGGGGTCGTCAACCATCGGCCGCCGCTGTCGGCCAGCGACCACGATCGGGGCGTCGCGCAGGGGCTGATCCGTTATTGCCCGGTCTGCGATGCCTATGAAATTCGCGACAAGCGTGTTGCCGTCCTGGGGAATGGCGCGCATGGCCTGGCCGAGGCGCGCTTCGTTCGCGACTATTCCCCGACGGTGACGCTGATCCCGCCCGAGGGGATTCCGGCGCGCGCAAGGGACGGGATCGGCGCCCTGGACGCGCCGATGAAAGGTCTGGCTCTGACGGATTCGCAGGTCGTCGTGACGCTGGAAGACGGCCAGACGCACCATTTCGACACGCTCTATGTCGCCCTGGGCACCTCCGCGCATTCGGAACTGGCCGGTTCGCTGGGCGTCGGACTTGGTGATGCGGGCTGCATCATCGGCGATGCAAAACTGAAAACCAGCATCGACGGAGTCTATGCCATCGGTGATATCACCGACGGGCTGGATCAGATCGCCCATGCGATGGGTCAGGCCGCCGTGGCCGCGACCGCGATCCACAATGCGCTGCCGGGAACCCCACGCGAATAATGACCTGCCCATGGCGACGGATCGCAGGTCGTCCGTCCCGGTGCCGATGCGCCCCGCATTCGGCAGGCAGATCTGGGCAAACAAGGTGCATCGGGGCGAAAGGCATGGTCACGGGTGCCGGACATCCTTGCGTCGCAGGGCTGCCTGTGCCAACGCGAGAAGCGTGATCGGGTCGCCATGCTGAAAAAACTTCTCATCGTCGTCGTTGAATCGGATCCCGACCGGGCGCAGGCGATCGCGGACGGGCTGGGCGACGTCGGCGATCACGATATCCGCATCCTGGCCGAGCATTCGGCGCTGGCCCGGCGCGTGGCCGAACTGAGCCCGGACGTGGTCCTGATCGACATCGCCAATCCGTCGCGCGACATGCTCGAGGAACTTGCGCTGGCCTCTGGTCCGGCCGAACGGCCGGTGGCGATGTTCGTGGATCGTTCGGACGAACAATTGACGCGATCGGCCATCGAGGCGGGGATGTCGGCCTATGTGGTGGACGGGCTGCGCCCGGACCGCCTGAAGCCGATCATCGACGCCGCCGTCGCGCGCTTTCATATCCTGCGGCAATTGCGGGCCGAACTGGCCGCCACCCGTGCCGCGCTGGAAGACCGCAAGATCGTGGATCGTGCCAAGGCCGTGCTGATGAAGGCGCGCGGCATCGACGAGGCCGAGGCCTATGCGCTGCTGCGCAAGACGGCGATGGATCAGGGCAAGCGCATCGGCGAAATCGCGCAGCAACTGGTGACGGCGGCGGGATTGCTGGGGCGATGATCGCGCTGCGGCTAGGCTATCTTCCCCTGGTTGACGCGGCGCCGCTGATTGTCGCGCGCGAGCTGGGTTTTGCTGCCGAAGAAGGGCTGCAACTGGATCTGATCCGGCTGGGGGCCTGGGCGCAGGGCCGCGACATGCTGGGCGCGGGGCTGATCGACGCGGCCCATATGCTGGTCCCGATGCCGATCGGTCAGGCGCTTGGGCTGGGGCCGCGCCTGCCCGACCTCGATCTGGTGATGTTTCTGTCGCATGGCGGCCAGGCGGTGGGGGTCAGCACCGCGATCGAGACCCGGCTGCGCGCGGCAGGTCACGGCTTTGACTTCTCCGACGCCGGGGCGGCGGGCCGGGCCTTGCGCGGCGCGATCACCGGGCCGCTGCGGGTGGGGGTGCCGTTCATGTTCTCGACCCAGCTTGAACTGATCCGCCACTGGCTCGGCGCTTCGGGATTCAGCGAAGATGATCTGCATCTCAAGACCGTGCCGCCGCCGATGATGGCCGATGCGCTGGCGGCGGCCGAAATCGACGCCTTCTGCGTGGGCGAACCCTGGGCCTCGTTTGCGGTCGAACGCGGCATCGCCGCGCTGCTGCTGCCGGGCACGGCGATCTGGACCTCGCCGCCCGAAAAGGGATTGGTCCTGCGGCGTGACTTCGCCGAAACCCGGCCCGGGCAGACCGGCGCGCTGATGCGCGCGATCTGGCGGGCGGGGCGCTGGCTGGATGAACCCGACCATCGCGGCACCGCCGCCGAGATCGTGTCGCGCGCCGAATATCTGGATCTGCCGTCCGAACTTGTTGAACGCGGGCTGACCGGCCGGCTGCTGGTTTCCCCGGCCGGCGAGGCGCGCGCGGTCCCGCGCCTGCTGGCGTTCAATGCCGGAGCGGCCAGCTTTCCCTGGAAAAGCCTGGCCGCGCTGATCGCGCGCAATATCGCACTGCGCCACGATTTGCCGCCCGAGGGCGCGATGCAGCGCGCGATGGGGCATTTCCGCACCGATCTTTATCGCCGGCACCTGAGACCGGCAGGCGCGTCCCTGCCCGGCGCGTCGCTGCGACTGGAGGGGATGATCGGTGAAGATCGCACCGTCGCGGCCGAGCGTGGCCAGATGATCCTGCGCGCCGACAGCTTCTTCGACGGCTTCGTGTTCGAGCCGCCGATCCCGGATTCATCCATAAACTGACCACTTTTCAGGCAATCACCGCATCCGCCGCAAAAACTTGATGCGCCGCGCGGTTTTCCCCGGTGGCATCGGTCGCGATCGCGGTGTTCCGCTTGCCCTGCCGCCGGACAAGCGTGAAGATGCAGGACATGGCCAGGACGCAATGGCGCGCCACAGGCCCGTTCGCAACGTTGCGCACGATTTCCGCGAGGACGCGGTTCCCCTGACAGCCTGATTGCGCGTTCCGCCGCGGACCTCCCTCTGGGAGCCACGATGGATGTCTGCGCGATCCGTCCCACGCCAGCCATCGGAGCATCTCATGTCCCATCCTTCGCAGCAGGATTCACGCCGCGCGCTGAGCCTGTCCACCCTTGCCTTCACCATCTGTTTCGCCGTCTGGACGATCTTCTCGATCATCGGCATCCAGATCAGCCAGCAGCTTGGCCTGTCCGAGACGCAGTTCGGCCTGCTGGTGGGGCTGCCGATCCTGACCGGCTCGCTGAGCCGGATCGTTCTGGGCGTTGCCACCGACCGACTGGGCGGGCGTCTGGTCTATACGCTGAACATGCTGAGCGCCGCACTGGCGACGCTGCTGCTGTCATGGGCCACGACCTATCCGCAAATGCTGCTGGCCGCGCTTGGCGTGGGTCTTGCGGGCGGGTCCTTCGCGGTCGGCGTGGCCTATGTGTCCCGCTTCTATCGCGATGCGCAGCAGGGCACCGCGCTTGGCATTTTCGGCGTCGGCAATGTCGGCGCGGCGGTGACCAAATTCGTCGCGCCCTTCGTGATGGTTGCCGTCGGCTGGCAGGCCACGGCGCAAATCTGGGCCCTCGCGCTGGCCGTGACGGCCGTGCTGTTCTGGATCCTCAGCAAGGATGATCCGGTCACCGCCGCCCGGCGCGGCAGCGCGGCATCCCGGCGCAGCCTGCGCGCCGAATTCGCGCCGCTGAGGAACCTCCAGGTCTGGCGCTTCTCGGCCTATTACTTCTTCGCCTTCGGCGCGTTCGTCGCGCTGGCGCTGTGGCTGCCGCATTACCTGATCGGTGTCTATGGCTTCGACGTGAAGGTGGCGGGCATGGTCGGGGCGGCCTATTCGATCCCGGCCTCCATCTTCCGCGCCTATGGCGGCGTGCTGTCCGACCGGATCGGGGCGCGCCGGGTGCTGTATGCCACCTTCGCGGTGTCGCTGGCGGCGACCGCGATCCTGTCGATCCCGGCGGGGGTCACCCTGCCGGTGTTCCTGGTGGTGATCTTCATTCTGGGCTTCGTGATGAGCCTGGGGAAAGCCGCCGTCTACAAGCATATCCCAAGCTATTATCCGCACAATGTCGGCGCCGTCGGCGGCCTGGTCGGCATGATCGGCGGATTGGGCGGCTTCGCGCTGCCGCTGCTGTTCGGCTGGCTGAAGGATCAGACCGGGCTGTGGTCCAGCTGTTTCATGGTTCTGTTCGTGCTGGTCGCCGCCTGTGCGCTGTGGATGCACGCCTCGGTCCGTCGCATGGGCCGTCCCGCCGCCATGCAAGCCGCCTGAAAGGATCTGTCGCCATGAAGAAGAAACTGGTCGTTATCGGCGCCGGCATGGCCTCGGGCCGTTTGCTGGAACATCTGTTTGAAACCGCCCCGGACGCCTGGCAGGTGACGCTGTTCAACGGCGAGCCGCGCGGCAACTACAACCGGTTGATGCTGTCGCCGGTCCTGTCGGGCGAAAAGACCTATGACGACATCGTCACCCACGATGCTGACTGGTATGCGGCCCATGGCGTCGATTGCCGCTTTGGCCAGCCGGTGGTGCGGATCGACCGCGCCGCGCGCGTGGTCCATTCGAACCAAAGCAGCGCCGAATATGACGCGCTGGTGATCGCCACGGGCTCGGCCCCCTTCATCATCCCGGTGGCGGGCAAGGATCTGCCCGGCGTCGTGACCTATCGCGATCTGGAAGACACCGATGCGATGATCGAGGCGGGCAGGGCCGGCCGGGATGCGGTCGTGATCGGCGGCGGCCTGCTGGGCCTGGAAGCCGCTGCCGGCATGGCTGCGCGCGGGGCGAAGGTCACCGTCATTCACCTGATGGGCCACCTGATGGAACGCCAGCTTGATCCTGCGGCGGGCTATCTGCTGCAACGGGATCTGGAACGGCGTGGCATTGCCGTCCACTGCAAGGGGGCCACTAAGGCGATCCTGGGTCACGACCGGGCCGAGGCGGTGCTGCTGGAAGACGGCACCGTCTATCCCGCCGATCTGGTCTGCATGGCCGTGGGCATCCGCCCCGAGACCCGCATCGCCGTGGACGCACGGCTGGAGGTCGAGCGCGGCATCACCGTCGATGACGGCCTGCGCACCAGCGATCCGAACATCTTCGCACTTGGCGAATGCGTGGAACATCGCGGCCAGCTGTTCGGCCTTGTCGCGCCGCTTTACGATCAGGCTCGGGCGCTGGCCCGGACCCTGTCCGGCGAGACGGCCGAATTCCGCCCGGTCCAGACCGCGACCAAACTGAAGGTGACCGGCTGCGATCTGTTCAGCGCGGGCGATTTCGCCGAGGCGCAGGGCCGCGAGGATATCGTGTTCCGCGATCCGGGGCGTGGCATCTACAAGCGGCTGGTCCTGCAGGACAACCGCGTCATCGGCGTGGTCATGTATGGCGACACGGCTGACGGCAACTGGTTCTACGGGCTGATCAAGGACGGCACCGATATCGAGCAGATGCGCGACACGCTGATCTTCGGTCCCGGCTTCCAGGGAGGGTCCAGGCCGGACCCTATGGCGGCCGTTGCAGCCTTGCCGCCTGAGGCGGAAATCTGTGGCTGCAACGGCGTCTGCAAGGGCAGCATCGTCAATGCCGTGCAAGGGGGCGCGACCACGCTGGACGCGGTTCGCGCCGGCACCAAGGCCAGCGGATCCTGTGGCACCTGCACCAGCCTCGTGGAGCAGGTGATGCGTCTGACGCTGGGCGATGGCTTTGCCGCCGCCGCGCCCGGCGGAATGTGCAAATGCACCGATCACAGTCACGAGGATGTGCGCCGGCTGATCCGGTCGATGGGTCTGAAATCCATCCCCGCCGTCATGCAGGAACTTGGCTGGAAGTCCGTCGGCGGCTGCCGTTCCTGCCGTCCGGCGCTGAATTTCTATCTGCTGGCCGAATGGCCGCTGGAATACCGGGACGACCGGCAATCGCGCTTCGTGAACGAACGCAACCACGCCAATATCCAGAAGGACGGCACCTATTCGGTGGTGCCACGCATGTGGGGCGGCGTCACCACGCCGGACGAATTGCGGGCCATCGCGGATGCGGCCGACAAGTATGGCGTGCCGATGGTCAAGGTCACCGGCGGCCAGCGGATCGACCTGCTGGGCGTGCGCAAGGAGGATTTGCCGCTGATGTGGGCCGATCTGAACCGGGCCGGGCTGGTCTCGGGCCACGCCTATTCCAAGGGGCTACGGACGGTGAAGACTTGCGTGGGCAGCGAATTCTGCCGCTTTGGCACACAGGATTCGACCGGGCTGGGGATCCGGCTGGAAAAGCTGCTATGGGGGTCCTGGACACCGCACAAGGTCAAGCTGGGGGTTTCGGGCTGCCCCCGCAACTGCGCCGAGGCGACCTGCAAGGATGTGGGCATCGTCTGCGTGGACAGCGGCTACAACATCAGCGTCGCCGGCGCCGCCGGCATGGAGGTGAAGCAGACCGAGCATCTGGCCGCGACCCCCTCCGAGGACGAGGCGGTCGAGATCGTCACCGCCTTCATCCAGCTCTATCGCGAACACGCCCGTTATCTCGACCGGCCCTACAAGTGGGTCGCCAAGGTCGGCCTGGACTGGGTCATCGCGCAGGTCGTGGATGATCCCCGAAACCGCCGCGCGCTGGTCAAGCGGTTCGAGACCAGCCAGTCGGTCTATCGCCGCGATCCCTGGGCCGAACATTCGACGCCTTCGGAAACGCCCCGCTGGGCCCCGCTTGCCGATCTGACCCTGGAGGCCGCCGAATGACGCGCTATGTCGATATCGCATCGCTGGAAGACATCCCCGCCCAGGGCGCACGGCTGATCCGCACCACCGATGGCTGCGTCGCGCTGTTCCGCACCGCCGACAACCGCGTCTTCGCGCTGGATGACCGCTGCCCGCACAAGGGCGGCCCGCTGTCCGAAGGCATCGTGCATGGCCATCAGGTCACCTGCCCGCTGCATGACTGGGTGTTCGACCTGACCACCGGGGCGGCCCGGGGCGCCGATCAGGGGGCGGTCCGCACCTGGCCGGTCCGGGTGGAACGCGGTCGCATCCTGATTTCCGCCGAAAGCCTCATGCGCGGCAAGGCCGCCTGAAAGGAAAGCCCATGATCACGCCTTCCATTGGCGAAATCACGCGCGGCGACGCCACCGCGATGATCGCTGCGACCCGCCACCGCGGGTTGTCCGGCCTGTCGCGCGGCCCGATTGCGACCGTCCGGCGCACAGCCGTCCTGGCGCCACAAGGACAGATCGCGCCATGAACATGCATTCCCCGGCGGGCGCGGTTCGCACGACCTGTCCCTATTGCGGCGTCGGCTGCGGCGTGCTGGCGACACCGACACCGGAAGGCGGCCTGACCGTCGCCGGCGACCCCGATCATCCGGCGAATTTCGGAAGGCTTTGCGTCAAGGGTGCCGCCCTGGCCGAAACCGTGGGTTTGCGGGGCCGGCTTCTGGCCCCGCAAATCGACGGGCGCCCGGCCGGCTGGGACGCGGCGCTGGACCTGGTGGCGCGGCGTTTTGCCCGGACCGTCGCCCGGCACGGTCCGGATTCGGTCGCCTTCTACGTCTCGGGGCAGCTGCTGACCGAGGATTACTATGTCGCCAACAAGCTGATGAAGGGCTTTATCGGCAGCGCCAATATCGATACCAATTCACGGCTTTGCATGGCCTCGTCGGTCGCGGGGCATCGGCGCGCCTTCGGCAGCGATACGGTGCCGGGGCTCTATGCGGATCTGGATCAGGCCGATTGCGTCGTCCTTGTGGGTTCGAACCTCGCCTGGTGCCATCCGGTTCTGTTCCAGCGACTGGCGGCCGCGCGCGAGAAACGCGGCACCAGAATCGTCGTGATCGATCCGCGCCGCACCGCCACCTGCGAGATCGCCGATCTTCACCTGCCCATCGCGGCCGGGGCGGATGCCGCCCTGTTCAACAGGCTGCTGGCCGAGATCGACAGGCGCGGACTGATCGCGCCCGATCCGGCCCTGGACGGGCTGGACCAGGCCCTTCTGGCCGCAAACCGGACCGATGCCGCCGTGACCGGGCTGGCGACCGCGGATCTGGCCCGTTTCGTGAACCTGTGGTGCGACAGCGAAAAGGTCGTGACGCTGTTTTCGCAAGGGATCAATCAATCCGACAGCGGCACCGACAAGGTCAACGCGATCCTGAATTGCCATCTCGCGACGGGGCGGATCGGACGACCGGGCATGGGACCGTTTTCCGTCACGGGTCAGCCGAACGCCATGGGCGGGCGCGAGGTCGGCGGGCTGGCCAACATGCTGACCTGCCACCTGGAGATCGAAAACGCCGCCCACCGCGACGCCGTGCGGCGATTCTGGAATGCGCCGCGCATGGCCGAAAGGCCGGGACTGAAGGCCGTGGACATGTTCCGCGCGGTCGAGGAGGGACGGATCAAGGCGCTGTGGATCATGTGCACCAACCCGGCGGTCTCGATGCCCGACGCCGACCGGGTCGCCCGCGCCATCGCCGGCTGTGACTTTACCGTGGTTTCCGACATCATGGCGCGAACCGACACGACGCGGCTGGCCGATGTCCTGCTGCCGGCGACCGGATGGGGCGAAAAGAATGGCACCGTCACCAATTCCGAACGCCGCATCAGCCGCCAGCGGCCCAGCCTCGCGCCCGTGGGGCAGGCGCGCGACGACTGGCGCATCATTGCCGATGTCGCCCGGCGCATGGGATGGGGCGACGCCTTCGGCTGGTCCCACCCGTCAGAAATCTTCGCCGAATATGCGGCGCTTTCGGGGATCGCCGGCGGTCTTGGCAGCGATTTCGACATTTCCGATTGCGCGGGGATCGGCAGGGCCGCCTATGACGGGATGACGCCGTTTCTCTGGCCGCGTGCTGGTGCGCGGCAAGGAGGCCGCTTTTTCGGTGACGGCCGCTATCATACCTTCTCGGGTCGCGGATGCATGGTGGCCGTCGCGCCGCGCCCGCCGCAGCCGGTCACGGGCGAATTTCCCTTCCGCCTCAATACCGGCCGTGTGCGCGATCACTGGCACAGCATGACCCGGACCGGACTTTCACCCAGCCTCTCGCGTCATCTGGCCGAGCCATTCCTGGAAATCCATCCTCGCGACGCCGCCGCGCTTGGCTTGTCACCCGCAAGTCTGGCGCGGGTCAGCGGAGCGCAGGGAGATGCGCTGCTGCGCGTCCTGGTCACCGACCGCGTCGCTGCCGGGCAACCCTTTGTCCCGATGCATTGGAGCGCCGAGACAGCGGCTTCGGGGCGCATCAACAGCGCCATACCCGCGCTGGTGGACGCTGTTTCGGGCCAGCCGGCGCTGAAATCGTCGCCCGCAGCCATTCGGCCCTTTGGCGCGGTCTGGTATGGCTTTGCGATATCCCAGGCCCCGATCAGGCCCGATTGCGAATATTGGGCGGTCTCGGCCCTGGCTGGCGGCTATCAGGCGGAACTGGCCGGGCTGCACGAACCCGATGACTGGACCGCCTTTGCAAAGCACCTGTTCTCTTTGACATCAGATCCGCTTGCCGTGCATGACCGGCGGCGCGGCCTTGCACGATTGGCCTTTGCCGGAAACGGCCGCGTGCAGGCGGCGCTTTTCGTCTCTGGCGAGCCGGTTGCCCTGTCGCGCCATCATGTCGCTGCGGCGCTTGGCTGTGACATGGACGCGAACCTGTTGGCCGGCCGTCCGGGTGTCCACCAGCCGGACGAGGGCGCGATCGTCTGCGCCTGCGCCACCGTCGGCATGAACAGCCTGGTACGCGCGATCACGACGCAAGGACTGGTGACGCTGGATGCGGTCGGCAAGGCGCTTGGCGCCGGCGCCAATTGCGGTTCCTGCCGCCCCGAGATCAGCAACCTGCTGACAAGGCTCGGCGATCCCGATCTGCCAAAGCCCGGAAACGGGTTCGATGCCGATTGACAATCAATATCGGTAAAATTATCTTTATAAAAGCCACACAAATTAAATCTATTGATAGCGCGGCTTTCATAAACGCAAGATGACCATTCGCAACCTGAGAACCTTGATCGCCTTTGCCGATCACGGCACCTTTTCGGCTGCGGCGGAAGCCGTCTTCATTACCCATGCCGCCGTCAGCCAGCAGATGAAATCGCTGGAACAGGAATGGAATGTCGTTCTGTTCGACCGTTCCCGCCGGACACCCGTGCTGACATCGGTCGGCAAGGCGCTTGTCGCAAAGGCGCGCGAGATCGTCGCCGCCTATGACGGCATGGTCCTGTCCGTGTCGGGCGAAGCGGCGTTCAGCGGCGAACTGATCCTGGGCGCCGTGCCGACGACGCTGACCGGCCTGGTTCCGTTCGTCATTTCCATGCTGAAATCCGAACATGCCGGGCTGCTGGTTCGCGTCGTGCCGGGCCAGACCACGGAACTGGCCTTGCAGGTCGAACGCGGCGCGCTGGACGCGGCGATCCTGACCCGTCTGCCGGCGGTTCCGCGACGGCACGAGTGGCAGGAAATCGCCCAAGAGAACATGGTGCTGCTCGCCTCCAGGCAATCTGTCAGCGACGACCCGATCGAGC
The DNA here is from genome assembly GCA_002294185.1 of Paracoccus sp. UBA889. Taxonomy (GTDB): domain Bacteria; phylum Pseudomonadota; class Alphaproteobacteria; order Rhodobacterales; family Rhodobacteraceae; genus Paracoccus. Next base: position 36,892 of record DBFD01000018.1, read on the forward strand.
TGCTTCGGAGCCATGCCTTCATCCGGTTTTCGCGCGAAGCCGTGGTCGGCACGATGATCGAAAACTGGCTGCAGTCGCAAGGCATCGAAGTCAAGGAAAGCATGGAACTGGCCAATCTCGATATCATTGCCAGCATGGTCTATGCAAATCTGGGGGTTTCGATCGTTCCGGTGCAGGCGGTCCCGCCTCCGATCAGCCTGCCCTTGAAGCGCCTTGCCCTTTCCCCGGCCATGCCCCGCCGGGTTCTGGGGCTCTTGTCGCGGTCGGACAATGTGAAGGGGCAGGTGCTGGAGCAGCTTTTGCAGAAGCTGCGCGAAGCGGTCGAAATCGGCCGGTTCACGCCGCCCGGAACCGCGGTCTAGACCATGTCCCGAAGCGGAATCGCGATCCCGGCCACGAACATCATCACGATCAGCAGGCGCCGGAACTGGTCATCGCTCAGGTGCTTGAATGTCCACAGGCCCATCTGCGCGGCGATCAGCGTTACCGGCAAAGCGATGGCCATCACCTTCAGGGACGCCGCGTCGTAGACGCCATCCATTGCCATCAGCGTTGCCGAAATTCCCAGGACGACGACGTTGTAGGGCTGCAAGACGGCACGGCTCTGTTCCTTGGTCCAGTCTCGCATCGAGATCCACATCGTCGGCAGGGCGCCCGACAAACCCGATACCGCGCCAAGAAAGCCGCCGACCAGCCCGATTCCGCTGTCGATGATCGGGGTCGGGCGACGCAGGCTGGGCAGGTCGCGCCGCAGCGTGAAGAAGCCACCATAGAGGATCATGAATCCGGCGACGATGAACTTCAGAAAATCGGCGTCGATGCGATGCAGAAGGCGCAATCCGATCGGAATACCGATCAGCGCGGGTATCAGGAACCGGGACAGCTGCCGCCATTCGATCGCGCGACGCACAAGGATTGCCCCCTGCACCCCGCTGACGACCGACATGACCAGAACCACCGACACGGCCTGGGTTGGTGGCATCACCTGCAGCCACCAGCCAAGCGTGAAAAGCGCGGTTCCGAAGCCGGCCAGCCCGTTCACGAACCCGCCCGAAAACGCTCCGGCCACCAGGACCAGAAGATATTCGCCGTTCACGCAGGAACCTTGAAGAACGGAGCGGGCACGAGCAGCTTGTTCTCGACCTTCGCGACCAGGGGACGCATCTGTTTGGCATAGGACTGCCATTCCGGCGACGCCTGCAACTGCTTGCGCCGCTGGAAACGGTCGTCAAGCGATTCATAGCCCCACATATGCACGATCTGGTTCAATGGTCCGAAATCGGTGTAGTAGTAGCCGACCATCCTGCCCAGGATGCGAACCTGAACCTCCATTCCCTGTTCTTCGTAAAGTTTCAGAAAGACCGGTACGTTTCCTGCGTTCAGCGTGTAGATGCGTTCATCGACAAACATCGTTTCCTCATGCATTCGGAAGGGAAAGAATGATCCAGAGCGGCCGGCATGCCTGTCGGCGCGGCCCAGAGCCGCGATGGCGGACCTGCCACCAACGGCAAGCCTTCGGCGACATCCGCAGGCCGGCACGAAGATTGCTGACACCTGACACCAGCGCGACAATGCCAGCGCGGGCCGGGCGATCGCCATGGTCTTCGGCCCCGGGCAGGATCAGACTGCCGGACAGACCGCTGACTTCCTCAGCCGATGACTTCGTCCGTTCTGTCATCGGTTTCCCCATACCGCTTGAGGACGGCGGGGCGCGTCCCTTCATAGACCTTGGCAAGACCGCCTGCGATCTTCGCGTTCTCGCGTTCGAACAGGCAATTGCCCTCGATGTCGGATGCGACGATGAAAGGTCCCATGTTTTCCGCCTCGATCACCCACATCGCCTGGGCCAGGCCCAGTTCCTTGCGCCAGTGCAGGCCTTTGACATTCTTGATTCCGCGCCCCAGCAGGGCGCCGGTGCCATAGCCGACGGTGGTCAGATAGATGGCGCCGTTGGGAACGAATTTGGTCCGATAGTCTTCCGGGCTCATGCCGCCCTTGCCGATGATGATGCGCGCGCCCGAGATGCGGAACCAGTCCGCGATCCACCTGGAAAAACGGAAACTGGCTGTCGCGGTCACGGCACCCATGTCGAAGCTGCCATCGTCGCGTTGCGCCGCGGCTGGCGCACAGTGGAAATTGGCCGCGCTTTCGGCCGGCAGGTCCATCGGGATGGGGACACCTTCCTCGATCGCGCGCTTGTAGACACCTTCCCGGCCGGTATAGATCACGCCGTCCAGATGCACGATGTCCCCCAGCTTCAATGCTGCAAGGTCTTCGGGCGACGGTGTCGTCGAAAGGCGAATGATCTTGTGGGTCATGACATTTTCTCCTTCAAGCGCGGGGCTTGGAGCCATCTTTTCGCAGCCGGATCCTTGCGGCCTTCCGCATCGGGCCGCGTCAGGTTGCGCGGGGGCCGGATGCTACTGTGCCGCGGTCGCGGTCGCGGGCCATTCGACCGTCTCGCGGCGCTGAAACGGGGTGAACCATTGCGGATCGGTGCGGTGTTCGACCCGCCCGTCGGCATGGACCCGCGCGCAGGCCCGCCGGGATGACAGGCAGAAGGCGTGAACACTCATCTGCATCCCGCCGGTGTGGCAATAGCCAACCTCGATATGGCAATCGACGACCATCGACTTGCCGACGAAACCCATGGCGCCCATGCCGATCGAGTTGCCGAGTTCCTTGAACTCCATCTCCAGCTCGGCGATCCTGGGGTCGGGGTTGCGGTCGCCGACGGTGCGCAGGCAGGCGGCGCGCTTGCCCAGCACCATGCAGGTATCCTTCGAGCCGCCCAGCCCGATACCGATGATCGCCGGCTGGCAGGCCAGACCGCGTTTGCCGAAGGCGACAAGACTGTCCAGATAGAACCGCTTGATCCCCTCGATCCCGTCGGATGGAAACAGCATCCGGTAATCGGTGCCGAACAGGCCGCCCTTGTGCACGGTCGTCAGGTCGATCCAGTCGCCCTGGCCGGGGGCTGACGGCTCGAAACCGTATTCGATCTCGGGCGCGTTGATACCGACATTGTTGTCGTGATCGGTACGCCACAGCGGATGGACCCGGTTGGGGCGCAGCGGAACGCCGTTCGTCGCGGTCGCCGTCGCCCGACGCAGGGCTTCTTCCAATGCGACGGGACCGCCCTCGATCTGCGCCTCGTTGCCCATCTTGACATACCAGCGCGGGCACCCCGTATCACCGCACATCGCGCGACGATCCTCCTTTGCGGCTTTGTAGTTCTCCAGCATGGCTTGAAGAACGAAGGACGACAGATCGCCGTCCTCGACACTGGCCGTGGCTTCAAGCCCATCGAGATAGTCTTGCGGGATCTCGATGGCCGCCTTGTCCATCAGCACTTCGGCGGTGGATTCGATGAGGTCTATGGAAATCATGGATCGTCTCCTTTACCGGGCCGCCTGCACCAGCGTCTCGGGCTCGCCCTCGGGCAGCACGGTTTCGCCCGGCCGAACGATTGTGAACCGGACCGGGTCGCGCGATACGCGCAGCCCCTCGGCGGTTTTCCGCGCCACCGTGAAATACGAGGTTTCCAGATCTCCCTGATCGGGAAAATCCTCGCGGAAATGCGCGCCTCGCGAATTCTCGCGCGCCAGGGCAGCCTCGGCGATGACTTCGGACACGTCGACCAGCGATGCCAGGTTGAGCCAGTCGTGCCAGGTCAGGTTGAACGCCAGGTTGGACGGATCGACGCCGATATCCTGCAGGTCGGTGGCGACCGTCGCGATCTTTTTCAGGCCGCTGATCAATCCCTGTTCGGTCCGCATGACGCCGACATCGTCCCACATCGCGTCCTGCAATACGCGGCGCAGGTTCTGGACATTGCCGACAGGCTTGCCAAACGGGCGTCGCGCGCGCTCGATCTCGGCCGACAGGATATTCTCATCCGGATCGCGCAGTGCCGTCATGGCGCGAATGTCGCGGCCCATCACGTCACCCGCGATACCGCCATAGACGGTCGAATTGGCGACGCCATTTCCGCCCAGCCTGTTCGATCCATGCGCCCCGCCCGCATCCTCGCCGGCGACATACAGCCCTTCCATGGCCGTGCGGGTATCGACATCGACAACGACGCCGCCCATGAAATAATGCGCGGTCGGCACCACCTCCACCTTGCCGCCGGCAAGATCGAAGCCCGAATCGGCGCAGCGCTGGACCATGCCCTTGAACTTCTTCGCAACGATGTCGGGGCCAAGATGCGCCATCGAGATGAACACCCCGCCATTGGGCGATGAATTGTTCTTGCGCATCTCCGAATAGATGCCGCGGCTGACCACGTCGCGGGTCGAGCGTTCGCCGCGGGTGTCATAATCGTACATGAACCGGTGATCGTTGCCGTTCAGCAGATGCCCGCCCGCGCCGCGCAACCCTTCTTCCAGAACGGTGCCGGTCATCTTGGTATGGTCGCCGGCCAGCAGCCCGGTCGGATGGAACTGAACCATCTCCATGTCGCGCAGCGGCAGCCCCGCGCGCAGCGCCATTGCAAGCCCGTCCATCGTCTTGTCGCCCGAGGGCGTGTGGTATTTGTACATGGTGGGGCCGCCACCCGTTGCCATCAGCACCGTCCTGGCGCGGACAAAGCGGAACTTTCCGCTGCGCATGTCGATGAACAGGACCCCGGCGAGGGCCGAGCCATCCTTGGTCGGGATCAGTCCGACGGCGCGATGCTCCTGAAGCTTTTCGATCGGGCGGGCCAGAACCTGTTCCATCAGCCGGTTGATGATCTCGATCCCGGTCAGATCGCCCTTGTGCACCGTGCGATCGGCCGTCTGTCCCGCGAACGCCTTGTGATGCAGCGAGCCGTCCGCAACCCGGTCGAAGAAGCAGCCGATTTCGTTTTCCAGTTCGCGGACACGCACGACCGCCTGTTCGCACAGCCGCCAGGCCATGTCCTGATCCGGCAGCCACTTGCCGCCGACGATCGTGTCCATGAAATGCCGCTCGACGGTGTCTCCATGTCCCAGGGCCACATTGTAGCCGCCCTGAACCATGCGGGTGCAGCCGCATTTGCCGATCAGCCCCTTGACCGCGATGGTGATCTTGGTCCCCGGCGGCGCCGATTGCTGGGCATGCAGCGCGCCGAAAAGCCCTGCTCCGCCGGTGCCAAGGATCAGGATGTCGGTGTCGTGACGATCGATATCGCTTTTCAGGGGCATGATCACACCGCTTGCAGGAAAAAGGTTCCGGAGACGAGAACCGAGAGGCCCACCGCCCCCGCCGCCAGCGTCTTCTGGCGAGAGGTCCATGGCATCAGTTCAAGCGCGAGAAGGCGCAACCCTCCGAAGAAATGGACGGCCAGCAGGAAGACCAGCCCGAATTCCGCGAATTTTACCAGCGGCATGTCCGTCCATGCCAGGAATCCGTCCAGCCGCGCGGCTTCGTTCAGGGCCATGGACAGAACCCAGAAATGCGCCGGCAGGAACAGGGCCAGCAAGGCCCCCGAGACGCGATGAAGAATGAAGGCATACCAGAGCGGATGGGTGCGGTGCGGGCGGATCATGCGACACCCCCGGGGGCGGTAACGGCCCAGACGGCGCGCACGCCCATCCAGACCAGAACCAGAAAGGCAATCCAGGTCAGCACGGAAAGGGCGCGCGCCCCAAGACCCAGCCATTCATGTGCGATGACGCGCAGGCCGATCGCCGCGTGGACAGACACGGCAATGACAAAAGTCCCGTAAAACGTCGCCCAGGCAAAGCTGCCCTGCGTTCGTCCCAGGATCTCGGCTGCGCTTAGCCCGCCCTGAATCGCATAGATCATCACCGCGAGGTGCCCGATGACCAGAGGCGCCATGACCAGCGCCGACAATCGCTGCAGCAGGTAAAGCCGGATGTCCAGCATCGGTCAGGTCCTCCGCCTGAAGAACGCGGCGGCGGTCGCCCGCTTCAGCCCGGCGATCGCGTCCATCGGATTCAGTCCGTTGGGGCAGAAATGCGCGCAACTTCCCATCGAGTGACAGTTGTGGCAGCCACCGGCGCCGCTGACCGCATCAAGGATTTTGCGCGAACCCGCATCCCTGGAATCGTTGTAGAGCGTCCAGGCACGATTCAGCGCCGCGGGACCGAGGAAATCGGGATTCCCGGCCACGGTATCGCATGACGCATAGCAGACCGAGCAGTTGATGCATTCGATCCCGGCATCGGCCTTTACCCGCTGAACGCTCGCCGGGTCGATCTCCTCGATCTGGTCGTTGCGGGTCTTCGACGGGTGGAACACGCCTTCCGCCTTGACCCATTTCTCGAAAAACGGGTCCATGTCGGCCGCGAGATCCTTGATGACCGGCAGATTGCGCAGCGGCCCGATCTCGATGCAATTGTCCTTCAGCACCTTCTTGACATGCGTGCGACAGGTCCAGCGCGGCTGGCCGTTCACCATCATCGCGCAGGATCCGCACATTCCGACGCGACATGCAAAACGGTATGACAGCGTGGGATCGTCGTTCTGCTGGATCCACGCCACGACATCCAGCACGGTCTGGCTGTCTTGCGCGGGAACGTCAAAGATCTGGAATTCGCCACCTTCATGGTCGCCGCGCCAAACGGAAACCTTCATACGGGTATCGGTCGAAGACACGGTGCCGGATCCTTGTCTGCTTGCGTGATGTTCATCTCTTTCCAACGATGCATACGTTTAAATGAAAGTTACAAAAAGCGACAATTACTATACAATCGTGTTAGTTTAGCTGACATATTCGGGCGGGGCACCTCTGTCGCATCACCCGATCGCCGGTGGCCTGCGCCGAATATCCGGAACAAGCCCCTTGCGCTTTCCTTGAATACATCCATATACCATCCATACAGATGGAGAATGGAAGATGGGCAACGTCACGCAGATCGGCCAAAGGATGCCCGAGAACGAGAAGATCACCATCAATATGGGATTCGTGGATCTCGGCAGGATCGACCTGCTCGTGCAGGAAGGATTCTATTCCAATCGCAGCGACTTCATTCGCACGGCGATCCGCAAGCAGTTGGACACGCATGGCGACGCGGTGGCCAGATCGATCGAACGGCATACGATGGAGCTTGGCCTGCGCGACTACAGCGCAGCCGATCTGAAGGCCGCGCGCGATGCGCATGAAATACTGCATATCAAGGTCGTCGGCCTCGTGCGGATCGCATCCGACGTGACGCCGGAACTCGCCCTCGCGACGATCGGGTCCATCGACGTGCTGGGGGCCCTTCAGGCCAGCCCTGAGGTCAAGAAGGCACTTGGGTCGCGTATCCGCTGACCCCCAATCAAGGAAAAACAGAGATGACAGACGATGCAAGCTCGGCGATGCGCCGGGCCAGTGACCTTGTGCGCGCCGGAAACCCGATCGCTGCCACGGAAATGATCCAGGCCGCCTTGCGCGGCACGGCCGCGTCCGCCATGTCGCGACCGGGGCCGGTTCCGGAAACGCTGCGCGCGGCAGAAGATGTCGCGCCCTTCGGCAAGGGCCGGGGTTTGCGCAAGACCCTGGCCGAACTGGCCGCCCGAGCACGGCCGGGCGGCGGGGTGGGCGGTGCGCCCGCACCCGAGCCGGTGCTGCCCAGGGGTGCCCGCTTCGACCATGGCAGTTTCACCTGCCCGGCGGGAGAGCGGGCATACCGTCTCTACATTCCCGACCTGCGAGCGCGGCGCCCTGCCGGTCTGGTGATGATGCTGCACGGTTGCACCCAATCGCCTGCGGATTTCGCGAATGGCACCGGGATGAACCGGATCGCCGATGCCCATGACCTGATCGTGGTCTATCCCGGCCAGTCGCGTGGGGCGAACATGCAATCGTGCTGGAACTGGTTCGCGCCGTCCGATCAGGAACGCGGAAGCGGAGAACCCGCGATCCTCGCCGGTCTGGCCGTTCAGATCCGTCAGGATCACGACATCCCCGAGGACAGGATTTTCGTTGCCGGATTGTCGGCCGGCGGTGCGATGGCGGTGATCCTCGGACGGGCCTACCCGGATGTGTTCACTCATGTGGGGGTGCATTCCGGTCTGCCCTACAAGGCGGCCCGCGACGTGCAATCCGCCTTCGCGGCGATGGGCGGCAGCTTGCGCCAGACTTCTGGCGCACCCCTCCGCCCGCTGCCGACGATCGTGTTTCACGGTGCGGCGGACGCCACCGTCAACGCGGCCAACGGACAGCGGATCGTGGACGAGGCGGGCGCCGCCGGGGCCGAGCTGCGCGATAGCGGCACGATGGGCGGGCGCCGCTATATCCGTGATACTGTGCTGGCCCCGAACGGTCAGCCGATCCTTGAACATTGGCGCATCGACGGGCTGGGCCACGCCTGGTCGGGCGGCGATGCGACCGGCTCCTATGCCGATCCGGCCGGCCCCGACGCAAGCGCGGAAATGGTGCGGTTCTTTCTTGACGCGACCGGGACGGTTTTATGACATGACCTCCTTCCCGACATGCTCCGTCGCGGCCAAAACCACCTTCGGTCCGACAAGGGGCCGGATGGCGGCAAGGTCGGAAACTGCCGCCCCAGGCCACGCGACGCAGCCTGCCGGGGTCTCCGGCCGGCCTGTGCGCATCGTCCCGGCCGCGGCGACGTCGGGTCAGGTCCGGCCTTTCGCGGAACCAAGATGATCGGCCTTTTCCGCATCGCGCGCACCCATCGGTTCGTCCGGGCCGACGGTCGAGTCGGCGGCGGTCTGGGCCTCGATCTCGGCGTTCAACTCGGCTCCGAGCAGGACGATGAAGGCCGAAATCCACAACCACATCAGCAGGATGATGACACCCGCCATGCTGCCGAAGGTCTGGTTGTAGCTGCCGAAATTGCCGACGTAGAGAGAGAAGGCGATCGATGCGAGGATCCAGATCACGCAGGCCGCGATCGCGCCGGGCGTCAGCCATCGCCATTCCGCGTCATCGCGCGACGGACCATATCGGTAAAGAACCGCAAGCCCGATTATCGTCATGATCGCAAGCAGGATCCAGCGCGACAAGGCCAGCACCGTTTTCAGCCAGCCCGGCAGGGCGACAAGATCCAGCGCGACCGGCACCGCCAGCGCCGCGAGAAGCCCCAGCAGCAGGCCGACGATCAGAAACACCGTCAGGCCAAGGGTCCACAGGGTCTTGCGGATGAATCCGCGATCCTCGTCTTCATCATAGGCGACGTTCAGCCCTTCCATCAGGCTGCTCATTCCCTTGGACGCGGAATAGATCGCAAGCAACAGGCCGATCAGGAACGCGATCCCCAGGCCCGCATCCTGCGATCCCGCGACGGCGACCGCCTGATCGAGGATGATCTGCGCGGCCTGCCTGGGGATCATCTGGGTCAGCGTCGCAAGCTGCGCGGTCACCTGGGCAGGGTCAAGCACCATGCCCGCCAGCGCCATCAGCGCCGTGATAGCCGGAAAGATCGCCAGCAAGGCGTAGAA
>DBFD01000010.1:0-1993 GCA_002294185.1 Paracoccus sp. UBA889
GTCATGCCATCGCCCGTGGTATCGTCATCGGTGCTGCTGTCCTCGCCCATGCCGTCGTCGGACGCATCGTCATCGCCATCCATGCCGTCAGCATCGGAATCGGTCGCAGCACCCGCGGAGGCTGCCGGAACATTCCTTGAATCGCCGGCCGAGGCTCCTTCGGGTTCGCGGCGCAGCTCTTCGCCATTCACCGAAACCAGGCTTCCATTGGCCACGCTGTAGACCAGCTCGATCGGCTGTCCATCGCGCTGCGCGGTGACGGTCATCATCGGTCCTTCGCGCAGGATGCGGACATCGGTAAAGCCCTGCGCAATCAGCGTCTCGGCAACGACCTGATCGTTTTCGACCTGGACAACCAGCGGATAAGGCGATTCCGTCACCGCTCCGACCGAGGATTCCGCATCTGCGGCGGCACCGGGAACAATGGCCGTGTTGCCATCTTCGGTCTCGATCCTGGTCGCGTCATGGGCCAGGGCGGTGGTGCCCATCAGGGCTGTCAGGGCAGCGATCTTGCCGCCCGCCATCATCATCTTCATGGTATTGCTCAGCATGTCTAACCTCCGTCATGCGGTATGGAGGCCAAACGCGCGGCGGAAGCCATGCGGTTCATCTGCCGCTGCGTCATGCGAAACGAAAGCGGTTTTCCGCCGACCGGCACCGAGGCCCTTTGAAGGGGACCGCAGGGGCGAGACGACGCCGGTGATCCCTTCGCCAGCGGATCATCGTCCCGTGGCGCCGATCAGGGAATCCTTGCGTGGCTGCGGCTGGATCGGGGAAAGATCAGGATCGAACAGATCCTCGATAAACAGGCTGAGCAATTGCGGCCTGCTGGTCACGCCGGCCTTGCGGTAGACCGAGGTGGTCTGAGCCTTGACCGTGCCTTCCGATGTACCGCGCAGGGCGGCGATCTCCGACACGGACAGTCCTTTCAGGGCGAAAAGCGCCACGTCCCGTTCAGCCGGGGTCAGATTCCATTCGCAGAACCGCTGCGCAGTCAGTTCCATGAAGGCGGTCGAGGCACGGCGAAGCTTGGCCTCGGCCGCATGCCGGCCGCGCAGGGTCATCACCAGCATCCGCGCGCCCAGCCCGATCCCACCAAGCAGTCCCGCCGCGGCGGCGATGTCCAGATATTCGGTATACTGCCAGGAAAGAGGTTCGAAATAGATCCCCGCCACCGACAGCACCATGTCGCGCACCAGATAGGCGGCCGAGACAGTCTGCAACATGAGAATGACGATCAGAGGAATGTGCTTCAGCATCGGCGAACCCGGTCGACCGCGGACCTATCCATCGTCCGAGCCCTCACCGCCTTCGGAATTGCCTTCCGACCGATCGCCTGATTGGTCACCGGAGTTGTCGTGCCCGTTGTCGCCGGTCTCGTCACTTCCCTCTGCGGTGGGTTGCTTTCCATCGGAACCCTCTTCGCCGTAGTGACCGATCGCTATGCCCGGCCGCGAGCGATCGCTTGCCGTCGACGGATCCGGGCCGTCGAACTGGCGGGGGCGCCGCAACAGGTCGCGCAGAATCGCACCGTTTCGCGGGTCGATCACGATTTCCCGGTCGAAGCGATCTTTTCTTGCCGTAATGACCAGCTTGCCCAGAAGTGTCCGGCGTGCCGTCACGTTGCGATAGCCCTGCGACAGAAGTTGCCTCGTCACCTGAGACGAGATGTCCGAAGGTTGATTTTCCGTCTGGGTCGTGGGCGCAGGCGCCACCTGCGTCGCGGTTTGTGCGAATGCGGATGTTCCGGCAATCGTCGCGGTCACCAGCGCGAAAAAGAGTCCAAGACGGGCGTCTGATATCGTCACGGTTCTTTCCGGATCCAGACAGGAGGACGGGCGCGATCGCGCCCGTCACCTGGGGTTTGCAAGCACCCGATTTGCGGGATTCCGCGCTCGGCGGGTTTTCGGATTATCGGGCGAAGGCCGGCGGCAATCAATCCTGTTGCTCACCATCGGCATGGTTGTCGGAGCCACCCGGGCCATCATCCGCC
>DBFD01000010.1:2349-9207 GCA_002294185.1 Paracoccus sp. UBA889
TCATCCGCCTTCTCGGCATCGCCCTTGCCGTCGTCGTGGCTGTCCTGACCCTGAGCTTCGTGGCTGACAGAATCATTGTCGACGCCTGCATTGCCTCCCTGGGTGCTGGAATGCTCGACCGAATCGTTGTCCGCGCCGGACCTGTCCTCGGCCGTGTCGCCGGCCGAGTTGGCGTGAAGGTTGACCGCGCCCTGCGTGTTGACGGTCCTGTTCACCTGGGCATAGGAAGCAGCCGCCCCCAGCATCAGGATTGTCGCTGCAAGGCTCAATTTCGTGCGCATGTCGTGTTCCTTTTGTGCTTGGCACCGGATCGTCCCGGCGTCTTGCAAACCTAGCAATCCAAGGTGGCCGCAGCCCATTGGACCACGGGACCAGGATCGGCGCGATAAACGAAAGTGCCATGCTGAAAACACGAAAGAAAAACAGACCTGGGAGGTCGCCCCGGCCGATTGCGGAGAGCCTGTTGCGCCTGGCCCCCTCATGCGGTGCCCCGGCCATGGCGCGATTCGCGGATGCGTGGGTTCAGGCCCGGATATCGACACCCAGATGCTTGGCAACGGTGAAGATGTCCTTGTCGCCGCGACCGCACATGTTCATCACGATCAGATGATCCGCCGGCAGATCGGGCGCGATCTTCATCACATGGGCCAAAGCGTGGCTGGGTTCGAGCGCCGGGATGATGCCCTCGGTCTCGCAGCACAATTGGAACGCTCTCAACGCCTCGTCGTCGGTGATGCTGACATATTGCGCCCGGTTCACGTCCTTCAGCCAGGCATGTTCCGGCCCGATGCCGGGATAATCCAGCCCGGCGCTGATCGAATGGCCTTCCAGAATCTGCCCGTCCTCGTCCTGCAACAGATAGGTGCGGTTGCCATGCAGCACCCCCGCGCGCCCGCCGGTCAGGCTGGCGCAATGCTGCATCCGGTCATCCACGCCCTTGCCGCCCGCCTCGACGCCGATGATCGCGACCTCGCTGTCGTCGAGGAATGGGTAGAACAGGCCCATCGCGTTCGATCCGCCCCCAATCGCCGCAATGATCGTGTCGGGCAGACGCCCCTCGCGCGCGAGGATCTGTTCGCGCGCTTCCTTGCCGATGATCGACTGGAAATCGCGGACCATGGCGGGATAGGGATGCGGCCCCGCCACGGTACCGATGCAGTAGAAAGTGTCGCGGACATTGGTGACCCAGTCGCGCAGCGCATCGTTCATGGCATCCTTCAACGTGCCGCGACCGCTGGTGACGGGGATCACGTCGGCGCCCAGCAGGCGCATCCGGAACACGTTGGGCGCCTGCCGTTCGACATCATGCGCGCCCATGTAGACCACGCATTGCAGACCGAACCGGGCGCAGACCGTGGCGGTCGCCACGCCGTGCTGGCCCGCCCCCGTTTCGGCGATGATCCGGGTCTTGCCCATCCGCCGGGCCAGAAGGATCTGGCCCAGCACGTTGTTGATCTTGTGCGCGCCCGTATGGTTCAATTCGTCGCGCTTCATGTAGATGCGCGCCCCGCCCAGCCGTTCGGACAGCCGCTCGGCATGATAGAGCGGCGAGGGGCGACCGACATAATGGGTCCAGAGATCATCCATCTGCGCCCAGAAATCGGCGTCGGTCTTGGCGCGTTCGTATTCGGCCTCCAGTGACAGGATCAGCGGCATCAGCGTCTCGCTGACGAAACGGCCGCCATAGATGCCGAAGCGGCCCTGTTCATCGGGGCCGGTCTTGAAGCTGTTCACCAGATCGTCGGCCATGGGTCTGCCTTCACGGTTGGATTCGGGTATTGGGACAACGAAGAAGTCCAGAGGGTTTCTTATAACCGATATGGCCGGGCGTGAAGCCCGGGCGGTCACAGAAGCGCCGCGCACCCGTCCGGGTCGGGTTGCTGGTGAACCGGATCAGGGCGCAGCCTTCGGTGCGGGCGCGGTATTCGGCGTCGCGCATCAATGCCTCGCCAAGGCCACGACTGCGAAGATCCGGGGCGACGCACACGCCCTCGATCTGCGCGCGGCGGTTCAGACCAGCGGCGGGCTTATCCGGCGGCCCGGATGAAATCGCGGATCAGGTCGTGATCCTTGATCCCGGGCGCGGCCTCGACGCCGGAACTGACATCGACGGCCGGCGCGCGGGTCAGGCGGATCGCCTCGGCCACGTTCTGCGGCGTCAGCCCGCCCGCGAGAAACCAGGGCCGCAGCCAGCGCCGCGCGGAAAGCAGGTGCCAGTCGAAGGCCAGGCCGTTGCCGCCTGGCAGAACCGCGCCCTTTGGCGGCTTGGCATCGACCAGCAGCAGATCGGCGACCAGTCCGTAATCGGTCAGCGCCGACAGATCCTCGGGACCGGAGACGCCCACGGCCTTCATCACGGGCAGGCCGGTCCGGGCCCTGATCGCGGAAACGCGGCCGGGCTGTTCGGTGCCGTGAAGCTGGATCATGTCCAGCGGCGCGGTGGACAGCACCTGATCCAGCGTCGCGTCGTCGGGATTCACGAACAGGCCGACCCGGGCTATTCCGGGCGGGACGACATCGGCCAGCGCCGCAGCCTGGTCAGGCGTCACCGCGCGGGGCGATCCGGCGAAGAAGACGAAGCCCAGGTAATGCGCGCCGGCCTCGACGGCGGTTCTGACATGTTCCCTTTCGCGCAGCCCGCAAATCTTGACCTGCGTCACGGCGATCTATCGCGAACTGGCGGGCAGCGACGTGCCGGGGGCGGGCTGGGCCGAGGCGCCGGAGCGCGGCGGCGTCGTGCTGGTCTTCGGTCGATCCAGGATCGCCAGCACCTCGTCGCGTGGCGCGGCATGGCGGTGGCGCAGTCCGCCGACCTCGTTTTCCAGCCGGGCGACCTCGGCGCTGCGCTGACGCGCCTCGCGGCGGATATGGGTTTCGCGCAGATATTCCCAGACCAGCCCGGCGAGCATCCCGACCGCGAAGGCCAGGAAAATGACGAAGAACAGGGGCAGGTTGACCGACCAGGTTCCGCCCAGGAATTGCCCGAAATTCGCCGGAAAGGCCGACAGCGTCACCATCTGGCGATTGGCGAGGGCGACCGCGATCAGCACGATGGCCAGAAGGGCTACGAACAGCAGACGGATGAAGCGCATGGGTGATCCTCGGATGGGGGCGCGCGGCGATGCGCGACGCGATCATCCCCGTTCTACGCCGGTCAGGCCTCGCCGTTCAACCGATCACGCAGCAATTTGCCGGTCTTGAAGAAGGGCACGTGCTTTTCGTCGACATCAACGGATTCGCCCGTGCGCGGATTGCGGCCGGTGCGGGCGTCGCGCTTCTTGACCGAAAATGCGCCGAAGCCGCGCAGTTCCACCCGATCGCCCCGTGCCATCGCGTCGATGATCTCCTCGAAGACCGTATTCACGATCCGCTCGACATCGCGCCTGAAGAGATGCGGATTTTCGTCGGCAATCTTCTGGATCAATTCGGAACGGATCATCATGCCCCCCTGATGTTTGCTGCTGTCCAGGCCGCCAAGGCAGACCGAACCCTGTGACCGAAAGCAACGCACGAAAACACCCACAAGTTTCCTAGCGATGCCAGCTTTGACGTTTTCGCGCAAGCTGCTTGTTTCGGCCAAGCCCTGAAAACTGCTGGGGAAAACGCCAGAATGACGTCAGGTACACGCCCCGGTTCAGGCAAGGAAGAACCCGCCCGCGGCGGTGGCCGGGGCGGGTGTCGGGTCGTGGGACGGGCGCGCCTACTTGTCGCGGTTCAGCGCGGCGCCCAGGATATCGCCCAGCGACGCACCCGAATCCGAGCTGCCATAGGTGTCGATCGCTTCCTTTTCCTCGGCGATCTCGCGGGCCTTGATCGACAGACCCAGGCGGCGGGTCTTGGTATCGATATTGGTGACGCGCGCATCCACCTTGTCGCCGAGCTGGAACCGCTCGGGACGCTGGTCCTGACGATCACGGGCCAGATCGCTGCGGCGGATGAACGACTTGACGCCATTATATTCCACCTCGATGCCACCATCCTCGATGGCGCTGACCACGGCCGTCACGATCGAGCCACGCTTCACGCCGTCGACCGCCTCGGCCATATGCTCGTTCTCGAGCGCCTTGATCGACAGGCTGATCCGTTCTTTCTCGACATCCACGTCCTGGACGACGGCCTTGACCATGTCGCCCTTGCGGAAGTCCTGGATGGCATCCTCGCCGCGCGCGTCCCAGCTGATGTCGGACAGATGGACCATGCCGTCGATATCGCCTTCCAGGCCCACGAACAGACCGAATTCGGTGATGTTCTTGACCTCGCCCTCGATGACGGTGCCGGTCGGATGGGTTTCGGCGAAAACCTCCCACGGGTTGCGCATGGTCTGTTTCAGACCCAGCGAGACGCGGCGCTTGGCTTCGTCGATCTCCAGCACCATCACTTCGACTTCCTGAGAGGTCGAGACGATCTTGCCCGGATGGACGTTCTTCTTGGTCCAGCTCATTTCGCTGACATGGACCAGACCCTCGACACCGGCCTCCAGTTCCACGAAGGCACCGTAATCGGTGATGTTGGTCACGCGGCCCTGATGGACGCTGCCCAGCGGGAACTTGTCGGTGACGGTATCCCAGGGATCGGCCTGAAGCTGCTTCATGCCCAGGCTGATGCGGTGGCTGTCCTTGTTGATCTTGATGACCTGAACCTTCACCGTCTCGCCGATCGACAGGATCTCGGAGGGGTGGTTCACGCGGCGCCACGCCATGTCGGTGACGTGCAACAGGCCATCAACACCACCCAGATCGACGAAGGCGCCGTATTCGGTGATGTTCTTGACGACGCCGTCGACCGTCTGACCCTCGGTCAGGTTGGCGATGACCTCGGCGCGCTGTTCGGCACGCGATTCTTCCAGAATGGCGCGACGCGACACGACGATATTGCCGCGGCGACGATCCATCTTCAGGATCTGGAACGGCTGTTTCAGACCCATCAGCGGGCCGGCATCGCGCACCGGACGCACATCGACCTGCGAGCCTGGCAGGAAGGCCACGGCGCCGCCCAGATCGACGGTAAAGCCGCCCTTGACGCGACCGAAGATGGCGCCCTCGACGCGCTCTTCATCGGCATAGGCTTTTTCCAGACGGTCCCAGGCTTCCTCGCGGCGGGCCTTTTCGCGGCTGATCGAGGCTTCGCCGCGGGCGTTTTCCACGCGGTCCAGATAGACCTCGACCTCGTCGCCGACGGTGATGTTGGCCTCTTCGCCGGGATTTGCAAATTCTTTCAGATCGACGCGGCCTTCCATCTTGTAGCCGACATCGATGATGGCCTGACCCGCCTCGATGGCGATGACGCGGCCCTTGACGACGCTGCCCTCATCGGGCGTGTCCATGTCGAAGCTTTCGTTCAGGAGGGCTTCGAATTCCTCCATCGTCGCTTTAGCGCACATATATGATCGGTTTCCTTTGGTTCGATTTCACTGGCCTGACGGTTGGCTCCGCCGGTCTTTATGATGCCCGTCGCGGCAACGACAAAGGGTCGCGGCACGATGCCCGACCCGTTCCCATGCGGCCTGTTCTGACCCTGTCGCCCGATTGACTGGATCGGATATAGTCAGGAAAGACGCGAAACTCAACGGGGAAAGTGCCTTGCGACGCTGATCGGACGACAAGGCGGCGAACGATCGTCCCGATATGTCGGGACGGAAATATCGCTTGCCTGCCGAGGCAGGATTCCGTTAGGTTCGGGCGGATATTACGACATGCCGAGATCCGAATGCGCCCGTTCCTGATCGCCGCGGCTTTCGTGGCCGCGCTGCCCGCCCATGCCGGCGATGTCACCGTCTTCGCGGCGGCCTCGCTGAAGACCGCGCTGGACCTGATCGCCGCCGACTTCACCACGAAGACCGGCGATCGGGTGGCGATATCCTATGCCGGATCGGGACAATTGGCCCGACAGATCATCGCCGGGGCGCCGGCGGACCTGTTCATCTCGGCCAATGTCGCCTGGATGGACGAGGTCCAGGACGCGGGTCTGGTGGCCGATGGCGCGCGCAAGGATCTGCTGGGCAACAGGCTGGTGCTGATCGCCCCTGCAAGGAAGGATGGTGCGCCGCCGGTCGAGATCGGACCCGACACCGATCTGCAAGGATTGCTGGAGGGCGGCAAGCTGGCCATGGCGCTGGTCGATGCCGTGCCGGCCGGGCAATATGGCAGGGCGGCGCTGGTCAATCTGGGGTTGTGGGACGATGTGCGGGCCGACGTGGCGCAGGCCGACAATGTGCGCGCAGCCCTGGCACTGGTTTCGGCCGGGGAGGCGCCGTTGGGCGTGACCTATGCGACCGATGCCGTGGCCGACCCCGATGTCAGCGTGGTGGGCACCTTTCCAGCCGGCAGTTATCCACCGATCATCTACCCGGCCGCCTTGCTGAAGAACGCCGATGACGCCTCGGCGCGGTCCTTTTATCAGGCGCTGTCGGGAAAGGCCGCCGGGCAGATCTTCGAGGCTCAGGGCTTCAGGATGCTGAACTAGCGTGCCGGACTGGCTGTCCCCGCAGGAATGGCAGGCGGTCGCGCTGTCGCTGAAGGTCTCGGCGGTGGCGGTGCTGGCCAGCCTGCCGCCGGGTTTGCTGGTGGCCTATGCGCTGGCGCGCTGGCGGTTTGCGGGCCGCGGGCTTCTGAACGGGCTGGTCCATCTGCCGCTGGTCCTGCCGCCGGTCGTGACCGGCTATCTGCTGCTGCTGACCTTCGGCCGGCGCGGCAGCATCGGTGCATTCCTCGACCAGTTCGGCATCGTCTTCGCCTTTCGCTGGACGGGCGCGGCGCTGGCCGCTGCGATCATGGCCTTTCCGCTGATGGTCCGCGCGATCCGGCTGGCCATCGAGGCGGTGGACCCGAAACTGGAACAGGCCGCCTCGACGCTGGGCGC
>DBFD01000067.1:0-35084 GCA_002294185.1 Paracoccus sp. UBA889
CGCTTGGTCTCACGGGTTTATTCAGTCTTCCTGTCGCGCCAAACAGATGAGCAGGCTAAGAGCATCATGATCGATGCCCTTTCGCGAGCTGTCGAACTGAACCAGAGAGCTGGACGCAGAGAGCACCTTCCGGGGCGGCTAAAGTCGTCGACATATCTTTCATCTCCCGAGTTCCTAACACCGGAGTCTGATAGGGTTAGGGAGAAGCAGATCCTGGATACAGTTGGTCGCTGCATCCAGAAAACAATCGGAAGTCATGATATTCCGAAGAAACAGGTAGCAGCATTGAGTTCCGGGTAGCATGATCCCGCCACGAGGCCAGATGCACTAACTGCACATAGCAGTCGATGACGATGCGCAACGTTTGGATAAGGCCGCGTGCATCTTTGGCACGGCCTTATCTCATCGAACTATGCTTGCGGGTGGGCCTCCCACCACGCGGAATGCGTCAGGATCGAACCGCGCCCTTTTTCGGTATCAGCGTCCCAGCGACCACCAGCCGCGGCGCTTGCGCCGCGTAGTGTCAGAGCCTGCGGTCTCGGCCAACTCGGGCTCTCGGGTTTCGACCGGCTGGTCGGGCCCGGTCGTCTCGGCCGCCCCATCCTCGGCCGTCTGGGCGGGCGGTGTCGTCTGGGGCTGCACCGGCGCCGGTGGCGCTTCGGCAGGGATTTCCGGGACTGCAGAATCTGCGGTCCTGGGAGCCTCGGACGGTTCGGCCGTCACAGCTTCCTGCGCGGCATCCGGGCCGGGCAGGCCCTCGGCCAGGGTTTCTTCGGCATGATCGCGCAGATCCACGACTTCGGGCAGGCCTTTGGCCTGGGATGCGCCTGCGGCGTCGTCCGCCTTGCGGCCCCGCGAACGCGATCGGCGGCCCCGCGAGGCGGGCTTGCCTGCGACCGCTTCGTCGCTGTCGCCGGTCTCAGGCTGGCCGTCACGCTGCCCGTCAGGTCGTGGCTGCCCGGTATCGGCGGCTTCGTTTTCCGACGGTTGGCGGCCTGCGATCTCGTCGCTGTCGCTGTCACTGTCGGCGCTCCGTCCCGCCTCATCCGCATGGGACGAGGATTTCCGCCGCCGGCGCCGCCGGCGCTTGCGCGAGCGGCCGCCCTCGTCGTCCTCGTCCTCGCCCTCGGCATCCGGGGCGGTCTGCGACGCGGCATCCGGGGCGGTCTGCGCCCGGTATTCGGCCTGTTCCTCGACCTCGACCTCGTCCTCCTCGTCATCGATCTGCGCCATCAGGGTGGCATCGACCGACAGCGCAGCATGAGGCAGTTCGGCCACCAGGCGCGTGGCAGTCTTGAACTTCTCGATCGCGTAATCGGGCGAGATCAGCGCCGGATCGGCCTCGATCCGCACCGAAAGACCATAGCGCCCCTCGATCACGGCGATATGTTCACGCTTGGCGTTGATCAGGAAATTCGCCACCGCAACCGGCGCCTTGACCAGCACCTCGCGGGACCGCTTGCGCGTGCCTTCCTCCTCGATCGCCCGCAGGATGGTCAGGGCAAGACTGTCGTCGCTGCGGATCAGGCCGGTGCCGTGGCAATGCGCGCAGGGTTGGGTCGTGCTTTCCAGCATCCCCGGACGCAGGCGCTGGCGGCTCATTTCCATCAGGCCGAAACCCGAAATGCGGCCGATCTGGATGCGCGCGCGATCCGATTTCAGCCGGTCCTTCATCCGCTTCTCGACCGAGGCATTGTTCTTGCGCTCTTCCATGTCGATGAAGTCGATCACGATCAGGCCGGCCAGATCGCGCAGGCGCAGCTGGCGGGCGACCTCCTCGGCGGCTTCCAGATTGGTCTTCAGCGCCGTCTCCTCGATCGAGCCCTCCTTGGTCGCCCGACCCGAGTTCACGTCGATGGCGACCAGCGCCTCGGTCACGCCAATGACGATGTAGCCGCCCGATTTCAACTGCACCACGGGGTTGAACATGCCGCCCAGATAGCTTTCGACCTGATGGCGCGCATAAAGCGGCATCTGGTCGCTATAAAGCTTCACGTTCCTGGCATGGGACGGCATGATCATCTTCATGAAGTCCTTGGCCACGCGATAGCCACGCTCGCCCTCGACCAGCACCTCGTCGATCTCCTTGGAATAAAGATCGCGGATCGTGCGCTTGATCAGGTCGCCTTCCTCGTAGATCGGCGCGGGGGCCACGGACTTGAACGTCACCTCGCGGATCTGTTCCCACAGCCGCAACAGGTATTCGTAGTCGCGCTTGATCTCGGTCCGGGTGCGCTGGCTGCCCGCCGTGCGGATGATCAGGCCCGCGCCCTTCGGCACGTCAAGTTCGCCGGCAATATCCTTCAGCTTCTTGCGATCGGCCGCGTTGGTGATCTTGCGGCTGATGCCGCCGCCGCGGGCGGTGTTGGGCATCAGGACGCAATAGCGGCCCGCCAGCGACAGATAGGTGGTCAGCGCCGCGCCCTTGTTGCCGCGTTCTTCCTTGACCACCTGGACCAGCATGATCTGGCGGACCTTGATCACCTCCTGGATCTTGTAGCGGCGCGAACGCGGCTTCTTGGAGACGCGGATTTCCTCGCTGACATCCTCATCGGCCACCGATTCAATGCTGTCATCCTTGTCGACCGCATCCGATGCGCCGGCCTCTTCACCGTCGGACCGGGAATCCTCCGCGACGATCTCGTCACCATTTTCGGCCTTCTCGGCCTTTGCGGATTTGCGGCTTTTTCCGCCCCGCGAAGCCTCTTCGGCCTCTTGCGCCTCGGCATGGGCGCGTTCCTCGGCCAGCAGTGCATCGCGGTCGGCGGCGGGGATCTGGTAATAATCGGGATGGATCTCTGCGAAGGCCAGGAAGCCGTGGCGATTGCCGCCGTAATCGACAAACGCCGCCTGCAGCGAGGGTTCGACCCGCGTGACCTTTGCCAGATAGATGTTTCCCGAAATCTGCCGTCTGTTTACGGTCTCGAAATCAAATTCCTCGACCTTGGTTCCGTCGACAACGACCACCCGAGTCTCTTCGGCATGGGTTGCGTCGATCAGCATTTTCTTTGCCATTGTCATGTCTTTCGCGCAGCACTGCGCCGGGCGGCGCCAGTGGCGCCCCGGAAGT
The DNA here is from genome assembly GCA_002294185.1 of Paracoccus sp. UBA889. Taxonomy (GTDB): domain Bacteria; phylum Pseudomonadota; class Alphaproteobacteria; order Rhodobacterales; family Rhodobacteraceae; genus Paracoccus. The sequence goes on from DBFD01000067.1 coordinate 3,071, forward strand.
CAGGCTGCGTTGTGATGGGGACACGGGCGCGGCGGGTGCCACGACCAGTCGGGCGGCCCGGCCCATGGCCCGCCCCCCGTCTGTTCGTCCGTCCCCTGCGCGCGTCATCGCGTCTGTTCCTTGATGATGGTCCGGTTGGCCAAGGCCCGCCGAACCGCTGTCTGGTATCGCCCCGGTCGCGAGGTCTTCGCTGCCAAGGGCGGGTTTTTCCGCGTGGCACATGCCGCCCGCCAAAGGTCGGGGCCAGAGGTGCCGCGCTGCGAAACTGTTTGCGCCATGCAACCTGCGATTGAGGCCGCTTGGCGTATATACGCAACATAGAGGGTCAGCCGGGGAAAATTCAATGGGGAAAACGGCCTAGGCACAAGGATGGCGGTTTCCGGCCGGATTGCGCGACGTATCGCCACCGGTCAGGCGCCGCCTTGGCCAACGGACAAGTGATGCGCTGCCGCTGACCGATGACAGTTTCCGCGACGTTCCGCAGTAATCTGATTTCGAGCGACAAAAACCGCCTAAAAAGCGCAACGCATCTTCACGCAGGCTTAACACTTCTTTCACGCGACCGTCGCACCCTCGATCTACCACAGCGCCAGATGAGGCCATTGGGGAGGTCGGGATGCCCGTCGTCAGGATCAATGCCGATCACGCTCTGCCGCAGCATTTGTGGCAGGTCGCCGCCGACCTGCCCGCCGAGGCGCCCATTGTCGTGATGATCCACGGCTACCGCTATTCGCCCTCGCAGCCGGCCCATGATCCCCATCGTCACATCCTGTCGCTCGATCCCGATCCGCGGCAGCGGCGGGCGACATCCTGGCCGCGGGCTCTGGGATTCGGCGGCGTCCATCCCCAGGACGGACTGGCCATCGCCTTTGGCTGGGAAGCGCGGGGCACCCTGCGCGGGGCCTATCGCCGGGCGGGCCTTGCCGGGCGGTCGCTGTCGGGGCTGGTAGACCGGCTGGCGCATGCCTCGGGTCGGCCTGTGGCCGTCATCAGCCATTCCCTGGGCGCGCGCGTCGCGCTGACCGCCCTGCGCGAGGCGGTTTGCGGCACGATCGGGCGGATGATCCTTCTGACCGGAGCCGAATTTCGCGACGAAGCCGCGCGGGCCCTGGCCTCGGCCGCCGGTCGGCAGGCCGAAGTGATCAACATCACCTCGCGCGAGAACGACCTTTTCGACTTCGCGCTGGAACAATGGCTGTCGCTGGGCCGCAGGCAGGCTTTGGGTTTCGGGCTGAACCGGCCGACGCGGAACTGGGTCGATATGCAGATCGACGAGGGCGAAACGCTTGCGGCGCTGGAACGCCTTGGATTTCCGACCGAACGTCATCCGCGCCGATTGTCCCACTGGACGCCCTATCTGCGGCGCGGATTGTTCGATTTCTACCGGACCGCCCTGTTCCAGCCATGGGCGCTGCCGATGGGGCTGCTGCACGCGCGCCTTCCCGGACGAATCGAGCCGCGCTGGTCGCGGCTTTTGTCCCGGCCCGGCCAGATGGGCGCCGCAGCCGCAAAGGCGGATGTCAGGCTGCACGCCGGCTGACAGAAAAATTCCGGCAGGGCCGGTCCCGCCGCCTTTATCTCAGCAATCGGGCAGTCCCGCCAGATCGGCTGCTTCGGGTTTCGGCCCGTCCTGAGGCAGGTCGGCCGGTTCAGGCCGTCCGGAAAGATCCAGTCCGCGCGCGGTCGGCGCGTGCCAGGTCTTCGATCCCGGCAGCCCACCCTGAGCATTGGTGCCGATCTGCGAACCGCCGGTTCCCCCGCTCCAACCGGTGCTGCCGGAATTGGCCGGAGACATGCCGTCATCGTCCGGTTGCGGCTGGGTCGCTGGCACTGCCTTGCCGGCTGCGTTGTCGCATTCGCGGCTGGCGGATTTGGCAGCGGTGCCGGTCGTGGCAAGATTTCCGCCGGTCCCGTTCCCCTCCGGCTGCGCACCGCTCGCCGCAGTTCCGGCAGCGCGCGGCTGGCCGTCTTCGGGCGCGGGGGCTGCATCTTGCGACCAGCCTGCAACCGGCAATGCCAGAGCCAGGGCCAGGGCGGCCAATCCGCCGGTCTTTCGAGGATGATCCATGAGGTTGATCCCGTTCGCGTTCCAGGGCGTCGATTGGGAACGCGCTTGGGCGCCGGCGGTTCCGCAATCTGCTTGCAGACCCCCGCCCCCACGACTAGAAGGGCGGAAATTTTCAGGTCGCCCTGCTTCTGGCGGCCCTTCTGGATATGAGGACGATGATGCAGGTCAAGGAAACCCGGAACGAAGGTCTGAAGCGGGGCTACCAGTTCACCCTGCCCGCCGCCGACCTGGCCGCGACGGTCGATGCCAAGCTGAAAGAGGCGCAGCCCGAGATCGAGATGAAGGGCTTTCGCAAGGGCAAGGTGCCGATGGCGATGCTGAAGAAGCAATTCGGCCCGCGCATCCTTGGCGACGCCATGCAGGAGGCCATCGATGGCGCCCTGCGCAAGCATCTGGAGGAAACCGGCGATCGCCCCGCCGCCCAGCCCGCCGTCGAGATGGAGAACGGCGAGAACTGGAAGGAAGGCGACGATGTGGTTGTCAATGTCAGCTACGAAACCCTGCCCGCCATCCCCGAAATTGACATGACCGGGCTGAAGCTGGAAAAGCTGAGCGTCCCGGCCGAGGAAGAAGCAGTGAACGAGGCGCTGGAGAACCTGGCGAAATCGGCCCAGGATTTCGACGACCGCCGCAAGGGCAGCAAGGCCAAGGACGGCGATCAGGTCGTGATCGACTTCAAGGGCTTTGTCGATGGCGAGGCGTTCGAGGGCGGAGAGGCCGCGGATTACCCGTTGGTCCTGGGCTCGAACAGCTTCATTCCGGGCTTCGAAGAACAACTGGTCGGCGCCAAGGTCGATGAGGATGTCACGGTGAAGGTCACCTTCCCGCAGGAATACGGGGCCAAGCATCTGGCCGGCAAGGAAGCGACCTTCGAATGCAAGGTGAAGGCGGTCAAGGCGCCGAAAGCCGCCGAGATCGACGACGAACTGGCCAAGAAATTCGGCGCCGAGGATCTGGACGGCCTGAAAAAGCAGATCTCGGAACGGCTGGAAACCGAATATGCCGGTGCCGCCCGCGCGGTGATGAAGCGGTCTCTGCTGGATCAGCTGGACGATCAGGTCAAATTCGAGCTGCCGGAATCGCTGGTCGAGGCCGAGGCCAACCAGATCGCTCACCAATTGTGGCACGAAGAACATCCCGAGGAGCAAGGCCACGATCACGGCGCCATCGAGCCCACAGACGAGCACCGGAAACTGGCCGAGCGCCGGGTGCGTCTGGGCCTGCTTCTGGCCGAGATCGGGCAGAAGGCCGAAGTCAGCGTGACCGATCAGGAAATGACCCAGGCCGTCTTGCAGGCGGCGCGTCAATATCCGGGTCAGGAACGGGCCTTCTTCGAATTCGTGCAGCAGAACCAGAACATGCAGCAGCAGTTGCGCGCCCCGATCTTCGAGGACAAGGTTGTCGATCACATCGCCGAAAAGGCGCAGGTCGAGGAAAAGAAAATCAGCAAGCAGGAACTGGAAAAGGCCGTCGAGGCGCTGGACGAGCTCTGATCCGCTTGTGATGAACGAATCCTGAAAGCCGCGGCCGATGTCGCGGCTTTTTGCTGTCGCGCCATCGGCCGCGGCTCTGAGAGACGACGCCATTCTTGAACCTGAACTGCATCTCGCGGCCAAGGAAGACCCGATGCCACGCGACAATCTTGGCCGGCACGTCATCCTTTCAGGCTGTTCGGGCGGCGGAAAATCGACGCTTCTCGCCGAACTGGCACGGCGGGGATTCCCCGTCGTGCCCGAGCCCGGCAGACGGATCGTCGCCCAAGAGAAGCCCGGCCATGGCAGCGCGCTTCCCTGGGCCGATCCGGAAGCCTTCGCGCGCAGGGCTATCGAGATGGCGCTTGAGGACCGGCGGGGTCTGCGTGGCGTCACCGGCTGGCTCTTTTTCGATCGCGGGCTGATCGATGCGGCCGTCGCGCTGGAACACGCGGCTGGGACACCGCTTGGCGAGACGCTCGGCGGGCGGGGGCGTTTTCACCAGCAGGTTTTTCTGACCCCGCCCTGGCCGGAAATCTACCGGACAGATGACGCGCGGCGGCACGACATGCAGGACGCCATCGATGAGTATCACCGCCTGGTCGATGCTTTCGGGCGGCTTGGATACGATACCATCGTCCTGCCAGGAACCGATGTCGAGGCGCGGGCGGATTTCGTCCTGGCGCATCTTGCCAGCCGGCAAGATTCGTCACCCGCGATCGGCAGTGCCTGACGTCGCCCGCTTTGGCCAACGGACAGGACCGGTCCGCTTGCGGCGCGTCTTCGGCCCACCTATCTTGCGGAGATGCCAGCCCCGCTCAACCTGATGAAACTCTGCGTCGGCGCCGACGGCCCCGAGGATCTGCTGCACTGGCAGAAGCAGCGTTTCCACGAGGCGCCGGCCATTCACGTCACCCGCATGTGGCCCAGACGCGAGGCGGAACTGCTGGACGGAGGCTCGATTTACTGGGTGTTCAAGGGCGTCATGCTGGCCCGCCAGCGGCTTTTGCGGCTGGACGAAAGGCTGGGCCAGGACGGCATCCGCCGCTGCGCGCTGGTGCTGGACCGCGATCTGGTGCGCGTCGCCGCCGTGCCGCGCCGCCCGTTCCAGGGCTGGCGCTATCTGAAGGGCGACGAGGCCCCTGCCGATCTGCCTGCCGACCGCGCATCCGAGGATCCGCTGCCGCCCGACATCGCCGCGGCCCTCGCGGCCGTCGGGCTGGTCTGACAGCCTTGACGGCGCCGCGACCAACGGCTAATCGAAACGCCACGCGGGTGTAGCTCAATGGCAGAGCAGAAGCTTCCCAAGCTTACGACGAGGGTTCGATTCCCTTCACCCGCTCCACACAGCATTGTGATTGACAAGGCCGCCGGATGCTCGAAGTCACCCTGACCTTTCTCGCCGGGGTGCTGGGTGGCGTCCTGAATGCGGTTGCCGGCGGCGGCACCTTCATCACCTTTCCCGCGCTGGTCTTCACGGGCGTCCCGCCCGTCGTCGCCAATGCCACCAGCACGGTCGCGGCCCTGCCCGGCTATGTCGCGGCGACGCTGGGCTTTCGCCGCGACATCCGCGCGATCGACGGCGTGCCGCTGATCAAGCTGACCCTGTGGACGATGATCGGCGGCGGCGCCGGCAGTGTCCTGCTGCTGGTCAGTTCGAACAAGGCCTTCGCGCTGCTGGTCCCCTTCCTGCTGCTGATCGCGACCATCGTGTTCTACTGGTCCGAACCGATCCGCCGCCATGCTTCCCGCTGGCAATCGGTGGTGATGCCCTTCGGGCTGGGCACGCTTCTTCCCATGTCGATCTATGGCGGCTATTTCAACGGCGGCCTGGGGATCATCATGCTTGCGGTCTTCTCGATGTGGGGAATGCGCGATCTGCACCAGATGAACGGTCTGAAAAGCTGGCTCAGCGCGGCGCTGGCGATCATCGCCTTCGCCATCTTCGCGGTTGGTGGCAAGATCGTGTGGATTCCGGCCGCGATCATGTCGGCGGGAACCATCATCGGCGGCTATGCCGGGGCCCCGATAGCGCGGCGCATCCCGCGCGGGCCGCTGCGCGCATTGATCGCCGTGGTCGGTTTCGGGATGACCGCGATCTTTTTCTGGCGTCTCGCAAAAGGAGCATGAAGACATGAGCGACATCAGGCGTATCGAAGCCGGCCAGCGGATGAGCCAGGCGGTCGTGGCGAATGGAATGGTCTGGCTGGCAGGCCAGGTGGCCCAGCCGGGCAAGCCCGCCGCCGAACAGACCCGCGCGATCCTGGCCCAGGTCGACTCGCTGCTGAAGAAGGCCGGCACGGACAAAAGCCGGATCGTCTCGGCCCAGATCTGGCTGGCCGACATGGCCGATTTCGCCGCCATGAACGAGGTCTGGGACGGCTGGGTCGCGCCTGGCCACGCCCCGGCCCGCGCGACCGGCGAATCGAAACTGGCGACACCCGATTACAAGGTCGAGATCATCGTCACCGCGGTTCTGTAACCGAACCAAGGACCGAGCGTGCCGCGCGCAGTCCCGGCGCCTCGCCGCCCTTGCCCAGCCGGTCCATGGCCAGATCCATCGCGTCCAGTTGGGCCTTGCGCGCGGTGCTGTCTTCCAGCGCATCCTGAAGCGCCTGGGCGATGGCGCCGGGTTGGCAGGCCTTGCCCAGGAATTCGGGCACGGCGCGGGTGTCGCTGACCAGATTGACCAGCGTGACCGTATCGGTGCGCAGAAGCATCCCCACGACCAGGCGGCTCAGCGGGGCCATGTCGTAGCCGATGACCATCGGAATCCGGTTCGCCGCCAGTTCCAGGCTGACCGTCCCCGAGGCCGCCAAGGCCAGATCGGCGGCCGCGAAGGCCGCGCGCTTTTCCACGGGATCCTCCAGCACGATCGGCGCCGTGGGCCAGCGCCGTGTCATTTCATGCACCATATCCGCGACGCCCGGCACGGTCGGCAGGACGATGCGGATTTCGGGCAGCCGGTCGCGCAGGCGCAGCAGCGCCTCGTCAAAACGCCGCGCCAGCCGCGACACTTCGGATCGGCGCGACCCCGGCAGGCACAGGACAACGGGCGCCTCGGGCGCGATGGCATGGGTCTCGCGGAACAGCGCCGCCTGGTCCGGACCCGCCACTTCGGCGGTGGCGATGGGGTGGCCGACGAAATCGCAGCGCATTCCGGCAGCCCGCATCAGCGGCGGCTCGAAGGGCAGGATCGCCAGAACATGGTCGATCACCTCGGCCATCTTCAGCGCCCGGCCTGGGCGCCAGGCCCAGACCGAGGGCGCGACATAGTGGATCGTGCGCAGATCGGGCCGCGCGGCGCGAACCGCACGCGCGACCCGCAGACAGAAATCCGGGCTGTCGATGGTGATCAGCGCCTCGGGGGCCGCCGCGATCACGGCCTCGGCAGCCTGGGCGATGCGGCGCTTCAGATGACGAAATTTCGGCAGCACCTCCCAGATTCCCATCAATGACAGCTCGTCCATCGGAAACAGGCTGTCCATGCCTTGCGCCATCATCTGCGGCCCGCCGATGCCGGTAAAGGCCACATCGGGCCGCAACTGGCGCATCCCGGCCATCAGGGCCGCGCCCAGTTGGTCGCCCGAGGTCTCGCCCGCGATCAGGAAGAACGTCATGCGGCTCCTACGGTTGCTGCCTTGCCCATGGGTATTGGGGCAACGAAGAAGAAACCAGCCCTTCTTCGTTGATCAAATACCCTCTTGCGGCCGTGCCCACAGAAACAGCCCCGCAGCCCTGGCGCGCTGCACCGTCTGCTGGCGATCCAGCAGGATGACGCCGCCCGCCTGCCACGCGATGCCGGCAAGATCCGCTGCCGCAGCCTGATCGACGCTGTCGGGGCCGATCGTCGGCAGATCGACGCGCCGATCCTGCCCGGGTTTCGGAGCCTTGTAGAAGACGCCTTTGGCGCCGGTCGGGTCGGGGCGCAGTCCGGTGTGGCAGGCGGCGAAGTCAAGCATGGCTGCCGTGCCCGGCTGGGTTTCCAGCGCCATGCACAATCCTTGCGCCACCACCGCGCCCTGCCCCAGATCCAGGTCGCCCATATGCGACAGGATCCGGGCCGCGCGGGCGGCGTCGCGGCGGTCGGAATCGGTCGGGGCGCCGGTCAGGATCCCCGCCTCCGGCACCAGATCCGGGGCGATCTGGTCGACGCCGCAGATGGTCAGGCCGTGTTCCTCGAAGATATCCAGCACCATGCGCAGGGCCGCGTCGTCGCCCGATTGCAGCGCGGTCAGGATGCGCGGGACCAATTGCGCCGTGCGCGGATCGAAAGCCTCGGGATCCAGCCGGGGGCGGCGGACGGCACCCGCGAAGATCACCCGGTCCACACCGTGTTCAATCAGGCGGTCGAGAAAGGGAACCAGCCGTTCCAGCCGAAACGGGGTCGCGGGCACGGGCGGCGCGAAACCGTCCAGCGCATAGACCAGCGGATCGTCCAGCGCGGCGATGACGGCCGGGGCAAGCCCACCCTGACCGGCGATGACGGCGGTGCGGCTCATGCCGGGCGCGGCGCCAGAAACGAACGGTCCGAGGGTCCGAGGATGAAATCCAGCACCTCGCGCTCCATCGCCGAAACCGTGCCTTCCGCGCGCGTCCGCGCACTGTCGCGAAAAGCACCGCGTCCCAGATCGGCCAGCAGGCTGCGCAGCGCGGCGATCTCGGCGCGGCTGACGCCGCGGCGTTTCAGCCCGATGAGGTTCAGCCCGTCCAGATGGCCGCGCGGTCCCTGGACCAGACCGAAGGGAATCACGTCCGCCGTGACCATCGTGACCGCCCCGATCATCGCGCCGCGGCCAATGCGGACGAATTGATGCACGCCCGACAGGCCGCCGACGATCACGTCATCCTCCAGCACGCAATGGCCCGCGACCGAGGCGTTGTTCACCAGGATCACCCGGTCTCCGATCCGGCAATCATGGGCGACATGCGCGCCGGCCATGAACAGCCCGTCATCGCCGATGCGGGTGACGCCGCCGCCGCCCTCGGTGCCGGGATTCATAGTAACATATTCGCGGATGCGATTGCGGGCGCCGATCTTCAGGCGCACCTTCTCGCCGCGGTATTTCAGATCCTGCGGCACCTCGCCGATCGAGGCGAAGGGAAAGATCACCGTTTCGTCGCCGATCGCGGTGTCACCGGTCACGACGACATGGGACCGCAGTTCCACCCGGTCGGCCAGCCGCACCTGGGAGCCCACGACGCAGAAGGGGCCGATCCTGACCCCGGTGCCGATCTCTGCCCCGGGCTCGATCACGGCCGTGGGGTGGATCGCTGTCTCAGCCATCGGCCTTCAGGTCCATCATGGCGGTGAAATCGGCCTCGGCCGCCAGCTGGCCATCGACCCTGGCCTCGCCGTGGAATTTCCAGATCCGGCCGCCGGCGCGGGTGACGGTGCAATGCAGTTCCAGCACGTCGCCCGGCACCACCATGCGGCGGAACTTGCAATTGTCGATCCCCATGAAATAGGTCAGCAGCGGCTTGTCGATGACGTCGAGGCTGATGCCAACCACCACGGCCGAGGTCTGCGCCATCGCCTCGACGATGGTGACGCCGGGCATGATCGGCTGGCTGGGAAAATGGCCCTGGAAATGCGGCTCGTTGCAGGTCACGTTCTTGACGCCGATTGCGCTTTCGAAGGCCACGATGTCGCGCACCTTGTCGATGAACAGGAACGGATAGCGGTGCGGGATGATCCGCTTGATCAGCGAAAGATCGGCCTCGGTATGGGGGGCTGGGTTGCGCGGGGCGGCGGCCATGCTGGTCTTCCTCCGGAGGATTTGTGACCGGTTAGCAACGCCGCCCGGCCTTGGCAAGCGCGTCAGCCCTGGCCGGCGGCCGGATTGCCCGTTACAGGCGCCGCCTTGCCGGTCCTGCGGCCCTCGGCCAGCCAGCCCGGCAAGATGAGCCCCGCGATCAGCGCCAGCCACGCCCAGCCGGGCAGCAAGGGCCGCCGTTCGAGGCCGGTGACCGTCGCCGCATCGCGCGGGGTGATGGCAATCCAGTCACGGGCCACGCCCCGGCCATGGGCCGTCCGGCCCGGCGCGACCGTTCTGAGATCGGGCACGCCGTCGGACAGCGCGACGACGCCGCCGCCCGAGGCCTCGACCAGCGGCGCCAGCTGGTCGGTGCTGGCAACGGTCTGTTCGAATTCGCGCGGCGCGGCGGGGCCAAGTGCCAGCACCCGGCGCAGATCACCGTCCTGCAGACGGTAGAGCCCCGGCTCGGGCGCGGTCCAGTCGGCGCTGAAGCGGCCCGGCCCGGCCTGGGTCAACGGAACCTCTTCGGTCTGGCCATCCGGCCGGGTCACGATCAGCGGGCCGGCCTTGTCCTGCATCGTGCGGCGGGTGAAGCGCACGTCCAGACCGCCCGAAACTTCGGCCAGCAGCGCCTCTTCCTCCAGCTCCGGTTCCTTCATCGACCAATGCGCGATGCGGCGCAGCAATTCCAGCTGCGGCCCGCCGCCCTCGAAACCGCGGCTCCAGAGCCAGACCTGATCCGAACTCAGCAGCGCCACCCGCCCCTTGCCGACCCGGTTCAGGATCAGAAGCGGTGCGCCATCCGGACCGGTCATCGCGACCTGAGCGTCGGGGTCGGGCGTCACCTCGGCCATGCGCAGCCAGCGGCCCCAGCCGCCCGCGCCGTTCTCGTCGGGCGCATCGGGCAGACCCGATGTGACCGGGTGGCGGCGCCCGGCCTCGGTCAGTTGCGGGCGGAACGCCTGATTGATGATCCGGCCGGTGGGGCGGGCGGGCAGGATCCGGCCCATCGGCGACAGGTTCAGGCTTTCGACGCTGGCCATTTCCGGCCCCGCCGCAACCAGCACCGCGCCGCCATTTTCGACATAGCGGGCGATATTGTCGAAATAGGAGGGCGGCAGGATGCCCCGCACCCGGTAGCGGTCGAAGATGATCAGGTCGAAATCGTCGATCCGCTGCAGGAACAATTCGCGCGTCGGAAAGGCGATCAGGGACAGTTCGTCGACCGGCACGCCGTCCGACTTGTCGGGAGGGCGCAGGATGGTGAAATGGATCAGATCGACCGCCGCGTCCGATTTCAGCAGATTGCGCCAGGTCCGTTCCCCGGCATGGGGCTCGCCCGAGACCAGCAACACCCGCAGCCGGTCGCGCACGCCGTTGATGCTGATCGCGGCGCTGTTGTTGCGGTCGGTCAGTTCCGGCCCCGCGCCGCCGGGGTCGGGCGCGTCAAAGCCGATCTGGACCACGTTCTGGCCGGCATGGGTCAGGGTCAGCGGCAGTTCCAGCGATTGTCCCACGGGCACGGCGAAGGTCTGTTCATCCTCGCCATCGACGCTGATGCGCAGATTGGCAGAACCTCCGGCGACGCTATCGGGGACCGCGCCCTGATCCTCGATCCTCAGGCGGATCGTGACCTGCTGGTCGATGAGACCGAAGGCCGGCGCCTCTTCGATCACCAGCCTGCGATCCCAGTCCTGCGGCCGCCCGGTCCGCAGGACATGGACCGGGGCGGGCACGGATTGCGGCAGCATCGGCGCATCGTGGATCCGGCCGTCGGTCACGGCGATGACACCGGCCAGGCGGCTTGCCGGCTCGGCCGCGACGGCGCGGGCCATCTCGGTCGCAAGCAGGGTGCCGTCCTCGCTGTCGCCGACGGTGACGCGGCGCAACTCGGTATTGGGCAGCGCCTCGATCCGGCGCGTCAGCTCGGTTACCGCGGCATCGGTCTGATCGCCGCGTTCCGGCAGGCTCTGGCTGGCCGAACGGTCGTCCAGCAGCACCACGATATCCGACAGGCCCGCACGGCTGCCGATCTCCAGCGCCGGCCCCGCCAGCGCCAGCGCGGCGGCCAGACCGGCCAATCCGCGCCAGGCCCAGCCGCGCAGGCCGCGCCACAGCGCGAAGCCCGCGATCAGCAGCGCCAGCCCCGCCAGCGCGCCGATCACCCACCAGGGCATCAGCGGATCGAAGCGCAATTCGGTCATGGCAGCAGCCTTCCGGGATCAACCCCGCGCAGCCGGTCCAGAAGCGCGGGAACATGGACCTGATCGGATTTGTAGTTCCCGGTCAGCACATACATGATCAGGTTGATGCCGAAACGATAGGCCATCTCGCGCCGGCGTTCCCCCTCCCAGCCGCGCCCGACGGGAAAGACCGGATAGCCGTTCCCGTCGACCGCCCAGGCCTCGGCCCAGGAATTGCCGCCGATGACCACCGGGCTGACGCCATCGTTCAGTTGCCGGAACGGCACGCCCTCGGCGGCCTCGGCCCCGGCGGGCGGCGCTTCGACCCAGACCGGGTTGCCCTGCCAGCGGCCGGGAAAATCCTCGAGGATATAGAAACTGCGGGTCAGGACGTGATCTTCGGGGATCGGCGCCAGGGGCGGGATCTCCAGCGGCGCGGCCAGATTGCGCAGGGTCTGGCCCAGATCGGGCCCGCCGAGGCCCGCCACGTCGCCGTCGCGGGTATCGAACAGGATCATCCCGCCCGAGCGCAGGTAATGGTTCAGTCGCAGATAGGCCTGCGGCGAGGGCGGGGTCTGCCCCGCGCTGATCGGCCAGTAGAGGAAGGTCAGCACCGACAGGTCGTCCGTGTCGAGGTCGATCGCCACGGGCTCGCCCGGCTCGACCGAGGTGCGCTGACGCAGGGCCAGCGACAGACCGGTCAGCCCCTCGTAAGAGGTCTGGTCCAGTTCCTGATCGCCGGTCACGACATAGGCCAGCGCCACCTCGTTGGCGGCGCGAACCAGATCGGGGTCAGGCTGGTCCTGTTGTGCCCGCGCCTGCCCGCCGGGCAGCGCCAGAAGCACTGCCAGAAGGATCGCCGCCGCCGGCATGGCGCGCGCGCGCGTGCCGCGCGCAACGAAGGCCGAACCGATCGCGTCCAGAGCCAGCAGCAGCGCGGCGGCCGCCAGCAGCCAGCCCTTCAGATCCCGTCCCGGCAGTTCGGCCGCGGCCTCGACCGTGGCACCGGGCCATGTGGCAAGGGTGAAGTCGCCACCCGCGTTCAGCGCCCTGCTGCGATCGCCGGCCGCGTAGATGCCGGCCGGGCGGCCGGGCGCCGGTCCCCCGGCCATGTCGCCGGCGGCGATGGGCGACAGATCCTCGGCGGGCGCGGCGCGGCCGAAGCCGTCAAGCACGATCTGCGGCGTCCAGAAGGCTTGTTCGCGATCCTCGGCCTGTTCCTCGGCCGGGCTGACGCGGGCAGTGGCGACCAGCCGGTTCAGCATCTCGACGAACAGCCCCGACAGCGGCAGGCTGGACCATTCGGCGTTTGCGGTGACATGGAACAGGACGATCTGGCCCTGCCCGACACGCGCGCGCGTGACCAGCGGCGTCTCGTCCGACAGGGCGGCGATGGTGCGGTCGGACAGGTCCGGCGCGGGCTGCGCCATCAACTGCGCCCGCACCGTCACGTCACCGGGCGCGGTCAGGCCGGCGAAGATGCCATCGGTGGCGAAGGGGGCCAACCCGCGCGGGTCGCCCCAACTCAGCGCGCCGCCGATATCGCGGCCGCCCTGCCGCAGGGTGACCGGCAGCAGCGGTTCGTCCACCAGACCATCATAGGCGGCCATGCGCGGCCCGGCAAAGCGGATCAGCAAGCCGCCCGCATCGACCCATTGCGCCAGTTCTCCGGATTCGGCCATCTCGACCTGATCGGCGACGATGATCACATCGGGGGCGGCGTCCAGCACATCGCCCAGCCCCCCCTCGACCAGATCGGTCGTCGGCGCCAGCGCCCGGCGCAGGTAATACAGCGGCGACAGAAGCCGCTGCCCCTCGGCCTGATCGGCGGCGTCGCCCACCAGCCCGACCTTGCGGCGCCGAACCCGGTCATCGGCCAGGACGACCGCGCCGGCATGGCTTTCGCCTTCGATCTGGAACCGGGTCACGCGGTTGCGCAATTCCGGCGGCAGATCGATGGCGACGGGGCGGGTCAGAACGCCCTCGGAGCGCGTGACATCGCCGGGGGTCAGTCGGGCCAGCTCGCGCTCGATCCCCTGCGGATCGGGCCCGATGGCCAGGATCTGGGGCGCGGCATCGCCCGTGGCGTAAAGCGTCAGGGCGGGCCGATCGCCGCCGCCAAGGCCAAGCGCGGTCAGCGCGCGCGTCGGCGGCACCACCGTCACCGGCCCGCGATCGGCCAGGGCGGCCAGCCAGGCGGCGCGGTTCGGATGGTCCAGCCCGTCGCTGATCCACAGCGTCGAAAGCAGCCCGTCCGGCACATCCGCCAGCGCCACGTCAGGATCGTCGGGCAGCGCCGTGTCCCAGGAAACAGGCCCCGACGCGCGCAGACCGGCCAGGAGCCGGTCGGCGGGGGCGAAGACCAGGGCACCGGAACCGGTCCGGCCATCCGCCAGCAGCAGCGCGGCGGGGCGGCCCTGGCCGGCGGCTTCGGTCAGGGCCCGTTCGGCGCGGGCCTGCCGGCCGGCCCAGCCCGGCGCGGCGGCCCAGCCTGCATCCATCACCACCAGCAGCGGGCCATCCGCATCGCTGCGCAGCACCGGCTTCCAGACCGGCCCGGCGAAGGCCAGGATCAGCGCCGCGACCGCCGCAAGCCGGATCAGCAGCAGCCACCACGGCGTCCGCTGCGCCACGGGCGAGCGGTCGATCAGCCCGCGCAGCAGCGCCACGCCGGGAAAGGCCACCAGACGCGGCGCCGGTGGCATCGCGCGCAGGATCAGCCACAGGACCGGCAGCGCGACCAGCGCGCCCAGCACCCATGGCGCCGCGAATCCCAAGGGCCCGAGGATCAGCATCAGCCCCCCAGAACCTGATAGAGCCAGCTCAGCGCGTGGGCCGGGGCGTGGCCGGTCGCGTGATGGCCGAAATGCCAGCCCGCGCCCCGGGCCTGTTCGCGCAACCAGTCGCGCCGCTGGGCCAGCCGCGCCAGATAGGCCTCGCGCAGCCCACCCGCGTCGCGGCTGTCATGGCGCGTCGCGCCCGACAGGGACCGGAAGACCACTGCACCGGAATAGGGAAAGTTCTCCTCGTCCGGGTCCAGAACCTGCATCAGAACGCCGCGCACGCCGATCCCGGATGCGCGTGCCAGCAGCGCACGGACCCAGTCCGGATCGGTCAGGAAATCCGACAGGATCACCAGCCGCTGCGCGGGGCGCAGGCTTTCGGGCGCAGGCGCGTCGGCGTCGTCGCGGGCGGTCTGCGTGATGGCCATCGCCTCGGCCAGTCGTTCGGCCTGAACGCGGCCGGCGCGCGCCGGCTGGCCCAGCATCCCGACCTTCTCGCCCCCGCGCAGCAGGATCATCGCCAGCGCAAGCGCCATTACCTGGGCGCGGTATCCCTTGGTCGGCCGATCGACCGCGCCGGAATAGCCCATCCCCTGCCCCGCCGAGACCCACAGCCCGACCGCCTGCGCCGTCTGCGCCTCGCGGTCGCGCACGAATTGCGAATCCGAACGGGCCGAGCGCCGCCAGTCGATGCTGCGTGCAGTATCGCCGCTGCTGGCCGGGCGGTATTGCCAGAAATCCTCGCCCGGACCGGCCCGGCGCAGGCCATGCGCGCCCGGCGCGACCATCGCGGCCAGCCGCTCGGCCGACAGGATCAGGCCGGGCAGATGGGCGCCGGCTTGCTCGGCGCGGGATCGAAGTTCGGCGGGACTGCGCGTCAAGACCGCCTCATGCCGCCTGACGGCTGCCGAAACGCTGATCCAGCAGGCGGGCGATCACCGCGTCGGTGGTCTCGCCACGCGCGCGGGCAGCGAAGGACAGCGCCATCCGATGCCGCAGAACCGGCGGGGCCATCGCCTCGACATCCTCCAGCGTGGGCGCGAACCGGCCGTTCAGAACTGCGCGCGCCCGCGTGACCAGCATCAGCGCCTGCGCGGCCCTGGGACCGGGGCCCCAGACCAGGGTGTCGGCCACGAAGGGCGCGGCCTCGTCGGCACCGGGTCGGAAGGCGCGCACCAGATCGAGGATCGCTTCCACCACGGCCTCGCCCACCGGCATCTGCCGGATCAGGCGTTGCGCGGCGATCAGCCCCTGCGCGTCGAATGCCGCATGGGCCGCGCCCTCGGCAATGCCGGTCGTCGCCAGCAGGATGCCGCGTTCGGTGTCGCGGTCGGGATAATCGACGTCGATCTGCAGCAGGAAGCGGTCCAGTTGCGCCTCGGGCAGTGGATAGGTTCCCTCTTGTTCGATCGGGTTCTGGGTGGCGAGGACATGGAAGGGGCGCCCCAGCGGACGATGCCGGCCGCTGACCGTCACCTCGCGTTCCTGCATCGCCTGCAGCAGCGCGGATTGGGTGCGCGGGCTGGCGCGGTTGATTTCATCGGCCATCAGAAGCTGGGTGAAGACCGGTCCTTCGATAAAGCGGAAGGCACGGCTGCCATCGGTCAGCACGTCCAGCACCTCGGAGCCGAGGATATCGGCCGGCATCAGGTCGGGGGTGAACTGGATGCGCTGGCTGTCCAGCCCCAGCACCGTGGACAGCGTATCGACCAGCATCGTCTTGCCCAGTCCCGGCTGGCCGACCAGCAGCGCATGACCGCCCGACAGGATCGCCGCGAGAACCTGCTCCACCACATGGTGCTGACCGACGAAGCGGCCTTCGATGCTGGCGCGCGCATCGGCAAGCCGCGCACCCAGGGTCTGAACCTCCTGCACCAGAATTTCATCCGAAGCCATGACAATGCCCTTCCGCTGCTTTACACCCGAGCATAGGGAAATCGGGCGGAGGCGACCATAACGAATGCCGGATCGGGGTGACAAAAGCGTGAGTGCGGCGGGCATCGCCGAAGCCGCCGGCAAGGCCGCGAAGAAAGGCGGACTGCCGCCGGTTCATCTGTGGAATCCGCCGTTCTGCGGCGATCTGGACATGGAAATCCGCGCCGATGGCGTGTGGTTCTATGAAGGCACCCCGATCGGGCGACCGGCCATGGTGAGGCTGTTCTCGACCGTGCTGAAACGCGAGGGCGACAGCTTTTTCCTGGTGACTCCGGTCGAAAAGGTCGGAATCCGTGTCGAGGACGCGCCATTCATCGCCGTCGATGCCGAGATCGCGCCGGACCGGATCATCTTCACCACCAATGTCGGCGATCTGGTGACGGCCGATGCCGAGCACCCGATCGTGATCCGCGGCACGACGGCCGAGCCGCGACCCTATGTTCATGTCCGCGCCGGTCTGGAGGCGCTGATCGACCGCAAGACCTTCTACCGTCTGGCAGCGGCAGCCGATGTCACCGGGGACGGGGACGGACGCGCGGGCGTCCGCTCGGCCGGGCAATTCTTCCCGCTGGAGCCCTAGGACCCCATGCCGCGCTTCGCCGCCAACCTGACCATGCTGTTCACGGAACTTCCGCTTCAGCAGCGCTTTGCCGCCGCCGCTGCGGCGGGATTCGAGGGTGCCGAGATCCTGTTTCCCTATGATATCGCCGTCAGCGATCTGTCGCGCGCGGCGATCAGGGCGGGGCTGGAGATCGTGCTGATCAACTGCCCGCCACCGAACTGGGCGGGCGGTCCGCGCGGCTTCGCCGCCCAGCCTGGCATGGAAGACCGTTTCCGCCACGATTTCGTGCGCGCCCTGCGCGTCGCCGAATCGCTGCGCGCGCGCCACATCCACATCATGGCCGGCAAGGCCGAGGGCGCCCGCGCCGACGCAGCCTTCCTTGACAATCTGGCATGGGCGGCCGCGCGCGCGCCTCATGCCAGCCTGACGATCGAGCCGATCAACCACGAGGACATGCCGGGCTATTACCTGTCGGACTACGACAAGGCCGCCGCGATCATCGAACGGCTGGGCGCGACGAATCTGGGCCTGCAATTCGATGCCTATCACGCCCAGAAGATCACCGGCGACGCGCTGGCGGCCTGGGCCCCCGTCGCATCGCTGGTGCGCCATGTGCAGATCGCGGGTTGTCCCGGACGCCACGAGCCCGATACCGGCGGGATCGACTATCCCGCGTTCTTCGAAATGCTCGACCGATCGGGATACCGGGGCTGGGTCAGCGCCGAATACGACCCCGTCCGGCAGACCGCCGCGGGCCTGGGCTGGCTGCCCGCCCGAACGCCATGACCGCGATTTTTCGTGGCGCCATGGGAACTTGATACAAGCGTTGCCGTTCTTTCGGCAGCACGACATGCGACGGACGGCCGCGACGGTGCGTCCGCGCAAGCGGAAAACGAAGGGAGAAGCTTCATGAATTCTATCATCTATATCGTCGGCCTTGTCGTGGTCGTCCTGTTCATCCTGTCCTTCCTCGGCCTGCGCTGAGGCGTCGGGCGGCTGCGCATGGCAGCCGCCCGGAGGGCCGGCTGCGGGGCAGTCGCCCCCCTTCCAGACAGGGCGATTTCCGCTGGCCTTTCCGGGCCTGCCGCGATAGGGCAGCGGCGCAAACCGGAAGGCCCCACGCATGGACATTCGCAACATCGCCATCATCGCCCATGTCGACCACGGCAAGACAACGCTGGTCGATCAGCTCCTGAGGCAATCGGGCGCCTTCCGCGAGAACCAGACCGTCGCCGAGCGGGCGATGGACAGCAACGATATCGAACGCGAACGCGGGATCACGATCCTGGCCAAGGCGACCAGCGTCGAATGGAAGGGCACCCGCATCAATATCGTGGACACGCCGGGCCATGCCGATTTCGGCGGCGAGGTCGAACGGATCCTGTCCATGGTCGACGGCGTCTGCCTGCTGGTCGATGCCGCCGAGGGCCCGATGCCACAGACCAAGTTCGTGACATCCAAGGCGCTGGCGCTTGGACTGCGCCCGATCGTCGTGCTGAACAAGGTGGACAAGCCCGCCGCCGAACCCGATGACGCGCTGAACGATGTCTTCGACCTGTTCGCCAATCTCGGCGCCTCGGATGAACAACTGGATTTTCCGCATCTCTACGCCTCGGGCATCGGCGGCTGGTGCGACGAGACGCTGGACGGTCCGCGCAAGGACATGACCGCCCTGTTCGACCTGATCCTGCGTCATGTCGAGCCGCCGAAGCAAATAAGCCGCACCGACGAGCCCTTCCAGATGCTGGCCACGACGCTCGGGGCCGACAACTTTTTGGGACGATTGCTGACCGGCCGGGTCGAGGCCGGTCACGCCAGGGCTGGCGATACGGTGAAGGCACTGGCGCGCGACGGCGCGCGGATCGAACAATTCCGCATCAGCAAGGTGCTGGCCTTCCGCGGCCTGACCCAGCAATCCGTGGACGAGGCACGGGCCGGCGACATCGTGACGCTGGCCGGAATGGCCAAGGCCACGGTGGCCGACACCATCTG
Organism: Paracoccus sp. UBA889; assembly: GCA_002294185.1. GTDB lineage: Bacteria > Pseudomonadota > Alphaproteobacteria > Rhodobacterales > Rhodobacteraceae > Paracoccus. The sequence goes on from DBFD01000067.1 coordinate 21,825, forward strand.
CGCCCCCGAGGTCGAGACCGCCCTGCCCTCGCAGCCGATCGACCCGCCCACGATCAGCGTTACCTTCGGTATCAACGACAGCCCGCTGGCCGGCCGCGACGGCAGCAAGGTGCAATCTCGCGTCATCCGCGAGCGGCTGATGAAAGAGGCCGAATCGAATGTCGCGATCAAGGTCGAGGACACGCCCGGCGGCGAGGCTTTCGTGGTCTCGGGGCGTGGCGAATTGCAGATGGGCGTCCTGATCGAGAACATGCGTCGCGAAGGGTTCGAATTGTCGATCAGCCGCCCCCGCGTGATCTTCCGCGAGGAAGACGGCCAACGCCTGGAACCGGTCGAGGAAGTCATCATCGATGTCGAGGACGACTACACCGGCGTCGTGATCGAGAAGCTGACCGGGGACCGCAAGGGCGATATGGTCGACATGCGTCCCGCGGGCCTCGGCAAGACCCGCATCGTGGCCCATGTTCCCTCGCGCGGGCTGATCGGCTATCACGGCGAATTCATGACCGACACCCGCGGCAATGGCGTGCTGAACCGCATCTTTCACGGCTGGACACCCTACAGGGGCGCCATACAGGGGCGCCGTCAAGGCGTGCTGATCAGCATGGAGAACGGCGTGTCCGTGGCCTATGCGCTGTGGAACCTGGAGGATCGCGGCAAGATGTTCATCGGCGCGCAGGAACAGATTTATCAGGGCATGATCATCGGCGAACACAGCCGCGACAACGACCTGGAAGTGAACCCGTTGAAGGGCAAGAAGCTGACCAATGTCCGCGCCTCGGGCACCGACGAGGCCGTGCGCCTGACACCGCCCGTGCGCCTGTCGCTGGAAGCGGCCATTGCCTATGTCAATGATGACGAACTGGTCGAGGTCACGCCCAAGACGATCCGGCTGCGCAAACGCCATCTGGATCCGCATGAACGCAAACGCCAGGCCCGTGCGGAGGCCTGACCATCGCGGTGAAATTTCGCCATGGAATCAGGCTTTCCCCTAGGTAAAACTGTCTATTTAGAAGGTTTGCGGAACCGCCTTTCCGTGTTAGCCTGCCCATACCGGAATTGTGTGTTTTCCCTGCAACACGGCTTTCGGTTCGGGGCGATTGCGCTGCGGTCTTCCGTGCGGGCCGCGACCTGCGCCCTGAATCACGCGAACGCGCCGAGGCGGACATGAGCAAGCATCAGATCATCGCCGACGGGACCAGTCTTCACGGTCGCTCGATCAGGGCGGCCCTCGATCTGCTGGAGGAAAGCCAGTCGCGACGTCCGACCATGGCCGAGATCGCCGAACTGGTCGGCGTGCCGGCGAAGGACCTGCATCGCATCTTTCCCGACGACCGTTCCGTGCTGGTGGCCGCCGCCGAACAGGCGCTGGTATGGCTGATCGATTCGTCGGTGAAGGCGGTCGTTCAGGTCGACCCGGACGATTCCGTCGCCCAGTTCATCGCGCTTGGCGAGACCTATATCGACTGGGCCAGCGCCAACCCTTCGCAATTCCGCCTGCTGCAGGATGAACGTGTTCTCAATGCCAAGGCGACGCCGCAGCTCAGCCGCTATATCGATTCGATGGTGGATCTGATGATCAGGACCCTCGAACGTGCGCGCGATGCCGGCCGCCTGAAACCGGACGAGAACATTCCGCTGATGGCCCTGTCCTCGCACGCCTTCGTCATAGGGCTTGGCAGGATGATCGTCGAGGGGCGGCTGCACGACACGCTGCCGGACGTGCCCTGTTTCTCGGCGGCCCGGATCGCCAAACTGGCGCTGCGTGACTTTGTTCATCGTGCCGCGCGCGGCAGCGTACCCGCCCGCGGCTCCGGGAATCAGAACATTCCCGCGTGATCACGGTGACGTCCGCCGGGTCACGGCAATCCGATTGCGCTTGGATGTTTCTTCTCGCTTTTCGGGCATAATAAAGGCTTGAACCCGACGGGAAGCGAGCAGCGCACTGCCGCTTTCCGGGCTGCGGCGGATCTGGGGTTCCGTCGCAGCCTTTTTTGCCGCAGGCCGGCCCGCGTGAAGGCCCAGGGGATCGGTCCTCCACAGAAGGGCGCGGCCTCTTTCCCCTGCAGGCTGCTTGCGCTATGCCCTCGGCAACCCGCGATCTGTGAAAGCAAGAACCCCGTGACCGATCATATCATCAAGGATATCGCGCTGGCCGATTTCGGCCGCAAGGAACTGGACATCGCAGAAACCGAGATGCCCGGGCTGATGGCGCTGCGCGCCGAATATGGCGAGGCCAGGCCATTGGCCGGGGCGCGGATCGCCGGCAGCCTGCACATGACCGTGCAGACCGCCGTGCTGATCGAGACGCTGGTGGCGCTTGGGGCCGAGGTCCGCTGGGCATCGTGCAACATCTTCTCGACCCAGGATCACGCCGCCGCCGCCATCGCCGCCACCGGCGTGCCTGTCTTTGCCATCAAGGGCGAGACGCTGGCCGAATACTGGTCCTATACCGACCGGATCTTCCGCTTCGGGGGCAATGAAAAGGACGGCGGCACGGCCAACATGATCCTCGACGATGGCGGGGATGCGACGATGTATGTCCTGCTGGGCGCGCGGGTCGAGGCGGGCGAGACGGAACTGATCGACACCCCCGCCAGCGAAGAGGAAGAGGCGCTGTTTTCCCAGATCCGCAAGCGCATGGCCGAAACGCCGGGATGGTTCGCCCGTCAGCGCGACGCGATCCGGGGCGTCAGCGAGGAAACCACCACCGGCGTTCACCGTCTCTACGACCTGCATCGCAAGGGGCTGCTGCCCTTCGCCGCGATCAACGTGAACGACAGTGTGACCAAGTCGAAATTCGACAACAAGTACGGGTGCAAGGAATCCCTGGTCGATGGCATCCGCCGTGCGACCGATGTCATGATGGCCGGAAAGGTCGCCGTGGTCTGCGGATATGGCGATGTCGGCAAGGGCAGCGCGGCCAGCCTGCGCGGAGCCGGTGCGCGGGTCAAGGTCACCGAAGTCGATCCGATCTGCGCGCTTCAGGCCGCCATGGACGGGTTCGAGGTGGTGAGGCTGGAAGACGTGGCCGACAGCGCCGACATCTTCATCACCACGACGGGCAACCGCGACGTGATCCGGCTGGAACACATGCGCGCGATGAAGGACATGGCCATCGTCGGCAATATCGGCCATTTCGACAACGAGATTCAGGTCGCGGCTCTGCGGAACCACAAATGGACCAACGTCAAGGATCAGGTGGACATGATCGAGATGCCTTCGGGCAACCGCATCATCCTGCTGAGCCAGGGCCGTCTGCTGAATCTGGGCAACGCCACCGGCCATCCCAGCTTCGTCATGTCGGCCAGCTTCACCAATCAGGTTCTGGCCCAGATCGAGCTGTGGACCAGGGGCGCGGATTACCAGCCGGGCGTGTATATCCTGCCCAAGGCGCTGGACGAAAAGGTCGCGCGGCTGCATCTGGACAAGATCGGCGTCAAATTGTCCACCCTGTCGAAGGAACAGGCCGATTACATCGGCGTGACGCCCGAGGGGCCCTTCAAATCAGATCATTACCGGTACTGACCTCATGACCGAATATTCGCTGTTCACCTCGGAATCCGTGTCCGAGGGTCATCCCGACAAGATCGCCGACCAGATCAGCGACGCGATCCTGGACGCCATCCTGGCCGAGGACCCGCGCGCCCGCGTTGCCTGCGAAACCATGGTCAAGACCGGGGTCGCCATCATCTCGGGCGAGATCACGACCAGCGCCTGGGTCGATCTGGAATCCATCGTGCGCGGCGTCATCAACGATATCGGCTATACCAGCAGCGATGTCGGCTTTGACGGCGCCACCTGTTCGGTCATCAACATCATCGGCAAGCAATCGCCCGAGATCAATCAGGGCGTCGATCGCCAGAGCCTCGAGGAACAGGGCGCGGGCGATCAGGGACTGATGTTCGGCTATGCCAGCGACGAGACCGACGTGCTGATGCCTGCGCCGATCACCTATGCCCATCGGCTGGTGGAACGTCAGTCGAAGGTCCGGCGCGACGGCACGCTGGACTGGTTGCGCCCGGACGCCAAGTCGCAGCTGACGCTGCGCTATGGTGCGGACGGCCGGCCCGAGGCCATCGACGCGGTGGTCCTGTCCACCCAGCACAATCCCGAAATCACCCTGGCCGATCTGCGCGAGGCAGTGATCGAGGAAATCATCAAGCCGGTCCTGCCCGCCGAATGGCTGTCGCCCGAAACCAAGTATTTCATCAATCCGACCGGTAAATTCGTCATCGGCGGGCCGGTCGGCGATTGCGGGCTGACCGGGCGCAAGATCATCGTGGACAGCTATGGCGGCATGGCCCGGCATGGCGGCGGCGCGTTCTCGGGCAAGGATCCCAGCAAGGTGGATCGCTCGGCCGCCTATGCGGGACGCTGGGTGGCCAAGAACATCGTCGCAGCCGGCTTGGCCAGCCGGTGCGAAATTCAGGTCAGCTATGCGATCGGCGAAGCGCGGCCCACTTCGATCAGCCTGAACACCTTCGGAACCGAGACGGTGCCGCACGAGCGGATCGTGGCCGCCCTGCGCGAGGTCTTCGACCTGCGCCCCTTCGCCATCATCCGCGACCTGGACCTGCTGCATCCAATCTATCGGCCGACCGCGACCTATGGCCATTTCGGCCGCGATCCCCATGCGCTGGCCGGGGCGACGGCGTTTTCCTGGGAACGGACCGACCGCGCCGAGGCGCTGAAAGCGGCGCTGAGCTGACCGGCCGGGGCGCTTTGCCCCGGATGCCGGACCGGCCAGCCGGGGATGCCGGGTCGCGCGTTCTCAGAACGCCATCATGCCCCAGTATTTCGTGCCGGTGACCGGCTTGCCATCATTGGCCAGCAGAAAGCCCGACAGGACGCGAATCACGCCCCAGACCGCAAGAAAGGCCCAGATCAGGAAGCCGAGGCCCACGACCATCGTGACGACGGCCAGGACCGCGATCAGCAGGCTGATCCAGAACGTCCGGATCTGGAAGGTCAGATGCGTGTCCAGAACCGGGTGCCGGCCCCTGGCGATATAGGCATAAACCACCCCGACCAGTGTCGTGATCGCTACCGCATAGCCGATGGCGTAAAGCCCATAGATCAGTTTCGCGGGCAGCAACGGATCGCCGGGGCCGGTCGCGGCTTCGGCTGCGGGCGGGGGTGGCATATCGGTCATGACGGGGCTCCGTACAGGTTGCGGGCGCGATCCTCGAAGGCGCGGACGATGCGCGCCATCGCCTCGTGGAAGACGACGCCGATCAGGCGTTGCAGTATGGCGTTGCGAAATTCGAAATCGACAAAGAATTCCACCCGGCAGCCGCCTTCAGGACGGTCGTGGAAAGTCCAGCCGCTGCGCATGTATCTGAACGGGCCGTCCAGATATTCGGTGTCGATCTTCAGGGCGCCGGTCCGGGGATCGGCGGGCCACAACACGACGCGGCTGCCGAAACGTTCGCGAAAGACCTTGAAACTGATGACAAGATCGGCCGCGATCTCCTCGGCGCCGTCCGGTCGGGTCTGGCGCGACCGTACGCGGGCGGCGCTGTTCCAGGGCAAAAATTCCGGATAGCGTTCGACATCGGCGACGAGGTCGAACATCTGGCGGGCGCTGTAGGGAAGGTCGCGGTTGTCCTGGTGTTGCGGCAAGGCGGGGCTCTTGTCTTTGGGCGCGTTGTCTGGTCGGCTCTGCGCATCTAGCAGGCGAGGCCGGGAATGAACAACCTGATCTGGTTTCTTCGCGCATCGCGATGGGCGCGGCACCCGCCAAGCGCCCGGATGGTCAAGCTGGTTCTCGCGATCGTGGCGGCCGGACTGATCATCCTGGCGTTGGAATGGCTGGACCTGTGGCCCGACTGGGCGCAGATGCAGAACGGTCGCGGCCTGCGACTGCCCCGGTAGTGAGATCAATGGCGGGGCGCATCCGCCCGCACACGGCGCGGGCGCGGCTGCGCAGCGTGGGCGGCCGCAAGCCCGGCCAGTCCCAGCAATCCGATCGTTATCAACATGTCATCCTCCTTTCCGGCTGCGTGGCGGGCCTCAGGGTCCGGCCTCGCTGAATGTCTGGCATTGCGCCATGTCGCCTGATTCGAAACCACGCATCAGCCATGTCTGGCGTTGCCTGGCGCTGCCATGGGTAAAGCTGTCGGGCACCGGCGTCCGTCCGGCGCCGGACTGGATCACGTCGTCGCCAACCGCGCGGGCGGCATTGGCCGCTTCTTCCAGATCGCCCTGTTCCAGCGATCCGAATCGATCCCGCGCCTGCCGCGCCCAGATCCCGGCATAGCAATCGGCCTGAAGCTCGGTCAGGACCGACAGCGCGTTTGAATCCCGTTCGCTGATGCGCTGGCGGCTGGCGTTGACCCGCGACAGCGTGCCCACAAGATTCTGCACGTGGTGGCCGACCTCGTGGGCGATCACATAGGCATAGGCGAAATCGCCGCCCGCGCCCATCTTCTGCGCCATCAGATTGAAGAAATCGGTGTCCAGATAAACCTTCTGGTCGTTCGGGCAATAAAACGGCCCCATTGCCGCCGAGGCGCCGCCGCAGGCCGATTGCACCACGCCCCCGTAAAGCACGAGGGTCGGGTTGCGGTAATCCATGCCGGCCTGTTCGGGAAGAATGCCGGCCCAGACCTCTTCGGTATCGGCCAGCACGACCGAAACGAAATCGCCCCAGCGTTGATCCTCTTGCGTCAGCGGCACGCTGCCTTGGCGCCCCTGCTGGGTTTGGTTCTGGCTCTGGTCTATCTGGCGGATCACAGGGGTGATATCGACGCCGAAGAAATATCCCACGGCCAGCACGACCAGCGTTCCCACGACGCCGATGCCGCCGGCCCCGGTCGCGCCCATGCTGCGCCGATCCTCGATATTGCTGCTGCCGCGCCTGCCTTGCCATTTCATCCGACGGTTTCCTCCGAGGATCTGCGGTCCCTTGTGCCGAACGCCGCTTACCCCGCCCGGTTCCCGGCTTTCGCGCCGTGCGGACGGTCGCGGGGCACGCGAGCGGCGCGGAAGTGACTTGACGCCGCGCGCCCGGCAGAGGATGCAACGTTTCGATCCGAAGGGGAATGCAATGCTGCGCAGGCTATACGACTGGACCATGGGGCTTTCGGCCCATCGCCATGCGATGACCGCCCTTTTCGGCGTCAGTTTCATCGAAAGCTCGGTCTTTCCGATTCCGCCGGATGTGCTGATGATCCCGATGGTTCTGGCGCGTCGCTCGAAGGCGATGGCCGTCGCGCTGATCGCGACCGCCGGGTCGGTGCTGGGCGCGATGCTGGGCTACTGGATCGGCGCGGCGCTGATGGACAGCCTGGGTCAGGCGGTTCTGGCCGCCTATGGCAAGCAGGATGCCTATGCCCAGCTTGCCGCGCGCTTTGCGGATTATGGCGGCTGGGCGGTGCTGTTCGCGGCGCTGACGCCCTTTCCGTTCAAGGTCATCACGATCTTTTCGGGCGCCGTCGGCTTTTCGTTGCCGTTGTTCATCCTGACCTCGATCATCGGTCGCGCGGGCCGGTTCTTCATCGTCGCGGGGCTGTTGTGGCGCTTTGGCCCGCCGATCCGCGACTTCATAGAGCGTCGGCTTGGGCTGGTTTTCACCCTGTTCATGGCTGCGCTGATCGGCGGTTTTGCCGCGTTGAGGTATCTGTGACCGGAACAAGACTTGCCCTTCTGGCCGCCGCGGGTTCGGCGGCCCTGCTGATCGCCGCGCTAGGATTTCAGGCCGCCGGCTATGCGCCCTGCGAATTGTGCATCCTGCAACGCTGGCCGCATGTCGTGGCGGTGGTGATCGGCGCGCTGATCTGGCTGACCGGATGGGTGCGACCGCTGTCCGTGCTGGGGATGGCAGCGGTAGCCGTTGCTATGGGCCTTGCCATCTATCACACCGGGGTCGAAATCGGCTGGTGGCCGGGGCCGTCGCAATGCTCGGGCGGGGTGACCGACTTCGCGAAGATGTCGTTGAAAGATCTGACGGCAAAGCTGAAAACCGCCCCGGTCGTGCGCTGCGACGAGGTCGTGTGGCGCTTTGTGGGCCTGTCCATGGCCAGCTGGAACGCGATCCTTTCCGCAGGGCTGGCGGCAATCTGGGGCATGGCTGCCCGCGCGGGCCGTTCATCAATCTAGGGTCGGACTTGCTGCGGCCCTTCGTCTGGCGCGCAGCCGCTTCACAGCGCGCGCCGCGCCTTCTGTTCGGGCATGCCATCATTCCGGATGGTCGTGATGCGGCACGCCCAAGGTATTTGACCTCTGGCAGCGGGCAAGACCCGAGCCATTGCGCAGCAATACCGGCAGGTCCTATCGTGGGGCGAAGGGGACTGATGCCCTCTGCGTCGGAATGCGAATGGTGGTCGGGGCGAGAGGATTCGAACCTCCGACCTACGGTACCCAAAACCGTCGCGCTACCAGGCTGCGCTACGCCCCGACGAGGCGGCTTCTAGCGGATCGCGCCGGCCGGGGAAAGGCCTAACGACAGGGCCAGGCCGCCTGACCCTGGTCCAGCGCCGGATAGGCCATCGGCTGACCCGTAGCCAGTCCCAGACGGTCGGCCTCTCCTGCCGCGACTTCCAGAATCGCCAGCCGCAGCGGATCGGGATCGCCCGCCAGGGCGCCGGGTATCGGGGTCTCGTCCAGCGGCCGGGCATTGCGGTGAATGTAGCGGATCACGCCGCGCGCATCCATGAAGACGATGTCCAGCGGCAGATAGGTGTTCTTCATCCAGAAGCTGGATTCGCGTGGCGTTTCGTAAAGAAACAGCATCCCCGTATCCGCTGGCAGCGATTCCCGGAACATCAGGCCCCGGGCGCGTTCCTGCGGATCGTCGGCGATCTCGACACGGACCGCGCGCGCTCCGTCCGGGGTCATGAACAGAGCCACGTCCTGCGCGCAGGCCGCAGGTTCCAGCGCAGCCACCGCAGGCTGCGCGGTCACGGCGCTCATCATCGTCAGCAGGAGAAGCGCGGTCGCGACCGGTCTATTCCGCGACATGGGCGAGCAGCGCCTCGTCTGAGTCATCGACAAAAGGGCCCGGGATCTCGGCACTGCCACCCCCTTGTGTCGTCATGCCCTGATCCCAGCTTGCGATCTGCGCGGCCATCAGGCCCCGCGGCCCTTCCACGACGCGCAGTGCGATCGCTTCGCCGATGGCGAGGTCGGCAAAACCCGAATGGCGCAGCACCTCGACATGCAGGAAGACATCTTCGGGATGGCCGAAGATATTGGCGAAACCGAAACCCTTGGACTTGTCGAACCATTTCACCCGCGCCGGATGCAGCGGCAACTGGTCGAGATGTTCGATGATGCCGTTGTCCAGATCGGCGATCGGCGCCGTTCCGTCGGATTCCGGCGGTTCGATCGAGACGATCTCGGAGGCCTGCAGGCCACGTGCCGTCGGCTGGACATAGAAGGTGACCAGCGATTGATCGGCGACGGAAGACCGCCCGAAGTTCCGCAGCACGTTGGCGTGCAGCAGAATGTCGGCGCCCCCCTGTTCGTTCAGGATGAAGCCGTATCCCTTGCCCGGATCAAACCACTTGACCAGGCCCTTTTGCAAAACAGCACCGTTTTCATCACTCATCGTCATTTCATTCCGCGCAATGCGCTTGTTTCAGAACGTCAAACCGGCAACCTTGTCGGTTCTCCAGATATGGTGCGCGCACAGGTCACATGAAGGCGCTCCGATTTCAAGCGGGTCAAATCAACGCGAGGCATTCCCAGCCTTATACCGAAGACCTCATGCGTCAAGCCTCAAGGCGACAAGCGCGTGACAAACCAGCGATTATCTGCCTGCAGCCGCCAGCAGAAGCGGTCGTGCAGACGGAATGCGCCGTCGGCCCAGAACTCGATCTGTCGGGGATGAATGCGGAAGCCGCCCCAGAAGGGCGGGCGCGCCGGCGAGGGGCCGCGCAGCAGCGCCTGCTTCGCCGCGGCCGAAACCAGGCTGGCACGGCTGTCAAGCGGCTGCGACTGATGCGAGGCCCAGGCCCCCAGCCGGCTTTGCAGGGCGCGGCTTTCGAAATAGGCGTCGGCCTGCGGACCGTCCTCGCGGGTGACGGCGCCGCGAACGCGAATCTGGCGACGCAGTGATTTCCAGTGCATGACGAAGGCGGCCTTGCCGTTCTGCGCAATCTGGCGGCCCTTGGCGCTGTCGTAATTGGTGTAGAAGACGAACGCGCCCCTGGTCCCGGCGCCCTCGATCTGCTTCAGCAGGACCATGCGCACATCGGGCATTCCCTCATCATCCACCGTCGCCAGGGCGATGGCGTCGGGATCATTGGGCTCGACCGCCTTCGCCTCGTCCAGCCATGTCCGCGCGATGTCGAACGGGTCCTCGCCCGCAAAGATGCCGCTGCGATCCGTCATCTTGTGATCCCTCGTGTTTCCTGACGCTTGATGCTGCCAAGCCTTTGGCCTAAGCACTATCACAACGAGTTGAAAAGGCGAGAGGTCCCACATGTCGAGCGAGCATCAGGGCGGTCTGATGGCCGGAAAGCGGGGCCTGATCATGGGACTGGCCAACGACAAGTCGATCGCCTGGGGCATCGCCAAGGCCCTGGCCGCGGAAGGGGCGGACCTGGCCTTTTCCTATCAGGGCGAGGCGCTGAAAAAGCGCGTCGATCCGCTGGCGGGGCAGCTTGGCTCGACGACCGTGCTGCCCTGCGACGTGGGCGACGAGGCGTCGGTGGACGCGCTGTTCGACCGGTTGGCCGATGGCTGGGACCGCCTTGATTTTCTGGTCCACGCCATCGGGTTTTCCGACAAGGATCAGCTGCGTGGCCGCTATGCCGACACGACGCGGGACAATTTCCTGAAGACGATGGACATCTCGGTCTATTCCTTCACCGCCGTCGCGCGGCGCGCGGCCGCGATGATGCCCGATGGCGGTTCCATCCTGACGCTGACCTATTACGGCGCCGAACGGGTCATGCCGCATTACAACGTGATGGGCGTCGCCAAGGCGGCGCTGGAAGCCTCGGTCCGCTATCTGGCCGAGGATCTGGGCAAGGACCGAATCCGCGTCAACGCGATCAGCGCCGGGCCGATCAAGACACTGGCGGCCAGCGGTATCGGCGATTTCCGCTATATCATGAAGTGGAACGAACTGAACTCACCCCTGCGGCGCAATGTCACGCAGGAGGATGTCGGGAATTCCGCCCTCTACCTGCTGTCGCGACTGGGCCAGGGGGTCACCGGCGAGGTTCACCATGTCGATGCGGGTTATCATGTCGTCGGCATGAAGGCGGTTGACGCGCCCGATATCGCCACCGTCAAAAAGGACTGATCCGGCGGGTCAGGGGTATTTGGGCAACGAAGAAGGCTGATGAACAGCGTTTCGGCAGATCAGCTTGTGCTGTTCACGGCCACGCTGGCGGTGGCGATCCTGTCGCCCGGCCCCGGCGTGATCGCGGTCAGCCAAAGCGCCTTCGCCCTGGGTCGGGGCCGCGCGATGCCCTATGGCTGGGGGCTGGCCTTCGGCGCTTCGCTGTGGTGCCTGTTCTCGCTTCTGGGTCTGACGATGCTGTTCGGGCTGATGCCCTGGACCTATACCGCGCTGAAGATCGCCGGCGGTGCCTATCTGATCTGGATCGCCTGGAGGATGTGGCGCCATGCGGCCGATCCCTTGCCCGGCCCGGCCGGCGGGCGGCGCGGAACCGGGTTCGCCGCCGGTATCGCGCTCAACCTGTCCAATCCCAAGCCGGCGCTGTTCTATTCCGCCGTGATCCTGTCGATCTTTCCCCCGCCGCTGTCGGCGCTGGACAAGGGCGCGGTCTATCTGACAGCGGTGTCGGTGGAACTTGGCTTCTATTCCGCCCTGGCCAGCATGATGGCTTTGCCTTGGCTGCGGCGGCGCTATTATGCCGCGAAATTCTGGATCGATCGCGGCGCGGGTCTGGCCATCGGTCTTCTGGGCCTGTCCCTGATCCTGCGCCATTGAAGGAGACGACGCGATGATGGACCGCTTGCCGCACGAAAAGGGTTTTCACGTCAGCTGGGATCAGTTGCACCGCGATGCGCGGGCCCTGGCCTGGCGGCTGGACGGCACCGAATGGCGCGCCGTGGTGGCAGTCACACGCGGCGGACTGGTCCCGGCGATGATCGTTGCGCGCGAACTGGATATCCGGACCATCGACACGATCTCGATTCGATCCTACCGCGGAATCGGCGCCGAGGCGGGCCAGGGCCAGCTGGAGGTTCTGAAACGCCCCGATGACGGGTTGATGGCCGATGGCGACGGGATCCTGGTCGTCGATGACCTTGTCGATTCCGGCCGCACCCTGGAACTGATCCGCGAGATGTATCCCAAGGCACATTTCGCCACCGTCTATGCCAAGCCCAAGGGCAAGCCGATGGTGCAAAGCTGGATCACCGAGGTCAGCCAGGACACCTGGATCTTCTTTCCGTGGGACATGGCGCTGCAATATGTCCAGCCCTACCGGGGCGAGGACTGAAAACCCGTCATGGCAGGGGCGCGGGATGGCGATGCCGGCCTCTTGACACCAGCGTATCTGGTTGAAGTGCGACGCGAGATCCTTCCCCTGAAGGGGCCGGCCGCATGGCTTTTCCTGCCGGGACGGGCAGAATCCTGCCCATCTCTTACAAAACGCAGGAACCGGGTCACGTCGACCGACATTAGTCCTTCGAAGCGCCTGCCGGTCGCACGGATTGATCGGTCGTGCTGGTAAAACCAATGGAGGAAGACATGCGTAAGCTTCTTTTGACCACAGCCTTTATCCTGCCCCTCGGCGTTGCGCCGGTTCTTGCGCAGGATACCAATACCCAAGCGCCCGCTGATGGCGCGGCCGCACCGATGACGACCGATCCGGCCGCGGACCCCGCCGCGGCCGACAATCAGGCTGCAGCCGCAGCCGCGGATGTTGCCGCCAGCGGCAAGGTCGCGCAGGAACAGGCGCCGAACGAACTGCGGCTGGACTGGATCACCAATACCTCGGTCACGGCGCCCGACGGCACCGCAATCGGTGACATCAACGATCTGATCGTGGACGCCGAACAGGGAACGATGATCGCGGCGATCATCGGTGTGGGCGGCTTCCTGGGCATCGGTGAAAAACAGATCGCCGTGCCCTGGGATCAGTTGAAGGTCAACTATGACGCGCAGGAGATCACCAGCGAGTTGACCAAGGAAGAGGCCGATGCGGCGCCGGAATACGTGTTCCGCGAGCGTGAGGCGGCTCCGGGTGCCAACGCGCCGGCGGCTGGTGGCACGCTGGCCACCGACCCGGCAACGGCCCCGGCCGATCCGGCGATGGCCCCGGCCGATCCGGC
>DBFD01000067.1:35404-48763 GCA_002294185.1 Paracoccus sp. UBA889
CCGGCCGATCCGGCAGCGGCTCCGGCCGACCCGGCAGCGGCTCCGGCTGATCCGGCAGCGGCTCCGGCTGATGGTGCTGCGCCGGCAGATGGTGCAGCGGCCCCGGCCGATGGCATGGCGCCGGCAGATGGCGGCATGACGACCGAAGAGAAGCCGGCCAGCAACTAGGGCCTGCGGTTAGGTAATGATTGAAGCGGCCCTTCGGGGCCGTTTTTTTTTGCGATCGCGGTTGCGCCGCAAGCGATCGGTCAGCCATGCGCCAACCGGGGCCGGCCCGGTCATGCAGCACGCGGTTGCGCCGCAAGCGACCCGCTAGCCGTTTCCGCCGCGCACGAACCGCGATGCACTTTCGGCGGCGCGTTGCAGGGCGCGGCTCTTGTTCACGGTTTCCTGGAATTCGGCCTCGGGATCGCTGTCATAGACCACCCCGCCGCCCGCCTGAATGTAAAGCGAGCCGTCCTTGACCACCCCGGTCCGCAAGGCGATGCACATGTCCATCTCGCCATTGCCGGCGAAATAGCCGACCGCACCGGCATAGACGCCGCGCTTTTCGGGCTCCAGTTCGTCGATGATCTGCATCGCGCGGACCTTGGGCGCCCCCGAAACCGTGCCCGCCGGCAGACCCGCCAGCAACGCTGACAAGCCATCCTCGCCTTCGCGCAATTCTCCCACGACATTCGACACGATATGCATGACGTGGCTGTAGCGCTCGATGGTGAATTGCTCGGTGGGACGGACAGTGCCGGTTCTGGCGACACGACCGACATCGTTGCGGCCCAGATCCAGCAGCATCAGATGTTCGGCCAGCTCTTTCTGATCGCCCAGAAGTTCGGCCTCCAGCGCGCGGTCCTCGGCCTCGTTCGCCCCGCGCGGTCGGGTTCCGGCGATGGGTCGTATCGTCACCTCGCCGTCGCGCAGACGCACGAGGATTTCGGGACTGGCGCCCACGATCTGAAATCCGCCCATGTTCAGGAAGAACATGAAGGGCGAGGGATTGGTGCGGCGCAGCGACCGGTACAGCGCGAAGGGCGGCAGAGGGAACGCCATCCGCCAGCGTTGCGAGGGCACGACCTGAAAGATGTCGCCCGCGCGGATGTATTCCCTGGCCTTCTCGACCGCCGCCAGATAATCCGCTTTGGCAAAGTTCGACACCGGCTCGCCGATCTTGGTGTCGTGGCCCAGGGCGCGCGGCTCGGACGGTTGCCGGTCCAGCGAGCGCAGGGCATCCATCACCCGTTCGGCGGCGCGGGCATAGGCGGCGCGGGCATTGTCGCTGCCATCGTGCCAGGCAGGCGCGCACAGCGTCACCTCGCCCTTCACGCCGTCCAGGACCGCGACGACCGAGGGCCGCATCAGCATCGCGTCGGGCAGATCCAGAGGGTCGGGATTGACGTTCGGCAGATCCTCGACCAGCCGGATCATGTCGTATCCGAGATAGCCGAAAAGGCCCGCCGCGACCGGGGGCACATCCTCGGGCATCTCGGCGATCCGGCTTTCCGAGATCAGCGCCCGCAGACTGTCCAGCGCGGGCCGGTCGTCGCGCTGATATTCGTCGGAAAAGCGCGCCTGGCGGTTGATCCGCGCCTGGCCGTCGCGGCAATCCCAGATCAGGTCGGGCTTCATGCCGACGATGGAATACCGTCCGCGGACCTCGCCCCCCGTCACCGATTCGAGCATGAAGGACATCGGCGCGGCCTCGGCCAGTTTCAGCATCAGGCTGACCGGCGTGTCCAGATCGGCGGCCAGCCGGATCGTCACCAATTGATTATGCCCGGATTTCCAGCCCGCCTCGAAGGCGGGAAATTCAGGCGAAAGCTCCATCACTGGACCTGTGCGTTGATGGCATTGATCGCCTGCTGGTTGATCTGAAGACCGCCCTGCCGTTGGGCCGCGCGGGAATAATAGTCGAAGATGTCGTCCTGCAGGGACTGCCCCATCCGCGATGCGATGGCATTCTTCACGCCACGCGCGTCCTCGCTGTCCAGATCGGCCTTCTGCACCGCGTCCAGACGGACCAGAAAAACACGCTCATCGGCATCGACGACCTCGATCTCGCCGGGTTCCTTCAGGGCAAAGGCCTGTGCAACCACCTGCCGGGGCAGGTTGTCGATCCAGCCGTCGCGCGTCAGACCGGTCTGCGAGGTCCATTCCAGCGGTGCCGGATCCTGCGTCGCCGGATCAGCCGCGGCATTGTCCCCGGCAGCATTCGGCGCCGGGCCCGAATTCTGCACCACTCCGCCCGCGCCCTGCAGCGGCTGCGGTTCCGCACCGGGTTCGGCCGCCGCGCTGGCCCTGAGCTTTTCCTCCTCGGCAAGGGCCAGAAGCTGACGCCTGGTTTCGGCAAGGCGCCAATCCTCGGCGACCGCGTCGCGCACCGCCTCGAAGGGCTTCAGCGTCGCGGGCACCACCTCGTCCAGACGCAGCGCGAAAATGCCGCCATCATCCAGCCGTTCGATTTCGGGAAAGTCGCTTTCGCTGACCGCCTCGGCGCGGTCGCGGAATGCCTGATAGCCGTCGATGCCGCCCGGGCCCGGCGTCTCGCCCGCCACCCAGTCGATCTGGCCCAGTTCCATCGGCGTCTGCTGGGCGACCTCTTCCAGCGTCGCGCCACCGGCCAGCATGTCCTCGTAATCGGCCGAATTATCGTCGATCATGCGTTGCGCGCGGTCGATGGCGGCCTCCTGGCGCAGATCGGGCTTGGCCTCATCGAAGGAAATGTTGATCGGGTCGAGGATCGCGTTCATCGAAAAGAGGGCCGGTCCCAGATCGGTCTGGACCGGACCGACCACGCCCGGTCCGTCAAGCGCGAAAACCGCGTCGCCGGCCGCGCCGAGCTGCTGTCTGGTCATCTCGCCCAGATCGATACTATCCATTGTCAGGCCGCGCTGTATCACGAAGGCTTCGAATGGCTGGGTGCCCGCGTCGATCTGATCCTTGGCGGCCTTTGCCTCGGCCTCGGACGGAAAGACCAGCCGGCTGACCAGTCGCCGCTCGGGTTGCTGGAATTCGTCGATGCGCTCGTCATAGACCGCGCGCAGGGCCGCTTCGTCCAGCTTGACCTGATCCGACATCATCTCGGGGGTCAACCAGACATAGGTGATCTTGCGCGCCTCGGGCGCGGTGAAGCGGTCGGCATTGGCCTGGTGCCAGGCCTTCAGCGTCTTTTCGTCGGGTTCCTCGATGGCGGCGGGAAGATCCTCGGCGGTCAACTCGGCCCAGGACAGATCGCGTGCTTCCAGAATCCAGGCGGCGGCGCGATCCACCATGGCCTGGGGCGCGACCACGCCGCCGGCCACGGCGCGCTGAATCATCAGCCTGGCCTCGTCCTTGCGGACCTCGTCCTCGAAGTCGCTTTCGGCCATGCTCTCGCGCCGCAACGCCTGGGAATAGGCGGTGCGATCGAATTTGCCGTTCGGACCCTTGAAGGCCTCCGCGCCGAGGATCGTCTGGCGAACTGCCTCGTCGCCGACGGAAACGCCCATGCGGCGGGCCTGTTCCTCCAGCGCGGCGGCGGTGAAAAGCTGCGCCTGAACCGATTGCTGAAGACCCAGGGATTGCGCCTGTGCCATGGTCAGCGGCTGGCCGGTCTGCTGCTGGATCGCGATCATCTGCCCGCGCAAAGCGCGCGCATATTCCTCGGCCGTGACCTTGGTCTCGCCGACCGAGCCGATCTCGGACGAACCGCCCGAGAAGCTGGTCACCCCGAAGCCGCCCAGGCCCAGCACCATGAGGCCCAGAAGCAACCAGACGATCGTGGATTTACCGTGTGTGCGCAGGTTCTTCATGGCCCGGCCTTCCGTCATGTCGTGTCGCTGCCGGTTCTAGGACGCGCGCGCCCCCGCCACAAGCCTGTCAGCCGCCGAAACCCGCCAGTCTTTCGGCAAGATGGGCGATTCCGTCCGCATCGACATTGGCGAAGGCCAGGCGGAAATGCCGCGCGCCCTCGGCATCGCCGCGGGGCACGAACATCGTGCCGGGAAGCGCCAGCACACCGGCCCCGCGCACCAGCCGGGGGGCCAGGTCGGCGGAACTCTCGGCGAAGGGATGTTCCACCCAGGCGAAATAGGCCCCGGCGCTTTTCAGCCGCCAGCCCGGCAGATCCGACATTGCCGCCACTGCCGCCGCGCGCCGCGCCAGGATCGCATCGCGTTCGCCGGCCAGCCAGTCGCGCAGGTTCTCGATCCCCCACAGGGCACCGATCTGGCCAAGCTGCGAGGTCGAGATGGCCACCGTATCGAGGAATTTCTCGACCTCGCGCAGCCGCGCCGTCGAGGCGATCATCGCGCCGACGCGGTGGCCGGTCAGCCGGTAGGCCTTGGAAAAACTGTAAAGCTGGATCAGCGTCTGGTCCCGCTCTGCGCGGCGCAGCAGGTCATGAGGGGCGCCAGTGCGGCTGTCGAAATCGCGATAGGTCTCGTCAAGCACCAGCGCCAGGCCGCGCCGCTGCGCCAGATCGAAGAAGGCCGCGACCAGATCCGCGGGATATTCCGCACCCGAAGGATTGTTCGGCGTGACCAGCACGATGGCTTTCGTGCGGGGACCGATCAGTTCTGCGGCCTCGGCCGGATCGGGCAACATGTCCTGGCGGCAGGGCAAGGGGCGCGTGATCACGCCCTGCATGTCCAGCCACATCTTGTGATTGAAATACCACGGCGCCGGCAGGATCACCTCGTCCCCCTGCCCGGCCAGCGTGGCCATTGCGGCGCAGAAGGCCTGATTGCAGCCCTGGGTGATCGCCACCTCATCCGGCGCGACCCGGCCGCCATAGGCGCGCGCGAATTCCGACGCCACGGCGGCGCGCAGATCGGCATTGCCCAGGACCGGGCCATAGAGATGCGCCTCGGGGCGGTTCAGCGCGGCCTCGGCGATGGCGCGGCAAAGTCCTTGCGGCGGCGGCTCTACCGGCGCGGCCTGGCTGACATTGATCAGCGGACGGTCTGGCGGGAAGTCCGCATCCTGCAACCAGCGCCGCGCCTCCATCACCGGCGGCGGAAAGGTGCCCGCAAGGGCGGGGTTCAGCGGCATCATGTCAGTCACGCTCCAGGCTGCGCAGATCGGAAAGGTCGGGCGGCAGCGACAGATCCAGCGACGGCTGCGGCATCGACGGCGCCACGGCATCCGATCCGCCTGACACGGCAGGATCGGCGGCATCGGACCGGGATCCGGCCGCCGCAGGATCGACGTTGGCGGGCTGCGGCACGGACTCGGCTGTCGCGGCAGGCGTGACAGCGGCTGCGTCCGGCGCGGTTTCATCGGCTGGCCGGGCGGGCGCAGTTCGCGCGGCATCCCCCTGCGAGGCGGTCGGGCGGGCCGGTGCTTCGTCCTGCGCGCCGGCCCCCGCCATCCTGGGCACCGCTGGCGCGGCGGGCGCCGAAATCGCATCGGGCCGCGTCAGGTCCGGCGCGTCGCCCGCGTCATCCTCGGGGCTGGCAAGAGCGGGGCCCCGGGCCGGTTCGGTCTGTGGCCGGCGGTTGTCGCCGGTCAGGGCGACGGGTGCGGGTTCGGCGGCGGGTGCGGCAACGGCCGGAGCCTCGGATTGCCGCATCCGCGACCCCGGCACGGCCAGCGGCGCGGGCATCTGCGGCGCAAGATCGCCGCCGCGCCCGAATTCCGAACCCACCGGCAGATCCACCGCCCCAGCCGAGGGCGCGCCTTCGGCCTGCGGCCGATCCGGCGCGGGCGTGGCTGACGCCCGTTCGGTCGGTCCGGCATCGTCCGGTGGCGTCGGCGTCCGGGCCTGCCCGGATCCGTCCGCCTCGGATGCGCGGGCCCCGGATTCGCGGGTCTCGGCTTCCCGAGAGACAGGTTCGGCAGAGACGGCATCGGCCGAGGCGGGCCCGTCGCCCGTCGCCTGCGCGGGTTTGGCGGCCCCGTCCTGCGGCACGGAGCCGGCGGTTTCGGGTGGGTTCGTCGCGGGTGGGGCCGTGCCCGGCAATGGCAGCGCCAACGACAGCGCGACCAGACCGGCGGCGCTGACGACGCCACCATGCAGCAAACCTGTCCAGAAACCGCGTGCCATGCGCCCCTTCACGTCCCGGCCGGGCTTGACCCCCCGGCGCGCTTTGGCCCATCTATAACGAACCCGCCCGCAAGGGGGAACCGCCCCCGAACCGCACCAGCCCGAGGCCGCCCGATGATCCTTCTGATCGACAATTACGACAGCTTCACCTGGAACCTCGTGCATTATCTGGGCGAGGCCGGGGCCGAGGTGGCCGTCCACCGCAACGACCGTATCGGCGTGGACGAGGCGCTGTCGATGGATCCTGACGGCATCGTGATCTCGCCCGGTCCCTGCGATCCGGCGCAGGCGGGGATTTGTCTCGACCTGATCCGCGCGGCAGCCGGGCGCCGGATTCCCCTGCTGGGCGTCTGTCTTGGCCATCAGGCCATCGGCGAGGCTTTCGGCGGCAGGATCGTGCGCGCCAATCGCATCCTGCATGGCAAGGTGGACGCCATCGACCATGACGGCAGCGGCGTCTTCGCCGGCCTGCCCTCGCCGCTGAAGGCCACACGCTATCATTCGCTGACCGTCCAGCCCGAAAGCCTGCCCGAATGCCTGCGCGTCACCGCGACCTCGGATGACGGTACGATCATGGGCCTGATCCATGCCGACCTGCCCATCGAGGGTGTCCAGTTCCACCCCGAATCGATCGCCTCGGAACATGGCCATGACATGATCCGCAACTTTCTGACCCGCTGCCGGACGAAAGCCGCCGCATGAGCACCGACATCCGTCCGCTGATCGGCATCGCCGCGACCCGGCCGCTGACCGGAACCGAGGCCGAGACGGCCTTTGCGGCGCTGTTCGACGGCGCCGCGACGCCGGCACAGATCGGCGGTCTGCTGATGGCGCTGCGCGTGCGCGGCGAGACCGTGGACGAAATCGCCGCCGCCGCCCGCGCCATGCGCAAGCGGATGAACCGGGTCCACGCGCCGGCCGGGGCGATGGATATCGTCGGCACCGGAGGCGACGGCAAGGGCACGTTGAACATCTCGACCGCGGCGGCCTTCGTGGTGGCCGGCGCGGGCGTGACGGTGGCCAAGCATGGCAACCGGAACCTGTCCTCGAAATCGGGCGCGGCGGACGCGCTGACGCAGATGGGGATCAACGTGATGGGCGGTCCCGCCGTGGCGCAACAGGCGCTGGATGTTGCGGGCATCTGCTTCATGATGGCGCCCATGCATCACCCGGCCATGCGCCACGTCGGTCCGCCGCGCACCGAACTGGGCACGCGAACGGTGTTCAACCTGCTTGGCCCGCTGACCAATCCCGCCTCGGTCCGCCGGCAGTTGACCGGCGCATTTTCAGCGCAATGGATCCGCCCCATGGCCGAAGTGCTGCGCGATCTGGGTTCGGATGCGGCCTGGCTGGTCCATGGCGGCGACGGCACGGATGAACTGAGCATCGCGGGCGAAAGCCATGTCGCCGCCCTGAAGGATGGCGGCATCACCGAATTCACCATCACGCCCGAAGATGCCGGCCTGCCACGCCACCCATTCGCGGCGATCATCGGCGGCGAGCCGCGCGACAACGCGAAGGCATTCATCGCCCTGCTGGACGGCGCCGAAAGCGCCTATCGCGACGCCGTTCTGCTGAACGCGGCGGCAGCACTGCTGGTGGCGGACAAGGTGGCCGACCTTCGCGAAGGGGCCGCGATGGCGGCCCGATCCATCGACAGCGGCGCGGCCCGAGCAAAGCTGAAACAGCTTGCCGCCGTCACCGGCCCGCCGCCCGAAACGTGATTCCGCCGGCGCCCTGGGCGCATCTGCCCTTCTTTCAGCAG
Organism: Paracoccus sp. UBA889; assembly: GCA_002294185.1. GTDB lineage: Bacteria > Pseudomonadota > Alphaproteobacteria > Rhodobacterales > Rhodobacteraceae > Paracoccus. The sequence continues at coordinate 43,189 of DBFD01000067.1, forward strand.
ACATGGCCCGGCATCCGCGACCGGCTGGATAGGGCGGATGGCTGGTTGCCCGGCCCCGACCGGCTTTTTGCGGCCCTCGATGCGATTTCGCCGCATCAGGTCCGGGTGGTCATCCTGGGGCAGGATCCCTACCCGACGCCGGGCCATGCCAACGGGCTTGCCTTTTCGGTCGCGCCCGGCATCGCCGTGCCGCGCAGCCTGAAAAACATCTTCGCCGAACTTCGCGACGATCTGGGCGCGGCCCCGGCCACGGGCGATCTGTCGGCCTGGGCCGAACAGGGGGTTCTGTTGCTGAATACCGCGCTGTCGGTGCTGCCCGGCCAGGCCGGCGCCCATGCCGGATGGGGTTGGCAGGCCCTGGCCCGCGACGCCATGGCCGAGGCGCAGAAACACGGCCCCCTCGCCTTCGTGCTCTGGGGCGCCCATGCACAGAGGGCTGCGTCCGGCCTGCCGCGCAAGCAGGATCTGGTCATCGCCACCGCGCATCCTTCACCGCTGTCGGCGCGGCGCGGCTTTTTCGGCAGCCGCCCCTTCGGCCATATCAATCGCTGGCTGGAGAGGCAGGGCCGGACCCCGATCGACTGGGCGAAGCCGCACGCTCTTCCCTCGTCGCCCCGGCAAGGCTAGAAGCAATCCATGGATATTCTCGACACGATCAAGGCCTACAAACTGGACGAGATCGCGGCCGCCAAGGCCGCCCGTCCGCTTGCCGAAATCGAAGACGCCGCCCGCGCCGCGCCGGCACCGCGCGGTTTCGCCGCCGCGCTGACCGCGAGGGCCGCGACCGGCCCCGCCCTGATTGCCGAAATCAAGAAGGCCAGTCCGTCCAAGGGCCTGATCCGCCCCGATTTCGACCCGCCCTCGCTGGCCCGCGCCTATGCCGCGGGGGGCGCCGCCTGCCTGTCGGTCCTGACCGACGCGCCCAGTTTCCAGGGCGCGCCCGATTATCTGGCAGACGCGCACGCGGCCTGCGACCTGCCGGTCTTGCGCAAGGATTTTCTCCACGACACCTATCAGGTCGCCGAGGCTCGTGCCTGGGGCGCCGATTGCATCCTGATCATCATGGCTTCGGTCGATGACGCGCTGGCCGCCGAGCTTGAGGATGCTGCCCGCCATTGGGGCATGGACGCGCTGATCGAGGTCCACGACGCGGCGGAGCTGGACCGCGCGCTGCGGCTGGCATCGCCGCTGATCGGGGTCAACAACCGCAATCTGCGGACCTTCGAGGTGACGCTGGACGTGACCCGCGATCTGGCCCCGCGCATCCCCGCGGGCCGCGATCTGGTTTGCGAAAGCGGCCTTTTCACCTCGTCCGATCTGGCACGGATGATGGCTGTCGGCGCATCGCGTTTCCTGATCGGTGAAAGCCTGATGCGGCAGGACGACGTGGCTGCGGCGACGCGGGCCATCCTCGACACCGCCAAGGCCGCCGCGCCATGAGCCTGACCCATTTCGACAAGGCCGGACAGGCGCATATGGTCGATGTCTCGGGCAAGCCGGACACAGCGCGCGAGGCAGTGGCCGAGGGTTGTGTGATCATGGCGCCCGAAACGCTGGCCCTGGCCCAGGACGGGACCAAGAAGGGCGATGTGATGGGCGTTGCGCGTCTGGCCGGAATCATGGCGGCCAAGCGCACAGCCGACCTGATCCCGTTGTGCCATCCCCTGCCCATCGCCAGGGTCGCACTTGATCTGACGCCGGATCCGGATCTTCCCGGCATCCGCGTCACGGCGACCGTCCGCACAACCGGCCGCACCGGCGTCGAGATGGAGGCCCTGACCGCCGTCACCGTCGCCTGCCTGACGATCTACGACATGCTGAAGGCGGCGCAGAAGGACATGCGGATCGACGCCATCCGCCTGCTGCGCAAGGAAGGCGGCAAGTCCGGTCTCTACGAGGCCCGCCCGTGATCCCCGTCGATGAGGCCCTGTCGCGCGTTCTCGCGCTGGCTCCGGCGCCGCGGCCGGATCTGGTTCCGCTGGAACGCGCCGCGGGCCGCGCGCTGCTGGAGCCGGCGCGCGCGCGTCTGACCCAACCGCCTTTCGATGCCGCCGCAATGGACGGCTATGCGCTGCGCTCGCGCGATCTGGACGGGCCGCTGCGCGTCGTCGGCACCTCTGCCGCGGGCCATCCATGGTCGGGCGAGGCCGTGCCCGGAACCGCCATCCGCATCTTTACCGGCGCACCCGTTCCGCCCGGCTATGATCGCGTCGTGATGCAGGAAAACACCGTCCGCGAGGGCGACAGCCTCAGCGTTGCCACACGCAGCGATGCCACCCATATCCGCCTGCGCGGCGGCGATTTCGCAGAAGGTGATGTGCTGCCATCCGGGCGAAAGCTGACGGCGGCCGATATCGGCTTGCTGGCAGCGATGAATGTTCCGCAGGTGGTCGTCGCAGACCAGCCCCGCGTCGCGATTCTCGCGGGCGGCGACGAACTGGTCCGGCCGGGTCAGATGCCGCAGCCCGGCCAGATCGTCAGTTCCAACGATCTCGCCATCGCCGCGCTGGCCGCCGAGGCAGGCGCCGTGCCGCGGATCCTGCCCATCGCGCGAGACAGCGAGGCCAGCCTGCGCGACAGCCTGGCCTCGGCCGCGGATGCCGATCTGATCGTCACCATCGGCGGCGCCTCGGTCGGAGATCATGATCTGGTCGGCAAGGTCGCGGCCGACCTGGGCATGGACCGCGCCTTCTACAAGATCGCGATGCGGCCCGGAAAACCGCTGATGGCCGGAACAATCAGCCGGTCCGCCATGCTTGGACTACCAGGAAATCCTGTTTCTGCAATTGTTTGCGGAATTTTGTTCATGCAACCTCTGATCCTTCGGATGCAGGGGCTGGATGCGGGACACCGCATCGGACGCGCCCGTCTTGCCCGCGATCTGGCCCCCGAGGGCGATCGCCAGCATTACCTGCGGGCCGGCCTTGAAGACGGGCCTGACCTGCCGCTGATCAATCCGTTCCGCGACCAGGATTCCGCCCGCCTGTCGCTGATGGCGCAGGCTGACGCCCTGCTGGTCAGGCCCGCCGGCGACCCCGCCCGCAGGGCCGGCGACGTGGTCTGCTTTCTGCCGCTTCGCCGCTGAGCCTTAACCGATTTTTCATCACGATGCGCGCAGATTGTTGACGCGATTCGGCCGATCGGCTAGAACATTCGCGGAACACTTCGGGGCAAGGACGGGCCGATGCTGACCAGGAAACAAATCCAGCTGCTGGAATTCATTCAGAAGCGCATGGCGCGCGACGGTGTCCCGCCCTCTTTCGACGAGATGAAGGATGCGCTGGATCTGCGCTCAAAATCCGGCATCCACCGGCTGGTGACGGCGCTTGAGGAACGTGGCTTCATCCGGCGTCTTCCCCATCGTGCCCGCGCGCTGGAAATCCTGCGCCTGCCGGATGCGCTGGCGGGGACGGACGGGGACACCCCGAAAGCTGCGGCCGGATTCTCGCCCCGCGTCATCTCGAATGATCGTCCGGGCCGTCCGCGCGGCGCGATGGACATCGTGGACAGCGCGGCCGTCGCATTGCCGCTGATGGGCCGGATCGCGGCGGGCGTCCCGATCGAGGCGATTTCCGAAATTTCGCACCATGTCTCGGTGCCCGGCACGATGCTGACGGGTCGCGACCATCATTACGCACTGGAGGTCAAGGGCGATTCGATGATCGAGGCGGGGATCAACGACGGCGACGTCGTGGTGATTCGCGAACAGGACAGCGCAGAGAACGGTGACATCATCGTCGCCCTGGTCGAAGGCCATGAGGCGACGCTGAAACGCTATCGCCGGCGCGGCGCGATGATCGCGCTGGAGGCGGCAAACCCTGCCTACGAAACCCGCATCCTGCCCGAGGAAAGTGTCCGCGTGCAGGGCCGCCTCGTCGGCCTGATCCGCAGCTATTGAGGGATCGCGGCGCGGCACCCTTGGCTGATCGCCCGCGAAGGGCCGCATTGCGACCGCTCGCATCGGTCTGGCCTGTCACAAGCTGACTGCCGGGTGGGTTCGTGTCCTCAGGCTGGCTGTCCCGGCCTTGCGGCATGGCCTCTGCCGCTCACAGATGTTCCAGAAAGCCCCGGCCGGCACGCGACAGCAATTCCTCGGCCAGGTCGGCCCCCATCGCCGGGCCGTCGGGAATTTCGCCTTTACGGCTGCCGCTGAACGCCTCGGCGCCGTCCGGGCGCAGGATTTCTCCGCGCAGGGTCAGTCGCGATCCGCTCAGCTCGGCCAGACCTGCGATCGGCGTCTGGCAGGATCCGTCCAGGCGCGCGAGGAAGGCGCGTTCGGCAGCGATGCGCTGACCGGTTTCGACATCATGGATGGCACGCAGGAGTGTCGCGGTCGCGTCATCGCCGGCCCGGCGCTCGACGCCGATGGCGCCCTGCGCCACCGCGGGAAGCATTTCGGCCGGATCGATCGGCCCGCGCGCCACATGCAGCATGTCCAGCCGTCGCAAGCCGGCCATGGCGAGAAAGGTCGCAACCGCCACGCCCTCTTCCAGCTTCCGCAGCCGGGTCTGGACGTTGCCGCGAAACTCGACCAGATGCAGATCGGGTCGCCGATGCGCCAACTGCGCCCGCCGGCGCAGGCTGGAAGAACCGACCACCGCGCCCTGCGGCAGATCCTGGATCGAGGCAACGTGCGGGGACACGAAGGCGTCGCGGACATCCTCGCGTGGCAGCAGGCAATCGATCAGCATTCCCTCGGGCTGAAGCGTCGGCATGTCCTTCATCGAATGGACCGCGATGTCGATCCGGCCCGCAGACAGCGCCTCTTCGATCTCACGCGTGAACAGGCCCTTGCCGCCGATTTCTTTCAGCGGGCGGTCGGTGATCCGGTCGCCGGTGGTCCTGATCACGACGATCTCGAACGCCTCGGCCGGCAGATCGTGGACGGCCATCAGGCGGGCGCGCGTCTCATGCGCCTGCGCCAGCGCCAGGACCGAGCCGCGGGTGCCGATCTTCAGGGGCTGCGAGGGGTCGGGCATCTGTGTCATGCGCCCGCCATAGCGGTCGGACGCGCGCTTGACAACGCCCGCACCCTCGCCTTGAAGGGCCGCAAAGGAGGTCCCATGACCAAGTTGCTGCTGCGCGCGCTGGCCGGTGAGGCGCTGCCCGTCCCGCCGATCTGGATGATGCGTCAGGCCGGGCGCTATCTGCCGGAATATCGCGCGACGCGCGCCCGAGCGGGCGATTTCCTGTCGCTGTGCTACAATCCCGAGCTGGCGGCCGAGGTGACGCTGCAACCGATCCGGCGGTTCGGCTTCGACGCCGCGATCCTCTTCGCCGATATTCTGCTGGTGCCGCAGGCGCTTGGCGCGGATCTGTGGTTTGTCGCCGGCGAGGGGCCGCGCCTCTCGACGATCACCAGCGCGGCGGGCGCGGCAGACCTTCGGCCGGCCGATGCGATCCATGACAGGCTGCATCCCGTCTATGAGACGGTGAAGATCCTGTCGCGCAATCTGCCTGCGCAGACCGCCCTGATCGGTTTTGCCGGCGCGCCCTGGACCGTCGCCACCTACATGATCGCCGGCCGCGGCACGCCCGATCAGGGCCCCGCGCATGATTTCAAGGCGGCGGACCG
>DBFD01000050.1:0-4756 GCA_002294185.1 Paracoccus sp. UBA889
ATACCTTGCCTCGTCGCTCGCGCGGGCAGGCTGACCTGGCAAGCCCTATTCCATCGATGGCAAAGCGCCGTTTTCGATTGCCGCCGCCAGTTCTTCGGCATCGACCGCGCCGTCCTTGCTGGTGTCCAGCGCGTCGTAATCCTGCTGTGTCAGATCGGCATATTCGGTCTGCATTTCACTTAGCGAGTAGAGCCCGTCCTGATCGGTGTCCATCTCGTGGGCGAAGGCTGCGCCGGCGATGGCCAGCAGCCCGGCCGAGGCGAAGCCGATGATGCGTGTCGCGTTCATTGTCATGGTCTCCTGCAAGGTGATGATTTCGAGCGGATCGGGATCAGAAACCCGGCCGCGCGGATCCGTGGCCTTCCGGCCCGGATCGGTTCGACACGGGGGCGCGGACTGCAACGGGCTGCGGGCGGACAGCAGCCCAGAGGACCGGGGCGGACAGACCCAGCGAGATCAGGATGAAGATCATTGTCGTTTCCTCCTTTTGGCGTCGCGCCGCATAATCTATGAGGCGCTTGAAATGAAGACGCTGCTCGTCACGTCCGTTACATGAAGGCATCAGGCCGGACGGGCGGGCCGGGCCGCTTCGCCGTCGCCGTCACGCATGCGCCCGTCGTCCCAAGAGGCCGAGCGCGACGATCGCCACGGCCCCCAGGCCGAAAGCCCAAAGCATCCAGGTGGGCAGATAGAAGGTCATGTAGACCTCCCATCCCAGCTTGCCGATGGTCTTGGTCACCAGCGACGGCGTGCCGTTGAGCGATCCGCCCAGCGTGCCGGTGATGGTCACGACGGTTGCGCCGATCAGCGTCATCACGAATGTCACCCAACGCTGTGCACCCTCGAACAGATGACTGCGATAACGATAGCCAAGCACGCCCAGCACCGTCCAGTAGCTCAGCGTCCAGGTTGCCAGCATGATATGGTTGCGGCCCAGCGGCGACTGGGTGATGGCCGACCAGGGATAGATCGACAATCCCAGACCATAGGCCATGAACCCGGCCAGCGAGCCCAGCAGGATCAGCGGCCAGACCGATTTTTCCAGGCGCACCGCAAGCACGGAATCCGAAAACACCCGGAAGAAGACGAACAGCGCCGCCGTCAGCCAGAGCGCGATCGGGAAATGCACCACGAGGATGTGGTAGACCGGCGAAAGCGAAAATCCGGCCATCCCTTCGACCGCCGTTTCGACGCCGCCGCCGCCGCCATGCGCCCGCGCGGCGCCGGCGCCAAGCGCCAGCAGCGCGGTCGTGGCCAGCGCGGTTCGCAGCGTCGGCAGATATGGATGGGCAGGTGTCATGGTCCGTTCCCCGGGTTCGGATATGTGGTGATCCGCTTTGCAACGCAGGCTCATGCCGTCCCCTCCGGGCGACGGAACAGCAGGACCATGGCGACGCCGAATGCCACGATCAGCGACAGGCTGAGCCCCAGGGTCCAGAGCCATTGGCGGCGGATCTGCGGAGCAAATTCCATCTCGATCCCGTAAAGCGCAAGCTGGCGTTCGCTGTGCTGGTAGGCGGCCGGCACACGCGCCGCGATCCGGTCCGCACCGGGGTGCTGGCGCGGGTCGGTCAGGCGACCCCAGGTGACCTGGCCGGGATAATAGATCGGCACCTCGGTCCAGGGACCGGTGAAATCGGGCTGGCCCGGCGGGGACGGGCGTGCGGTGATCTGCGCCGGCTGGTCCAGCCCCAGCGAGACCGGCAACGAGACATAGTGCCAGCGCATCGTGGCCGAGTTGCGAAACACCGCGAAGGCCAGGTCATAGCTGCCGCCCTCGCGGAAGATCTTGTCTTCCAGCGGATCGCCGGTATCCATGGCGCGTTGCAGCGTCACGTCCCAGAACCCGTTGCGCCAGCGCGCCGCGGCCGGCATGGCGATGTCCGCGCGCGATCCCGTACCCGCCCGCAGCACCTGCGCCGGAAGGGTGTCGCCCTCTTGCCAGCCGGCGGCCGGATCGAAAGGCACCGCTGCGGCCTGCGACAGGAAATAGGCGGTGTCGAACCCGACCTCTCCGGCGGTCGCGGCATCGACGGTCAGCGGCGCGCCCGGATCGGTGTCGGGGTCGAACATGAAGCGCGGCGAGCCTGTCCTCTCGTCGAAGTTGGAAATGTAGGGCGCCATGCCTGCATCCGGTTCGCGCGCCGCGCCGACAGATGTATCATCGGCCTGCGCCAGCGGATTGGTGCGGGCGGACTGCCAATCCCACAGATCGAGGAAATAGCCCGCCTCGCGCAGTTGTTGCAGTTCACTGACCGGGCGGATGCTGTCGAAATTGTTTGGCTCCGCGCGCGTTTCGGGCAGGTATTTGCTGCGCTCCTCCGCGGTCTCGGGCACGCCGGTGAAGCTGGTCAGCCCGTCGCCGACGGTGATATAGCCGCCATAGCGCGAGAACAGCGGCACCGATCCGTCATCGACCATCATTGCCACGCGGTCCTGCACCAGCCGGTCCGGGTCCGGCCCGACCTCGGACCCCTTGCGCAGAGACCAGCCACCGTTTTCAAGGACAAGCAGGTCGTTGATCAGGTTCGGATCGGGCGCCGGCCAGCGATACCGGAACCAGATCGTCTCGCCGTCATAGGCGACCTTGACCTGCAAGGTGCTGTTCAATTCGTCGGGAATGACGATGTTGCGTTCGGGATCGTCCCTGACGATGCCGGTGCCATGCGTCAGCCAGGCCGCGACCAGCAGGCCTGAAAAGATCGCCGTTGAGGCGACCAGATACGTCACTCGTGTTGCCATTCCATCGTCCCCCTCCGCGGGCGGGCTTGTGCGCTGCCGCGAATTCACGTCTGTTTCATGGTCGAAGGTCGGTCTGACCAGACGCTTGCCACCGCTTGATCGTCATCGTTCCTTCCTTGACCGCCGGATCGTCGCGCCGGCTTCAGGTAAGGACGCTTGGCCGCGCGATCCATTACTGATCCCGTTGATCCTGGGCGAATTCTGGCAGCCGCTTCGCGCGAAGACCGGCGGCACACGGCAGCCGCGTTTTTCTGGCCGGTCGATCCGGGGCCCGCAGCGGCAGGGGCTTCATGCCGCCTGCCAGTGCGCTGGTTTCCCCATCCGGGTCATGCGCGGGGCTGGAAATCACATCTAGGGATTGCGTCGGATCGGCGCAGGATCTGGTCCGGACCCTTCGGCCGACCGGCGCGATCCGGGAATCGTTGGCGCTACTCGGCCGCCATGTCGCGTTGTTGCATCCGGGGCGCGGCGTAGAGATAGTCCCGCGTGATCGGCACGGCGTCTACCTTGCGGGCAAGCTGCACCTGGAACACGACCTGCCTGTTGTGGCGGAAGGTCTGTTCGCATGCCGCAAGATAGTATCGCCACATGCGGCAGAACCGGTCGTCATAGAGGTCGCGAACACGGTCGATGTTTGACATGAAACGGTCGTGCCAATGGCGCAGGGTAAGGGCGTAGTGCATCCTCCAGACCTCGATGTCCTGAGACATCAGATCGGCCTTTTCCGCCGCTGCCATCATTTCCGACAATGCCGGGATATAGCCGCCCGGGAAGATGTATTTCTCGATCCAGGGTGAATTGGCGCCGGGGGGCAACGTGCGGCCGATGGTATGGATCAGGGCGATGCCATCGGGCAGCAGCTTGTCGTGAACGGTGCGAAAATACGCGCGGTAATGCGGGCTTCCGACATGTTCGAACATGCCGACAGAGACGACGCGGTCGAACCTGCCCTCGACCTCGCGATAATCCATCAGCTGAAACCTCGCCCGGTCGGACAACCCGGCGGCGCGGGCGCGTTCATTGGCAACGCGGTGCTGTTCTTCGCTGAGCGTGACGCCAAGCACCCGGGCGCCGTGATCACGCGCGAGGGTCAGCCCCAGGCCGCCCCAGCCGCACCCGATGTCCAGCACGTTCATGCCCGGCTCGATCAGCAGTTTTTTGGCGATATGCGCCTTTTTCTGCGCCTGCGCCTGCTCCAGCGTGTCCGTTTCCGAATGGAAATAGGCGCAACTGTACTGCTTGTCGGCGTCGAGAAAGAGATCGTAGAGTTCGCCCGACAGATCATAATGGTGCGCAACGCGTGCGCGCGCGCGTCTTGCCGGGTTATATTGACGGGTCACGCGCGCCAGATAACGCAATTTCCACAACATGCGATGAAGGGGATGCTTCCACGCATTCGCGCTGTTGAGAATGGCGAGCCGCAGAAATCCGTGAAGATCGTCGCCATCGATCGTGAAGGTGCCGTCCATGTAGCCTTCTCCGATCCCCAGATCCGGGTTCAGCATGATGCGGCGGGGCAAGCTTGGATCGTTTATCCGGACCGTCACCGGCTGGCCCGTGCCGTCCCCGTAACGGCTGGGTGATCCCGTGGGCGGGTGGACAATCAGGGTTCCCTGCCGCACCGCCTGTCTCAGCAACTGGTCAAGAAATGTCATCCACATCAGGATTTACCCATGCAGCAGCATATCCGGGGTCGGCGCCGTTATTCGAACGGTGCCGCCCGCTGAACGTTCTGTAAAGGCGGGATGTTCCCCGCATCCTGCCGAAAAGTCGCCCGGACTGCGGAACCTGAAAGCAGCCGGATGGTTGAACCCTCGGGTGCCTGCGCCGCGCGGGCCGGAATGTTGGACTGCCCGGAGGGCCCGCAGTGGCGTTTCCTGGATTTCTTGCAGAGCCGTGGTTCGTCCTGTCCTGGTATGGGTTCGGCATGGCCGCGGCGGCCTGGGCGCTTTACGACATGCTGGCCGTCAATACCGCGGTCAATCCGCCGCTCAAGGCCGCTTGGCCGATCATC
>DBFD01000050.1:4808-34111 GCA_002294185.1 Paracoccus sp. UBA889
TGTAAAGGCGGGATGTTCCCCGCATCCTGCCGAAAAGTCGCCCGGACTGCGGAACCTGAAAGCGGCCGGATGGTTCAACCCACAGGTGCCTGCGCCGCGCGGGCCGGAATGTTGGACTGCCCCGGAGGACCCGCAGTGGCGTTTCCTGGATTTCTTGCAGAGCCGTGGTTCGTCCTGTCCTGGTATGGGATCGGCATGGCCGCGGCGGCCTGGGCGCTTTACGACATGCTGGCCGTCAATACCGCGGTCAATCCGCCGCTCAAGGCCGCTTGGCCGATCATCATCTTCTTCTTCTCGATCCTGGGCCTGGCGCTTTACTGGCTGACCTGCCGACCGTCGGGCATCGCCGAGATGGACGAGAAGGAAGCAGACGGTCCATCACGATTGTGTAAACAATACGTTCTACAAGACCAACGGCGCGCTGATCCACTGCGTCGGCGGCGACGGGCTGGGGATCATGACCGCCATGATCGTGCTGCGTCTGGTCGGCGTGACCTTCTGGCAGGAATTCTGGTTCGAATATGCCGTGGGCTTCGCGTTCGGCTGGCTGATCTTCCAGCTCTGGGCCTTCCTGCTGCAGGATAACGGTCTTGTCGCGGCGCTGTGGAAGGCATTCCGGGCCGAGTTCTTTTCCATGGCCTCGGTCATGATCGGCATGGGGGTGGTGATGTCGCAGGTCACGCCGCGGGTCGTTGGCGAGCAGCCGCCGCCCGAGACCTACGCCTTCTGGGGTTTTGCCAGCTTCGGTCTGCTGGCGGGCGCGCTGCTGACGGTGCCGGTAAACTACGTCCTCATCAGGGTTGGATGGAAACATGGGATGTCGTGAAACCCTTCGCGCCGGTCTCGCAGCCGGGCTTCTTCTTGCCGCCGCGCCGGCGCAGGCTCAGCAGGAGGCCGCGCCGCCGACCCGAGAGGTCGCGCTGCGCGACGGTGCCGCGACACAGTTGCAGACGGCCGTCGAAGACCTCGATACCGGCCGTCGGGCGCAGGCCGTTCCGGCGCTGGACGAAGCCTATCGTGTGCTTGAGGTTGCCAGCCAAGGCGCCGGCGGGACCGGCCCCTTTGCAGAGGCCGAGGCATCGGTCGCCAAAGCGCGCCGTCAGTTGCAGAACGGCCGCCCCGAAGACGCCGCGTCGCGCCTGCGCGATACCGCCGCCGCGCTGGCTGCCTCCCGGCCGTCGCCCCTGTCGCAGATGCCCGGGCAGCAGGACTACCGCGGCGCGATCCTCATCAATTCCGAAGGCCGGATGCTTGGCGAATTGCGCGGCACGGATTCGGCGGGGGCCGTTGTGGCGATGATCGGCGACTGGCAGGATACGCTGGGATTTCTCGACCTTGGGGGGCGTGCGGCCGATCTGCCGCAGGACCGGCTGGTGTTCGGAGAACCGAACGCATTGGGGACCGTCATGGTCGTGCTGGCGGATCCGGCCGGGCAGGACGGAGTGATCGAACGCTGGGGGCGATAGACTTTCGCGGTTCGGGCCGAAGCGGTCCGAAGCCCGTATCTCGGCAAGATCGCCACCAAACAGCCGTTTTGCCGGATCCCTGAATCCGGGGCTTACGGCGGGCGCGGCGATGTGACCGCCGGCCATCCGGGCAGTCGCGCGGTCCGGGCGTCCGGATCTGCGGGAATATCGCCATCCCGCACCATGATTCCCGATGCGAATATCACAGACTCCGAATTGAGAAACGCGCTTTGACCCGTAAGTAAAAAAATCGCGAAAATTCTTGCTTAAGGCGAGTTTTTGGCTAACACTATGACATGACTTGCTAAAATCGATTCCTGGACAACGCGGCCCTCACCGATCAAAAGGATTGACCAGCCATGACAATTTCGTCCGTCTCGGCCGCCAGAAAGATGGGCGGAAGCAGCGTCGATCATATCCATGACCAGATGGATTCCGATCCGCATTATCCGTTCAATCTGGTCAGCAGCTGGCTTCCCCATCCGTCCAGCAATTCGATGCGGCTGTTTCTGGATCAGGTGCTGAATACCGAACCGACCGAATATCAGCCCAGCGTGCAGGCCATGGACGACCTGCTCAGCGACAATCCGGTCCTCACCTATCTGATCGAAGATGCCTGCAAGCAGAACGGCAATATCCACGTGTCCGACCTGGCGGCGGCCGAAGCTGTCAATTTCCCGCGTATTGCCAGCAAGGATGAGCTTTTGCAGGCGTTCAACACCCTGCTGACCCAGACACCGCAATTCATCGACAACGAACTGGTCGGATTGCCGTTTTCCGCGCTTGTCGTGGGAATCGACCCGACCCAGAGCGGTATGACCCTGTTCCGCCTGCCGATGTTCAACGAAAAGATGTCGGATATCCTGAACGAATGGAACACATATCTGGGCAGTTCAGCCTCGAACTGGGTGTTCGGCACCGAAGGCGAACAATGGCTGTCATCGGCTGCGAAGAAATCCTATCAGTTCGAGGTATGGCAGAAGGACAGCGAAACCCTGCCCTATTGGACCAGCTGGAATTCCTTTTTTACCCGCCAGTTCAAGGACAAGGACGCCTCGCGTCCGGTCGCCGCCGCTGACAGCAACCGGATCGTCGTCAGCGCCAATGATGGCTCTCTGTTCCGATGGGACGAGAACATCGCAGCCCAGGATGTATTCTGGTTCAAGGACATGCTGTATTCGCTGTCCGACATCCTGTCGTCCGAGCTTCCCGATCAGCAAAAGATCATTGACGATCACAAGCTGATCGATCTTTTTACCGACGGGTCCATCTTTCAGACCTATCTGAACCCCTACAATTTTCATCGCTGGTGGTGCCCGGTGAACGGACAGGTCCTGTTTGATCCGCTGGCCGTTCCGGGATATTTCTTCAACAAGCTGGTGATCCCTGATTTCGCCGGCGCCACGACCGCTTCGCTGCCCTATCTGGCGCAGGTGAATGCCCGCGGAATCATGGTCATCAAGACCCCCGATTATGGCTATGTCTGCTGCATTCCGTTGGGAATGAGCGAGGTATCATCGATCGTGTTCGATGCGGCAATGACCGGGAATCCGCAGGTCAGCAAGGGCCAGGAAATGGGCAAATTCGAATATGGCGGATCTTCCTTTGCGCTGATCTTCCAGAAGATACCGGGCAAGCGGCTGATCTTTCAGAATGCCGCAGGAGACGTCTACCAGAAGCAGCCCGTCCTGCCCAAGGGCAGCGCCAGCACCGGCGGGAACATCACCCTGATCGGGTCGCAGATCGGGCAATGGCAGGATGTCGTCCATGATATCGCTGCCGATCTGCCATGGCAGAGCATCGGCTATGTCAATGAAGGCGACGCCTATGCGCTGAAATATGTCGGCAATCTGTGGACGGCAAATCCCGGTATCGACGATGGCAACCTTTATGACGCGAACGGGTCCAGCCTCACCGCGACCCAGCCTGCCTATGCGATGGTCGGGGCGCCGGAGGGTGCGCTGATCGGGCGGATCGGGACCAATCCGCCGTTCCTCGTCGGCGATGGCGCGATCACGCCCAAGGGTCAAACCGGTCTGCTGCAACTGGTCATCAACGACGACCTTGCCGGTAAATATGGCGCGGGACTGACCGACAACGAAGGCCAGGTCTCGGTCGCGGTCACTCCGGCCGGATAACGCCGCCCGTTGCCGTCCGACAACAAAGGCAAGCTCGCCCTGTCGATGGCCTGCGCTGGATCCGGCGCAACATCCTGAAGGCCGACCCGGCGGTGCAAGACTGCAGATTGTATCCGCAATCTGCGCAGAATGAACTGCACGTCTTCAAAGAAGGTTTCGCCGGCGGCAATATCCCGATGCTCGCGCAAGCGACGCTTCAGCAAACGAAGGCGGATCGCCCAGGACCGACCTCACTGCTGTCGGCTTGGGCGATGGACGGGTCGTGCCCTTGATCCGGGAAGTCGGTCTTGAGGTCCATCACTCTTTCTTGAAAGCCTTCAGCACGCTTCGAGTCGCCGTCACCAGCGGATCATGAATGTCCCTGAGGATCTGCACACGGTCGAAGCGATCGGGATCCTGCATGACTGCCTGTCGCAATGCCTGCCCAAAGGCCATGCGCAGTTCCGTTCCGATGTTGAACTTGCAGACCTTTGAGCCGCGGGCCAGTGCCCGCCGCTGCGTCACCGGCACGCCGGAGCCGCCGTGAATGACCAGCGGCACATCTGTCCTGGCCTCGATCGCGCGGATCCGGGCTTCGTCGAGACCGCCCTCCTTGTTTCGCTGCAGGTGAACGTTGCCGACGGAAATGGCCATGGCATCGACGTTGGTCGCCCGTGCGAATTCCGCCGCCTCGGTCGGATCCGTGCCGGCAGAGGCGTCGCCGTCAGCATATCCGACAAAACCGATTTCGCCCTCGCAGGACACGCCCGCCGCGTGGGCCATCTCGACGATGGTCGCGGTCTCATCGATGTTTCTGGCAAGCGGCATGCGCGAGCCGTCGTACATGACCGAAGTGAACCCCGCATCGATGGCCATGCGGCATTCGTCGCTGCTGTAGCCGTGATCGAGATGCGCAACCACCGGGATGGAGGCATGTTCGGCCAGGTGCCGGAACATGGCGCCCAGCACGGGCAGCGGCGTATGCTCGCGGCAGGACGGACCGGCCTGCAGGATCACCGGCACCCCCTCGGCCTCGGCAGCGGCCACATAGGCGCGCATGTCCTCCCAGCCGAGGGTGACAAGCCCGGCCACGGCGTATCCGTCCCGCAGCGCGGGCTGCAGCACCTGCGAAAGTGTCGCCAGAGTCATTTGAACTTGGCCACCATGTCCATGATCCCCGGTATCGTGTGCAATTGTTCGGCATGGGTCGGCTGGAAATACTGTTTCAGGCTTCGCTGGCTCAGCCCGCCGAGGATGGTGAAATAATACATCTCGTAGCCCGGCAGCACGGCGCAGGGGTGATAGCCCTTGTCGATCAGGATCGTCGAGCCGTTCATGATGTGATAGGCATCGCCCGGCACGTTGTCCTCGCGCTGAAGCATCTGCATGCCCGAGCCGCAATCGGGCCGGAAGCGGAAATTGTAGGTCTCGTCGTGCCGGGTCTCGACGATTTTCCCGTCCTCGTCCACGCGATCGGAATCGTGCTTGTGGCTGGGAAAGCCCGACCAGCCGCCTTGCCCGACGGTATACAGTTCCGATACCAGAAGGCGGCCCACCCTGCCGTGCTGCCTGGAGCCGAGGATGTGCTTGATCTTGCGGTGGGTCTTGGTCTCGTCCGAGCCGTATTGCACGAGGTCGAGTTCGGCCTCGCGAACATCAAACGGCTCGAGCACCCTGTCGAACTTCGCCCCGGCGATGAATATTTCGGCCGTGTCGCTGACGCAGGTCAGCCGGGTCCGCGCGCCGACCGGAACATAGACGCCCTCGGGCTCGCCGTCCCAGACATCGACGCCGCGACGGCCAAGCCGCTCGAATATCGCGCCCTCGACATCCAGATCGACCGTGCCGGTCGCGGGCACGACGCAGGTCTCGTAGCCCGGAACGGCATAGTCGAAACCTTCACCCTTTTTCAGCTTGACGATGTTGAAGTAGTTCAGCGGCACGAGGTCGTGGTCGACATCGACGATCGGGGTGTTGGCATTGTCATGGGGGGCGATATGCATCTGCCTCTCCTTTCAGGTGTTGCTGGGGCCGGGATGCGCGGCGAGAAAATCGTCAAGCTCGGCCGCGGTGGGCATGGCAGGGGCACAGCCGGGTCGGCTGACCACGATCGAGGCGCAGGCCGAGCCGCGCAGGACAGCCTCCTCGAGCGGTCGCCCCCCGGCAAGTGCGGCCAGCAGTCCCGCGAGGAAGCTGTCCCCCGCGCCGTTGGGCTTGACAGCTGTGACGGGGTAGATTCCGGAACGGATCTCTCTGCCCTCGGCGAAGGTGATCGCGCCCTTGTGGCCCATCTTGTAGATCACCGTCTTGCCCGCCGCAGCGAATTCGCGGGCCTTGTCCAGTCCCTTGTCCAGTCCGCCGGCCATGAAGCCGAATTCCTCGTCATTGCCGACGATCAGGTCGCTTTCCTCGCCTGCACGGATCAGCACCATCGAGGCGACCTGCGGCGAAGGCCAGCTATAGGCGCGGTAGTCGATATCGAAGATCACCGGCAGGCCCGCCTCGCGGGCTTTCTCGAAGGCCCGGAAGGTCGAGGACCGCGAGGGCTCGGCCGCGAAGACGGTGCCTGCGGTGACAAGCGCGCCGAAGGCGGCGTAGTCGACCCGGTCCACGTCTGCTTCCGTGACCTGAAAATCGACCGCGTTGTTGCGGTAGATGCAAAGCTGGAAATCCTCCATCGTGCTTTCGTACACGGCAAGAGAAACGCGATGCTCGCCGCCCAGAACCTTCACATACCGGGTGTCAACGCCGTAGCCGCGCAGCTTGTTTGTGCAGAAGCGGCCCACGGTGTCGTCGCTGACCGAGGTGACCAGCGCCGATTGCATTCCCAGCTTGCAAAGTCCCGCGCAGATATTGGCCGATGAGCCGCCAAGATCGGCACGGAAGGTTTCGGCATGCTCGGCCTTGGTGCCGGGTGGCTCGGCGAACATGTCCATGCCGGCGCGTCCCAGCACGACGAAGCGGCCTTTGCGAATACCGTCGATCAGACGGTCCATCACACGCCCCGCCGCTGCTTGGCGCGGGTGGTTTCCCATTCTTCATGGGCGGCACGGACCTTCTCGCTGTCGCTGACATGCGGGGTGCCGACCTCCCACCAGGCGTGACCTTCGGTGGTCCACCCCTCGTAGGGGTCCACTTCCATGACGATCACGCAGGTCTTGTCCGATGCCTTGGCGCGCTTGAAGGCCTCGGCCAGCTCGGTGGGGTTGGCGACCTTCTGGGCGGCGGCGCCCATCGAGGCCGCATGGGCCGCAAAGTCCACGCCGAAGGGCTGCGGGATTGTCGGGCAATGTTCCAGAAGATTGTTGAAGCTTTCGTTCCCGGTATTGTTCTGCAGCTTGTTGATGACCGCGAAGCCGCCGTTGTCGAGCACCAGCACGATCAGTTTCTTCTGGCTGAGCACCGAGGAATAGATGTCGGAATTCAGCAACAGGTATGACCCATCGCCGCAGAAGGTGATGGTGTCGCGGTCTGGTTCCTGCTCGGCCTGGGCGATGCGCGCACCCCAGGCGCCCGCGATTTCGTAACCCATGCAGGAAAAACCGAACTCGACATCCACCGTGCCGGTCTCGAGGGTGCGCCAGTTCGCGGTCACTTCGGCCGGCAGCCCGCCGGCGGCGGCCACCACCCGGTCTCGCGGATCGCAATGGGCATTCACGACGCCGATGGCCTGGGCATAGGAGTTGGGCCGGTTGCCGGGTTTGACGTTCTCGGCAACGTAGGCGTCCCATTTTTTCCGTTCGTCCTGCGCGAAGCGCACCCAGCCTTCGGGGGCGGTGTAATCGAGTGTCTCGGCAAGGGCGTCGAGCGCCAGCCTGGCATCGCCGACCACCGGCAGGGACATGTGCTTGCTTGCGTCGTGGCGGGCGGCGTTGACCGAAACGATCTTCGCGTCCTTGGCAAAGGCGGTCCAGGAGGCGGTTGTAAAGTCCTGAAGCCGCGTGCCGACGGCAAGGATCACGTCCGCTGCCTCGGCCACCGCGTTGGCGCTGGTCGATCCGGTCACGCCGATCGGTCCGATATTGAGCGGATGCGCGGCCACCAGATTGGCGCGCCCGGCGATGGTCTCGACCACGGGGATCCGGTGCGCCTGGGCAAACGCGGTCAGTTCGGCCACGGCGCGGGAATATTGCACCCCGCCACCGGCGATGATCATCGGCCGTTCGGCCCCCTTCAGCGCCGCGACGGCATCGGCGATTTCGGCGACGTCGGGTGCCTGGCGGCGGATTCGGTGCACCTTCCTGTCGAAGAACCTGGCCGGATAATCATAGGTCCAGCCCTGCACGTCCTGCGGCAATCCGATAAAGGCCGGTCCGCAATCGGCGGGATCCAGCATGGTCGCAAGGGCCGCGGGCAGCGACTGGATGACCTGCGCGGGATGGCAGATGCGGTCCCAGTAGCGGCTGACCGACTTGAAGGCGTCGTTTACCCCGAGGGTCGGGTCGTTGAAATTCTCCATCTGCTGAAGCACCGGATCGGGCAGGCGGGTGATGAAGGTATCCCCGCAGAGCATCAGGATCGGCAGCCGGTTGGCATGGGCAAGCCCTGCCGCGGTCAAGAGGTTGGCCGTGCCCGGCCCGGCCGAGGCGGTGCAGAACATGAAGCGTTGGCGAAGCCATTGCTTGGCATAACCCGCGGCGGCAAAGCCCATCCCCTGTTCGTTCTGTCCGCGATACAGCGGCAACTGGTCATGGACGCGGTTCAGGGCTTCGCCCAGGCAGGTGACGTTTCCATGCCCGAAGATGCCGAAGCCGCCGCCGCAGACGCGCATTTCCCGTCCGTCGATCTCGATGAACTGGTTGGACAGCCAGCGGATGATCGCCTGGGCCGTGGTCAGCCGGATGGTGTCGTTGGACGCGGTCATCTCTGCGCGAACCCCCGTTGAATATTTCCGATCGCTGGCGAATGCAGCTTGCGAGTTGTCGATTCTCACGATACGTTTTTTGCAACCGGTTGCAATCAAAATCTGGCAGGAGGACAGCTTGACCCAAATCGGCATCGGCATTCTGGGCGGCGGGTATATGGGCAAGGCACATGCCGTGGCCATGTCCGCGGTCGGCGCGATCTTCGACACGACCCTGCGGCCCCGGCTCGAAATGGTCTGTGCCTCGTCCCCCGACAGCGCGGAACGCTATCGCGCCGCCTACGGCTTTGCCCGCGCCACTTCGGATTGGAAGGCCCTGGTCGACGATCCCGGCGTCGAAGCCATCGTCATCGCCACGCCGCAAGAGACGCATCGAATGATTTCCGAGGCGGCTTTCGCGCAGGGCAAAGCGGTCTTCTGCGAAAAACCCATGGGTGCCTCGCTCGAGGACAGCGCCGCCATGGTCGCCGCGGCCGAGAATGCGGGCGTCGTGAACATGGTCGGCTTCAACTATATCCGCACCCCCGCCAGTCAGTTCGCCCGTCACCTCGTCGCCGCCGGAGAGATCGGAGAAATCACCTGGTTCCGGGGCGAACATACCGAGGATTTCCTGGCCGACCCCAAGGCCCCGGCCACCTGGCGGACCAGCGGCATGGCCAATGGCACGATGGGCGATCTTGCCCCGCATATGGTCAACGGCGCCCTGGCGCTGATGGGGCCGATCATCTCGGTGGCGGGCAGCTACGAGACCGTTCACAAGACGCGCGCCGGCGGCGAGGTCAGCAACGACGATCACGCCCAGATGATGTGCCGGTTCGAGAACGGCGCGATGGGGCAGATGTATTTCTCGCGCATCGCGACCGGCCGCAAGATGGGTTTCGCCTATGAAATCAGCGGCACCAGGGGCGCGATCCGGTTCGACCAGGAAGACCAGAATGCGATCTGGCTCTACCGGATGGAGGGCCCCGAGGCAGAGCGCGGCTTCACCAGGATCCTGACCGGTCCGGCGCATCCCGACTACGCGCCATTCTGCCAGGGGCCGGGCCATGGCACCGGCTACCAGGACCAGATCATCATCGAGGCCAGGGATTTCCTGCATGCGATCGAGACCGGTCAGCCGCATTGGCCCTGCTTTCGCGACGGGCATGAGGTCAATCGGGTCATCGCCGCGATGCGCGCCTCGGCCGACGCCGGGACCTGGACCGACATCAAAGATTTCTGATCACCGGAGAACGCAGGCATGACCATCAGAATCGGCAACGCGCCCTGCTCGTGGGGGGTGGAATTCGCAGAGGATCCCCGGAACCCGGCATGGCGGACCGTTCTCGCAGAATGCGCTGCGGCGGGTTACAAGGGGATCGAACTCGGCCCCGTGGGCTTCATGCCAGAGGATCCCGGGATCCTGTCGGACGCATTGGAGGAACACGGGCTCGAGCTGATCGGCGGCGTCGTCTTCCGCCCCTATCATGACCCCGAAGCCTGGAAGGACGTGCTTGACGCCACCCACCGCACTGCGCGCGCGCTCAGGGCCCATGGGGCCCAGCATCTGGTGCTGATCGATTCCATCTCGCCGCGCCGCGCGCCCACCGCCGGCCGTGCCGGCGAGGCCGAACAGATGGACCGCGCCGAATGGATCGCCTTCCGCGACCGAATCGCCGAAAGCGCGCGGATCGGGGCCGAGGAATACGGCCTGACGGTGGGTATTCATGCCCATGCCGCGGGTTTCCTGGACTTCGAGCCGGAACTGGAACGCCTGCTGGACGAGGTCGATGAGACGATCCTCGGGATCTGCTTCGACACCGGGCACCATTCCTATGCCGGCTTCGACCCCGTGGCCTTCATGAAAAAGCATATCGGCCGAATTTCCTACATGCACTTCAAGGATATCGACCCGAGGGTAAAGGCCGAGGCGATCCGGAACCGCACCGGGTTCTATGATGCCTGCGGACAGGGCATCTTCTGCAACCTCGGTGAGGGTGACGTGGACTTTCCGGCCGTTCGCCAGGTCCTGCTGGACGCCGGCTTCGAGGGCTGGTGCACGGTCGAGCAGGACTGCGATCCCACCCTCGATGTCTCGCCGATCAAGGATGCCGGGGCGAACCGCGAATATCTCGAATCCATCGGCTTCAAGTAAGGGGAACAGGCCATGACCAAGCTGAAATGGGGCATGATCGGCGGCGGAGAAGGCAGTCAGATCGGCCCGGCCCACCGGCTGGGCGCGCTGGCCGATGGCCGTTTCGAATTCGCCGCCGGCGCGCTTGACCACCGACCCGAGGCCGGACGCGCCTATGCGCGGCGGCTGGGAATCGCGGCCGACCGCGCCTATGGCGACTGGCAGGAGATGCTGTCAGCCGAAAAAGGCCGTGCCGACCGCATCGATCTTGTGACCATCGCCACCCCGAATGCCACGCATTTCGAGATCACCAAAGGTTTTCTCGAAGCCGGGTTCAACGTGCTTTGCGAAAAGCCGATGACCATGACCGTCGAGGAGGGTGAGGAAATCGTCCGCGTGGCCAGGAAATCCGGCCGGATCTGCGCAGTCAACTATTGCTATTCGGCCTATCCGATGATCCGCCAGGCCCGCGCCATGGTCCGGGCGGGAGAGATCGGCAAGGTTCGCCTGGTGATCACCAATTTCAGCCACGGCCATCACGGCGACGCCAAGGATGCCGACAACCCCCGGATCCGCTGGCGCTATGATCCGAAGATGGCAGGGGTTTCCGGCCAGTTCGCCGATTGCGGCATCCATGCCCTGCATATGGCCGGTTTCCTGTGCGACGACGAGGTGGAACGGCTCTCGGCCGATTTCGCCTCCACCATCCCGGGCCGCGCGCTGGAGGATGATGCGATGGTCAATTTTCGGATGGAGAGCGGCATTGTCGGCCGGCTCTGGACCTCGTCCGTGGCCATCGGGCGGCAGCACGGTTTCGACGTCCAGGTCTTTGGCGAGACGGGCGGGCTTCGATGGGCGTCCGAGCAGCCGAACCAGTTGATCTACACGCCCTTGGGTGGCCGCACGCAGATCATCGAGAAGGGCGAAAGCGGGCTGCACGAGGAAGCACGGCGCCTGTCTCGCGTGGCTGTCGCCCACCCCGAGGGCTTCCCCCTCGCCGTGGCCAATATCTATTGCGACCTGGCCGATGCCATCGCCGGAGAGCCCCGCGACGGGTTGCCCGACGCGGCGGCGGGTGTGCGCTCGATGGCGGCGGTCCATGCGGCCGTGACCTCGGCAAGAGCCAGCGGCGCCTGGACGGAGGCCCGGCCGCCGATGTTCCGCTGAGCGCGCCGATCGGTCAGGCAGGGGCGCGCAGGGTGCCCCGCTCGACCACCGGGCAGGAATAGATCCGCGCCTCCGGATGGCGATCGGGGTCTTTCAGCAATGCCAGCATCAGTTCGATCGACGAGGTGACGATCTGCTCGATCGGTTGATGGATCGTGGTCAGGTTGATGTTCTCCCATCGGGCCATTTCCATGTCGTTCAAGCCGATGATCCCGATATCCGCAGGGCACGAATAGCCGCTGTCGGCGATGGCCGAGAGCGCGCCGATGGACAGGACGTCATCGCCGCAGAAATAGGCCTGGGCCGGCCCGGCCTTCAGCAGGCGCAACATCTCCTGACGTCCGGCGTCGAAGGAATAGGCGAGGGCGAAGGAATGGCTGACCCGGATTTTCGGATGCGCCGCCAGTTCGGACATGAACCCGGCAAACCGGTCCTGGGTCGAGGTCGCGATCTCGGGTCCGCCAAGAAAGGCGATGTCGCGATAGTCGCGCTCGACCAGGGTGCGCGCGGCCAATCGGCCCGCTTCGCGGTTGTCGATCCCGACAACATGGACCTTCGGCGAGGAGGAATATCGGCCAAAGGCATGCACAACCGGCACGCCGGCATCCCGGAAGGCCATGGCGAAATCCGAAGGCAGAGTGGATGAGGCGACGACCACGCCATCGACGGAATACTGCCGCAGCATGCGAACCGAATTTTCCGGATCCGTTTCGTTCGACAGGTTCACGAGCAAGGGGCGCAATCCCCGGTCTTGCAGGCCGCGGGTAAAAAGGTCGAAGACCTGCAGAAAGATCGGATTGAGGAAGTTGTTGGAAACCAGGCCGATCAGCTTGGTCCGGCCCGTGGTCAGCGAGGAAGCCAGTGCATTGGGACTGTAGCCAAGCTCTCTTGCGGCCTTTTCCACCTTGCGGCGCATTGTCGTGGAAACCGATGCGCCATCCGTGAAGGTGCGCGAAACCGCAGAGCGCGAGACACCCGCCCTTTCAGCGACATCCTTCAGAGTCACCGGCATCCCGTGATCGCCTCCGCAAAAATGGTGAACGGCGGACTCATACATGCGTTTGCCCGACGGTGACATGAATAAAACTGCCAGCCAGTATTTGCAACCGGTTGCAATTCGCGTCAATCTATGTTTACTTCTATCTCGGAATGTTGGGGCTCCGCCCTGAAGGTCGGGACAGCCGGGAGATGGGGATGGAATCCGGACTTGCGAAGCTTCTTGCGTCACAGCCGATCGTGAGGCCGGGCTTGCGCGCGACCGGACAAGTCCGGCGCCCGGCCTGCCGGTTTCTTCATCCCGAACCGGATCTGACCGTCATGGCGGGACAGCTCCAACCGGAATTCGACAGAACATGGTGTCCTTTGCCATCAATGCCATGACGGTTCCAAACATCGGCTGAACATGTCGGTCGCTGCCGCGACCGCCTGGAACCCGCTTTGCCACAAAAAGCGGCATGATCCGGCATTGATCAAGGTGAGCCGGACACCAATGGAGGAGGAAAGATGAAGAAAACGATCATTGCAGGGGGGCTGGTGTCGCTCCTTTCGACGGCGGCGATGGCCGAATCGATCGGGGTATCGATGTCATCGTTCGACGACAATTTCCTGACCGTGCTCAGAAACGGCATGATGGAATACGCCGGCAGCCTCGAGGATGTCGATATACAGGTCGAGGACGCGCTGAACGATGTCGGCAAGCAGCTTGACCAGATCAACAATTTCATCGCCTCGGGCGTCGACGCGATCATCGTGAATCCGGTCGATACCTCGGCCACGCAGGCCATGTCGGACGCCGCCAATACGGCGGGTGTGCCGCTTGTCTATGTCAACCGGGAACCGATCAATGTCGATTCGATGCCGGACAACCAGGCCTTCGTCGGCTCGGACGAGCGCGAATCGGGGTCGCTGCAAACGGTCGCGATCTGCGATATGCTGGGCGCCGCCGGCAAGGATCCGGCCGAGATCTATATCCTCATGGGCGAATTGTCGAACCAGGCCGCCGTGGTTCGGACGCAGGACATCAGCGACGTGATCGAAGGCGGCGAATGCGCGGTCGAGATAGACGTCATCGACAGGCAGACGGCGAACTGGCAGCGCGACGAGGCGCAGGACATGATGACGAACTGGCTGTCAACCGGCCAGCCATTCGACGCCGTCATCGCCAACAACGACGAAATGGCCATCGGCGCGATCCAGGCGATGAAGGCTTCGGGCATCGCGATGGAGGATGTGGTCGTGGGTGGCATCGACGCGACTCGCGATGCGCTCCTTGCGATGGCGGCGGGCGAACTTGACGTGACCGTGTTTCAGGACGCCGCCGGGCAGGGCGCGGGTTCGATCGATGCCGCGCTGGCGCTGGCGCGTGGCGAGGAAGTCGATCGCAAGGTCTACATCCCGTTCCAGCTCGTGACGCCCGAGAACATGTCCGACTTCACCACCCAGAACTGAGCGTTTCACGCTCGAAAGGCCCCGAGGCGGCGCAATTCCGCGCCGTCTCCCGACCTCCGGCCAGTGAGGCCGGGCAAGGAGGAGAACCCGAGATGGCGGAATCACCACATGGGGTCGGCGGACTTGCCTTTGACGCATCGAAACGCGGTCTGCCGCCCGAGGCCGGCGTCGCCATCGGCCTGGCATTGATCGTCCTCGCGTTCGAAGTGCTGGGCCGGTTCCTGATGAATGACAGCTTTCTGTTCAACACGCGGGACAACATCGACGGTCTGTTCAACACCGCGCGGTTGCAGATCATCATCCTTCAGGTCTCGATCATCGGAATCATCGCGCTCGGCGTGACGCAGGTGATCATCACCGGCGGGATCGACCTGTCGTCAGGCTCTGTCGTCGGTGCAACGGCAATGATCGCCATGAGCTTTGCCCAGGTCGGCCAGATCAACGGCATCGAGAATAGCCGCGCGGTCTTTTTCGAGCAGGGCTGGGTCGACCTGCCGCTGATCGTGCCCATGATCGTGGCGCTGGCCTGCGGTCTGGTCGCGGGGCTGATCAACGGCCTGCTTGTCGCCTATACGGGTATCCCGCCCTTCATCGCGACGCTTGGCATGATGGTGTCGGCCCGCGGCGTCGCGAAGTGGTGGACCGCGGGCCAGCCCGTATCCTTCCCGACGGAAAGCTACACGGCGATCGGATCGGGCATGATGCCGGTCTTCATCTTCATGTTCCTCGCGATCCTGTTTCACCTGATCCTGAAATACACCGTCTATGGCAAGCACACCTATGCCATCGGCTCGAACGAGGCGGCCGCGCGGATGTCCGGCATCAAGGTCGCGCGACACAAGGTTCTGGTCTATTCCATCGCCGGTCTGCTGGCGGGCATCGCCGCGCTGGTGCTCAGTTCCAAGAACCTGACCGCCCAGGCCGGCATGGGCCTGATGTATGAACTCGATGCCATCGCGATGGCCGTGATCGGGGGAATCTCGCTTCAGGGTGGCCGCGGGACGATCCTCGGCACCGTGCTGGGCGCGCTGATCTTCGGGGTGATCATCTCGGGTTTCACCTTCCTGCGCCTCGACGCCTACTACCAGGAGATGGTCAAGGGCGCGATCATCGTGGGTGCCGTCGTTCTGGACCAGTGGCGCCAGAAACGCGCCGCGGCAAAGGCTTGAGGGAGAACATCATGGCCAGCGATATCCAGACCAACATCTCGGGCGCCGAGGCGCCGCATCCGCGGGTCGAACCGGCCGAGGTCATCCTGCGAACCGAGGGGCTGACCAAGCATTATGGCGGCGTTCACGCGCTGGTGGATTGCAACTTCGAGATCCGCAAGGGCGAGCACGTGGCGATCATGGGCGACAACGGGGCCGGCAAGTCGACCTTCGTGCGCCAGATCACCGCGGTCGAACAGAAGACCGCCGGCAGGATCTGGTTCAATGGCGATTATGTCGAGTTCGACGGGCCGCTGGCGGCGCGCGAGGCCGGCATCGAGACGGTGTTCCAGAACCTTGCGCTGGCCGATCATCTGGATGTGCCCGACAACCTGTTCCTGGGTCGCGAATTGCGCAAGTTCAATCTTGGGCCGTTCTCGATCCTCGATTACAAGGGAATGCGAAAGGCCACGCTGGCGGGACTGGAGAAGACCGGCGTGAAGATCCCCAACATCCGCAACACGATCCAGCACATGTCGGGCGGCCAGCGCCAATGCGTCGCCATCGCCCGCACCGCCACCTTCCATTCCAAGCTGACCATCATGGACGAACCGACCGCCGCGCTTGGGGTTCAGGAAACCGTTCAGGTCGAAAACATCATCCGCACGCTGAAGGAACAGGGCGAGCCACTGATCCTGATCAGCCACAACATGCGGCAGGTGATGGACCTCTGCGACCGAATCGTGGTCTGGCGCCGCGGCCGCATCTGCGCCAACCTGCGCAAGCAGGACACCAGTGGCGAGGATGTCGTCGCCTACATCACCGGCGCCAAGACCCAGCCGGAATACGCCGAAACCGCCTGAGATTTTCCGCAAGGGATTCGTCGCGGATCCTTCCAATCAGAAACCGGCGCACAGACTGCGCCCGCCAAAGGGATTCATCATGGTTCTCAGGCTCGCCATCCTCGGTGCTGGCCGCATCGGCAAGACCCACGCGCAAGCGGTCGCGGCCACCAATGGCGCACAATGCGTCGCGGTCGCCGATCCGGTCGCCGATGCGGCCCAGGCGCTTGCCGGCAAATACGGCGCCAGCGTCCGGACCATCGACGAGATCGAAACCGCGCAGGACGTCGATGCCGTCATTATCTGTACGCCCACCGACACCCACGCCGACCTGATCGATCGGTTCGCCCGGGCCCGCAAGGCCGTATTCTGCGAAAAGCCGGTGGACCTGTCGGTGGCGCGCGTCCAGCAATGCCTTGCCGTCGTCGAGGAGACGGGGACGACGCTGATGGTCGGCTTCAATCGCCGCTACGACCCCGACTTCCTGGCGCTGAAGTCCGCAATCGACGCCGGCCATATCGGCAACGTGGAGATGGTGACGCTGACCTCGCGCGATCCGGGGCCGCCGCCTTATGACTATATCGAACGCTCGGGCGGCATATTCAAGGACATGACCATCCACGACTTCGACGTCGCCCGCTGGCTGCTTGGAGAAGAGGTGGAATCGGTGCAGGCCGCGGCTTCGGTGCTTGTCGACCGCGAGATCGGGCGCCTGGGCGACCATGACAGCGTCAGCGTCATCCTGCGGACGGCCGGCGGTCGGCAATGCACGATCACGAACTCGCGCCGCGCCACCTATGGCTACGACCAGCGAATCGAAGTGCTGGGCTCTGAAGGGGCGCTTGCGGTCGAGAACATCCACCAATCCCGGACCACGCTGGCCAATGCCGGCGGATTCACGCGCCCCCCGCTTCTCGACTTTTTCATGACGCGCTACAGCGCGGCCTACGCGGCCGAGATCGCCACCTTCGTGCAGGTGATAGAGAGCGGCGGCTTGCCGCCAACGACCGGCCATGATGGCCTGATGGCACTCGTCCTCGCCGAGGCGGCAGCCCGCTCGGTCGCCGAAAAGCGGCTGGTCTCGATTTCGGAGGTGCTGCCTTGAGCAAATCGTTCGAATTCGTCACCGGCCAATGCGCGATCGGGCCTCCAAGGTGCAAGCCGGCGGGCGGTGCCTGGCGAAACCCGCGTCCAGTCCGATAATGTCGATCCTGCGGCACACGCAGCAGTATCGCGCAGATTGGTCCTTGCGCCGAGCCCTTGAAAGCAGGTGCATGGAAAAGACGATGGTGAGGCATCGCATGCAGCGTCGCCCCGGCCGGATCTGTCCCTGTGAAATCAGACGACCTTGACGGTCAGCGTTCCGACGCCTTCGATCGCGGCTTCCAGCACGTCACCCTTCGCGATGGCGTTCACACCCGACGGCGTTCCGGCCATGATGACGTCGCCGGCCGCCAGCTCGAAATATTCTGAAAGATACGAGATCATCTCGGGCACCTTCCAGATCATCTGGTTCAGGTCTCCCTCCTGCCGCAGCTCGCCGTTGACCTTCAGCTCGATCCGTCCCTGATCGGGATGGCCGACCTCGGAGACAGGCCGCAGCGGACCGACCGGGCCAGAGCGTTCGAATGCCTTCCCGATTTCCCACGGGCGACCCAGCTTCTTCGCCTCGCCCTGAAGATCGCGCCGCGTCATGTCAAGGCAAACGCCATAACCCCAGACGTGATCCAGAGCCCGGTCCAGCGGGATGTTCGTGCCGCCGGATTTCAGACCGACAAGCAGTTCTACCTCGTGATGAACATCCGACGAGTGGGGCGGATAGGGAAATTCGCCCGATGGATCCAGGTTGTCGGGGTTCTTCTGGAAGAAGAACGGGGGCTCGCGATCGGGATCATGCCCCATTTCGACCGCATGGGCCGCAAAGTTGCGGCCGATACAGTAAACGCGCCGCACGGGAAAGCTGCCGCCGTCCCCGGCGGGAATGACATGCGCTTGCGGTGTGGGGATGACATGATCCGGCATTGCTGTTCTCCTGAACGCTTGGTGGTCGAAGACCCGATCCGTGATTGATCGCGCGACGTCTTTCACGCCGGCCGAGAAGACGGCGCCTTCGACCGATTATTCGAAGAATTCGCGCATGATTGGCAAGTGGTCGCGAGGGTCGCACGAACAACCATTTTCCAGATTGGTTCCGGCATCCGGCGACCTCAGCCGTCCTCGGGGATATTGCCGGGCAAGACGCGGGAATAGACCGAACGAAGATGACGCCGCATCGCGATGGCGGCAAGTTCGCCCTGACCGGCGATGATGGCGGCGACGATTTCATCGTGTTCGCGGAAGCTGGAATAATCGGTGGCCGGCGCGCGGGTTTCGCGCGGTTGCCCCCAGACGATGGACCGGCGCACCGAGTTCAGCGTCTCGAAGAAATAGAGATACAGCTGGTTCCGGGTGGCCCGCGCGATGGCGTGGTGCAGATGGTTGTCCCATGCCTCGTATGCGCGCCAATCTTCGGCGTTCCTGCATTTTTCGGCACATAGCTTCATCTGTTCGCAGTCGGTTTTGCCGGCGTGCTGTGCGGCCAGCCGGCTCAGTTCCGGCTCGATGTTGAGCCGAACGGTCACCACCTGTTCGGGTTTGATCTGGTCGCGCAGATAGGTCACGTCCTGAAGATTGAGAACGGGTCGCGCGCCGACAAAGGTGCCTCGACCGACATGACGCCAGATACGGCCTTGCGCTTCCAGTTCGGACAAGGATTTGCGCAGTTGGTTCCGCGTCGTGCCCAGGCGCATGCACAGATCGCGTTCCGGCGGGATCCGGTCGTTGTGCCGATACCCGGCATCGTCGATCAGATCCCGAAGCCTCTTTGTCAGATCGGTGGTCATGATCTCTCCCAATTCCCTAATTGGTTGATTGATCGCTTCCGAGAGATATTCAAACATTTCCTCAAGAATGTGGCAGCGAGTCGCAGTTCTGTTCGCTCTGACGCCACATGTTATCACGAGGGAGGGATGCCGAGTGCGGCTGGCAACGATTTCCGTGGGCGAACAAGACGTCTGCGTCGCAATTCTGAAGAACGGCAAAAGGCTGGACATCGCGAAAGCCGCTCGGGGTATTTCCGGATCGGGTGCCGACGCGCTTCGGGCCGGTTCGATGCAGGGCCTCATCGAAGGCGGCGACCAAGCGGTTGCCGCGCTTGGACGTTTGGTGGCCGATGCCGAGGCCGGGAACCATGCTGACGCCCTTGCGCCGGCGAACGCGGCCTTGCTTGCACCGATACCGGCCCCGCGGAAGAACGTCTTTTGCGTCGGACGAAACTACGCGGAACACATCGCCGAGGGCGACCGCGCGCAGAAACAGGATGTGGGCGTGACCCGGCATCCGGTCTTTTTCAGCAAGCCGATCACGTCCATCGTTCCGCCAGGCGGAAACATCCTGGTTTTCCCGGACCTGTCCGAATGCATCGACTACGAGGTCGAGTTGGCCGTCGTGATCGGGACGGCCGGCCGGAACATCGCCAAGGCCGATGCCATGAATCACGTCTTCGGATACACGATCCTCAACGACATCTCTGCACGGGACATCCAGCGTCGCCACGGCGGCCAGTATTTCAAAGGCAAGGGACTGGACGGATCCTGTCCGATCGGCCCCTGGATCGAAACCGCGGACGCCATCGCCGACCCGCACGCGTTATCCATCGGGACCAGGGTCAATGGCGAGCAACGTCAGGATGGCACCACGGCCGACATGATTTTCGATATCCCGACGCTGATTGCGTCGCTGTCGGAAGGAATGACGCTGGAGCCCGGCGACATTATTGCCACCGGCACGCCATCCGGCGTCGGCTATGCCATGGAGCCGCCGCGGTTCCTCAAGGACGGCGACACGGTCGAATGCAGGATTTCGGGAATCGGCACGCTTTGCAACACCGTGCGCGCCGTATAGCGCCCGCCGCCGCAGAGGAGGCGGCGAAAGGCAGAACCATAAACGGGAGGAAAATGACCATGATCAACAGAAGAGCGTTTACCGCCTCACTGCTGGCCGCCGTTCCGGCCACGGGCTTTCTGGGCAAATCGGTGCTGGCACAGACCATGCGCGACATCACCTTCGTTCAGCCCAGCCCGTCCGCCATCAACTCTTTTCCCGTGTTCGTCGCCATCGGCGAAGGGTACTTCGCGCAAGAGGGTTTGAACGTCAACGTGGAAGCGATCAACGGGTCCGGCGCCGTGCTGCAGGCGCTTTCCGCAGGTCAGGCGCAGTTCGGACGCCCCGGTCCCGGTCCGCTGCTGGCGGCGCGGTCCCGTGGTGTGGACGCGGTGCACATCTACAACGTCGCCGCACGCAGCAACTTCGGCATCGCGGTGCAGGACGATTCCGACTTCCAGAGCATCGACCAGCTGCGCGGCAAGGTGATCGGCACCGGCACGGCCGACGGCGCCGAGGTCGGGTTTGCCCGCAACGTCATGTCCGGTGCAGGCATGACCGAGGGTCAGGACTACGACTTCCTCACCGTCGGCGACGGTGGTCCGGCGACAGCGGCCTTCCTGAACGGCGAAATCGACGCCTATTCTTCATCGACCGCCGATACCGCCATCCTCAATCAGCGTGGCATGGCCGTGCGGGATATCACCCCCGAGGAGTTCGGCCGCTTCTTCGGGAACGGCATCGCAACCATGGCCGATACTATCGCCAACGACCGCGCGCTGGTCGAAGCCTGGAGCCGCGCCTTTGCCAAGGGACATGCCTTCGCCCTCGACGATGCGAACCGCGACAAGGTTCTCGGTCATCTGGCGGACGGCAATCCGCAGGAAGGCGAGGACAAGGAATTCCAGTCCGCGCTTTTCGACGCGGTCCGCTCCAAGACGATCCCCCCCGAGGGCAGCCCGCATCTTGGCTGGTATCCGGCCGAGGTCTGGGCCGAATGGCAGGAATCGCTGATCGCGGGCGGCGAGCTGTCCAGCCCGCTTGATGATCTGGACGCCGCCTGGACGAACGAGTTCGCGAAGCTTGGAAGCGAGGCCGCGGGCGGATGAACACAGCCGTTGCACACGACTATTCCGGCGCGCCTCTTGGCGCGCCGGTCTACGAGTTGACAAAGGTCAGCAAGACCTATGCGCGCAACCGTGTGATCGCGCTTGAAGACGTCAGTCTCACCCTGCGCAAGGGCAGCTTTACCTCGATCATCGGGTCCAGCGGTTGCGGCAAGTCGACCTTGCTCAAGATCATGGCCGGGCTGATCCCGCCCACAAGGGGCCGGGTGATCCTGCAGCATCAGCCAGTGACGGGGCCCCGCCGGGACATCGGCATGATGTTCCAGCAGGCCACGCTGTTTCCGTGGAAGACCGCAGTTGAAAACATCGTCCTGCCGATCGAAATTCGCGACGGCAAGGCGGCCGCCAGGAAGGCGATGGACAAGGCCCACGAGCTTCTCGACATCGTGGGCCTCAAGGGTTTCGAGAACGTTTATCCCAACGAGCTGTCCGGCGGCATGGCGCAGCGCGCCTCGATTTGTCGGATGCTTATCACCGAACCGGCAGTCTTGCTGCTGGACGAACCGTTCAGCGCGCTGGACGAGCTGTCGCGCGACATGATGAACATGGAACTTCAGCGGATCTGTCGCGAACAGGACGCCACCGCCTTTCTTGTCACCCATTCCATTCAGGAAGCCGTCATTCTGTCCGACGACATCATCGTGATGAAACCGCGCCCCGGCCGCATCGCCGAGATCGTGACCGTCGATCTTCCCCGGCCCCGGACGCTGGACATGATGACGACGCCGAAGTTCGGCGAGATCGTCGATCACATTCGCGGCATGCTGGACAAGGGAGAGGACATGTGACCGAGTATCAGACCAATCAGCCCTCCGATGCCGAGACGGTGCAGGACACCGTCTGGGTTCAGGAAGTCGCCTTCATCGATTCGGTTCCGCGCTGGATTGCCATGACCTTCGTGTTCGTGACCTTCATCGGCACCTGGCAGTTCGTGACAAGCTTTGGCTTCGTCTCGCCGATCATCCTGCCGACCCCGATGGAAACGCTGAAGGACGTGTTGTTTGTCGGTCAGAATCTTCTGACCGCCGGCTACATGCTGGAGCCGCTCTGGATCACGATGAAGGAGGTTTTCTATGGCTTCGCGCTGGCAATCCTGATCGGGTTTTCCTTTGGCGTGCTGGTGGGCGAAACCGCGTTCGGGGAAAAGGCGGTCATGCCTTACCTGGTCGCCATCGACACGATGCCAAAGGTGGCCTTCGCGCCGCTTTTCGTTGCCTGGCTTGGATTCGGCATCGAATCCAAGGTGGCGCTGGCGGCGTTCATCGCGACCTTTCCGATTGTCGTGGGCACAGCGGCCGGGCTGCATGCTGCGGATGAAAACGCGCGCATGTTGTTCAAGACCATGGGCGCAAGCCGGATGCAGACGCTCATCAAGATGAAGCTGCCGACGGGTCTGCCGCAGATCTTCACCGGCATCAAGATCGGCGCCGTGGGCGTCATGGCCGGTGCGATCACCGGCGAATTCCTGGGCGGCGGCAAGGGATTCGGAGAACTGATCCGCGTTGCCGCCTCACAACTCAACACACCGCGCGTCTTCTCGCTGATTCTGTATCTCAGCCTCATCGGCCTGGCGCTCTATGTGATCGTGCAGTGGACCCAGCGAAAGGTGGTGTTCTGGCAGCAGGAAACCGTGGGATCCCACAATGCCTGAGGGCATGGCGATATCCGTCGAGGCGCTGGGTGATTTCGTGGCCCGCGCGCTGGGGGCGCGCGGGGTGCCCGATGCGGACGCGGCAAAGGTTGCGGATCTGATGGTCGAGGCGGATGTCTACGGCCACGGCACCCACGGCGTTTTCCGGTTGCGTCAGTATCTGGCGCGCCTGGCGGGCGGTGGATACAACCCCACACCGACGATCGCTGTCGCGCAGGAAACCGTCGCGACAGCCGTGATCGACGGTGATAACGGGCTTGGCCACCTCGCCATGGCCGCCGCCCGCGACCTGGCCATCGACAAGGCGCGCAGCGTCGGGATCGGCTGGGTCGGCGTGCGGCGCGGCAATCACGCCGGGCCGCTGGCGCTGTATGTCCGTCCTCAGGCCGAAGCCGGGATGCTGGGCATGGCCGCCGCCGTGGGCAGCGCCAACCACGTGCCGCCCCATGGGGGAACGGATCTGCTTCTCGGCACCAATCCCATCGCCTTTTCCGCCCCCGCCGCAGGCCCTGACCCGTTCGTGTTCGACATGGCGACGACGGTGGCCGCGATGGGCAAGATCAAGACCTTGCTGCAACAGGGCAGACCGATGCCTGAAGGCTGGATGGTCGGGCGCGACGGCAAGCCGCTGACCGATCCGGCCCGGAAGTCCGAAGGCTTTCTGATGCCGATCGGCGGCTCAAAGGGCTTTGGCCTGTCGGTGGCCATCGGGCTGATGGCGGGAATCATGAACGGCGCGGCCTTCGGATCGGATGTGGTCGACTTCACGAAGGACACGACCTCATCCACGAATACCGGGCAATTCGTCGTGGCGCTTGACCCGAAGGCGTTCGGCAGCGGCGATGCCTTTGCCAGACAGGCAGCCCGGGTCTTCGACGAGATGCGCGCCTCGCCCCCGCTGCCCGGACATGACCCGGTGCGGCTGCCCGGCGATGGCAAGACGGCCCTTGCCAAGGCGCGCCGCAGCCATGGCCTGACGCTCGACCGCGCGCTTTGCTGTGACCTGAACGCGATTGCGGCCGATTGCGGATTGCCGCCGCCCTTTGCGCCGGATCGGGCGGGCTGAACCGCCGGTGACGGACCGCCTGCCCGCTTCGGCGTTATCCCGCGTCAGGCGTCCGCAGCGGCATCCATCATGTAGATCGACTTGGCATTGACGAATTCCTTCATGCCGAAGCCGCCGTGTTCGCGCCCGTAGCCCGAATTCTTCACGCCTCCGAAGGGCATGTTGGGTATGGCGAGGTTGAACCCGTTCAGAGAGATCATGCCCGTGTCGAACTGTTCGGCCGCCAGCTTGCGTGCGCGGCCCTCGTCGCGGCTGAAGATGCCGCCGCCGAGGCCGTAGCGGCTGTCATTGGCGATACGCATGGCGTCCTCGTCGTCCTCGGCCCTGATGATCGAGGCCACGGGGCCGAACAACTCGTCGTCATAGGCGGGCTGGCCGGGCTTCACGTCGACAAGCACGGTCGCGGGGTAATAGGCGCCCTTGCGGTCGGGCGTCTTGCCGCCGACCACGGCCCGTGCGCCCTTCCGGACGCTTTCATCCACCTGCGCCGCCAGCTTGTCGCGCAGATCGTTGCGTGCCAGCGGGCCTAGCCCGGTCCGGCCGTCCGTCGGGTCGCCCATCTCGATCGCCTGCATCTTCCGGGAATAGCCCTCGACGAAAGCATCGTAATTCCTTGCCGTGACGATGAACCGCTTTCCGTTCACGCAGGTCTGGCCGTTATTGTAGATCCGCGCCGCGACGCAGGCTTCCACCGCGCTGTCGATATCGGCGTCATCCAGGACGATGTAGGCGTCGTTGGATCCCAGTTCGAGAACGGATTTCTTGAGGTTCTCGGCCGCCTTCCGGGCCACGATCCGACCGGCCCCGTCGCTGCCCGTCAGCGTCACGCCGCGCACCAGATCGTTCTCGATGACCAGATCGGACTGGTCGTGATCGATCAGCAGGACCGTAAACAGGTTCTTCGGCAATCCCGCGCGCTGCATCAGATCACGCAGGAACAGCCCCGATCCGGTGCAGTTTTCGGCGTGCTTGAGAAGAACTCCGTTGCCGGCCATCAGGTTGGCGATGGCATAGCGCACCACCTGATAGCAGGGAAAGTTCCACGGCTGGATGCCGTAGATGACGCCCAGTGGCGAATAATGGACCACACCCGTGCCGCCGGGGATATCGCGTTCCTCGTCGGCCAGCGCCCTGGGGCCGTTATCGGCGGTGAACTGGCAGATCTGGGCGCAGAGGTCGATCTCGTCGCGGCTGTCGCCGATCAGCTTGCCAACCTCGCGGGTCATGAGCTGGGCAAAGTCTTCCTTGCTGTTCGCGAGTTCGTTGCCGATCGCGCGGATGGTCTCGGCCCGCTCTTCGATCGGGCGCTCCCGCCATTCGAGAAAAGCCTCGTGGCATCCGCGCACGGCGTCCTTCACCTCGTCATTGGTCATGAGGGCGTAGGTGTTCAGCGTTTCCTCTGTCGCGGGATTGATGGTGGTGATCTGGCTGGCCATGGATATCTCCGTGCTGTCCGGAAGCGTTTCTGGGCGGGCAACGCGATCGTCGTGCTCGATGTTCCTTGCGTGCAATCATATCTTGACGATCCTTCCTGGTGACATCGTCGTTCCGGATCGGTCCGATTGGCGAATGCACAGGCTGATCCGACCCCGATGACGCGGATCTGCGAAGACATCGCGGACAATCGGTGAGTTGCGCGGCATGGCGACGCGCCCCGGATTGGCCGGGCAAGCGACCGTGCGACGAAAGGGCCAGCCGCTATGGCGACAAGGATCGTCCGTGCCGCCTGCGCTGGCCGGTTCCGGCAACGACGAACGATCAATCGTGCGGTGCGTGGCGGCATCCTGGTCGGCAAGATCAACTTGCGCCCGCCCCGAATATAGGGTAGCACCCTTTCCTATGTCACACACCACCGAGAACAAATCGAAGCTCATTGCAAGGGTCCGCCGGCTGAAGGGTCAGATGGAAGCGATCGAGCGTGCGCTGGAAGCCGAAGCCTCCTGTGCCGAAATTCTGAACCTCGCCGCGTCGGTGCGCGGAGCCACCAACGGTCTCGTCGTCGAACTGCTCGAGGATCATCTGCGCAACCATATCGTCGATGCGGAAAACGAGGCGCAACGTGCCGCCGGGGCGGCGGAATTCACCGAAGTCATGAGAAGGCATCTCAGATGAGCCGCGATTTCGCACCCGTCGTTCCGCACGACCACGTATTCCTTGGCGAAAACCATGCCCGCAACGAACGCCGGACCTGGGCCGTCATCGCGCTGACAGCGACGATGATGGTTGCCGAAATCACCGCCGGGACGATCTTTGGATCGATGGCGTTGCTGGCTGACGGCTGGCACATGTCCACGCATGCCTCGGCGCTGCTGATCACGGCGCTGGCCTATCTCTATGCCCGAAGAAATGCGCGCAACCCGCGCTTTACCTTCGGCACCGGCAAGCTTGGCGATCTGGCCGCGTTCGGCAGCGCGACCGTTCTGGCCATCGTCGCTTTGCTGATCGGCTGGGAAAGCCTTGTCCGGCTGCGCAGCCCGGTTCCGATCAGTTTCGACGAGGCGATCCTGGTGGCGGCGTTGGGCCTTGTCATCAACCTGGTCAGCGCCTGGTTGCTCAAGGATGATCCCGACCATCATCATGGGCACGGACATCACCACCATGATGACCACCACCATGCGCAAACCCACAAGGACGGACATCACAGCGCAAATGCGACCGGCGTGGAACATCGCGACAACAACCTGCGCGCGGCCTATCTGCATGTCCTCGCCGATGCCCTCATTTCGGTGATGGCGATCTTCGCGCTGCTCGCGGGACGCAGCTATGGCTGGGTGTGGCTCGACCCTCTGATCGGCATCGTTGGCGCTGTTGTCATTCTTCGCTGGTCGTGGGGCCTGTTGCGCGATAGCGGTGCGGTGCTGCTGCATTATGGCGATGACGTTCTGCCGAACGAGGTCCGCGCCGCCATCGAAAACGAACGCGATGAAATAATCGACCTTCACGTCTGGCAACTGGGTCCGGGACATCACGGCGCCATCATCTCGATCCTGAGCGCGGATCCGAAGCCGGTCACGGAATACCGGAGGCGGCTGGAAAGCGTGCATGAACTCGCCCATGTCACCATCGAAGTGCATGCAAGGACTGCCTGAAATACTGGACCCGGCCCTGCATGGGCTGCGCGATGCGCCAGCAGAGCAGCGCGATCAGACGATACCAACGCGCAGGCGGCGGTCCTGACGGGCGAGCCGGCCGGTCTGTCGGAAGGCGATGGAGGTTGCGCGGCGCAGGTTTCGCCGGATCGGGGCCCGCAGCCGGGGCGGAAAGACGATCCGGCGCGGGGATCGGTCAGGCCCGGATATAGGCCTGGTAGAGATCGTTCATCCTGGCCGTCATCGGACCGGGCTTGCCCGAACCGATCGCGCGGCCATCAATACTGGAAACCGGCGTGATGCCGCCGAGCGTGCCGGTCACGAAGGCCTCGTCTGCCGCGTAGACCTCGGCCAGTGTGAAGGCCTTTTCGCGGACGACAAGGCCCGCCTCACGCCAAAGCGTGATCGCCTTCTTGCGCGTGATGCCGTTGAAGCAGGTCTGCCCGTCCGAGGTCCAGAGTTCCTGGCCCCGGATGATGAAGAAGTTGGTCGAGTTGCAGGAGGCGACGAAACCGCGATCGTCAAGCATGAGCGCCTCGTCCGCGCCCATGTTGATCGCCTGGATCAAAGCCTGAATGAAGTTGAGACGTGAGTGCGAATTGAGGCGCAGGTCGAAGACATCGGGCGTCGAACAGCGGATGGTCGAGGTCATCAGCTTGATACCGCTTGCCTTCAGTTCGGGATTGGGCTGTTTCCACTCGGCCACGATCACGATCGTTGCACCACCGACGATAAAGCGCGGATCCTGGTTCGGCGTCGACTTGCGCCCGCGCGAGATCATCAGGCGGATGTGGACGCCGTCCTCCATCTCGTTGTGCCCAAGGCATTTCCAGATTTCATCGACCAGTTCGGCCTTGCCGAAGCCGATGTCGATTTGAAGCGCGTTCGCACCTTCAAAGATGCGGTCGATGTGCTCATCGATGGCCAGCAGCCTGCCCTTGATCAGGCGGATACCTTCCCAAACGCCGTCGCCGAGCACGAACCCCGCGTCGAAGATCGAGACCTTGGCCTCGTCACGGCTGAAGAATTCGCCGTTCACATATATCTCGACGCCGTCGTTGCGCGGGTCTTTCACGTAGCTCTGGGAAGAGGAGCTGCTTTGAGGGGTCATGATCATACCTTGGTCTTGAGATGTCTGGATCGGGCGCGTTTCAGAACGCGAATTCTCCGAAGCGCCGGAGAAAGTCCCGCGTGCGCGGCTTTCGCGGGTTCTTGAGAACCTCGTCGGGGGTGCCGACCTCGTGGAAAACGCCATCGGCGAGAAAGATCACCTTGGTGGCGAAGTGGTAGGCAAAGCCAAGCTCATGCGTGACAAGCAGCATGGTCCGCCCTTCTTCGGCCAGCTTGTTGATGACGCGCAGCACCTCGCCCACAAGTTCGGGGTCGAGCGATGAGGTCGGCTCATCAAAGAGCAGGATCTCGGGCTGCATCGACAGCGCTCGGGCGATGGCGACGCGCTGCTGCTGGCCGCCGGAAAGGCGCCCGGGCCAGGCGTCGAGCTTATCCGACAGGCCGACCTTGGCCAGTTCGGCCTCGGCGATCCTGCGGGCCTCGGCTTTCGCCATGCCCTTGACCGTCACAAGTCCCTCCATGACGTTGCCCAGGACGCTCATGTGAGGAAAGAGATTGAACTGCTGAAACACCATGCCCAGCCGCTCGCGCACCTGGCAGAGCTGTTTATCGGGATAGGTGACGGTCCCTTTCCGCTCGACGCCGATGCGGGTGCCATCCAGCCAGATCTCCCCCGCGCTCAGCGTCTCCATGAAATTTATGCAGCGCAGGAAGGTGGACTTGCCCGAGCCCGAACCGCCGATGATCGCGACGCGTTCGCCCGGCTCGACGGTGAAATCGATTCCCTTGAGAACGTGATGGTCGCCGAACCGCTTGTGCAGGGCCTTGATTTCCAGAATGGGATTGCCGGTCATGCGAGTTCCTTTTCAGGTCAGTTGGACCGCGCCAGGTGCTTTTCGAGACGCCCGGCAAGGAAGGTGCCGGGATAGATCAGAACAAAGTAGATGAAGGCCACCGCCGTCAGGATCTCGAAGGGTCGATAATAGGTCGATGAGAGCAGACGTCCCTGGTACATCAGTTCGTGCACCGAGATCACCGAGGCAAGCGAGGACATCTTGGCCACCTCGATCGTCCGGTTGGTCAGGGCCGGCAGCATGCGCTTGATGACCTGCGGCAGGATTACCCGGCGCATGGCCTGGGTTCGGGACATGCCGATGGCAAGCGCGCCCTCCATCTGGCCGCGATGGATCGACCTGATGCCGCCCCGGAAAAT
>DBFD01000050.1:34496-69924 GCA_002294185.1 Paracoccus sp. UBA889
GTCAGCTGCACGCCGACGAGGATCGGGAAGGCGTAGTAGAACCAGATCAGCTGGATCAGGACCGGGGTATCCCGGAAAAGCTCTACATAGACAAGACTCGTGCCGCGGATCCAGCCGCTGCGGCCCAGCCGCGCCTGCGCAAGCAGCAGGCCGCCCGCAAGGCCGATGGTGATGGACGGGATCCAGATCTGGATGGTGACCCAGAGCCCGCGCAACAGGACGATCCAGTTGTCGGTGACGATGCTGAAATCGGGAACGTAGGTCATCGCCGGGTTCTCACTGATAGGCCGTCAGCCGGGCTTCGGCGAGCCGCGCCAACTGGCTGGCGGTCAACAGCAGCACGAGGTACATCAGCGCGATGATCGTATAGACCTCGAGCGGACGGAAGGTCTCGGAGTTCACCATCATCGCCTGGTAGAGCAGGTCGGCATAGGCAAGTGTCGAGGCCAGCGCGGTGGTCTTCAACAACTCGAAGCTGCGCTCGATGAAGGGCGGAACCATGCGGGCGATGGCCTGCGGCACGATCACGCGGCGCATCAGCGCCGCATGGGTCATGCCGAGCGCGCGCCCGCCTTCCCATTGCCCGCGCTCGACGGAGACGATCCCGCCCCGGAAAACCTCGGCGTAAAATGCTCCGGACTGGGTCGACAGCGCCAGCACGGCGGCGACATAGGGATTGAGGCTGATCGAAAGCAGCACCGGCAGCGCATAGAAGAACCAGAAGAAATGAACGATCGGTGGCGTGTTGCGATAGAATTCGATGAAGGCAAGCGCCGGAATGCCCAGCCACTTGCGCGGCGAGAGACGCATCATCGCCAGGACGAGGCCGACCAGAACGCCCAGTGCGATCGAGACCGCGGCGATCTTGATCGTGTTCAACAGTCCCAGTGCGAGCATGTCGAAACGCGCCAGAACCGGGCCGAAATCCCAGGAATAATCCATGTCACGGCTTTCGCTAGATCGGATGGGGCGCGGACCTGACGCCGGGCTACAGGTCCGGGCAGAACCTTACCAGTCTTCCTTGACCAGGCCGGGAATCCCTTCGGGATCGATGTCCTTGCTGGCAAGATAGGCACGGAAAAGCTCGTCCGGCACACCGGCGGCGTAGAGATCGGCGACGGTGGCGTTCACCCAGTCGAGGAAATCGCTGCTGTCTTCCTGGCGCATCCCGGCCGAGGTGGCGACCGGGTTCACCGGCTCTGGCAGCAGCACCTTGCCCATCTTCAACCGGGAATACTGCACGACGAGGGCCGGGTGAAACTGGACGACGGCGTCCACACGGCCTGCGGCAAATGCCGCGATGGCCTCGTCGTTGGACGAGAAGCGGTTGATCGGGGCCTTTGTCATCATTTCGGTCACGTTGCGGTCCAGCGAGGTGCCGAGTGTGACGCCGATGCGCGTTTCGGGCGTGTCGAGTTCAACCCAGGTCTTCGCCGCCGAGTCCTCGCGGACCAACGCGCCCATGGCATAATAGAACAGCGGGTTTTCCGGGAATGCGAGGGCCTTCTTGCGCTCTTCCGTGGGGTCGAGCACGAACATGATGTCGAACTGGTTTGCCTGCAATCCCGCGACGGCATTGGCCCAGGAGGTCTCGACCGGGATCATCGTCACGCCAAGCTTGTCGGCCATCCGCCTGCCCATGGCGACACCAACACCTGTCCATTGCTCTGACATCGGATCCTTGTAGAACCAGGGCTCGGCGGAGGCGACGCCGATACGCAGC
This sequence comes from Paracoccus sp. UBA889, assembly GCA_002294185.1. Taxonomy (GTDB): domain Bacteria; phylum Pseudomonadota; class Alphaproteobacteria; order Rhodobacterales; family Rhodobacteraceae; genus Paracoccus. The sequence goes on from DBFD01000050.1 coordinate 36,220, forward strand.
TCGCCCGATTCCTTGACCTGTGCCATGGTACCGCTGTCCTGTGCCCGGGCCATCGGGGCGAGGGTCAATGCAACCGTGGCGGCGAGAATAAGCAGACGTCTTTTCATTTCTCTCTCCTGTTGGATTTGGCCTTCACCGCTTCAATCGAGAAGACGAAGGCCATGGTCTTGTCCAGCCCGCGGCGCATGTGGTCGCGGATCTCTTCCTTCATCCGCTCGCGGCTGTCTCCCAGAGCGAAGCGGACATAGTCGTCGTGGCTTTCCCGTTTCGGGCCGGTGATGCCGTGGGCACGGTGATGCGCCGCCCAGTAGAGCTGCAGACGAGCGCGGATACCGCTCCAGCTCGACAACAGGATGCCGTTGCCGCAAACCTCGTAGGCAAGGCCGTGAAGGTCCAGTTCAGCGTCGATGGAGCGGATGTCATCGCGCGCGTCGATCGCCTTGAGCAGCGCTGCGTGCCGCTCCATGAGGGATTGCCGGAAAGCTTCGTCCCTGCGTTCCCAGATTTGTTCGAAGGCGAAGACCTCGAGGCAGATCCGCATGGAATAGATATCCTCGATATCCGTCGAGGTCAGTTGCAGGACGCGCGTGCCGGTGTAGGGAACGGTCACGAGAAGACCCTCATCGACAAGATGCCGCATCGCCTCTCGCATGGGTCCGCGGCTTACCCCGAAACGCAGGGCCAGGGCAGTCTCGGTCACCGGCTCGCCGGGCTCGAATTCTCCCGAAAGGATCGCACCGCGCAACAGACTGGCAAGCTGGGCGCCCATCGTTTCGCGCTTGATCAACCCGGTCATCAGAAATCTTTCCGCCGCTTCCTAATGTAGATTGTCTACAATGATGCGTTAGCCCATGCAAGCTTTCCTCGGGGGTCCATTGCTTGTCTTCCGGCGAGGTCGATTGACTTATCTCAAAAAAGGGAATAAAAATTCCCAAAACAGGGAATACTGATGAGCGAAAACCTCAGCCGAACGTTGATCTTGCTGGAACATCTGTCGGCCGCAAAACGGTCAGGCGTGACGGTTGCGCAATTGATCGAACAAACCGGTCTGGCCAGTTCGACCGTCTATCGCATTGCCCAGGAGCTAGAGACGCTGGGCTATGTGCTGAAATCCAGCGATCGCCGCCTGTTTCCGAAATTCCAGTTCGAGCAGGGCATGAGCTTCGGCGGCATCGAGATCGGCCATCTGTCCGCGGCATGTCGGAGCGTCAGCGCCGATCTGGTCGCCGCATCCGAATTCATCGCCCTGCGCAAGGAAACGCTGTTCTGGCACGTCGCCGAGGCCCATCCCATGCAGTCCATCCGGCTGCGCGCCGGGGTCGGATTCGTGCGCGCCACCTATGAACTGGACTGCATAACGCGGATGGCTCTTGCGCATAGGCAACGGGCCGAGGTTGAGGCGAACTGGGACGTCACCGGTTTTTACGAGGTCGGTGTTTCCGGCAGAAAGGTGCCGTGGGACGAAGCGCAAGAGAAAATCTTCACAGTCGATACGGCGGACATGCAGTTCGATCTGATGGGCAATGCCAAGGGCGTCCGGCGTTTTTGCGTGGCCATCCATGGTGAGCAGGGGGAATTCGCCGGATTGTTGACCGCCGCAGAGGCGGCGACTCCCGTCCGTGACGTTGACGCGCATGTGGCAAAGGTCCAGCGGGTTCTGATGGGCGCGAAATCTGCTGTCGAGAACGGCACCGACACGTCGAGACCGAAGCAGATGCAACAGGTCTAGCCAAACGATAGTCAGGGAGGAAATCATGAAATTCGCAATGAAGGGTGCAGTCGCCGTGGCGACTGCGCTGACCTTGATCGCGCCGCTTGCGGCCGGGGCGCAGGAGCTGGTCATGTCGATCGGGTCGCGCGGCTATGGCGGCATGATGGAACGCAATATCGAGGCATTCGAGGCCGCCAATCCCGGCACCTCCGTCGAATGGCTGAAAGTGTCGGACGTCCCGGGCGACAGCCGCAAGCTTTATGTGACGGGCCTGACCGCGAAAAGCCCGACACCGGACGTGTTCGCGATCGACGTCATCTGGGCGGGTGAATTCGCGCAGCGCGGCTGGCTTGAACCGCTGAACAACTATCTGGGAAAGGACGCGATTGCGGCATACAACCCGTCTTTCCTGTCCGCCGCCACGATCGACGGCACGGTGTTTGCCGCCCCGCTTTATGTCGATGGCACCCATCTTTTCTACCGATCCGACCTGCTGGAGAAATACGGAATTGCGGTGCCGAAGACCTGGGAAGAGGTCATCGCGGCGTCCAAGACCGTCATGGAAGGCGAAGGCAATCCGCAGCTTTACGGCTTTGTGTCCATGTGGGCCAAGATCGAGGGGCTGTTCATGAACTGGCTTTCGTTCACGGGCGGCAACGGCGCGACCTTCTTTGATGCTGATGGCGAGGTCGCCGTCAACTCGCCCGAATCCATCGCCGCGACCCAGACCATGGTCGACATGATCTACAAGGACAGGATCGTTCCGGATTCGATCCTGACGATGAAGCCCGACGATGCCCGGACGCTGTTCCAGCAAGGTCGCGCGGTGTTCCTGATGGTGCAGGATTTCGTCTATGCACCGCTGAGCGCCGCTGACAGCCCCGTGGCCGGCAAGTTCGATTTCACCCGCAACCCCTACTTCGAGGGGCATCCCGACGCTAAATCCACGGCGATGGGCGGTTGGCTTCTGGCAGTCAACGCAAATTCCGAAAACAAGGAAGCCGCGGCGAAGCTGGTGGAATACTTCACTTCCTACGACGCGCAATTGGCCGCAGCACTTGACGAAAACCGGGCGCCGGGCCGAACCGACGTTTACGACGCGCCGGAAATGGCGGATGCGACTTTGCTCAAGAAGCTGGGCGATGATTACGCGGTCGGCGTCGTGCGTCCATCCGCATCGACGGGCAATCTCTACCCGCGCGTATCCGAGGTGATGCAGACCGAAATCACCAACGCGCTGCACCGCGAGAAAACGGTGGAGCAGGCTTTGAATGACGCCGCCGCCGAGATCAATTCCATCCTGGGCAAGTAGGTCACCGACCCTGCGCGTCTGCCTTGCCGCGCGGGGCCTTTCAAAAGAAATGGGCCGGACATGAACCGCACCATGAATCTGGAACAGCGCACGGCGCTGACCGGGATCGGCTTTGTCACGCCAACCGTGATCGTCATCGCGCTGATCCTGATCTATCCGATCATCCAGTCGGTCGTGCTGAGCTTCGGGCAATCCAGCATCGACGGATCGGAACCCTACCGGTTCGTCGGCCTCAGGCACTATGCCACGTTGATGGGTGACGGGCGGTTCTGGAACGCGCTTGCGGTCACCTTCACCTTTACCGCACTGTCCATTCCCCTGGAACTGGCATTGGGAATCGGCCTGGCCTTGCTGATGAACGAAAGTTTCAGGGGCAAGGGGCTGGCGCGGCTGGCGGTCCTGTTTCCCTGGGCACTGCCGACGGCGCTGAATGCGCTGATCTGGCGCTGGATGTACAATTCCGATTACGGGCTGTTCAACGCGGTGGCGCTGCAAAGCGGGCTTGCGGACCGGCCGATCAACTTCCTGGGCGATACCTCGCTGGCGATGGCATCGATGGTGGTCGTGGCCGTATGGAAGACCAGCTCTTTCATGGCGCTCATTATTCTTGCGGGCCTGCAATCCATCCCCCGCGACCTGTTCGAGGCGGGCCGTATGGACGGCATGACCAAATGGCAGGAATTCACCCAGATCACCCTGCCACTGTTGAAAGGGCCTATCCTCGTGGCCCTCATCATCCGGTCGATGGACGCGCTGCGCACCTTCGAGCTGCCCTTCAACCTGACCGATGGCGGGCCGGTGAACGCGACCGAAAGCCTGTCGCTCTACGCCTACAAGGCGATCTTCGATTTCCTGGATTTCAACTTTGGCGCGGCAGTCGTGGTGGTGCAGTTCCTCGTGATCTTCGCGATGAGCCTGATCTACGTCTTTGCCCTTCGAAACAAGGATTGAGCCGATGCAAAAACGACCGCGCTATGGCCTTTATGCAATCGTCGCGCTTTCGGTCTTGATCTCGTTCTTTCCGATCGTCTGGCTGATCCTGACATCGTTCAAGAACACCGCCGGAATCTATGCCTGGCCGCCGCAATACTGGCCCGATCCCTTCACATTCGAGAATTACGTCTCGATCTTCACCAATTCGCCGGAATTGCTGCGCTATATCCTGAACAGCTTTATCGTCGGGGTCGGCGCCACGGCGGTCACGCTGTTATTGGGTGGGATGGCGGCCTATGCGCTGTCGCGGCTGGGCCTGCGCTTTGCAGGAGTGCTGATGGTCGCCATCCTCGCGGTGTCGATGTTTCCGCCGGTGTCGCTGCTGCCGTCGCTGTTTCAGAACTTCCTGAACTTCGGGCTGTTGAACACCTATACCGGCCTTGTCCTGGCCCATGCGGGCCTGTTCCTTCCCTTCACCGTCTGGATGCTGGCCAGCTACTTCGCCACCCTGCCGGTGGAGATCGAAGAGGCCGCGCGCATGGATGGCATGGGCTTCCTGCGGATATTCCTGACAATCGTGCTGCCCCTGTCGTGGCCGGGATTTGTGGCCACCGGACTGATTGTCTTCATCTTTTCGTGGAACGAATTTCCGCTGGCCCTGGTCCTGATGACGCAGAATGCCATGCGCACGGCCCCGGTGGGTATCTCGCTCTATCCCGGCGAATACGCCTTTCCGTGGGAGACGATCTCGACGGCGACCGTTCTGGCCATCATCCCGGTTCTGGTCATCACCGCAATATTCCAGAAACAGATTGTCGGCGGCCTGACCGCTGGCGCGGGCAAATGAGGCTGTGACATGGCAAGCGTGACCCTGAACCAGATCGGCAAATCCTATGGCGCCGTCGTGGCGGTCAAGCAGTTTGATCTGGAGATTGCCGATGGTGAATTCCTGGTTCTGTTGGGGCCATCCGGATGCGGGAAATCGACCACGCTGCGGATGATTGCCGGGCTGGAAAGCATCACCCATGGCGATCTTTTGATCGGCGGCAAGCGGGTGAACGACACCGACCCCAAGGATCGCGGTGTCGCGATGGTCTTTCAGAACTACGCGCTCTATCCACATAAATCCGTGTTCGACAACATGGCGATGGCCCTGAAGCTTCAAAAGACGCCCAGGGCCGAGATTGCCGAGCGGGTCAACGCCGTCGCCGACATGCTGGGCCTGACCCCCTATCTCGAACGGAAACCCGCCGCCCTGTCCGGTGGTCAACGCCAGCGCGTCGCCATCGGCCGCGCGATCGTCCGCACGCCGGACGTGTTCCTGTTCGATGAACCGCTGTCCAACCTTGACGCGAAGCTGCGGGTCAAGATGCGGATGGAACTGCAAGAACTGCATGACCGGCTGGGCGTCACCTCGGTCTACGTCACCCATGATCAGGTCGAGGCCATGACGCTGGCCGACCGCATCGTCATTCTGAATGGCGGCACGGTTGCACAGATCGGCACCCCGCGCGAGGTCTATGACCATCCGGCAACGGAGTTCGTCGCAGGGTTTATCGGCAGCCCGGCGATGAATTTCATGCCGGCCGCCCGGGCGGGCGATCATTGGCGGATCGAGGGTTCCGATCTTGTCCTGCCCGATGCCATCGGGCTGAACGCTACGGATCCCGCCCTGACGCTTGGTGTGCGCCCCGAACATCTGGAGGTGTTTGCCCCCGAAAACGCCCCCTCCGGTCCCTGGGTGTTCGACGCAAGGGTCAAGCTGGCCGAGCTGTTGGGTGCCGACGCCCTGTTGAACCTGTCGGTCATGGGCCAGCCCATGCTGGCCCGCGTCGGCGGCACTGATTTCCCCCTGGCGGGCGGCCGCGTGCGCGTTCGCATCGATCCGGAACGGCTGCATGCGTTTCACCCGGAAACCGGCCTGGCGGTTACCTCTCGCAGCCCATCATCAGGACAATAGACCATGGTCAAACGCCCCAATATCCTGTTCATCATGGCCGACGATCACGCCTCGAAGGCGATCGGTTGCTATGGCCACGGCATCAATCGTACTCCCAACCTTGATCGCATCGCTGCCGAGGGTATGCGGCTGAACCATTGCTATGTGACGAATTCGATTTGCACACCCAGCCGTGCCGCGATCCTGACCGGCACCTATAATCACGTCAACAATGTCACCACGCTGGACACCCCGATCAACAGCCGCGGGCCCAACGTCGCCAAACATCTGCGTGCGACAGGCTATCAGACCGCGCTGATCGGCAAATGGCATCTGGGAGAGGGCAAGGCCCATGAACCCAGCGGCTTCGATTTCTGGTCGGTCCTGCCGGGTCAGGGCGAATATTTCGATCCCTATATGATCGAGATGGGCCGGGAAATCGAGGTGCCCGGCTACGCCACCGATATCATCACCGACAAGAGCCTCGACTGGCTGAAATCCTGCGATCCGGACAAGCCATTCTTTCTGATGTGTCACCACAAGGCGCCTCATCGCGAATGGGAGCCGCATCCGAAAAACCGCGGCCTTTATCCCGATGACATCAAGGTGCCGGAAAGCTTTGACGATGATTATCGCAACCGCGCCCGCGCGGCGGCCGAGGCGAAGATGCGGATCAAGGACGATATGAAATATATCGACCTGGGGCTGGTGCAGCCCGAAGGTGGTGCCGAGGTCGGCGAACGGGTGAAGCCCGGCGACAGCAACCGGAAAATTCCGAACCCTGACGATGTGACCGCAATGCGCCTGATCGATCGGGATACGGGCGAAATCTTCAGCTTCGCCACTCGGCAGGAACTGCACCATTTCAAATATCAACGCTATCTGAAGCGCTATCTGCGCACCATCCAGTCAGTGGATGAAAGCGTCGGCCGCTTGCTGGACTGGCTCGACGAAACCGGGCAGGCCGACAATACGATCGTCATCTATACCTCGGATCAGGGGTTCTTTCTTGGCGAACACGGCTGGTTCGACAAGCGCTTCATGTACGAGGAATCATTTCAGATGCCTTTCCTGATCCGCTATCCGGCGGCGATCCCGGCCGGGCGCATTTGCGACGATATCATCTGCAACGTCGATTTCGCCCCGACATTCCTTGATTTTGCAGGCCAGGTGATTCCGAACTACATGCAGGGACGTTCGGCACGTCAGGTGCTTGAGGGCAACACGCCCGCCGATTGGCCGCAAATTGCCTATCACCGCTACTGGATGCATCGTGACCCCGATCACAATGCCTATTCGCATTATGGTGTGCGCGATCAGCGCTACAAGCTGATATATTGGTATAACGAGGGCTATGAGCTGCCCGGCACGAACCACGGCGGCGAAGACCGAGAATGGGAATTGTTCGACTGCGAAAACGACCCGCTGGAGCTGTTCAACGTGATCGGCGATCCGGCATATGCCGATATTCGTCTGACGCTGCTGGCGCAGCTGGATGCAAAAATGGCCGAGATCGGCGACGATCCGGAACATTAGCGCCGCGGACGGAATGACCTCGCGCCATCGATCGCGCACAGAACGCGGCGGCTGCCTGCACCTCTGGTGACGGAGCGCACCGCGGCGAAACAATTAGCGTCAGCGATGACGAATGAAACGGCCACGCATCGGGAGAAAAGATGAGTATTTCGCTGTTTGATCTGAACGGAAAATGCGCGTTGATTACCGGCTCGTCGCAGGGTATCGGTCGGGCCCTGGCTTCGGGCCTCGCTGCGGCAGGGGCCGAGATCGTCCTCAACGGCCGTGATGAGACCAGGCTGTCCCAAGTTGCGAAAGATCTGCGTGGCACCGGGGTGACCGTTCACGAACTGGCCTTCGACGTGACAGATCACGCCGCCGCCCGACGCGCCGTCGACAGTTTCGAAAAGGCCACCGGCGCCATCGATATTCTCATCAACAATGCCGGGATGCAGCATCGCCGGCCGCTGGAAGATTTCCCCCCCGATGCTTTCGAAAAGCTTCTCCAGACCAATATCGCCAGCGTCTTCAATGTGGGACAGGCCTGCGCGCGCCACATGATCGGGCGCCGCGCGGGCAAGATCGTCAATATCTGCTCGGTGCAGACCGCGCTTGCGCGACCTGGAATCGCGCCCTACACCGCCACCAAAGGCGCCGTGGCCAGCTTGACCAGGGGCATGGCGACGGACTGGGGCAAATACGGCCTGCAGATCAACGGCCTCGCACCGGGTTATTTCGCGACGCCACTGAACCAGGCGCTTGTGGACGATCCGGATTTCACCGCTTGGCTGGAAAATCGGACTCCGGCCGGCCGCTGGGGCAAGGTCGAGGAACTTGTGGGCGCGGCGATCTTCCTGTCGTCGCAAGCCTCCTCCTTTGTCAACGGCACGACGGTATACGTCGACGGCGGCATAACCGCGTGCTTGTGAGCCATGGTATATGAAATCTGTTTCCCGAGCATGGAAATCATCCGCCCTGCATGAGGGCTTCGTCTGGAAAGAGAATGCCGACCATCCGTCGATCCGCGTCCTTGAAGGCCTAGGCGGCTGGGCCCCTGTCGTCTGACTAGGAGACCGGGCCGGGTTGTGAAAGCGGCGCATGGGCCGGATCGCCGAGGCCGTGCCGCGCTTCGGCCGTCGCCGCCCGGTGCAGGGTCGCGGGCAGGGCCGCCATGTCGGTCTGGCCCAGTTGTGCCAGCGTCAGGCCCAGTTCGCGGGTGACCAGATCGACAAGGGCCGACAGGCCGGCCTCGCCCCCGGCGGCGATGGCGAATTGCATGGCGCGGCCGAAGAAGGCGAAATTCGCCCCCATCGCGAAGGCGCGGGCCACATCCTCGCCGGATCGCAGGCCGGTGTCATAAAACAGCGGAAAGTCGGCCCCCACCGCATCGCGGATGGCGCGCAGGGCCAGGATCGGCGGCGGCGCGCAATCCAGTTGCCGCCCGCCATGGGTCGAAACCTGGATCGCATCCGCGCCCGCGTCGCGCAGCCGCAGCGCATCGGGGACCGAGGTGACGCCCTTGACCACCAGCTTGCCCGGCCAGCGGTCCCTGAGCTGCCTGAAGTAATCCCAATCGGCCCGGGCCCGGCTTTCGGTCCGGTCGAAGGTAAAACCGGGCTTCTGGAAATTGGCCATCTCGGGCCGGCCATGGGCCAAAGTGGACAGCGACCAGGCCGGGTGCAGGGCAAAGTCCAGGAATTGCGCGGGACCGATGCGGAAGGGCATGGTGAAGCCGCGCCGCAATTCGCGCGGTCGCAGCCCGACCTCGGGCACGTCGAGGGTCAGGATCAGGACGCGATAGCCCGCCTCGTTCGCGCGGTCGACCAGCTTCATCGTGCCACGGCCATCGCCGCTGAAGTAGAGCTGGAACCAGGCAAGGCCCTCGGCTTCCTCGATCAGCCGCTCCATCGCGGTCGAGGCGACGGTCGAGACGCCAAGCGGAATCCGGAGCCGCGCGGCCAGGCGGGCCAGCATCAGGTCGGCGCCGGGCCGGGCCAGATTGCACATGCCCATCGGGCTGATGCCGAAGGGCAGGCGGAAATCCTGGCCCAGCACGGACACACCCAGATCGCGCCTGCTGACATCGACCAGGACGCGCGGTTGCAGGCGAATGTCGCGCAGGGCGGCGAGATTGGCGGCCTCGCCGCTGCCCGCGCCGGCCGCGCCGTCGATATAGTCGAACACCATCCAGGGCAGGTGCCGCCGGGCCAGCCGGCGGGCATCCGCGTAGGAATGGATCGCTGCCATCAGGCTTTCACCGCGCCCATGAAACGGTCGCGGATCGTCACCGGATCCATGGTGATGACCGGCACCGGAATGTTGCCGCTGTCGCATTTGCTGACGATGATCGTCATCTTGTCGCCCGACAGCGCGGTTTCCAGCGCGGCGCGGGTATCCTCGGCCTTGCATTCGACGACGTTCTCGCAGCCGCAGGCCCGCGCCACTGCCGCCAGCGAGGTCTTCTTGCCCGCATAGGTCGGCTGGTCCCCGGTCGAACCGTAGCTGCCATTGTCCACGATCAACAGGACGAAATTGTCGGCGACGTTGTTGGCGATGGTCGGCAGGGTGCCGAAATTCGTCAGCACCGACCCGTCGCCGTCGATGGCCACGACCTTCTTCTTCTGCGCCAGCGCCAGACCCAGCCCGATCGAGGAGGACAGCCCCATCGTTCCGAGCATGTAGAAATTGCTGGGCTGGTCGTCGATCATGTGCAGTTCCTGGCTGGGCAGGCCGATATTGCAGACCACCAGATGATCGCGGATGACGGGCGCAATGTCGCGCAGAACCTCGGAGCGGATCATTCCTTTTCTCCTTTCCAGAAGCTGGCATCGGTCAGGATCGCGACCGGCTTGTTGCACATGAAGGTGTATTTCAGGATCGCACCCAGTTCGTCCGCGTCTTCCCGGCGATGGAAGTGATAGGTGGGAATAAGCATCTGCGCCAGCAGCGCCTTGGTATGGACGGCCATCTCGACCTGGCAGGCCACCGGTTCGCCCAACTCGCCACGGTAGGAGATCAGCATCGGCAACGGCATCCGGTAGAACTGGATCAGCGTGGCCAGCGTGTTCAGTGTCACCCCAAGCGCGGTGTTCTGCATGATGATCGCCGGGCGCTTGCCGCCCATGAAGGCCCCGGCGCAAAGGCCCATCCCCTCGTCCTCCTTGTTCGACGGGATATGGAAAATCTCCTTGCGGTTCTCGATCTCGTCGATGACACCGGCAAGCTGCTTGCAGGGCACGGTGGTCACGAAATCGATTCCATGTGCTGTGAAATCGTCAACGATCTGGCGGTGTATCGTCATGCGGTGCGGTCCTCCTGGTCGGGAATGAGTAGGATCTTGGGTGCTGCGGCGCGGCCGGCGCGGATATCGGCAAAGGCTTGCGGCCCGTCCGACAGCGGCCGCCGGTCGAACCAGTCGAGCGGCCCCAGGGCGCCGGAAAAGATTGCCTCGGCGGTGTCGCGGAAATCCTGTTCGGTATAGGTATAGGTGCCGGTAAAACCGATTTCCTGCAAGGTCATCCGGCGAATGTCCAGCCCGCCGCGATCCGCGCCAAGACCGATATGGACGATCTGGCCGCCGGGGCGTGCGGCCGCGCAGGCGGTGGCGCGGGTGGCTTCGAAACCCACCCCGTCTATGACGAGATGGCAGGCGCCGGTCAGGTCGGGGCGGTCGGCGGCCGAGGCGATGACGGTGACACCCTTCAGGCCGGCCAGCCGCGCGCGGCGCAATTCGCCGGGTTCGATCAGGGTGACGTTCGCGGCGCCCTGCGCGCGCAGGGCCAGCGCCGCGCCGGTGCCGATGGCGCCCCCGCCGATGACCAGCGTGCGCAGATCGTCCAGCGGCCGGTCCAGCGCCCGTCCGGCCAGCCGCACCGCGTGCCAGCCGCAGGCCAGCGGTTCAGCCAGCGCGGCCTTTTCGAGCGGCACATCGTCCGGCACGGTGACCAGGTTGCGGCGCGGCATCGCGACGTAATCGGCGAAGGCGCCCGGTCGCGGCGGCATCGAGATGATCTGCCGCCGCGGACAAAGATTGGTGCGCCCCGCCTGGCAAGCCTCGCAGGTCTGGCAGGTCACGAGGGGGTTGATGGTGACGCGGCGGCCGTCATCGGGGCCGCCCAGGACGATGCCCGCGGCCTCGTGGCCCAGAACCAGCGGCGCCGGGCGCCGGTCGTCATGGCCCAGATAGGCGTGCATGTCCGATCCGCAGATGCCCGAGGCATGGATGCGGATCAGGTCCTCGCCCTCGCCCGGTCGGGGGCGCGGCGCATCGGCATAGTCGAGGGTTTCGACGCCGGTATAGACCAGGGCCTTCATTTCGCGCTGAATCCTCCATCGACGAACAGGGTCTGGCCGGTGACATAGCCGCTGGCATCGCTGCACAGAAACAGGATCGGGCCGTCAAGATCGGCGGGTTCTCCGTTGCGGCCGATGCAGGTCTGTTCGGCATTGCGCCGCGCGCGTTCGGGATCGGCGAAGACCGGCCCGGTCAATTCGGTGCGAAAGAACCCCGGCGCCACGGCATTGACCATGATGCCGCGGCCCGACCAGGCCTCGGCCATGGCGCGGGTCAATTGTTCGACCCCGCCCTTGCTGGCGCCGTAGCTGATGCCGCCGGCGAAGGCGCGCCGCGATTGCAGCGAGGCGAAGTTGACGATCCGGCCCCAGCCGCGCCGCGCCATCGCGGGCACCATCGCCTGGGCCAGAAAGAACGGCGCGGCGAGGTTCAGGTCCATGGTCGTGTCCCAGCCCTCGGGCGTCACCGAATCGGCGGGCTGGCGGGTGTTGATGCCGGCCGCGTTGATCAGGATGTCGGGATCGCCGAAGGCCCGTGCCGCATCCGCCGCAATCTGCGCCAGCGCGGCGCGGTCCGACAGATCCGCCGCGACGATCGCGGTCTCGCCCCCCGTCCGGGACTGCCACGCGGCCAGCGCCTCGCGCCGGCGCGCGATGCCCACCACCTTGGCGCCGGACCGCGCCAGCAGCGAGGCCGCGGCCTGCCCCAGACCGCCGCTGGCGCCGGTGACGCAGGCGATCCTGCCGGTCAGGTCGAAAAGCTGCGACATCGAGGGCCTACCCCGCGCTCAGATCGAAGGTTTGGTCGGGGAAATACTTGTGCAGGCGCACGTCGGCCGCGCGGGCATGGCCCTCCATCCCTTCGAGACGCGAGATCCGCGCCGTCGCCTCGGCGACCGGGCGCGCACCCTCGCGCGTGGCCTGCTGCCAGGTGACGATCTTCATGTATTTGTGGACCGACAGCCCGCCCGTGTATTTCGCCGCGCGCGAGGTCGGCAGGACGTGGTTCGTCCCCGACGCCTTGTCGCCGAACGAGACGGTCGTCTCCTCGCCCAGAAAAAGCGAGCCGTAGCAGGCCAGCCGGTCGCGCCACCAATCCAGATCGGCGGCCTGCACGGTCAGGTGCTCGGGCGCGTATTCGTCCGAGGTCGCGGCCATTTCCTCGCGGTCGGCGCACAGGATCACCTCGGCATAATCGCGCCACGCGGCCTCGGCGTTCTTGCGATTCAGTTCCGGCAGATCGGCGATCAGGCCGGGCACCTGCGCCATCACCTCCTGCGCCAGATGGCGGTCGTCGGTAACCAGCCAGACCGGCGAGTTGTAGCCATGCTCGGCCTGGCTGACCAGATCGGTGGCCACGATGAAGGGATCGGCGCCGGCATCGGCCAGGATCAGGCTGTCGGTCGGACCGGCGAACATGTCGATGCCGACGCGGCCGAACAGGATGCGCTTGGCCTCGGCGACGAACTGGTTGCCGGGACCGACGAGAATGTCGGCCCTGGGCAGGCCGAACAGGCCGAAGGTCATCGCCGCGACGCCCTGCACGCCGCCCATGGCAAGGATGCTGTCGGCGCCGCACAGATCGGCGGTATAGACGATCGCGGGATTGATCCCCTCGCCGGGGCGGGGGGGCGAACAGGTGACGACGTGATCGACGCCGGCGACCTTGGCCGTGGTCACGGTCATGATGGCGCTGGCCACGTGGCTGTAGCGCCCGCCCGGCACATAGCATCCCGCCGCCTGGACCGGGATCGCCTTCTGCCCGGCGATCAGGCCCGGCACCACCTCCATCTGCACGTCCTGCAAGGTGGCCTTCTGCGCCTCGGCGAAGCGGCGTACATTGTCATGGGCGAAGGCGATATCGTCCTTCAGCCGTTGCGGCACCTTCGCTGCCGCTGCCGCGATCTCGTCCCGCGTCAGCACGGCATTGCCGTCGTACTGGTCGAACTTGGCGGCATAATGCCGCGCCGCCTCGTCCCCGCCCCGTTCGATCTCGTCAAGGATCGTCTGCACCGTCTGGCGAACGTCGGCGGCATCCGACTGGGCGGTCTTTTCGGCTTTCTTCAGATATTCGCGGGTCATGGGAGTCCTCACTTGTAGGCGGCGGGAAGAAGCAGGGTCGAGATGACCGGCACATAGGCGATCAGCAGCGTGACCAGCAGCATGAAGAAAACGAAGGGCACGGCGCGGGCCGCGATCTTCAGGATCGATTCGCCGGTCAGGCCCGAGACCACGAACAGATTCAGCCCCAGCGGCGGCGTGATGAAGCCGACGCCAAGCGCGGTGATCATCATGATCGAGAACTGAATCTCGTTCATGCCGATATTGTCGGCCAGCGGCTTCAGGATCGGCGCCAGGATGACGATGTTGGGCGTCGTCTCCATCACGCAGCCCGCCGCGATCAGGATGCCGATCATGATCAGGATCAGCAGATAGTAATTCTCGGTCAGGCTGGTCAGCGCGAAGACGAAGCCCTGCGGCACGCCAAGCGCTGCCAGCGACTGCGCCAGGGGCAGCGAAAAGGCGATGATCGGCAGGATCACCCCGTTCACCTTGGCCGAACTGACCAGCATCGAGGGAAAGTCCGACAATTTCAGCGTGCCCATGCCAAGACCCATGATGATCGTCACCACGACGGCGGTCGCCCCGGCCTCGGTCGGGGTCAGCCGCCCCGAGAAGATGCCGTAGAAGATGATGCCGGGCACCAGGAACGCATACCAGCCCGATTTCAGCGCCTGGCCCAGATTGGCCAGCCATTCGGCGCCGCTGATCATGTTGCCGCCTTCATAGGCGTGTCGGCGGTTGACGATGGTGTTCGTGACCAGGATCGACAGCAGGATCAGGGTGCCGGGGATCAGTGCGGCCAGAAACAGGGTGGAGGCCGAGATGCCCAGAACCAGGCCGATGATGATATAGGCGATGGATGGCGGGATCAGGATGCCGGTGCAGGCGCCTGCGGCGACCAGCGCGCAGGCATAGGGGCGGGGATAGCCGCTTTCGACCAGCCGGGCGATGGTCATGCGGCCGACGGCGGCCGCGCCCGCCGCGTCCGAACCCGAGATCGCCGCGAACATGCCGCAGACCAGCACCGTGGCCGAGCCGAAGCCGCCCTTGGCCCAGCAGGTCAGCGCCTCGGCCACATCCAGGAACTTGCGGCTCAGCCCGGTCCTGACCAGCACGTCGCCGGTCAGGATGAACAGCGGCACGGCGGTCAGCGCGAAGGCGTCAATGCCCGAAAACAGCGATTCACCCAGCAGCGACATCGGCAGCACGCCGGACATCGTCAGCATCAGCACCACCGCGGCGCCGATGGTGGCCCAGATCGGCACGCCCAGAAGGCAGAACAGCACGAACAGCAGCACCGGCGCGTAAAACGACCAGTCAAGCTGGACCGATTGTTCCTGAAGCGTATTCCAGAGCATGACGGAACCTCAATCGAACAGCTGGTTGCCCTCGAAGACCGGGCGTCCGGCGATCAGATCGCCGAAGTCGCGCAGCAACGATTGCAGCAGGCGGAAGATGATCAGCGCAAATCCCAGCGGCACCGCCATCAGGAACCACACCTTCGAAATGCGCAGCCCGTCGGTGACCGATCCGAACTGCCAGCTGACGCCGACGGTCTCGAAGGACCAGTAAAGCGCGATCACCGCGATCGACAGCATCACCAGGTCACCCAGGATATACAGCGCGGCCTTGGTGCGCGGGCCGACCGAATGGAACAGCACGTCGATGCGGATATGGGCCCTTTCCTTGACCGCCGAGGCGGCGCCGATCCAGACCAGATAGATGAAGGAATAGCGGACGATCTCTTCGCCCCAGATCGACGAATAGGAAAAGACCTCGCGCCGGATCACCTCGATCGCCATGGTCAGCACCAGCACGGTGTAAAACAGCAGCAAGGCCCAGCGTTCGGCATTCTGATTGATTGCGCGCAACATGCATCGCCCCCTTTTCTGTCGGGACAGGAAAAGGGCCGGACGCGATCCGTCCGGCCCCGGAACGTCCGGTCAGGCGTCGTTGACGTAGTAGCGGCCCGGGGTGCCCGCCGCCTCTTCCAGTTGTGCGAAGACATCCATCGAGCCGGCCAGCTCGGTCTTGTAGCTGTCCCATTCGCTGCGCTGATAGCCGCCGGCCTCTTTCCAGGCCGCAAGCTGGCTGTCGTCGAGCTGGTGGAACTCGACCCCGGCCTTGCGCATCTCGGCCATCGCATAGGCCCGCGCGGCCGGCACCTTGGCGAGATTCTGCTGGGTGGTGATCTCGGCGGCGAAATCCATCGCCTCCTTCACCTCGCCGGGCAGGCTTTCATACCATTTCATGTTGCAGGCAAAACACTGGCTGTCAGGCACGAACCGGGTGAAGGTCACGTGGCTCAGCACGTCCTTGAAGCCGAAGATCTCCAGCGCGCCGACCGCCGGATCCAGGGCATCGGCGACGCCCTGCTTGATCGCCGAGGGCGTCTCGCCCCAGGCGATCGGCGTCGGGTTGGCGCCCAGAAGCCGGTAATATTGCTGCAACAGCTTGCTGCCGGGGACGCGGAACTTGATCCCCCTGAGATCCTCGGGAAGAAGGATCGGCTTGGCGCCGCCCTTGCGCAGGGCCACGGTGCGGGGGTCGATGACCAGATACATCAGCAGCTTGAAGCCGCGCTGTTCGACCGCCGGATGAACGTTCTTTTTCCAGACGTCGGACTGCACGAGATTGGTGAAACGCTGGTTCGAGCCGCAGAAATAAGGCAGGTTGATCAGGTCCACCACCGGCGCGAAGGGCGCGAAATTCGACAACGAGAACTGTCCGGCCTGGACCGTGCCGCCCTGGGTCTTCTGCGCCAGCTCGCCGCCCACGCCCAGCTGCCCGCCCGGCGCCAGCTTCACATAGACCCGGCCATTGGTGGTGTTCTGGATGTTTTCCTTCAGGTCAAGCTGCATCAGCGGATAGCTGCGCGATGCGCCCAGGACATATTCGGTCGCGATGACCATGGTGAATTCGGCGGCCTTTTCCCGCTCTGCCTCTTCCGCGCGGGTCTGCGCGGCCGCCTCGGACGACCACAGCATCCCTCCGGCGCCCAGCATCACCGCCGCGGTAAAGGCGCCGCCGCTGGTCAGTTTCAGAAAGTTCCGGCGCGATTCGCGGACGATCTCGGTGTCATCATGTTCTTCGGTCATTCTTTCCCCCCTTGATGGTATTCAGCGCTTGCAGAGACGGGTCCGCGATGTCGTCCTTTCCGGCCAGCTTTTCGCGGACGAGGATGACGACGACGAACAGGGCAGAGGCCGTGAACAGCACCAGCATTTCGCCGATGTCTGACAGGAATGCCGAGCGATAGAAGGCACCCGCGACGACATTCGCGACAAACAGCATGAAAACCGCGAACGACAGGTATCCAGCCCATCTGCCGAGTTTAACCACCGTGACGTCCCTCCCAGACCTCTTGGTTGATTCCCTTCGTCTCACGGTGTAGTGTAAGCGCTTACATAGTGCCATGCAAGCGTTTACTCCGTTGCGGTCGGCGGCAGGCAGGCCGCAGCGGCGGGGCAGGCCCGGCTACAGAGGGGACCGATCATGCAAAACGATGCCAGGGTGCCCACCATGAACGATGTCGCCCGAACGGCCGGCGTCTCGTCCGCGACGGTTTCAAGGGTCATCAACGGCACCGGCAAGGTCGACAAGGACACCCGCCAGCGCGTGGCCGAGGCGATCGAGCGGCTGGGCTATACGCCCAATTTCGGCGGCAGGTTCCTGGCCGCGGGCCGCAGCGGCACGATCGGCGCCGTGATCCCGACGATGGCCAACGCCATGTTCGCCGGCGGGTTGCAGGCCTTCCAGGAGGTGCTGGCCGGGGCCGGACGATCTCTGCTGGTGGCCAGCAGCGGCTATGATCCCGACGAGGAATTGTCGCAGATCCGCAATCTGGTCAGCCGCGGCGCCGAGGGACTGCTGCTGATCGGTCGGCATCGCCCCGAGGCAAGCTGGGACTACCTTGCCCGCCGCAAGGTGCCCCATGTCGTCACCTGGGCCTACGGGACCGAGCCGGGGCGGGTCTATGTCGGCTTCGACAACCGGAAGGCCGCCTTCGATCTGGCCCGCCGCGTGCTGGCCTTCGGGCACCGCAATCTGGCCATGATCGGCGGTATCGGCCTGCACAACGATCGCGCGCGCGATCGGGTTGTGGGCGCAAGGATGGCGGTCGATGCCTGTCCCGGCGCAAGGCTGTCGCAGGTGATCGAGGCCGGCTACGACCCGGCCGAGGGGGCCGCCGCGTTCCGACGGATGATGGCCGTTGCCGACCCGCCAAGCGCGATCATCTGCGGCAACGACGTCATCGCCGCCGGCGCGATCATGGCCGCCCGCGGGAACGGAATCGCAGTGCCCGCGCAGGTGTCCATCGTCGGTTTCGACGATATCGAACTGGCGGCGCTGTCCTGTCCGCCGCTGACGACGGTCCGGGTCCCGCAGCGCCGGATGGGACAGGAGGCCGCCACCGTCCTGCTGGCGATGGTGGCCGGGCAGACCCATACGGACAGCGTTCTGCTGGATACCGAAATCATTCTGCGGGAATCGCTGTCGGCCTGCCGCTCGCCGGCCGACGTCCCGCCGACAGTCGCGTAGGGCGCCGGATGGACCTTCGCCTCGACCGGGTGCGATCACCGCGCGATGAGCCGCAAATTTCGCGTTTGCAATATGGATCGCGGGGTGAAAGCATGGGTCATCGCGCATGCGGATCATCCGCAGGGCGCCGCGACCGGAACCCGCCGCCGCGACGCGCCGCCCGGATGCCAGCCTGTGCGGTGTCAGCAGCGAGGCCGCCTGAACCATGACGATTCCGCCCTTCACGCGCAGCTTTACCCAGCAGGAGCCGATCCCCGAAGATGCGATCGCCGCGGCGATCGAGGTGATGCGAAGCGGCAGGCTGCACCGCTACAACACCGCGCCGGGCGAGGAATCGCAGGTTGCCGCGCTGGAACGCGAAGTCGCGGCCTGGCAGGGCAGCGCCTATGCGCTGGCTTGCGCCTCGGGCGGGGCGGCGCTGCGGATGGCGTTGCGCGCGGCGGGGATCGGGACGGATGACGTGGTGCTGACCAATGCCTTCACCCTGGCGCCGGTGCCGGGCGCGATCGTGGCGGTCGGGGCGCGCGCCGTTCTGGTCGAGATCGACGAGAACCTGTGCCTCGATCTGGACGATCTTCAGGCCAAGATCGAGCTTTTCAAGCCTGCCGCCGTGATGGCCTCGCACATGCGGGGGCATCTGTGCGACATGGACCGACTGACGGACATCTGCCGGGCCGCGAAGATTCCGCTGATCGAGGATTGCGCGCATACGATGGGCGCGCGCTGGCGCGGCCGGCGCAGCGGTTCCTTCGGGCTGGCCGGCGCCTTCAGCACCCAGACCTACAAGCACCTGAATTCCGGCGAGGGCGGGATCCTGGTCTCGGACGATCCGGATTTCATGGCCCGCGCGATCATCCTGTCGGGATCCTACATGCTGTATGGCCGGCACGGCGCCGCGCCCCCGGAACGCCATTTCAGCGACGCCCGGCTGGAAATTCCGAACATGTCGGCGCGGATGGACAATCTGCGCGCCGCGATCCTGCGCCCGCAACTGGCCCGGATCGAGGATGCCGCAAGTCGCTGGAACCAGCGCTACGAGGCGGTGGCACGGCGTCTGTCGGACAATCCCGCGCTGGTCTTGCCTCATCGTCCGGCCGCAGAGACCTTCATCGGCAGTTCAATCCAGTTCCGCATCCCCGCGATCAGCGGCGAGGCCGCGCAGAGGTTCGTTCAGGACTCGGCGCGGCTGGGGGTCGAGCTGAAATGGTTCGGCGCCGCCGAGCCGGTGGGCTTCACCTCGGCGCATCGAAGCTGGCACTACGTCGCGCCGCAATCCCTGCCGCGCACGGACGCGGTTCTGGCGGGGCTGTTCGACATGCGCCTGCCGCTGACGTTCAGCCTCGAGGATTGCGACCATATCGGCCGCATCATCGCCGCCTGCGCCCCATCGCTTGCCGCGGCAGAGCGGCGATGACTGCGCCGGCTTCCGCGGCGACGGTGCGTGGGCCACGACCGGGCCAGGCCCGTTTCGCGCGATTGCGGCGTTTCATGGCCTGCCTCAGCCGCCGGGGGCCATGAATGAATGAATGAAGCAGGGGGCGCGGCAATCTCATACGCGCGCCCGGTGAAGAATCGACAACAACGACAACAGGGAAACAGAACCATGTCAGGATATTTTCGCACGACCATGATCGCTTCCGCCGCGCTGCTGGCGCTGTCGGGCGGGGCCTGGGCCCAATCCGTGGTGATCGGCCATTTCGGCAACCCGACCCCGATGCAGGTCGCGGCCTCCGAAGGCAAGTTTTCCGAGGCCACAGGCTGGGATGTCGAGTGGCGCAAGTTCGCCGCGGGCACCGATGTGATCGCCGCGATGGCCTCGGGCGACATCAAGGTGGCCGAGCTGGGCTCGTCGCCGCTGGCAATTGCCGCGACGCAGGGCGTCGATCTGGAAATGTTCATGGTGGCGCAGGTCATCGGCAATGCCGAAAGCCTGATCGTGCGCGACGGGTCCGAGATCGCGACGATCGAGGATCTGAAGGGCAAGCGGATCGCGACACCGGTCGGCTCGACCGCGCATTTTTCGTTGATGGGGGTTCTTGCCAAGGCCGGACTCAGCACCAGTGACGTGAACATCATGTCGATGCCGCCCGATCAGATCGCGGCCGCCTGGGAACAGGGCGCCATCGACGGCGCCTTCATCTGGCAGCCGGTGCAGAACCAGCTTCTGCAAAGCGGCACGCGGCTGGTCGGGGCGGACCAGACCGCCGAATGGGGCTATCCGACATTCGATGCCTGGGTGGTCAACAAGCAATTCGCCGAACAGAACAGGGAAGGGCTGATCGGCTTCATCAAGACCATCAACGATGCCAACAATGCCTATCTGGACGACAAGCAGGCCTGGACCGCCGACAGCGAACAGGTCAAGATCATCGCCGACTACACCGGTGCCGACCCGGCGCAGGTTCCCGACGTGCTGTCGGGCTACACCTTCCTGCCGCTTTCCGAACAGGTGAAACCCGAATGGCTGGGCGGCGGCCTGTCCGACGTGCTGAAATCGACCGCCGAATTCCTGAAGGAGGCGGGCCGGATCGACAGCGTGGGCGAAGATTACGCGCCCTTCGTCACCGACGCCTATGTCAAGGCCGCGCAGTAATCGCCTTCGGCAATCCCGCGCAGGGGCCGATCCTGCGCGGGCACAGGGAAGGGCAATCACATGGCTCTGGAAATACGGGATGCTTCGGTCGTCTATCCGGCCCAGGCCGGCCGCGCGCCGGTCGAGGCGCTGTCACGGATCAACCTGACTGTCAGCGAACATGATTTCGTCGTCGCGCTTGGCGCTTCGGGATGCGGCAAATCCACGCTTCTGAACCTGATCGCGGGGTTTCTGTCGCCGTCCTCGGGCCAGATCGTGCTGGACGGGACCGAGGTGTCCGGGCCAGGCGCGGATCGTTCGGTCGTGTTCCAGAAACATGCCCTTCTGCCGTGGCTGAACGTGCGCGACAACGTGGCCTTC
The DNA here is from genome assembly GCA_002294185.1 of Paracoccus sp. UBA889. Lineage (GTDB taxonomy): Bacteria > Pseudomonadota > Alphaproteobacteria > Rhodobacterales > Rhodobacteraceae > Paracoccus. The sequence goes on from DBFD01000050.1 coordinate 57,482, forward strand.
GGGCTTAAGCTGCGCGGGGCGGGCGCCGCCTCTTACAAGGTCGCGGACCGGTTCATCGACCTTCTCGGGCTGAAGGGCTTCGAGAAATCGCCGGTCTATGCGCTGTCGGGCGGGATGCAGCAGCGCGTCGGCATCGCCCGCGCGCTGACCTGCGATCCCAAGCTGCTGCTGATGGACGAGCCGCTGGGCGCGCTGGACGCATTGACCCGTGAACGGGCGCAGGAGCTGATCCTGAAGATCTGGAAAAGCACCGGCAAGACGGTCTTCCTGATCACCCACAGCGTCGAGGAGGCGCTGTTCATGGGCACCCGGCTGATCGTCATGTCGCCGCGCCCCGGACGCATCGCGCATGAATTCGACCTGCCGTTCTCGCGCCAGTTCCTGGACGGTGCCAAGGCACGAGAGGTCAAGGCCTCGGCGGAATTCATCACCCTTCGCGAAGAGGTCCTGCGCATCATCTTCAGCGACGAGGAGGAAGCCGCATGAGCGATCATGGCATCAAGGAGGCCCCGGTCGGCAAGCCGCGCGGAGCCGCGTTCCTGAAGGGGCTGGGCCGCGCCCGCCCGACCAAGCCCGGCCAGACCTACGGCGTGCCGGGGCAGGGCAACACGACCTGGCTCAGCCTGCTGACCATCGCCGGCATCCTGCTGCTGTGGTGGGCGGTGACCACTGCCGGGCTGGTCAAGCCGCTGTTCATGCCCGCGCCGCAGGCGATCGTGCGGAAATTCCTCGACATCTGGACCCAGGGCTTTACCGGCACGCCGTTCTGGCAGCATGTGCTGATCTCGACCGCGCGCGTCTTCGGCGCCTTTCTGCTGGCCTGCCTGATCGGCATCCCGCTGGGCCTGGCCATGGGCATGAGCCCGGTCATGCGCGGCATCTTCGATCCGCCGATCGAGTTCTATCGCCCGATCCCGCCGCTGGCCTATCTGCCGCTGATGATCATCTGGTTCGGCATCGGCGAAACCTCGAAGGTGCTGCTGATCTTCCTGTCGGTCTTCGCGCCCGTCGCCCTGGGCGCACGCGCCGGGGTGCGATCGGCCGCGATCGAACAGATCCACGCCGCCTACAGCTTCGGCGCCAGCCGATGGCAGGTCATGCGCCACGTCATCCTGCCCTCGGCCATGCCCGAGATCCTGACGGCGATGCGCATCGGCATCGGCTTCGGCTGGACCACGCTGGTCGCCGCCGAAATGGTCGCGGCCACGAAGGGCATCGGCTACATGGTGCTGAGCGCGTCGCAGTTCCTGCAAACCTCGACCGTGATCATGGGCATCTTCGTCATCGCGGCCATCGCCTATGCCTTCGACATGCTGATGCGATTCGTGGAGCGCCGGGTGGTGCCGTGGAAAGGCAAGATGTAGCCGCAGGGAAGGCCGTCGGCGCGGAAAGGCAAGGGGCGGTCCGGCGGAAATCCGTCCGACCAGCGGCAGAAGGCAAGATTCGTCCCGGCGCAGGAAATGGCCGCCGAAAGACCGGCATCGATGTCCTACGGCTTGCCGCCGAGATGCCGGTTCCACCGGACCGACGAATACAGCGACACCCCGATCAGCGCGGCACCGCCCAGCCCGGTGATGACTTCGGGAATCTGGACGAAATATTGCAGGAACATCACCATTGCCAGCGCGATGATCGCCCAGAAGGCGCCGTGTTCCAGATAGCGGTATTCGGCCAGCGTTCCCTTTTCGACCAGCATGATCGTCATCGATCGCACATACATGGCGCCGATGCCCAGGCCGATGGCGATGACGAACAGGTTCTGGCTTAGCGCGAAGGCCCCGATCACGCCGTCGAAGCTGAACGAGGCGTCCAGAACCTCGAGATACAGAAAGGCGCCGATCCCGCCCCTTGCTCCGGCGGCCAGGGTCTGTTGCTGCGAATGATCCAGAAAGCCGCCGAGAACCTCGACCGCCAGAAAGGTCAGCAATCCCCAGATCGCCGAGCGCAGAAAGATCTCGTTTTCCCGGGGCGGCAGGAAATGGGCGAAGATCAGCACCACCGACAGCGCAAAGCCGACCTCGATCCCCCGGATCGTGGCATATTTCTGCATCCGCCTTTCCAGCCAGCGGACCCAGTGCACGTCCTTTTCGCCGTCAAAGAAGAAGCCAAGTCCGACCATCAGCAGAAACGTGCCGCCGAAGGCCGCGATGGGCAGCCGCGCCTCGTGCATGATCCTTGCATATTCCTCGGGGCGGCTGGCGGCCAGAACCACGGCCTGCCACGGCCCGATCCCGGCCGCGATCACCACGATCAGCAGCGGAAAGACGATCCGCATTCCGAACACCGCGATCACGATGCCCCAGGTCAGGAAGCGGTGCTGCCATTTCGGCTGCATCGTCTTCAGCTTGTTGGCGTTCACGATGGCATTATCGAAGGACAGCGAGATTTCCAGCACCGCCAGAACCGTGCAGATGAAAAGGATGCCGGCCATTCCCCCGAAGGTGCCGGTCGTCTGCCAGCCAAGAGCGGCGCCAAGCGCCAGGCCGATGGCGGTGACGATGAAGGCCCAGCGGAAATAGCGAAGAACGGGCCGCGCAGAGGCGGGACCGGTTTGGGATCCGTCGTGCATGGCATGATGCCCGAGGCGGCGTGTCTTTGTTTGGTGCCGACATCACGGACGTGCCGCCACATCCGTCAGAGGGGCCCGGTCACCGGACATTGGGGCGCGCGCAGGGGCGCGATGCGGCGCAAGATGCCTGTCCAGGCAGGGTGTTGCAAGAGCTGGTTGTCGGGCGCCGAGGCGCCCCCGGCCGCAGGTCGCGATCAATCGCAAGTGGACGCTTCAAATTGGTATGGAAGTATGGCAGTCTCGCTGCAGGGCCGGGAACAGGAAGATGGATCAGCGACCGCGCATCAATCCGGGCATCTCGACGGCGCAGCAGGTCCATGACTGGCTGCATGATCTGATCCTGCGCGGCGATCTTCTGCCGGGCACCCAGCTGAGCGAAAGCGAGATCGCCGGTCGAGTCGGCGTCAGCCGGCAGCCGGTTCGCGAAGCCTTCATCCGGCTGGCCGGCGCTGGCCTGACCGAGGTTCGTCCGCAACGCGGCACTTTCATAGGCCGCATCTCGCTGCGCGAGGTTCTGGCCGTGCGCGCCATCCGCGAAGCCGTCGAAAGCGATATGATCCGCATCCTGACGCAGCGGATGACCGACGATATCCATCGCGATTTGCGCGAACAGCTGGACCGGCAACGCGCCGCCGCGGCCCGGCGCGACGTGAACGGCTTTGTCCTGCTGGACAATCTGTTCCATCGTACGCTGGCCACCGCCGCCGGACATGAAGACGTCTGGCACCGGATCGAGCGGATGACCTCGCAGATGGATCGCCTGCGCTATCTGGCGGTGCAGACTTTCGAGGCGGACGCGCTGATCGAACAGCACCGGGACATCGTCGATGCCGGCGCGCGCGGCGACGCGGCTGGGGCCGAGGCCGCGATCCGTCGCCATCTGCGGCAATTGCTGGAGGATCTGCCGCGCATCACCAGCGACCGCGCCGAATTTTTCACCGACTGAGTTCGTCATTCGCATGGGAGGAAAAAACGATGACACTGAACCGCCGCCAATTCACCGCGATGACCGGGGCCGCCGTGCTGGCCATGCCCGCGATCAGGGTCCGCGCGGCCGAGACCACGCTGAAACTGGGCCATCTCGCCAACGAACAGAACAGCTGGAACAAGGCCTCGCTGGTCTTTGCCGACGAGGTTGCCAAGCTGACCGAGGGCCGGGTCGAAGTGCAGGTCTTTCCCAACGAATCGCTGGGCAAGGAAATCGACCTGATCAACGGGATGCAGCTTGGCACCGCCGACATGACCATCACCGGCGAAAGTCTTCAGAACTGGGCACCGAAGGCCGCGCTTCTGGCCGTGCCCTATGCCTATTCCTCGCTGGAACAGATGGATCAGGTCGCCTCGGGCGAGATCGGCAAGGATGTCGAGGCCGAGATCCGCGCCAAGGCGCAGATTCGCCCCATCGCCTATTTCGCGCGCGGGCCGCGCAACCTGACATCGAACCGCGAGATCATGACGCCCGGCGATCTGAACGGGCTGAAGCTTCGCGTTCCCAACGTGCCGCTGTTCGTGCAGACATGGCAGGCGCTTGGCGCCGCGCCCACGCCGATGGCCTTCAGCGAGGTCTTCACCTCTCTGCAGAACGGCACGATCGACGCGCAGGAAAACCCGCTGGCGCTGATTGAATCAGCGAATTTCTACGAGGTCCAGAAATTCGTCAACAAGACCGAACACGTGCGGTCCTGGATCTATCTGACCATCTCCGAGATCACCTGGGGCAGGCTGTCCTCTGCCGACCAGGAGGCGGTGATGCAGGCGGCCGCGACCGCGCAAACCGCCGAGCGCGAGATGTTCACCGCCGACGAGGATCGGCTGGCGGCCAGCCTGAAGGACAAGGGCATGACCTTCGTGGACAGCGACAAGGCGGCATTCGCGGCCACCGCCAGGGATGCCGTGCTGGCCAATATCGGCGATGAGATCAAACCCGTCGTGCAGCAATTGTTCGACCAGCAGGCCTGATCCGGCCCGGGCGGGCAGTGCCGGCTGCCCGCCCTTCCGCCATCCGTCCCTGGGCCCGAGAGGTTTCGATGAATGCCGTGATCCGCCTGTTGCGATCCTTGCTGCGACTGGGGACGGGTCTGGCCTTCCTGGTCCTCATCGCCGCCGTCACCATTCAGGTCGTCGGCCGGACCTTCGCCGGCTCGCCCGTCTGGACCGAGGAACTGACCCGCTTTGCCCTGCTCTATCTCGCCGGTTTCGGAACGGCGCTGGCGCTGTTCTCGGGCGATCTGGTCAATGTCGATCTGCTCAGCGAAAATCTTCCCGGACGTTATCCCTGGCTGATGCGCTTGCTGTCGGCGGCGCTGGTGCTGGCCTTTTGCGCCTTGCTGATCGGCCCGGCATGGCGGTTCACCCGCATCGGCGCGATGCAGACATCGCCTGCGCTGGCATTGCCGATGAATTATGTTCACGGCAGCGTGCTGGTGCTGCTGGCGATGCTGGGCCTTGCGGCGCTGCTGCGCCTGGTGGGCATGGTGACGGGGGCAAGCGATGGCAGGCCCGAGAACCCGCTGGGAGGGATCGAATGAGCCTGACGATCCTGGGCCTGACCTTCGTTTTGGGCCTGGCCATCGGGATGCCGGTCGCGATCACGCTGGGCCTGTCCTCGATGGCCTATCTGCTGTGGCAGGGAATGCCGCTGGTGGTGATTCCGCAAAAGATGTATGCCGGCATGGACAGCTTCGTGCTGCTGTCCATTCCGGGCTTCATCCTGGCGGGAAACCTGATGAATGGCGGCGGCATCACCAGCCGCATCATTCGCTTCGCGCAGGCCATGGTCGGCTGGATCCGGGGCGGTCTGGCGCAGACCAACATCGCCTCGTCGATGCTGTTCGGCGGCATTTCCGGCACCGCCGTCGCCGATGCCGCCTCGATCGGCGGAATGATGATTCCGGGAATGAAGCGCGCGGGCTATCCGGCCGCGTTCTCGGCCGCGGTGACGGCCGCCTCGTCGACGGTGGGTCCGATCATCCCGCCCTCGGTGCCGATGATCATCGTCGGATCGCTGGCCGGGATCTCGGTCGGCAAGATGTTCATCGCCGGCGCGCTGCCGGGAATCCTGCTGGGCGTGGCGATGATGGCGACGACCTGGATCATCGCCCGGCGCCGCGATTTTCCGCGGCAGGCCTGGCAGGGCTGGACCGAGCTTGGCCGCGCCTTTCTGGGTGCCTTCTGGGCGCTCGCGATGACCGCGCTGATCGTGGGGGGCATGCTGTCGGGCTATGTCACCCCGACCGAGACCGCCGTCATCGCCTCGATCTATGCGCTGCTGGTCGGAGCCTTCGTCTATCGCGAATTGCCGCTGGCCCGCGTGCCGGGCATCGTCATCGACAGCGCGGTCGGATCGGCCGGGATCCTGGCGCTGGTGGGGACGGCCAATGTCTTTGGCTGGATTCTGGTCAGCGAACAGATCCCGCAGAAGATCGCCGCCGGGGTCTTGTCGGTGACGGATAACAGGTTTCTGGTGATCCTGCTGATCAACATCATCCTGCTGGTCGTCGGCATGTTCATGGAAACCATCGCGGCGCTGATCATCCTGTTCGTGCCGCTGCTGACGCTGGCGCAGGGCGTGGGTATCGAGCCGCTGCATTTCGCCGTCTTCGCCGTCCTGAACCTGATGATCGGGCTGACCACGCCGCCGGTGGGGGTCTGCATGTTCGTCTGCGCCAATATCGCGCGGCTGCCGCTGGCCCCGGTGATCCGGGCGCTGGTGCCCTATCTGGCGACGAACATATTCGTGCTGCTGCTGGTCTCTTACATTCCGTGGATCAGCACCTTCCTGCCCTCGCTGATGGACAAGTGATGCAAGACCTGTGCTGCCGCCTTCACGCCGCCCGTGACCTGCGCGTCGAGGATGGCCCCGATGCCCGTCCCGCCCCGGACGAGGCGCTGATCCGTGTCTCGCGCGGCGGGATCTGCGGATCGGATCTGCATTATTACCACGATGGCGGCTTCGGCCCGGTCCGCGTGCAAGAGCCGATCATCCTGGGCCACGAGGCGGTCGGGATCGTCGAAGCCGCGCCCGAGGGGTCGGGCCTGGTCGCGGGCCAGATCGTCGCGCTGTGCCCCTCGCGGCCCTGCGGGACGTGCGGATTCTGCCGGGCGGGCCAGACGCGGCACTGCCTGGCGATGCGGTTCAACGGCTCGGCCATGCGGATGCCCCACGAACAGGGCCTTTTTCGCAGCCGCATCGCCCATCCCGTCGCGCAATGCCTGGCGCTGCCCGAGGGGGTGGGGGCGGGGGCCGCTGCCGGGGCCGAGCCCTTGTCGGTCTGCCTGCATGCCCTGACCCTGGCACCGCCGCTTGCCGGCCAGCGGGTGCTGGTTACCGGCGCGGGCCCCATCGGCGCGATCTGCGTGGCGCTGGCCCGGCTGCGCGGCGCGGCCGGGATCGTGGTGACCGATGTGCAGGATTTCACGCTGGACGTGGCGCGCCGGATGGGGGCGGACCGCGTGGTGAACGTGGCCGAGACACCGGACGCGCTGGCCGATCTGGCCCAGGGCAAGGGGCGCATCGACATCGTGCTGGAATGTTCGGGCAATTCCCATGCCATCGCCCAGGCGATCGCGGCGACGCGGCCGCAGGGCAGCATCGTGCAGATCGGCGTGGCAGGGACGATTCCGCTGCCGCTGAACCTGATCGTGGCCAAGGAACTGCGCCTTCTGGGCAGCCATCGCTTCGACGCCGAATTCGCCGAGGCCGTGGCGATGATCGGCGCGGGGCAGATCGAGCTGTCGCCCATGGTCACGCAGGTCTTGCCGGCGCGCGACGCGGTTCGGGCCTTCGATCTGGCGGGCGACCGGTCGCGGGCGGTGAAAGTCCATCTCGATTTCGAGGGCTAGGCACAGCCGGTCGTGATATGCGAAGTCGGGCGGCAAGGACTGCCATTTCGAGAGAGGAGACGACATGGATCTGAGCCTGGACGATGCCCGCAAGATGGCCGATAACTGCCTGGGAATCGCGGCCGAGATGACGCTGAAACCGATTACCGTCGCGGTTCTGGACGCGGCCGGAGACCTGAAGGTGCTGCTGCGGCAGGACGGGACCAGCACGCTGCGCCCCGACATCGCCCAGGGCAAGGCGCGGGGCGCCATCGCCCTGGGCATGGGGTCGCGCGCGATCTATGAGCGGGCAAAGGAACAGCCCTATTTCATCCAGTCGATGAACGCGCTGTCGGGCGGATCGCTGGTGCCGGTTCCGGGCGGGGTGCTGATCCGGCGCGATGGCGCGATTCTGGGGGCCGTGGGCATCACCGGCGACACATCGGACAATGACGAAGCCTGCGCCAGCCGCGCCATCGAGGCGGCGGGCTTCGTCGCGGATGCCGGCTAGCGCCCGGACCGGCGATCTGCGTCCCGCGCCGGCTTGGGGGGCTTTCCCGCAGCCCCCCAAACCCCCCGGCCCGGCACGCCTGTCGGGGGGCGATCCTCTGCGGCGGTCCGGTCCTTGCCCGCTTCAGGACCGATCCGGCGATAGACATCGCGCCGGGTCCGCCCTAGGCTGGCGGGACACGTCACTGCCGAGTGTCTTTTTGCCTGCCGGACCCGTTTCATGAACTGGATGCCGCCCGATCCGGTCTTTCCGGCCTTTCGCCCGTTGTCGGATCCCTCTCTGCTCTACGAATCCGCAGGCCATCGCCGGGCGCTGGCGATGCTGGTATCCGCGGTCGAATCGAACCAGCCGATCGCGGTTCTGACCGGCGATGTCGGCACCGGCAAGACGCTGCTCTTGCGGGCGCTGATCCATCGCTACCGGGACAGGATCGAATTCGGCCTGCTGGGTCAGGAAGGGGCGGAGCTGACCGCGCCGCTTCGCTGGGCCCTGCGTGCCTTCGGGCAGGATCATACGGATGCCGCCCCGGCCGAGCTGCTGACCCGGCTGAGCCGCTTCGTCGAGGCCTGCGGGGCGCGGGGCCGCCGCGTCATGCTGATTGCCGACGAGGCCCAGACGCTGGGCGTCGAGGAACTGGACCAGTTGCGGCAACTGACCGACATTCACGGTGACGGGCGCAGCACGATGCCGCTGCTGCTGGCCGGTCAGCCCGGACTTCGGGCGCGGATCGAGCATCCGGCCAGCCTGGCCCTGCGCAGCCGGATCGGGGGCCGGTTCGACCTGCCGCCGCTGAGCGAGGCGGAAACCGCCGGCTATATCGCGCATCGCCTGTCCCATGCGCGCAAGGCGACCGGAGCCGATCTTCCCGGCTTCGATCCCGAAAGCCTGGTCTTGTTGCACAGCGCAAGCGCGGGCCTGCCCCGCGCGATCGACCATCTGGCCCAGCAATGTCTTTTCATCGCCCTCCGCTCTGGCCGGGGCCGGATCGACGCGGACATCCTGCGGGCCTGCATCGACAACGATTTGAGCGACGGACCGGCCCGCGTCCCGTCCAGTCCCGAACCCGGCAAGCCTGCCGGACCGGCACCGCAGGCCGGCCCTGCGCAAGCCGCGCCGCCGGTCGCGACGGACGCCGCCCTGCGTCCCGTGGCACAACCGGACCGGGACCCGGGACCGGCCTTGCCGGTCCCGGTGCCGGTGCCGCCGCCATCCCGGTCACCGTTTGGGAAAAAGCTGCTGGCCGGCGCGGCGGCGCTGGCCGGGCTGGCGGCGGTGCTGGCGGGCCTTGTCCTGTGGGATCGCGATCCAACGACGACGCCCGTGGCCATCGCGCCCGAACCTGCGCCCAACATCGCGCCAGTGGCCGAGGCCGGGCCGGATCCGGGCCCGGTGCTGGCCCGGGTCGATGCAATCGCCGCCCCGCCTGATCCAAGGATGCTGCTGAACGCGGCGCTTGAAGCCGAGGCGGCGAATACCGCGAAGGCGCTGATGCTGTATGAACGCGCCGCGATCTGGGGCAGCGCGAGGGCGGCCTATTATCTGGGCCAGTATTCCGAGGCCGGGCTGGGTGTGCCGATCGATCTGCAACGCGCCCGCGCCTGGTATGAAATGGCCAACGGCATCTCGGGGGCCGAGGCACGGCTGAAAGCCCTGACGGAGATTCCCGAAGCGCAGAACCAGACCGCGCGGCCTGTCCCGGTCATGCAGGCCTTGTTTCGGACCGGCCAGACGGAACTGCACTGGCGCGCGGCGGATGGACAAAGCCCGGCCGGCTTCGTCGTCGAATATCAGCTGGCCGGAGGCGACGGGACGCCGCGCCGGTCGATGACAGGGCTGCCGGCGATGCTTCTGGATCGCCCCGTTGCCCGCTGGCGGCTGGCGGCGACGGATGGGCAGGGGGGGCAGGGCGCGTGGACCGCATGGATCCGGACGGCGCCGCCGCCGCGCTGATGCCGCCTCCGGCCGTTGCACCGGTTCCCCGCCGGCCTTCGACGAATCCTCGGCACAAGGGGCCGGATCGGGGTGACGAATCGTCATCATCCGCGTTTCTGGGCCGCCCCGGTCAGCAGCCTTCCAGCCGCGACATCAGCGCCAGCAGCGTCTGACGGTTGACCGGCTTTTGTATCCGGGCAAGCGCCTGGGGCGTGCAGTCGCCGCGGATCAGGGCCTTCCGCAACGGCATCCACTGCGAGGGACTGTCCGGCAGACCCGGCGCGGCCGCCAGCGCCGCGTCGACCGCATCCGGGCTGCGGCCCGTCGCGGAAGCGGCCTCGGCGGTTGTCGGGGCTTCGCCGGTGGCCGGCGGGGCAGCGGATCGGGCCGGCGGCGATTGGGCTGCCCCAGCAGCGGCGGTCTGCGCCCGTATCCGGTTCAGCCCGGCCTGCAGGGAATCGCGGCTTTCGGTCAGGGTCGCGACCTCCTCGCGCAGCGTTCCGGCCCGGGCCTGCAGATCCGCCAGCGCGGATTCCTGCGAGGCGATCCGCCCGGTCAGTTCCGCCGCCCGCGCCTGCTGCCGCTGCAACTGATCGCGCCGGCCGGTCAGGGCCTTGATTTCGGCGGTCAGGGTGTCGCGTTGCCGCGCAAGCTGCGCCCGATCCTCGGTCAGCTTGGTGGCGGCCTGCCCGGCCGCAGCGGCGCCGGCCTGCAACGCATCGCGCTGCTGGACGAGAGCCGCGACCTCGTCGCGCAGCGTCGCCGCCCTGGTCCTTGCGGTCTCGATTTCGGCAAGCACCTGTTCGCGATCGGCGCCGGCCTTCTCGATGCGCGCCAGATCCCGTTTCGCCTGTTCGTGCCGTTCCGCCAGGGCCTCGATCCGGGCATCAAGCGTGACGGCCGTTCCGCGCAATCCAGCCAGCTTTTCCCCGGCCGCGGTATTTTCGGCGCGCCGCGTGTCTCGCTGAGCGGTCAGGGCGGCAAGTTCGTCACGCGCCTGCGCCGCCTTGCCGTCCAGCGCCGCCAGTTCCTGTTCGGCCGCCTCGGCCTGCCGGTTCAGATCGTCCAGGCGCGCCCGTGCCTGGGCCACCTTGGTTTCCAGCTGCCGGGCCTCGTCTTCCATGGTCACGATGATCTGGCGCAGGGCCTGTGCCCTCTGTGCCGGATCCTGATCCTGCGCGATCACCGATCGCGGAGCGGTCGCCAAGGCGATGCCGATCACGAGAACCGGAAAACTCGAACACCTGAAACGGAACAAGACACTTACCTCTTCGATCTGCAAATCATGCGGAATGGCGTTGTTGTGTCAACACGTTCATGGCGCGGCGCGGACAAGTCCTGGTGGGGCGGCTTTGCCCGAAACCGGCCGCCGCCGGCATCTTTATCAGGCAAACCTATCGCGAAGATCAAAATTTGCGATTCTTCCGTATGGCACGATTTTGTTAGCATCGGTGCCGAAAAGCGGGGGCGCGATCGGCGCGCATCCCAAAGATTCCAGGAGGCGATCATGGATGGAAAAGACATGGAAAGCGGCGGCTGCCCGGTGATGCACGGCGGCAGCGCCCTCAACACCTTTTTCGGCGGACGGTCCAATCGTGAGTGGTGGCCGAACCAGCTGAACCTGAAGATCCTGCACCAGAACACGCCGCTGGGCAATCCGATGGGCGGGGATTTCGACTACAAGGCCGAATTCCAGAAGCTGGACATCGACGCGGTGAAGAACGATCTGTTCGCACTGATGACCGACAGCAAGGATTGGTGGCCTGCGGATTACGGCCATTACGGTCCCTTCTTCATCCGCATGGCATGGCACAGCGCCGGCACCTATCGTTCCGGCGACGGACGGGGCGGATCGTCGTCAGGCTCGCAGCGTTTCGCGCCGCTGAATTCCTGGCCCGACAACGCCAATCTGGACAAGGCGCGGCGCCTGTTGTGGCCGGTGAAACAGAAATACGGCGACGCGCTGTCCTGGGCCGACCTGCTGATTCTGGCGGGCAATTGCGCCATCGAATCGATGGGCGGCAAGGTCTTCGGCTTCGGCGGCGGCCGCGAGGACATCTGGGAACCCGAGGAAGACATCTACTGGGGCACCGAAGAGGAATGGCTGGCGACCAGCGACAAGCCCGGCAGCCGCTATTCGGGCGACCGCGTGCTGGAAAACCCGCTGGCCGCCGTGCAGATGGGCCTGATCTACGTCAATCCCGAAGGGCCGGACGGCAAACCCGATCCGGTTGCCTCTGGCCGCGACATCCGCGAGACATTCGCGCGCATGGGCATGAATGACGAGGAAACCGTGGCCCTGACCGCGGGCGGCCACACCTTTGGCAAATGCCACGGCGCGGGCGACGCGGCGCTGGTCGGCGCCGAACCCGAGGGCGAGGATATCGCCGCCCAGGGCCTGGGCTGGATCAGCCGCCACGAAAGCGGCCGGGGCGGCCATACCATCACCTCGGGGATCGAGGGGGCGTGGACGCCGAACCCGACGCAATGGGACAACGGCTATTTCGACATGCTGTTCGGCTATGAATGGGAACTGACCAAAAGCCCCGCCGGCGCGCATCAATGGGCCCCCGTGGGCGTGGACCAGGATCACATGGCCCCGGCGGCCGA
>DBFD01000050.1:70325-139845 GCA_002294185.1 Paracoccus sp. UBA889
CCGATCTCGCGCCGGTTCCATGAAAATCCCGATCAGCTGCGCGAGGCTTTCGCGCGGGCCTGGTTCAAGTTGACGCATCGCGACATGGGCCCCAAGGCGCGCTATCTGGGCAAGGATGTCCCGGCCGAGGATCTGCTGTGGCAGGATCCGATCCCGGCCTGCGATCATCCTGTGGTCGATGCGGCCGACATCGCCGCGCTGAAGGATCAGATCCTCGGCTCGGGCCTGTCGGTGCCGGAACTGGTGCAGACCGCCTGGGCCTCGGCCGCGACCTTCCGCGGTTCGGACAAGCGCGGCGGGGCCAATGGCGCGCGGATCCGGCTGGCGCCGATGAAGGACTGGGAGGTGAACCAGCCCGAACGGCTGTCCCGCGTCCTGTCGGTGCTGGAAGGCATCCGGGCCGATTTCAATGGCAAGGCCACCGGCGGCAAGCGAATCTCGCTGGCCGACCTGATCGTGCTGGGCGGATCCGCCGCGATCGAGAAGGCCGCGGGCGGCGGCATCGAGGTGCCGTTCACGCCGGGCCGGATGGATGCCAGCGCCGAACAGACCGATGCCGAGGGACTGGAGGTGCTGGAGCCCGAGGCCGACGGTTTCCGCAACTACCTGAAGGCCGATTACAGCGTGCCCACCGAAAAGCTGCTGGTGGACCGGGCGCAATTGTTGACCCTGACCGCGCCGGAAATGACCGTGCTGGTCGGCGGCCTGCGGGTTCTGGGCAACAATCACGGCCAGTCCAGCCACGGCGTCTTCACCGACGCGCCCGGCACGCTGACGAACGATTTCTTCGTCAACCTGCTGGATATGGGGACCGAGTGGAAGGCCGTCGAAGGCTCGGCCGAATTGTTCGAGGGCAGCGACCGGGCGACGGGCGAAAAGAAGTGGACCGCGACCCGCGCCGATCTGGTCTTCGGCTCGAACTCGCAGCTTCGGGCCCTGTCCGAGGTCTATGCCTGCGACGGGAACAAACAGAAATTCCTGCGTGATTTCGTCCGCGCCTGGACGAAGGTGATGAACGCGGACCGCTTCGATCTGGCCTGATCGCAGCTTCCGGCATCGCGACGAACGGGCCGGCGGCAGAAACTACTGCCGCCGGCCTTATTCCGACAAATACAGTCGGGAACCATTGACAATAGCCAAGTTTTTTTGTCAACATCCTGTCGGACAGTGATTTTTCCGGCAGGCAGACATGATTTCCCGATTCAGCATCCTTCCGATCGCCAGCGTCAGCGTTCTTGCGCTGTCGGCGGCTTTCGCCACCGCGCAGCAGGGCGAAGCTCCGGTCGTTCTGGACACGATCACGCTGACCGCAACGACCGGCGCGACCAGCGCCGCCGAGGGTTATGTCAGCGACTATTCGCAAGCCGCAACCAAATCGGACACGCCCATAGCCGAGATGCAGCAATCGGTTTCGGTCGTCACCTCCGATCAGATCACGGATCAGGGCGCGCGGAACCTGGGCCAGGCGCTTGGCTACACGGCCGGCGTTTTGGCGGAACCCTTTGGCGTCGATCCACGCTTCGACACCCCTTATATCCGCGGCTTCAGGGCCGATAACGCTCAATATATCAACGGCCTGCGTCAGGGTCGCTATTTCGGGGCGATCGGGCAGGAATTGTACGGGGTGCAGCAGATCGAGGTTCTGCGCGGCCCGTCATCATCGCTTTACGGGGCCGGATCGCCGCTGGGCGTGATCAATCTGGTCCAGAAACGGGCGCAGGATGGCGATTTCGGCGAGGCCGGGATCGGCTATGGCAGCACCGGCAGCGCGCAGGCGTTCTTCGACATGAACCGCGCCCCGTCCGACGCCCTGTCCTGGCGTCTGACGGGCATCCGCCGGGACGACAGCACCCAGATCGAGGATCTGACCGACAGGGGCGGCTATCTGGCCGGGGCGATGCGCTGGCGACCCGATGACGGCACCACCATCGACCTGATGGCGAACTATACCAGGGATGCGCCGATGTCGCCGACGGGTGTGCCCTTTGCGCTGACCCGGACGGGCGACGGCGATTCCTTGCGCGATCTGTATACCGGCCAGAAAGACTGGGACGACAGCGACCGCACCGCCGCCAGCGTCAGCCTGGAACTGAGCCACGAACTGGACGGCGGCTGGACGCTGAGCCAGGGATTCCGCTATGAGAAACTGGATTGGGATTATCGCAGCACCTACGCGATCGCCGTCACCGGCGAGGACAGGTTCAGCCGCGGCTCCAGCCGGCAGAGCGAGGACAGCGAGACGATCAGCCTCGACACCCGTCTGGCCGGCGAGGTCACGACCGGGCAGGCCGTCCACCGGCTGCTGTTCGGCGCCGATATCCGTCAATACGACGCCTATGAAAGCAGCCAGTTCGGCACCGCGACCGACCTGAACTGGCGCGATCCCGATTATAATGCCGGGGGCCGCAATTTCTTCGGTCAGCCCAATGCCGGGCCCTCGCTGCTGCGTCAGGCGGGCCTCTATGCGCAGGACGAGATCGAATACGGCAACTGGCGCGGATCGCTGGGTTTGCGCTACGATTGGGTGGAACAGACCGGTGAACGCTACGGAAGCGCCGCGGACTACAAGGACAACCAGCTCACCGGCCGCCTGGGTCTGGCCTATGTCATGGCCAATGGCGTCACGCCCTATGTCAGTTATGCGACCTCGTTCGATCCGCAGGCCGGCCAGGATATCGACGGCAATGCCCTGCGCCCGACCGAGGGAAAGCAATGGGAACTGGGGGTGAAATTCCGGCCCACCGCGTTCGATGGGCTGATGACCGCCGCGCTCTACGACCTGCGCCAGACGAATGTGAACCGTTCGGTCCTGGAAGGCGGCATCAGCGGCCTGCGCCAGATCGGCGAGGTGGCATCGCGCGGGTTCGAGATCGAGGCCACGGCCGAGATCGCCGAAGGTTGGAAACTGCGCGGCGGCTATGCCTATAACGAAACCGAACAGGTCGCGCCCTCGGGCGATCCGCTGGACGGAAACGAACTGGCCGATGCGCCCAACCATCTTGCAAGCCTGTGGATCGACCGGGAATTCGGCAACGGCCTGCGGCTGGGCGGCGGGGTCCGCTATATCGGCGAACGCTACATCGATGCGGCCAATTCCGCCGAACTGGACAGTGTGACGCTGATCGATCTGGCCGCAGGCTATACCGCCGACAATGTCGAGATGTCGCTGAACCTGACCAACCTGACCGACGAGGTCTATGTCAGCGCCTGCGGATTTTCCTATTGCTCGTATGGCGAAGGACGCGCTGTCAGCGCCAGGGTCGCCTACACGTGGTGACGGGACGGGCCGCGTTCCGGACCGAACGTCGCGCCGTCCTGACCGCCGCCGGCCTGATGGTGGCGGCGCTGCCCCTGCGCGTGACCGCCGCAGCGGCTGCAGCCGCCCCCGCGCAACGTCTGGCCGCGATCGACTGGGCGATGTTGGAAACCGCCATTGCCATCGGCCACATGCCGGTCGCCGCGAGCGAATTGCTGCGCTTTCGTGCCGATGCGGTGACGCCCGCCGTGCCGCGGGACGTGACCGATCTGGGCCTGCGCGGCTCGCCCAATTTCGAATTGCTGCAATTGTCGCGCCCCGACCTGATCCTGACCTCGCCCTTCTACACCCGCTACGAGGACAAGCTGCGCCGGATTGCGCCGGTGCTGTCGCTGACCTTCTACAGGCCGGGCGACCCGCCCCTGCCTCGCGCGCTGGCGGCGCTGGACGATCTGGCGCGGGCGATCGGGGATCCGGGCGCCGGGCGGTGTGCCCGGACCCGCGCCGAAGCCGCGCTGGACGGCGTGGCGACCGGGCTTGCCGCCTTTCGGGACAGGCCGGTGGCGCTGATCGAGATCGGCGATGCGCGCCATGTCCGGGCCTTCGGCCCCGACAGCCTGTTCGGCAGCACGCTGACCCGGCTGGGCCTGGAAAACGCCTGGTCCGGCAAGACCCGGTTCAGCTTTCTCGCGCCCGTCCCGATGGAACGCCTGGCTGCGATGCCCGAGGCGCGGCTGGTCATCGTCGGCAATGTCCCGGTCGAGGCCCGACGCGACCTGTCGCGCAGCGTTCTGTGGCAGGCGCTGCCGCCGGTCCGCGAGAACCGCTTGTATCGGCTGGAACGGGTCAATGCGTTCGGCGGCGCGCCTGCGGCCCTGCGCTTTGCGGAACTGTTGGCCGCAGCCTTCCAGACCGGACCGCGCCGCGCCACATGACCCGTGCCCTGCCCCTTCTTCTGCTGTCGCTGGCGGCCTCGGCGCTGATGTGGCTGACTGCGGCTCGCGGCCTGTTGCCCATGCAGGCCTGGCCGGCGCCGCCGTTCCGGCCTGAGGCGATGAGCCTGCCCCAGATCCTGCTGGCCTTCGGGCTGATGCCGCGCGGAATCATCGCCCTGCTGGCGGGGGCGGCACTTGGCCTGTCGGGGGCAATCCTTCAGGCGGTGCTGCGCAACCCGGTTGCGGATCCGACGACTCTGGGTCTCTCGGCCGGGGCGCAGCTGGCGCTGGTTCTGGCGACGATCCTGTGGCCCGGATTGTTGTCGCATGGCCGGTGGCCGGTGGCGCTGAGCGGGGCGGGACTGGCCGCGGCGCTGGTTCTGGGCATCGGCGCGCGGCGCGGTTTCGCCCCGGTGACGATGGTGGTCGCCGGCCTGCTGGTCGGGATGACCGCCGCCGCGATCGCCACGGCGGTGACGCTGGCGCGGGGACATTACCTTTTGTCGCTGGTGATCTGGAATGGCGGCGCGCTGGCGCAACAGGATTGGTCGGGCGTGCGCGCGCTGGCGGCCGTCGTTGCCCTGGGCGGGATCGGCGCGGCGCTGCTGGTGCGGCCGCTGCGCATGCTGTCGCTGGGGGCGGGCTCTGCCTCGGGTCTGGGCATGAACGTGGCCGGCATGCGTCTGGCCGCGGTCGCGCTGGCGGTCTGGATCGCCGCCAGCGTCTCGGCCGAACTGGGGCTGATCGCCTTCGTGGGCCTTGCGGCGCCCGCGCTTGCGCGCATCCTGGGCGCGCGCGGCATCGCCGGAAATCTTGCCGTGTCGCCGGTGATCGGGGCGGCGCTGCTGTCGCTGTGCGACGGGCTGGTGCTTGGCCTTGCGGCCGCCGGCGGGGCTGAATTGCCGACCGGTGCCGTGACCGGGCTGATCGGGGGGCCGCTGCTGATCTGGCTGCTGCCCCGCCTGCGCGGCACCACGCCGCCGGGAACCGAGACCGCCGAAGGCCCCGCCCCGCGCCGCGCCCGGCCGGCGCGCCTGCTGATCACCCTGGCGATCGGGGCTCTGGCGGCGGCGCTGGCGATGCTGTGGATCGGGCGCGGCCCGCAGGGCTGGCTGCTGCTGGACCCGCAAAGCCTTGCCGCCTTCCTGCCGATGCGCCTGCCGCGCCTGATCGCCGCCGCCTCGGCCGGGGCGGCGCTGGCCATGGCGGGCGCGATCCTGCAACGGCTGACGGCCAATCCGCTGGCCTCGCCCGAGGTGCTGGGCGTGTCGGGCGGCGCCTCGCTGGGCTATGCTGCGGTGGTGTTCGTTGCCGTCGCCCCGACAGCGGCGTTGCTGGGCGCCGGCGCGACGATCGGCGGGGCCGTGGCGCTGGCCCTGGTCGCGGCCTTCACCGCAAGCCGCGACATGCCGCCCGAACGCATCCTGCTGGCGGGAATCGCGATATCGGCGCTGGCGACCGCGGTCCTGTCGGCGATCATGGCCACGGGCGACGCGCGATCCTGGGTCATCCTGGGCTGGCTGGCGGGATCATCCTCGGGCGTGGGCATGCGCGGCGCCCTGGCCCTGAGCCTGGTCGCGGCGGGGATGCTGGCGGCCTGTCTCGGCGTGCGTCGATGGCTGGCGCTGATGCCACTGGGCGGCGAGACGGCGATCGGGCTGGGCCTGCCCTTGCGGCGCGCGCGGTTGTTTCTGATCCTGTTGTCGGGGATCGGCACCGGCGCCGCGACGGTGCTCGTCGGCCCGCTCAGCTTCGTCGGGCTGATGGCGCCGCATCTGGCGCGCCGGCTGGGCCTGGCGCGGCCATCGCATCACGTCACCGGTGCCGCGCTGATCGGGGCCGGCCTGATGCTGGCCGCCGATTTCGGTTCCCGGATGGCGGGCTTTCCCTATGATCTGCCGCTGGGCCTTTTCGCGTCGCTTCTGGGGGCACCCTGGCTGATCTGGCTGATCACGAGGCGTCCGGGATGAGCCTTTTCGCGATCCGCAGACTTGGCGTCGATGTCGCCGGGCGCCGGCTGATAAAAGGGCTGGACGCCGATCTGCCATCGGGGCGGGTGATCGCGCTGATCGGTCACAACGGCTCGGGCAAGTCCACCCTGCTGAAGGCGCTGGCCCGGCAAATGCCCTGCACGGGCCGCGTCAGCTTCGAAGGCCGCGACCTGCGCGACTGGCATCCGCGCGATTATGCCCGCAGGCTGGGCTATCTGCCGCAGACGACCCCGCCGGCCGAAGGGATGCTGGTGCGCGAACTGGTCGCGCTTGGCCGCTATCCGTGGCACGGCGCGCTTGGCCGCATCGGATCGCGCGACCGTCAGGCCATCGCCCTTGCGCTTGCTGAATGCGGGCTGGAGCCGATGGCCGGCCGCCTTGTCGATACGCTGTCGGGGGGCGAGCGGCAGCGGGCCTGGCTTGCGATGATGATTGCGCAGCAGGCGGGCACCCTGTTGCTGGACGAGCCCATCTCGGCGCTGGACATCGCCCATCAGGTCGAGGTGCTGTCCCTGGTGCGGCGGATGTGCCACGATCAGGGCCGCAGCGCGGTGATCGTGCTGCACGACGTCAACATGGCGGCCCGGTTCTGCGATCATGTCCTGGCGCTGAAGGGCGGCCGGCTGGTGATGCAGGGCGACCCCGACGCGCTGATGCGACCGGCGATGCTGGCCCGGATCTATGGCCTGGGGATGCAGGTGCTGACCCGCGACGATGGCGCCCGCGTGGCCATTCCCGCCTGATAAATCCGGATGCCGCGCGGTCCCTTGCCATTGCCGGCAAGGCTCAGCCCCAATAGGCCGCGGCCGTGTATCCGGTCTTGTCGAGGCCGCGATCCCGCAACATCCGTCTGGCCGACCGCGCCTCGTTGGCCGGTCCCGCGAACCAGACGTGATCGTTCTGATCCAGAGGCCCCAGAAGGGCCAATGCGCCCAGCAGATCGTCGCTGGCAATCACGCGGCGATCGTTTGCCAGCGGCCCCATATCCTCGGGCGCGCAGCGCAGGACGGCGCGCACCCTGCCGCGCGCCAGAACCAGCATCCGGGCAATGGCCGGCAGGGCCGTCTGGTCGCCGAACAGGAACAGCCGCCGCGCATCGGGACACCAGCCGCCACCGGGACCGGTGATGCCCACCTGCTGGCCCTGGGGTCCGGCCAGCGCCCAATCGCAGGTCGGGCTGTCCGCATGCGCGAACGCGTCGAAATCCAGCCAGTCCTGATCCTGCCCGGTCACGGTATAGACCGGCCTGTGCATCGCATCCGCCCCGTCGGGCCAGATGGTCCGTCCCGAGGCGCCGATCCGTGGCCAGACAGGCGCGCGGCCCGGCGGCGGGATCAGCAGCCGGAAATGCAGGCCGTCCTGGGCAAAGCGTGGCATGTCCGCACCGCGCAGCCGGATCCGCAGAAAGCCGGGGCTGCGCCGCATCACGGACAGCACCCGCACCAGTGAAAGCCCGGGCGCCAGCGCGCCAGTATCGACATGATCCCACGCGACCGCCAACCCGGCCTCGTCGAACAATTCCGAGGCGCTGTCGCGCAGCGTGGCCAGCATCCGTTGATCCGGTGCGGCCAGATCGATGCGCAGGCCGGCGCCCTCGGGCGTCAGGCGCAATTCGCAGTTCCAGAGAAACAGGCACAGCCCCTCATCCGTTTCGACCAGAGGCAGATCCCAGGCGGCGGCCCGCGCCTTCAGTGCGACGGCTGCGGCGCCTGATCTGTGGGCGATCCGTCCCCTTGATCGGTGGCTGCGGTCGAACATGCCTGACCCTTTCCGATGTCGAAACTGGCCGGACGATAAAACGAAGTGATTTACTCAACAATACCCTTTGGCAAGGCCGCGCGGCGGGCGCAGGATCGCGCCGGCTTCGGTTCGTCGCTCAGTCGCAGGGCAGATGGACCGGCGCCGATCAACCTGCCAGCCAGTCCATATAGGCCTGCGTGCCGCCGTTCCGGGCGGCGGCCGCGGCGGCCTTGGCGTCGATCGCGGCCGCCGCCGCGCCATCGCTCAGCCCCGCGACCAGGATATCGCGCACCATCCGGGCCTGACCCTGCATCAGGTTGCAGGGATCCAGCTGGAAATAGCCCTGCTCGACCTCGTGTCCGCGCACGATCAGCGGCGGATCCTGCCGACCCAGGATCTCGGCGAATTGCGCGGCGCTGGCCCCCGCGCGTGCCGGATCGACCCAGACCTGCAACCGCTCCAGCGGGTTTCCGGTAGGGTCGGGAATGCGGACCGGGGTGATGCCCGGCAGACCTTCGATGGCGGTCTTCCACATGTCCAGCGCGCGGGTTTCCTCGGCCCGGATGGCGTCGTGATCGCGTTCCATCCACTGCGCCATCGCCTCGATGGCGCCGGCGATGCTTTCCTTGCCGATCTTCATGCCGCGGCCGATGCCGATATTCTGCAGATAGGCCGCGCGGATCAGATCCCTGCGCCCCGCCACGATCCCCGAGGTCGGCCCGCCCATGAACTTGTGGCCCGAATAGATGGCGATATCGGCACCCCCGGCCAGAAATCCCGTCAGATCATATTCCGAGGCCGCGTCCACGATCACCGGAACGCCCCTGGCATGGCAGATGGCCGCGAATGTCTCCAACGGGATCATCCCGTAATCCACCACATGATGCGACACGACATACAGCGCCGCGGCGCAACCCTCCAGCGCGGCATCCAGCTGGTAATCCTTGGCCAGCGTCGATTGCCCGACGATCCGCGTGGCGCCCCCCGCCAGTGCGATGGCCTGGCTGACCGGCGCGCCATATTCGCACAGATGGCCCATCTGCACCGCGACGCCGTTGCCGGGCCCCGGATCGCCCGGCAGCGCCTCGGCGCGCGCGGGATCCAGCCCGGTGATGCAGCCCGCGACCGCCAGTGTGATCCCGGCGCTGGCCGAGGCGGTCAGGAACCCGGCCTCGGCGCCGGTCAATTGCGCGATCACCTCGGATGCGCGGGCCTGCATCTCGTGGATACGGACGAAGCGGGGCATCGCGGCGGCGGTCGCCTCGGCCACCCGGCGGGTGGCGATCGACCCGCCCAGTGACGTCATCGTACCCGACGTGTTGATCACCCGCGCAAAGCCCTGCGCGTCATGCCAAGACCAATCGACGGGGTATCCGGTATTTCCAAGCATGGGAGAGCCTTTCTGCGCTTGAGAAGATTTCCATAATTGCGTAGGTTGCATCAAAACGATGGAAACGACGATGAGCGACGATCCCGGCCCGGCCGACATCCAGACGACGCGGCGCAGCCGGACCAGCGGCATCGACCGTTCGCTTCAGATCCTCGATATCCTGACCGAGCGGCACCAGCCGATGAGCGCCTATGACCTGGCCAGGGCGACGGGCGCGCCGCCCTCGACCGTCTACAAGCTGATCGACGAGTTGACCGAACGGAACATGCTGTCGCGCAGCGCCGATGGCCGCGCCTGGCTGGGGCCGCGCCTGATGCGGTACGGCCTGGCCTACCGCGCCCGCGTCAACGCCTTCAACGAGGCCGAGCGCGCCATGTTCGCGCTGAACGAACGGGTGGCCGAAATGGTCCAGATCTGCGCCCGCGACGAGGGGATGATGCAGGTCGTGGCCATGGCCGAGGGTTCGGGGCCGTTCCGCGTCACCTCGGATGTGGGCACGCGGGTGCCGCTGAACTGGACCGCCTCGGGGCGGCTGCTGATCGGCCATCTGCCCGATGCCGAACGGCTGGCGGTCTTTGCCGAATGTGCGCGTCCTTCCAATACCGGGCTGGCCGAGACCGATCCGGCGATCCTGGCCGACCTGTCCCGGCGCGATTTCCTGGACGGGCTGTCGGTGCAGATCGACACCTCCGAAGATCAGGTGGCCTGCATCGCCGCGCCCGTGCGCGGACAGGACGGCACCTGCCAGCTGACCCTGTCGGTGGTCATGCCCAAGCACCGCGTTCCCGACAAGTTCGACCTTGTGGCCGAGGCCGTGCGCGAGGCGGCGCGATCGGTGGAAAAGGCGCTTGGGCTGCATCACCGCTGATCCGCGACCTCGAAGATCGCCTCGATCTCGACCGGGATGCGGTTGGGCAGCGATCCCACGCCAAAGGCCGACCGGGCATGGATGCCGGTTTCGCCGAACACCTCGGCCAGCAGGTCGGAGGCGCCGTCGATGACGAAGGGATGGCGTTCGAAATCGGAATCGGCATTGACCATGCCCAACAGCTTGACCACGCCGCCCACCCGGTCCAGCGAACCAAGCGCATCGCGCAGCGCCGACAGGATGTTGATCGCGACCAGCCGGGCATGATCACGAGCCTCCTCGGCGCTGATCTCGGCTCCGACCTTGCCGCGGATCAGGCTGCCATCGGCACGGACCGGCCCCTGGCCCGAGACATAGATCATCCCCCCCGAAACCCGGACATTGCGGAATGATCCGATGGGTTTCGGCGCGGCGTCGGGCAGGGTGATCCCGATCCGGACCAGCCGCGTCTCAGGCGTGGTTGGCAGCGACGTGATGTCCATAAAGATCCTCGGCTCTCTTGCAATGGCTCTGGTGATCGGGCGTGACCGGATGCGCCGTGGGCGCGCCCTGGGCGCAGATTTCGGCGGCATGGGGGCATCGGGTGCGGAAGACGCAGCCCGATGGCGGGTTCAGCGGGCTGGGAATATCGCCCTGAAGCGGCGTCCGGCCCCGTGCCGCGCGCGGATCGGGCAGCGGAATGGCCGAATTCAGCGCACGGGTATAGGGATGGGCCGACGCCTTGTGGATCGCGGCGGCGGGGCCGATCTCCATCAGCCGGCCCAGATACAGCACCGCGACCTGATCGCAGAGATAATTCACCACCGACAGGTCATGGGCGATGAAAAGCATCGTAAGGTTCCGCTTCTGCCGCAGATCCAGCAACAGGTTCAGCACCTGCGCCTGGATCGACACGTCCAGCGCCGAGACGCTTTCATCGGCGACGATGAATTCCGGCTCCAGCGCCAGGGCGCGGGCGATGCCGATCCGCTGCCGCTGCCCGCCCGAGAAGGCATGAGGATAGCGGTTCATGTGATCGGCGCTCAGCCCGACCTCCTCCAGCAGCGCGGCCACGCGATCGCGGCGCTCGGCGCGGGTGCCGATGCCATGGGCGCGCAGGCCCTCGGCCACCAGATCGCCCACCTTCAGGCGCGGGTTCAGCGATGACATCGGATCCTGAAAGATGATCTGCATCCGCCGCCGCATGTCGCGCATCTTGGCGTCGGGCAGGGTGGTGATGTCGGTGCCGTCAAAGTGGATCTGCCCGGCCGATGGTTGGACCAGCCGCAGCAGCGTGCGGCCCAGCGTGGTCTTGCCCGAGCCGCTTTCGCCCACCAGCCCGGTGATCGAGCCGCGCGGAATGTCGAAACTGACATCCTCGACCGCGTGAACGATGCCGGACGGCGTGTGGAACCGCCTGGTCAGGTTGCGGATCCGGATCAGCGCGTCGCTCATGCCGGCACCGCCCGTTCCAGAATGCAGGCCGCCAGATGGCCCGGCGCCTTTTCCCGCAGCGCCACCGGCGCGCGGCATTCGGCCCGCGCATGGGGACAGCGCGGCGCGAAGGCGCAGCCTGGCGGCAGGTCGGTCAGCGCCGGCACCGTGCCCGCAATCGGGACCAGCCTTTCGCCAGCGGCCAGCCCCTCGCGCGGGATCGAGTTCAGCAGACCCTGCGAATAGGGATGGCGGGTGTCGTCGAACAGGTCCATCACGCCGGCCTGTTCGACCACCGCGCCCGCATACATGACCGCCACGTCATCGGCCATTTCCGCGACCACACCCATGTCATGGGTGATGAACAGGATCGACATGCCCAGATCCTTCTGCAGCCGCCGCATCAGGTCCAGGATCTGCGCCTGGATGGTCACGTCCAGGGCCGTCGTCGGCTCGTCCGCGATCAGCAGGGCCGGGTTGCAGATCAGGCCCATGGCGATCATCACCCGCTGCCGCATCCCGCCCGACAATTCGTGCGGATAGGCATCGACGCGGGCGGCCGCGCCGGGAATTTCGACCAGTTCCAGCATCTCGATCACCCGCTTGCGGCGCTGCGCCGCCGGCAGGGTCTCGTGCAGGAACAGCATCTCGCCGATCTGGTCGCCGATGGTGAAAAGCGGGTTCAGCGAGGACATCGGCTCCTGGAAGATCATCGAGATGCCGGGGCCGCGCAGCCGCCGGAACCCCGCCGCGTCCAGACCCGCCAGATCGGTCAGCGATCCGTCGCGGCCGCGAAATTCCAGCCGCCCCGACCGCACCCGCCCCGAAGGCGGCAGCAGTCCCATCAGCGCCAGCGAGGTGAGCGACTTGCCCGATCCGCTTTCGCCCACCAGCGCCAGCGTCCGGCCCCGTTCAAGGCTGAAGCTGACATCGCGCAGCGCGGTCACGGCGGCGCGGCCGCGCCCGAAACTGACGCCAAGGTTCTGAACCGACAGGATCGTGTCGCTGCTGGCATCGCTCATGGTTCTAGCCCTCTGGCGGCAGGCGGCGCGCGGCGGGTTGCGCGTCGCAGCCCAGCACGGTCATGCGCGGCTCGAACATCCGTTCCATCACCATGTGGTTGCCCTGGCTGTCCATCGCGTCGACCCGGCTGTCCTCCAGATCGAAGACGGTGAAATCGGCCCGCGTCCCCGGCGCCAGGCCGTCGCGCCCCGACAGGCCCAGGAAGCCGCGCGGGGCCTGGGTCACGGCGCGGATGCATTCGTCGAAGGGCAGGCCCACCGCCAGCAACTTGGCGATGGTCGTGGCCATGTCATGGACCGGTCTGGCCATCGAATGGGCGTGCAGATCGGTCGAGATCGAGAACGGCCGCAGCCCGTCGGCCATCGATTCCCGCGCGGTCCTGAAGTTGAATGACGCGCCGCCATGCCCGATATCCATCAGGATGCCGCGTTCGGCCAGATCCTGCGCCATCCGGAACAGCGCCTCCGTGTCGCGGATCGAGCCTGCGGGCTTGCCGTTGAAGCAATGGGTCACGATATCGCCGGGCGTCAGGATCGCGAACACCTCGTCGATCAGCGGGGGCGGCTCGCCGACATGGACCATCAGCGGCAGGTTGGTCATCTCGGCCACCCGCTTGGCGATCCTGGCGGGGGTGATGCCCCAACTTCCCACGATCACGCCCGAGGCGCGCACCTTGATGCCGCAGATCACGTCGCGATTGGCCTCGATCACCGCCAGCGTCCGGTCGATGTCGATGGACCGCCAGTCGATCAGCTCGGGCACCCGATTGCAGGCCACCAGCCCGATCGAGCCGATGTTCAGGAACGCCTTGATCGTCTCGCTGGCCGGCTCGATCACATATTCGCGCAACCCGTGAAAGCTGGCCTCGCCTGCCGAACCGGCATCGGCCATCGCCGTCACGCCGGTGGGCCGCCCGGCATCGGAGGCGCGGATCGAGATATCGGTGCCGCCATGCCACACATGGACATGCAGGTCGCACCAGCCGGGCGACAGCCAGGCGCCCTTCAGGTCCAGCACCTTTGCGCCGCCCACGGGGGCACTGGCGACAAGGCCGTCATCACCCACGAAGATCTCGTCCGGGGCGGCGTCGAAGCCGGTGGCG
This sequence comes from Paracoccus sp. UBA889, assembly GCA_002294185.1. Taxonomy (GTDB): domain Bacteria; phylum Pseudomonadota; class Alphaproteobacteria; order Rhodobacterales; family Rhodobacteraceae; genus Paracoccus. The sequence goes on from DBFD01000050.1 coordinate 84,044, forward strand.
CGGAAATTGGTCAGTTTCAGGGCCAAATCAGGTCTCCTTGGCAAGTCTGGGGTCCAGCGCATCGCGCAAGCCGTCGCCGACGATCTGCAACGACAGGACCGACAGCGCGATGGCCGCACCCGGAAAGAGGATCAGGAAGAAGGCAGTGTCGATATAGCGGCGGCCCTCGTTCACCATGATGCCCCATGTGGGGATCCTGGGATCGACGCCGACGCCCAGAAAGGACAACCCGGCCTCGGCCAGCATTGCATAGGCGAAGATGAAGGTGGCCTGCACCAGGATGGGCGACATGATGTTGCGCAGCACATGCGTGACCATGATCCTGGGCGTCCGGGTGCCCAGGGCGCGGGCGGCCTCGACATAGGGCAGTTCGCGAATGACCAGCGTCGAGGCACGCACGATCCGCGCGATGCGCGGCGCATAGACGACCGACAGCGCCAGGATCACGTTGACCATCGTGCCGCCGAAGATCGCCACCAGCGACAGCGCCAGCAGGATGTCGGGAAAGGCCATCATCGCGTCGATCAGCCGCGACAGCGGCGTGTCCAGACGCCGGAAAAAGCCCGCGGCCAGCCCGATCACGATACCCACCGCCGACGAGATGACGGCGACGCCGAGGCCGATCCCCAGCGAGGTCTGCCCCGCGACCAGCAAGCGGCCCAGCAGGTCGCGCCCGAAGGCATCCGCGCCCAGCCAGTATTCGGCGCCCGGCGGCGTCAGCCGCTTGCGCACCGACATGCCGCCGATCTCGGTCACGCCCAGCGTCGGCAGCAGGAAACAGGCGGCGACGATCAGCACGAAGACGACCAGCGCCACCACCACCGCCGGCCGCTGGAACAGCAGCTTGCGGAACGACGGCGCGGCGATTGCAGGGGATGCGGCGGCCATCAGTATTTCACCCTCTTGTCGACGACCAGATACAGAAGATCGGTCAGCAGGTTGACCAGCACATAAAGCCCCGCGACCACGATCAGCGTGCCCTGGATGACCGGGTAATCGCGCCGCAGCACCGCGTTCACGACCAGGTTGCCCATGCCGGGAAGGTTGAAGACCCGTTCGGTCACCACCGCCCCGCTGACCAGCAGCGCGAAGGTCAGGCCGATCACGGTGATGATCGGGATGCCCGCGTTCTTCAGCGCATGGCGCAGCACGACGCGGCGTTCGGTCATGCCCTTGGCGCGGGCGGTGCGCACGTAATCCTCGCCCAGGATGTCCAGCATCGAGGCGCGGGTAAAGCGCAGGATCAGCGCCGAATTGGTGATGCCCAGCGTGATCGAGGGCAGGACCAGATGCCACATCCGCGTGCCGAAGCCCGCGCCGGCGCCGCCATAGCCCGAGGCCGGGAACCAGCCCAGATCGGTCGCCAGATAGCGCTGGAAGATCAGACCGGTCAGGAAGCTGGGGACCGAGGCCGCCAGCATCGCCGTGGTGATCGAGCCCTGGTCCAGCACCGATCCGCGCCGATAGGCGGCCCAGATGCCGATGGGCGTGGCGATGACCAGCGCCACCAGCAGCGAAAACAGTGCCAGAAAGGCCGTCGGCTCGGCCCGGCTGGCCAGAACCTGCGTCACCGGCTGGTTGAAGAACAGCGATTCACCGAGGTTGCCTTGCAGCGCGTTGCCCACGAAGGTCGCGTATTGCACCAGGATCGGCTGATCCAGACCCAGACGCCTGCGCAGCGCCACCACCTCGTCGGGCGTGGCATCGGGGCCCAGCAGCAGCGAGGCCGGATCGCCCGGCGCAAGGCGCACCAGCACGAAGGCGATGGTCAGCACCAGGAAGATGACGACGACCATGCCGATCAGGCGGCGAAGAAGATAGCGACTCATGGGGCGATCTCGCTTGCGGGCGGTGTTCGGGGGCCGGGCTTTCCGGGGCGCGCGGGCCGCGACCGCAAGGATCGCGACCCGTTTCGACCCTATTCGGCGGTGCTGGCGTTCCAGAAGGCCGGCCAGGGCGAGGGCCTGACACCGGACAGGTTTTTCGCCTTGCCCTGCAGCGCGTTGAAATTGCCGACCTTGATCAGACCCACGTCCTCGTAGGCGACCTTCTGCAATTCGGCATAGATTGCCTTGCGCTTTTCGGGATCGGTCTCGCGGGTGAAGCGGTCGAGGATCTCGTTCTTCTTGGGATTGTTCCAGCCCTCGCGCGCGGTGGCGAAGAAGGACGAGGTCAGCGCCGGTTCCGGCAGGAAGGGCGAATGGGTGATATACATGTCCCACAGGTCGGGGTTGTCGCGATTCTGCGCCAGCGTGGCCCAGTCAACCACGTCCATCTGCACGGTAAAGCCGGCCATCTCCAGCGCCATCCGCGCCACTTCGGCCATCTGGTAATGGAACTCGTATTGCCGCGAGGTCAGGATCCGCAGCGGCGTGCCGTCATAGCCGGCCTCTTTCAGATATGCGGCCGCCTTTTCCTGATCGTTGATGTTGTAGAGTTCGGTCCCCGCGTCGTTGCGCCATGTCCAGCCCTCGGGATAGAAGGCGCCGTCGGTCTGGAAGAATTTCTCGTCCCCGAAGGCCGCGAACAGCATGTCGTCGAAGGGCAGCGCGGCCTGCACCGCGCGACGGATGTTCAGATCGGTCATCAGCCCCTTCTTGTGATTGACCGCGAAGATCGGCCAGCCGAAGGGTTCCAGCAGCACCGGTTCGGCCACCTCGGATTTCGCGATGCGGTCATAGGCCTCGGTGGACAGGCTGTCGGCATAGTCGAACTGTCCCGACAGCAGCCCCTCGACCCGCGTGCTGGTGTCGGGCACGGGCACGAAGCGGATCTCGTCGGGGATCTGCTGCCGCTTTCCCGCCGCTTCGCCGGGTTGGGTATAGCCGTCGAAGCGGACCAGTTGCGTGTACTGGTCGGGCTCATAGGCCTGAAGCTTGTAGGGGCCGGTGCCGATGGGCTTGTCGATCGTGTCGGCGATGATCTCCTCGGGATAGATCACGGCGGCGGAATTCGAGAAGGCCAGCAGCGACAGCAACGGCGAATAGGGTTCGTTCAGGGTGATGGTGATCTCGTTCGGGCCGCCGGCCTTGATGCTGTCGATCTTGTCGGCGATGCCCTGACCGCGGCTGGCGACCTTTTCCCAGCGTTGCAGCGAGGCCAGCACATCGGCACTGTCCATCGCGGAACCGTCCTGGAACGACACCCCCTTGCGCAGCGGGATCGTGTAGGTCAGCCCATCTTCGCTGATCGTGGGCATGTCTGCGGCCAGCAGCGGCACCACGGCCCAGTTGTCATCGAAGGTGTACAGCGTTTCCATGAAATGCTGCGTCACGATGCTGACGACATCCTTGGTGGACATCATCGGGTCGAACGTGTCCGGATCGCCGACGATGGCGACCTCGACGGTTCCCTGCGCGGCGACCGGCGCCGCGGCCGCGAAGGCAAGCACGGCCGAGCCGGCCAGGCAGACGGCACGAAATGTCATGTGAAGCTCCCTGATTTCCATTATTGTGTTATGTAATCCGCAGAAATGAGTAGAGAATCACTCTACATAGAAGTCAACAATCATTCATTATTGTGTACAGTAGGGGTCCGGGCGGCGCGACGCAGGCATCAGATCGCCGCGCGGATTGCATCCAGAAGGGCCTGCTGCGCCCGTGTCGGCTGCCATCCGCTGCGCAGGGTCAGGCCGATGGGGCGCGGCACCGGCAGGCCGGGAAACGGAAGTTCCGCCACGATACCGCGCTCGATCTCGCGCGCGGCCTGGGCTTTCGACACGCAGGCCAGATGGCGGCCGTCGCCGACCATCTCGCGCATCAGGATGACCGATCCGGTCTCGATGATGCTGGCCGGCGGATCGAGATTCGAGTCGCGAAACAGCGCCTCGAACAGATCGCGGGTCGGCGTGCCGCGCCGTGCGACAAGCCAGGGCCGACATCGCAGGGCCGACAGCGGCGCGGGATTGTGGATCAGCGGATCATCCGGCCCGGCAAGGATAGCCAGCACGTCATCGAACAAGCGTTCCTGCACCACATCCCCGACCGGAAGCGGCTGACGCAGCGCGCCGATGATCAGGTCGATCTCGCCCCGGCGAAGCCCCGCCAGAAGATCGCCATAGATCCCGTCCATGATGCGGATCGGCTGCCGGGGGCGGTCCTGGCGAAACCGGGCCAGCGCGCGCGGCAGGACATGGGCGCGCGACAGGGGCAGCGCGCCGATGACGATCCGACCCACCTCGCGGCCTTCCAGTTCCGCAAGCTCGGCCACGGCCTGATCCAGCTCCGCAAAGGCCAGTCGCGCCGCCAGCGCCAGCGCCGATGCCGGCCGCGAGGGCGCCACGCCGACCGCGCTGCGCTGGAACAGCGCCCGCCCCGCAGCAGCCTCGATCGCGGTGATCGCCCGGTGCAGGGTGGGCTGCGCGATCCCCAGCCGGTAGGCCGCCAGCGTGAAATTCTGCGTCTCGACGGCGGCGATCAGCGCGGTCAGCTGCGCCCGCGTCGCGGTCGTCCGAAGCCGCGGCGCGATGTCGGACATCGCCATGTCCAGACGTGCCAGCGCGCGGGCCGCGCGATGCTGGAAAAGGCGCCCCGCCTCGGTCGGGAACAGGCCCTGCCGGGTGCGCCGGAACAGGGCCGTGCCGGCCTGCGATTCAAGCTTGGCGATGGCCTGCGTCACGGCCGGTTGCGACACCAGCCCCGCCGCTGCGGCCCGCGTGACCGAGCCGCCCTCTGCGACCGCCAGGAAGACCCTCAGGTGGCGGAGGTTGCCGACAGGCATAGCGCCTCTTCGATCATCGCCAGGCGCTGCATCAGGTCGCCCTCGCGCTCGTGCAGGCCCAGATCGCCGATCCTTTGCTGCCATGCGACCGTGGCGCGGGCGAGATCCGCGGGCAATCCCAGCCCTTCGACGGTCTTGGCGACCTCGCGCATCTCGGCGGCGCGGCGCAGCCCGTGCTGCATCATCCGTTCGGTATTGTAGGCGGCCTTCGCCGCCCAGTCCGTGGCCGGATCGGAGGCTTGCAGCGAATCCAGCACATCCTGCAGAACGCCCGCCCGTCGTGCCGACAGAAGGCATTCCGCGGCCAGCGCCTCCATCCCCTTGATCATCACCGAGCGGATCATCTTGATCGCCGAGGCCGAACCGATGCGGGGGCCGCGCCAGCGATACTGCATGTTCATGCGATCCAGGAAGTCCAGCGCCGTTTCGGGGCCCGCGATCAACAGCGGCGTGCGGTGCAACCGGGGTCGGATCGGCGCCATGATCGCCATATCGACATAGGTTGCGCCGGCATCGCCGATCATCGTCGCCGCCTCGCGCTTGCTGTCGGGGGCGCAGGAATTTCCGTCATACCAGACGCTTGCCGCCGCCAGATGCGGTGCCGCCTGCCGGGCGGCCTCGACCGCCTGATCGGCGGTGACGAGGCACAGGACATGCCGCGCGCCCGCCAGCACGACAGGGGCCGGCCCGCAGGCGACATCCAGATCCGTCGCGGCATCGCGAAGGGGCTGCGCCTGGGCGCCATCCAGCTTGGTGTCCCAGGCCGCGATGGCACCGGCAAAGCCCTCGTCACGCCAGCCCTTCGCGACCGCGCGGCCGGCCTCTCCGAAGCCGATGAAGGCGATTTCTGCGCTCATGTCGATTTCCTTTCGAAACCTGGCGGAATATTGCCCCGCCGGGCCGCGCCCGCCAACCCGTCATAGCCGGAACTTATGCATTGGCGTGGATTTCTGAATTGCCTGCGGTGGGGCCGGGATGCGATCTGGTCGGCAGCACAACTCAGGGAGAATGGAATGCCGGAGCCCGGAACCGCGCTGGTCTTCAGCGCCCATGCCGCGGATTTCGTCTGGCGCTGCGGCGGCGCCATCGCGCTGCATTCCCGGATGGGGTATCAGGTGACGGTGGCCTGCCTGTCCTTTGGCGAACGCGGCGAAAGCGCGCGGCTGTGGAAGGACGGCAAGGCGCTGGACCAGATCAAGGCAATCCGCCGGGCCGAGGCCGAGGCGGCGGCCGAGGTGCTGGGCGTGCACCGGCTGGAATGTTTCGATCTGGGCGATTACCCGCTGCATCTGGACCGCGAGGACAAGTTCCGGCTGGTCGACCTGATTCGCGAGGTGCAGCCGCGCTTCATGCTGAGCCACAGCCAGCATGATCCCTACAACACCGACCACATGCAGACGACCCAGGTGGTGCTGGAATGTCGCATGGTCGCGCAGGCCTGGGGTCACGATCCCGGCCAGAAGGTGCTGGGCGCACCGCAGCTTTACCTGTTCGAGCCGCACCAGACCGAACAGATGGGCTGGAAACCCGACACCTTCCTCGACATCACCCCGGTCTGGGACCAGAAGCGGGCCGCGATGGAACAGATGAACGGACAGGCCCATCTGTGGGAATATTACACCCGCGTGGCGCAGCAGCGCGCCAACCATTTCAAGCGCAATTCCGGCGGTCAGTCGGGCGGGCGCGATTGCCGATATGCCGAAGGATTCCAGTCGATCTTTCCCCGAACCGTGGACGAATTGTGATGCCTGAGGCCCCGATCATCGGCAGGGTGGCGATCGAAGCCATGCTGCGGAAACCCTGGAAAGGCTGATTCATGGCTGTTGTCGTCCAGAACATCGTCCGCGCCGACGCGGAAGTCATCGCCGGTCTGTCCGAGGTCGGCGTCGCGACCGTTCACGAGGCCCAGGGCCGTCGTGGCTGTCTGTCCAGCCGGATGCGGCCGATCTATCCCGGCGCCCGCATCGCCGGCAGTGCCGTCACCATCAGCGCGCCGCCCGGCGACAACTGGATGGTCCATGTCGCCATCGAGCAGTTGCGCGACGGCGACATCCTGGTTCTTGCCCCCACCTCGCCCTGCGAGGACGGCTATTTCGGCGATCTGCTGGCGACCAGCGCGATGGCGCGGGGCTGCCGGGGGCTGGTGATCGACGCCGGCGTCCGCGATGTCCGCGACCTGACGGAGATGCGATTCCCGGTCTGGTCGCGGGCCATCAGCGCGCAGGGCACCGTGAAGGCAACGCCGGGATCGGTGAACGTGCCCATCACCTGCGGCAATCAGGCGATCGAGGCGGGCGATGTGATCGTGGCCGATGACGACGGCGTCTGCGTCATCCGCCGCGCCGAAGCCCTGACCGTGCTGGCCGCTGCCCGCAAGCGGATCGAGGCCGAGGAGGCCAAGCGGCAGCGACTTGCCGCCGGCGAGCTTGGCCTCGACATCGATGACATGCGCGGCAGGCTGGAGGCGAAGGGGCTGCGCTACATCTGAGGGGCGGGGGCGGTCCGGCCGCGGCGGGCCGAGCGCGGCCGCTTGGCCAAGAAAGGGTATTTGGGCAACGAAGAAGGGCTGAAAGGATGCGCGACGAGGACGGGATTGCCTGCCTGTGGATGCGCGGCGGCACATCGAAGGGGGCGTATTTCCTGAAGGACGACCTGCCCGCCGATCCGGCCGGCCGCGACGCCTTGCTGCTGTCGATCATGGGCAGCCCCGATCCGCGACAGATCGACGGGATCGGGGGCGCGGACCCGCTGACCTCGAAGGTCGCGGTCCTGTCGCGGCCCAGCCGTGCGGATGCGGATGTGGATTACCTGTTCCTTCAGGTCTTCGTCGACCGGGCCCTGGTCAGCGCCGCGCAGGGTTGCGGCAATATCCTGGCCGGGGTCGGCCCGGCCGCGATCGAACGAGGCCTGGTCCGCGTCGCAGGCGCGCAGACACCGGTTCGCATCCACATGGTCAATACCGGCGAGATTGCGACGGCCATCGTTCAGACCCCCGATGGCAGGGTCAGCTATGCGGGCGATTGCAGCATCGACGGTGTGCCGGGGCAGCACGCCCCGATCCTGCTGATGTTCGACGACGTGTCGGGGTCCATGTGCGGTGCCCTGCTGCCCAGCGGCCAGGCGGTCGATGTGATCGACGGGATCGAATGCACGCTGATCGACAACGGCATGCCCTGCGTGATCCTGCGCGCCGATGCGGTCGGCCGGACCGGATGCGAGGATCGCGAGGCGCTGGATGCCGATGCCGAATTGAAGACGCGGCTGGAGGCGATCCGGCTGCAGGCGGGGCCGATGATGAACCTGGGCGATGTGCGCGAGAAATCGGTGCCCAAGATGACGCTGGTTTCGGCCCCGCAGGCAGGCGGCGCCATCTCGACCCGCAGTTTCATTCCGCATCGCTGCCATGCCTCGATCGGGGTGTTCGCGGCCGTCAGCGTGGCGACGGCCTGCACCTTGCCCGGATCGCCCGCCGCATCCGTCGCGCGGATGCCGCAGGGCGATGGAGTCGCCGTCGAACATCCGGGTGGCGCGGCCCAGCTGCGGCTGGAGCGCGACGATCAGGGCCGCGTAACCCGCGCCGGCGCGATGCGCACCGCGCGCAAGCTGTTCGACGGGCATGTCTTTCCCGCCTGAGCGAGCCCGGTCTCAGCGAAGTCTGCGGAGCTGCGCCTCGCGCACCAGCGCCGCCATCCGGTAGAAGCCATGCGCCATCTTGGAATAGGGCGTGACCAGGAAGAAGGCCAGCACCAGCCCCAGATGCAGCGCCAGCAACGGGCCGGTCAGCGCCGTGCCCCGCAGCGCGTAGAGGACAAGTCCGGTCAACCCCGCCAGACCCAGCGTCCAGATGAAGGCATTCTCGCCCCCCGACCGGCCCGGCGCACCCAGTCCGGGATCGGCCTTGCCGCGCAGGACGATCATGCCGAAGCAGCCCGCCACCAGCAGCAGGCCGCCGGGAATGCCCAGCAGCTTGGGCAGTGAGAACAGGCCGTAGGGCGCCGGCATGTCCAGCAGGTAGTGCATCACCGTGGCCACGCTGGTCGCGGCGAAGCACAGCAGGAACCCGTACATGATCGCCTGGTGCACATGACGCCGGGCATTGCTGTAGCGTTCGCCCTTTTCGAAGTTGCATCCCTGACCCTGCCCGCCCGACAGGTTCCGCATCGTCCCGGCCGAGATCGCGGCCTCGCGCAGATCATGCAGCGTGACGGCCTGCCCGCCGACCTCGTGCCAATAGGACCGCAATCCCATCGCGATGGCCGCCAGCGGCAACAGGAAGGCCGGCAGGAAGATCGCCACCATCGCGCCGTGGCCCAGCCAGGCATAGAAGCCCGGGCCTTCGCCCGGCAGGGCGGCGATGGCAAGGATCATCGCAGCGATGCCCAGCACGATGGCCACGACCAGCCCGGCCGCGTGGCTTTGCAGCAGGCGGGCCAGCCCCGAGGGCCAGGCAAAACGTTCCCAGCTGTCGACCCGCGCGGCGCCGAGAGCCTTTGGCAGGTTCAGGTCGAATTCGTGCGGCGCGGTATATTGGCAGGCATGGTAGCATCCCCTGCAATTGTGGCACAGATTGGCCAGTTGGGTGATGTCGCCGCTGGCAAAGACCTTGTTGCGGGTGATTGCCGGAAAGACCGAACAATAGCCCTCGCAATAGCGGCAGGCATTGCAGATCTCGATCTGGCGCCGGGCTTCCTGCACCGGATCGTCCGAAATGGCGCCGGGATCGGTCTGCAGGGTGACGTCAAGCGACATGGGCGGCGGCCTCCTGTCCGGCGATGCGTCCGAAGACGGTGCCGATGGTCATGCCGAACCCGGCCAGATAGCCCTGACCCAGAATCGAGCCGGCCATCATCTCTCCGGCACTCCAGATGTTTTCGTAAGGCCCTTCGGGACCGGTCGCGCGGGCATGGCGGTCCACCTTCAGGCCCAGATAGGTGAAGGTCACGCCGGGGCGCAGGGAATAGGCATAGAACGGCGGCTGCTCGATGGCGCGCGCCCAGTTCGTCTTGGCGGGCGTCAGGCCGCTGGTCGCCAGGCCGTCCAGTTCCTGCGGGCGGAACTGGCCCTCGCGGCAGGCGGCGTTGAAACCGGCGATCGTGTCGGCGACCGCATCGACCGGCAGGCCCAGCTTGCCGGCCAGATCCGGGATCGTGTCGGCGGTGATCGGCGGATAGACCGACGGCATGAACAGGTCGATCGAGCGGCTGTCGATGATCGAATAGGCGACCTGATCGGGCTGCTCGGCGACCAGCCGGCCCCAGATCGCATAGCGTTTCGGCCAGACATCCTCGCCCTCGTCATGGAATCGCTGGCCATCCCTGTTGACGACGATCGAGAAGGGCACGCAATCCAGCCGCGTCACGATGCCGCCGTCGAATTTCGGCGCGCGCCCGTCGATGGCGACGGCGTGACATTGTGTCGGATCGCCCACGGTCAGCGCACCCTGATCGACCATGTCCCGCAGCAGGACACCGCGATTATAGGGTGTGCCGCGGATCAGGAAATTGCGCGCGGACGGGCCCCAGGCGCGGGCCAGCCAGTCGATATCGGCCTGGAACCCGCCCGAGGCCAGCACGAAGGCGCGGCCGGCGATGCTGATGATCTGGCCGCCGATGCTGGCGATGACATGGGTGGCCCGGCCTCCCTCGATGCCGACATGGCTGACTTGCGCGTCATAGGCGACGGTGACGCCCAGGTCCTGCGCGGTCAGGTAATAGGCATTGACCAGCGCCTTGCCGCCGCCAAGGAAGAAGGCATTGGTGCGGTCCAGCGACAGCGTGCCCGCCAGCGAGGGCTGGAACCGCACGCCATGGGCCTGCATCCAGGGCAGACATTCGGCCGAGTTGCGGATCGCGTGCCGGGCCAGTTCCTCGTCGGTTTCGCCCCTGGTGACGCGCAGCAGGTCCTGCCAGAATTCCTCCTCGTCATAGGTCTCGACCAGCGGACCCAGATCGCCGTGATGCATGCAGCGGAAATTGCGGGTATGGCGCGAATTTCCGCCGCGATAGGCATGGGGCGCACCTTCCAGGATCAGGACCCGGGCCCCCGCCTCGGCCGCCTCGATCGCCGCGCAGAGCGCCGCGTTGCCGCCGCCGGCGATCACCACGTCCCATGTTTGGCCTGCCAGCGATCGCGAAAGACCGTCAGTCACGTTCCGCCTCGTCTTTCTGTCTCAGGATGCGCAGCCGGGTCAGTTGGGCGCGTTCCATGTGTTCGCGCATCGCGGCCTCGGCGCGCTGTCCGTCGCGGGCGGCAAGAGCGTCGAGGACCGCCTCGTGTTCTTCGACCGCCTGCCGGGCGCGTTCCGGCGCAGCCATCGCCGAGGGGCCCAGGATCAGCAGCGTGTTCTCGACGCTGGCCGCCGCGCGCAGCAGGAACCGGTTGCGCGCCGCGTCCAGCAACCGGGCGTGGAATTGCCGGTTCAGGCGAACCAGGCGGGCGGCATCCTCGACCGCGCGGGCCATCTCGGCGTTGATCGAACGCAGCGCCTCCAGCTCCATCGGCGAGGCGGCGCGGGCCGAAAGCCGCGCGGCGGTGCCTTCCAGCACCGTCCGCATCTCGTAAAGCTCCATGATTTCGGGATAGGCCAGCTGTCGGACGACGGCGCCGCTGCGGGGCTGGTGATCGACCAGGCCGTCGGCCTCCAGCCGTCGGATCGCCTCGCGCACCGGGGTCCGGCTGACGCCGAGGCGGGCGGCAAGCTCGGTCTCGGTCAGTCGTGCGCCGGGGCGGATCGTGCCCGACCGGATCTGTTCGCAAAGCCTGTCATAGACGCCCTCACCCTGCAGGGTGCGCCGCATGCCGTCGCCTGATCCGGATTTCGGACTTTCGGTCATGCATCCAGTCGTATACATCAGGATGCAAAAGGGTCAAGTCCGGATGGGCCGGATCTGTTCCAAAGGCATCGAAGGGGCCGGTGCGCCGGCTTGCCGCCCCGGGCGCATTCTGGCAAAGGCTTTGCACATCATGCAGAAACCTGCGCGCATAGGCCGGCCTGGCCGGATGATCGTGACCTTCGCGCTGGCTCTGGCCGGGGCGGGGCTGTTTCTGGTCCTGAACCTGCCCCTGCCCTGGTTGCTGGGGCCGATGCTGGCATGCCTGATCGCGGCGTTGCTGGGCGCCCCCCTGCGCGGCGCCGGCGGCTTCAGCACCTTCATGCGGACCTTCCTGGGGGTGGCGGTCGGCGCATCCATCACCCCTGAAGTGCTGGCCGGCCTGCCCGAAATCGCGGCCTCGCTGGCGCTGGTGCCGATCTTCATCGCGATCATCGCGATGGTCGGCTATCCGCTGTTCCGGCGTGTCTTCGGCTTCGATCATGCCACCGCCTGGTATGCGGCGATGCCGGGCGGCCTTCAGGACATGCTGGTCTTCGGCGAAGAGGCGGGCGGCGACGTGCGGGCGCTGTCGCTGATTCATGCGACGCGGGTGCTGGTGATCGTGACCGTGGCGCCGCTGATCATGCGCATCTACTGGGGCGTCGATCTGGCGCGGCCGCCGGGCGCCTCGATCGCGGGCTATTCGGCGTCCCAGATCGCGCTCATGGTCGCGGCGGGTTTCCTGGGCTGGAAGCTGGCGGAACGGGCCGGATTGTTCGGCGCCTCGATCCTGGGGCCGCTGATCCTGACCATGATCCTGTCGCTGAGCGGCATCGTCCAGAACCGCCCCCCGGCCGAGATCATCCAGGCGGCGCAGTTCTTCATCGGCATCGCGGTGGGGGTGAAATATGTCGGCATCTCGGCGCGCGAATTGCGCATCGACGTGACGGCGGGGCTGGTTTATGCCGTCGTGCTGGCGCTGATCAGCCTGGTTTTCATCGAGGGGATCGTGACGCTGGGCCTGGCGCCGGGGCTGGAGGCGTTTCTGGCCTTCCTGCCGGGCGGGCAGGCCGAGATGACCGTGATCGCGATCATCGCCGGCGCCGATCTGGCCTATGTCGTCAGCCACCACCTGCTGCGGATCATGATCGTGATCCTGTTGGCGCCGATCGTCGCGCGGCTATTCCGGCGGCGCGAATAGGCGCGTATCCTGCCCCGATGAGCTGGGATTTCGAGGAAGAGGATCGGGACTGGCCACTGCCCATGGCGGATCGGCGCAGCCTGTTCGATCCGCAGCCGTGGCGCGAGGCGCAGGCCGATTGCGCCTTTGCACTGGCGCAGGCCGGGCTGGCCGCCGGGCGGCTGGAATCGCGGCTGACGCCGATGACGGGACCGGCGCGGGCCGGCGCGCTGAGGCGGCTGGCGCTGCTGGAGGCCGAGGCGATGCTGTGGGCGCAGGGCTCGCCGCTGGCCCGGCACGAGATCGGCCTGGACCTGATGGCCGCCCGCGCCGGCACCGATCTGGATGCGATGGCGCAGGCGCGGTGGGCCGTCCGGCGGCTGGAAGGACAGGGCGATCCGGCCGATCTGCGCGGCTTTCTGGGCCTGCACCGGGCCGAAGGCGTCGATGCGCCCGAGGCGCCGCTGGGGCGGCTGTCGGGGCGGGCCTTCGACCACGCGGCTGAGGGATTTCTGGCCGCCGTCCGGGGCTTGGAGCCGCTGCATCCGCTGGCCCGCGCGCCCGCGCTGCGGCTGCTGTGGCGGCTTTACGATCTGTCGCCCGAGAACGCGCCGATCGAGGCGGCGGTCTGGATCGCGCGGCGCATGGCCGCGGATTGTCCGGGCCTGCCGTTCCTGCCGATGGGACGCGCCGGGCAGCCCGCTGACGAGGGGCCGCCGAAACACCGCCTGCGACGGCATCTGGCGGCGCTGGCCGATGGCGCCTCGGCGGCGCTCGCGCATCTGGATCGGGTCGCGGCATGGTCCGCGCGCGCCGGCGTCGAGACAGAGGCAATCAAGGGGTCCAACGCGGCCCGGATCGTGGCGGCGCTGGCCGCCCATCCGCTGATGAGCACGGCCATGGTCGAGGAAAGCTGCGCCATCAGCCGCGACACGGCCGAGCGGCTGCTGGCGCGATTGGAGAGGATGGGCCTCGTGCGCGAGGCGACCGGCACGCGCCGGTTCCGCCTGTGGGCCGCCGCGATCTGAGCCGACGACATTCCCCGGCGCAAACAGCCGTTTTTCGGGAACGGCATGCGCCGACCGGCACCGCCCGTCTAACCCGCGCGCAGGCCGCGGCGGGGAATGTCCTTGATCGCATGGATGATCCCGTCCGAGCGGCCCGAGACCGCGCCCACGTCGCGGGCCAGCGCCCGCATGGCGCGGTTGTCGCCGATGAAATCCATGTGGATTCGGCCAAGGCCCGCGCGGCGCGCGGCCAGCACCGTCGCCAGCACCAGCCGCTTGCCCAGGCCGATCTGCTGGAAGGGCTGCTCGATGGAAAAGGACGCCTCGCCCTGGTCCCGAGCCGGCCATGGGATCAGCTCGCCCAGACCGCGCAGCACGCCGCCCACGAAAGCGCCGAAGATCAGCGCGTGGTCCCAGTCAACGCCGTCGGAATAGGCGCGGATCGCGTCATCCGTCAGCGCCGCGTGAAAGCGGGCACGGCGGTCTTCGGGCGACAGCCGCAGCAGGTGTGCTGCATGGTCATGGCGGTCGCGGCCTTCCAGCCCGCGCAGGCGGATGCGGGGCGGACCGAAATCCGGGGGATGGGGTATCTGCGACATGGCGCGGACCTCATGCTGCGCTGCGGCACATATGGGTCGCGGGCGCTGGCGGGTCAATCGCGGGCGGGCTTGACTTGGCGTCGCCCACGGCCGCATGTCGCGGAAATGTTCGGCTTCCGCGACCTTGCCATCATCCGCGCCATTGCCCGCCATGGCGGATTTCGCGCCGCCTCGGATTCGCTGGGGCTGGCGCAATCGGCGATCTCGCGACGGGTGCGGCATCTGGAGGACCGGATGGGCATGACCATCTTCCAACGCGACGGCCGGGGCGTGCGTCTGACCGCCGCCGGCCGCCGCCTGGTCGAGGAATCCGAGATCCTGATCGCTCAGCGCGACCGGATTCTGGGCGAACTGACGCAGGGCCTGATGGCGGGCGTCGTGCGGCTGGGCGTGGCCGAGACGATGACGCATACGGTCCTGCCCCGCATGCTGACGGATCTGCGCGCGCGCCATCCGCAACTGCGGTTCGAAATTTCGGTCGATACTTCGGAACAGATGGCGCAGATGCTGGTCGCGGACGGGCTGGACGTGGCGATCATGATGCGCGATCAGGCGCCGCGCGGGATCAACCTGACGCCGCTGCCGCCGGTGACGCTGGGCTGGTTCGTGGCGCCCGCGCATTTCGACCTGCCGCGCCCGGCCGGGATCGACGACCTGGCGGCGCTGCCGATCGTGTCCTTTCCCAAGACGACACTGCCGCACCGGCGGGTAGCCGATTTGTTGTCGCCGGGGCGCCGGCAGGCAGCGGCGATCCACGGATCGGCCTCGTTGGCGACGGTGCTGCACCTGGTCGGGCAGGGATTCGGCATCGGCACGATTCCCCATGACATCGTAGACGCTTGGCCCCATGCGGGCCTGGAGGAAATCGCGGTGCGGCCCGAGGCGCGGCTGCCCGATCTGGATTTTGCCATCTGCTACATGCCGGAACGCAATGAGGAAATCGGACGCGCGGTGACGCGCGCGGCACTGGACGCGGCGAGGAAGTGATCACCGGGCGCGATCAATATTGCGGATAAGTGAGCGCTTGATTCAATCGGTTTCGTCAGGAATCCTTGTCGGAGAGGAGAACCGGATGATCCAGCCCCAGCCGCAACCCCAGCCCCGTCTTGCCGATCCGCGCATTCTGCGCGCCCGGATCCGCGACGGGCTGTTCGATGGCCCTACGGCGGGCCTTTGCGGTGATGCGTTGCAGGCCAATCTTGTGATCCTGCCGGGCGAGGAGGCGTCCGATTTCCTGCGCTTCTGCCAGGCCAATCCGCGCCCATGCCCGCTGCTGGCCGTGGGCGAGCCTGGCGATCCATCGCTGCCGGCGCTGGGCGACGGCATCGACCTGCGCCATGATCTGCCGCGCTATCGCGTCTGGCGCCGGGGCGCGCTGGCCGACGAGCCGGCCGACATCGCCGATCTGTGGCGGAATGACATGGTGTCCTTCGCGCTGGGCTGTTCCTTCAGCTTCGAGGATGCGCTGCTGCGCGCCGGGATCGCGGTGCGGCATCAGGAAACCGGCCGGAACGTGCCGATGTATCGCACCAGCCTGCCGACCAGGCCCGCCGGGCGCTTTTGGGGGCCGCTGGTCGTATCGATGCGGCCGATGCGGGCGGCCGAGGCGATCGAGGCCGTGCAGATCTGCGCGGGCTTTCCGCTGGCCCATGGCGCGCCGGTCCATCTGGGCGATCCGGCGCTGATCGGTATCGCGGATGTGATGGCACCCGATTACGGCGACCCGCCCGAGTTCCGCCAGGGCGAGATTCCGGTCTTCTGGGCCTGCGGGGTGACGCCACAGGCCGCAATCGCCGCCGCCCGGCCCGATCTGGCGATCACCCATGCGCCCGGCCACATGCTGGTCACCGACATTCCCGCCGGTCGCGCGACGGCGCGGCTGACCGGGGTCCATGCCGATCTGCCCATAAAAACCCAACAGGAGAGACTGACATGAAACTTGCAAAAGCCCTGCTGACCGGAACCGCGCTGCTGGCCTCGCCGGCCATGGCCGAGGAACTGGCCGTCGTCGGAAGCTGGTCGAACCTGCCGCTGTATCAGGATTTCGAGTCGCCCTTCTGGACCGAGAAGCTGCCGCAGATGACGGATGGCGAATTCACCGCGCAACTGACCAGTTTCGACCAGATGGGCATCGCCGGCGCCGATGTCTACCGGATGCTGGGCGACGGGGTCTTCGATGTCGGCTCGACCGTGGCCGATTACACGGTCGGCGATGCGCCCGAACTGGAAGGTCTGGACGTGCCGCTGATCGCCAACACGCCCGCCGAGGCCCGAAGCATGGTCAAGGCCGCCCGCCCGATGGTCGAGGAGATCATGCGCAATCGCTTCAATGCCGAGGTTCTGGGCATCGCGCCCTATCCGCCGCAGGTCGTGTTCTGCAAGGGCGAGGTCGGTTCGCTGGCCGATCTGGAGGGCAAGAAGATCCGCGGCTCGGGCCGGATGACGACCAAGCTGCTGGAGGCTCTGGGCGCGGAAGGCGTCAACATCGCCTTTTCCGAAGTGCCCGGCTCGCTGGAGCGGGCCGTGATCGACTGTGCCGTGACCGGCGCCGGGTCTGGCTATTCCGCCGGCTGGTGGGAGGTGACGGACACGCTGATGGTGCTGCCGCTGGGCGGCTGGGATCCGGTGGTGATCGCGATGAATGGCGACCGTTACGACGGGCTTTCCGGGGATCAGCAGTCGATGCTGAAATCGGCCGTGGCCGAGGGGCTGGAAGCGCCCGCCTGGGACGCCGCGCAAGGCGGGCTGGAAGGCGACATCGCCTGCCTGACGGGCCAGGGCGAATGTGCGGCCGGCGATGCGGCCTCGATGACGCTGGTGCAGCCGTCCGAGGCCGATCTCGCGGCGGCGCGGAAAGTGCTGGAAGACGAGGTTCTGCCCGACTGGGCCAGCCGCGCCGGCGCGGAATGGGTCGCGCGCTGGAATGATTCGGTCGGCAAGGCCGTCGGCGTGACCGTCCAGTAGCGCCCGCGCCGCCATGATCGACGCAACCCTTGGCGCGCTGCGGCGCGCGAACCGGGCCATAGCCCTGATCCTGGGCGCGGGCCTGATCCTGACCGTGCTTTTCATCCTGACGGATGTGATCCTGCGCAAGCTGGGCAGCGCCAGCCTGGGCGGGTCGGACGAGATCTCGGGTTATGTCATGGCGGCGGTCGCAAGCTGGGGGCTGGCCTGCGCCCTGCTTGAACGGGCCCATGTCCGCATCGACGTGATCCGGCTGAAGCTGGCCCGGCCCGCGCAGATGGCGATGGACCTGTTCGCGATGCTCGTGACCAATGGCGTCGTGCTGCTGATCGCCTGGCAAAGCTGGCCGGTGCTGGGCAAGACGCTGGAACGCGGCTCGCGCGCGAACACGCCGCTGGAGACGCCCTTGTGGATTCCGCAAGGCATCTGGTTCGCCGGCTGGCTGTGGTTCGCGATCAGCGCCACCGCGCTGTCGCTGATCGGAATCGCATTTTTGCAGGCCGCGCGGCGGGACGATTTCGACACCGTGCTGGGCATTGGATCCGAGGTGCCGGAATGATCTGGACCACTGCCATCGCGCTGCTGGGCCTGATGGCCCTGTCGATCCCGGTGGGCATCGTGCTGTTCCTGCTGGGTATTGGCGTGGGCCAGTTCTATTCGGCCTTTCCGCTGCTGCGCGGGATGGGGCAGGTGATCTGGTCGTCGTCCAATTCCTCGACCCTGATCGCCATTCCGCTGTTCGTCCTGCTGGGCGAAATCCTGGTGCGCGGCGGCGTGGCCGAACGCACCTATGCGGCGCTGGACAAGTGGCTGTCATGGCTGCCGGGCGGTCTGGTCCATGCCAATATCGCGACGGCGACCATGTTTTCGGCCACGTCCGGATCGTCGGTGGCCACCGCCGCGACCGTGGCCACCGTGGCCATGCCGCAGGCCGAGCGGCTGAACTATGATCCGCGGCTGTTTTCCGGCGCCATCGCGGCCGGCGGCACGCTGGGAATCCTGATCCCGCCCTCGATCAACCTGATCGTCTATGGCTTCCTGACCGAAACCTCGATCCCGCGCCTGTTTTCGGCCGGGCTGGTCCCCGGCCTGCTGATGGCCCTGGCCTTCATCGCGGTCACGGCGGCGATCTGCTGGGTGCGGCCGGGGCTGGGCGGGCCTTCGCGCGGCTTTTCCTGGGCCGAACGGGCGCGGTCGCTGACCCAGCTTGTGCCGATCGTGGTGCTGTTCGTGGTCGTGATCGGGTCGATCTATGCGGGTTGGGCGACGCCCACGGAAAGCGCGGCCATCGGCGTGGCCATCGCGGCGCTGATCGCGATCCTGCTGGGTGACGGTCTGGGTCCACGCGCCCTGTCCGAGGCGCTGCACGGCACCATCCGCATCTCGGCGATGATCATGCTGGTGGTGACGGGGGCGACGTTTCTGAACTTTGCCATGACCTCGGCCGGGCTGGGGCGGCAACTGACCGATCTGATCGGGGGATCGGGGCTGTCGCCCTTTGGCACGCTGCTGCTGGTCATCGCGCTGTATCTGGTGCTGGGCTTTTTCATCGAGACCTTGTCGCTGATGGTCGCGACCATCCCCATCGTGGTGCCGATCATTGCCGGGCTGGGCTATGACAAGGTGTGGTTCGGGGTGCTGTTGATCGTGCTGATCGAGATGGCGCTGATCACGCCGCCGGTGGGCCTGAACCTGTTCGTGGTTCAGGGGGCGCGGAAATCCGGCCCCATGAGCGACGTGATCATGGGCGTGATTCCCTATGTTCTGGTAATGCTGACGATGATCGCGGCACTGGTCGCGTTGCCGGGGCTGGCCTTGTGGTTGCCCTCGGTGCTGTGAAAGGAAATGGAAGATGCGATTTTCGGCCGGGGGCGAGGCCCTCGATCTGGACCTGAAACACCTGGTCGTGGCGGGCTGGACCGGCCGCGACCCCTCCGCGATCCGGCACCATATCGAGGAACTGGCCGCGATCGGGGTCAGCCCGCCTTCTGCGACACCGCTGTATTACCGGGTCTCGGCGGCGCTGCTGACGCAGGCAGGCCGGATCCAGGTGGTGGGCTATGGCTCATCCGGCGAGGTCGAGCCGCTGCTGCTGCAATCGGGCGGGCGACGCTGGCTTGGCCTTGCCTCGGACCATACCGACCGGGCGCTTGAGGCGCATTCGGTCGCCTTGTCGAAACAGGTCTGCGCCAAGCCCTGCGCGGCCGAGGTCTGGCCGTGGGAGGATGTCGCCGACCGGCTGGAGGCGATCGTTCTGGAAAGCTGGATCGACGACAGCGGGGAATGGGTGCTGTATCAGCAGGGCACGCTGGCCTCGATCCGGCCGCTGACGGAACTGGCCGCGGGGGCCGGTCTGGACGATCTGGCCGCCGAGGGTGTGGCGATGCTGTGCGGGACGTTCGGCGCCAGGGGTGGCGTGCGCCCGGCGGCACGGTTTCGCATGATGATGCGCGATCCTGCGACAGGACGCGAGATCCGCCACGATTATGCTGTTCAGACCCTGCCCGAGATCGCATGACGGCCGCCCTTCCAGATGACCGCGAGGGCACCCGCCCGATGGCAAGGATCGCGCCGCGATGAGCGACGCGCGCTCGCCCGAGGTGCTGCCCGCGGGGCCGGACGGGGTTCTGGTCCGCTTCGGCCTGACGCCCGATCCCGACGCGATGGCGGCGGCGCAGGTTCTGGCTGCGGAATTGCAAGACGACGCACCGGCCGCCGCGGTCGAGATCGCCCCGGCGCTGGTTTCGGTCCTGGTGCGGTTCGATCCGGGCCGGACCGATCGGGGCGCGGTGGCGCGCGATCTGGCGGCGCGGGCCGAACGGATCGCGGCCGCGCGTCCGGTGCTGCCCGATCCGCCCCGGCGCTGGACCATCCCGGCGGCTTTCGGCGGCGATCACGGCCCGCAACTGGCCGAGGTGGCCGAAAAGCTGGGCATGTCCGAAGATCGTGCGGTGCAGCAGATCTGCGAGGCCGATCTGCGGGTCCTGGCCATCGGCTTCGCCCCCGGCCAGCCCTATATCGGGCTGTTGCCCCGTGCCTGGAACCTGCCGCGGCTGGCCGAGATGACGCCGAACGTGCCGGTCGGCGCCGTCGTCGTCGCCGTGCGCCAGATCGTGATCTTCGGCGCGGCCTCGACCACGGGCTGGCGTCAGGTGGCGCGGACCGGGTTCCGCACCTTCGTTCCGGATCGCGAGACGCCGATGCTGCTGAAGGCGGGAGATGCGATCCGCTATGCCCCGATCGGCGCGGCCGAGATCGAGGGGCTGATGACGCCCGATGGCATGGGCGGCGCGCGGCTGGAGATCCTGCGATGAGCCGGTTGACCATCAGCCGCGCCGACGGGCTGCTGTCGGTGCAGGACATGGGGCGGCCCGGCCATCTGGGGCAGGGCCTGTCATGCGGCGGTGCGATGGACCGGATGGCCCTGATCGAGGCCGCCGCGCTTCTGGGCGCGGACACGCCGCTGGCGGCGATCGAGATGGCCGGCGCGGGCGGCGTCTTCGGCGTCGATGCGCCGATGCGGGTGGCGCTGACCGGTGCGCCGATGGCCGCCTTTCTGGACGATGCGCCGTTGCGCTGGCATGGCTGTCACCTGATCCTGCCCGGTCAAGCTCTGCGCATTGGTGGCGTGGACAGCGGCGTCTACGGCTATCTGACACCGGCGGGCGGGATCGCCACGCCGGAATGGCTGGGCAGCCGCGCCGCGCATCTGAGCATCGGCATTGGCGCGTTGCTGGACAGCGGCGACGACCTGCCCTGCGGCGAGGATCCCGACCCCGACCGCCCCGCAAGGGTGATCGAACCCGCCGTGCGCTTTGGCGGCGGCACGCTGCGGGTGATGGATGGGCCGCAGACCGGCCTGTTCGCCGATGACGTGCTGGAGGCCTTCTATGCCGCCGGTTTCAGGCGCGGGCAGCGGGCGAACCGGCAGGGGATTCTGGTTCAGACGGGGAAGGGATGCTTTACCTCGGACCATGCGGCGGGACTGGCTTCGGACGTGATCGGACCGGGCGATGTGCAACTGACCGGCGAGGGCGTGCCCTTCGTGCTGATGGCGGAATGTCAGACCATGGGCGGCTATCCCCGCATCGGTCGGGTGATCCCCGCAGACCTGCCCCGGATCGCGCAGGCCGCCGAAGGGGCGGCATTGCGGTTTCAGCGCCTCGACGCGTCCCAGGCCGATGCGCTGTGGCGCGATGATGCGGCGCTCTTGCGCGAGGCGGCGGGGCGCTGCCGCAACCTGATCCGCGAGCCCTCGACGATTGCCGACCTTCTGTCCTATCAACTGGTTGGCGGCGTCACGGCGGGGCGGGAACTGGAGGACGAATGAAGGTCGATCTGAATTCCGACATGGGCGAGGGCTTCGGCCCCTGGACGATGGGCGATGATGCCGGGCTGCTGGATGTGATCACATCGGCCAATATCGCCTGCGGCTTTCATGCCGGCGATCCCGATGTGATGGCGCGCGTGATGCGGCAGGCGCAGGGCAAGGGCGTCGGCATCGGGGCGCATCCGGGCTTTCACGATCTGCAGGGCTTCGGGCGGCGGCGGCTGCGCCTGTCGGCCGAGGAACTTGGCAACATGGTTGCCTATCAGCTGGGCGCGGCGCAGGGCGTGGCGCGGTCGCAGGGCGCGCAGGTGCGACACCTGAAGCTGCACGGCGCCCTGGCCAACATGGCCAGCGAAGACCCCGAGATCGCGCGCGCCTGCTATCGTGCGGCGCTGGCGGTCGATCCGGAAATCGTGCTGGTGGTGCTGGCCGGGACGCCAATGCAGCAGGTGGCCCGGGATCTGGGCGCGGCCTGGGCCGGAGAGATCTTTGCCGACCGTGCCTATAACGAGGATGCGACGCTGGTCGATCGCAGCCAGCCCGGCGCGGTCCTGCATGATGCGGCGCAGGTCGGCGCGCGGATCGAGACGATGCTGCGGGCGGGCGCGATCATCACCGCATCGGGCAAGCAGATCCCGTGCCGGATCGACACGATCTGCGTGCATGGCGACAGCCCCGGCGCGGTGGCGATGGCACGGGCGCTGCGCGATCATCTGGGCGCGGCCGGGATCGAGGTCGCGCGGTTCTGACCGGGGCCGGGGCGCCGCCGGAAATGCGCCGCTGCGCAAGACATGCAGTTTTTTGCCTGCACGTCTTGACGAGCAGGTTTTTACCTGCATATTAGTTCCTGTCCCGAGGCGGAATCGAGAATGGATGACGACAAGGTCTTCAAGGCGCTGGCCGATCCCGGCCGCAGGCGCCTGCTGGATCGGCTGTGCGAGCAGAACGGCCAGACGCTGGGCCAGCTTTGCGACCGGATGGAGATGACGCGCCAGTCGGTGACCCAGCATCTGGGGATTCTGGAAGACGCGAACCTCATCAGCACCGTCAGGCGGGGGCGCGAGAAACTGCACTTCATCAATCCGGTCCCGCTCTACGAGGTCTATGGGCGCTGGATCCGAAAGTTCGAGGAGGGCCGTCTGGGCCTTCTGTCCGACCTCAGACAGCAATTGGAACGGGAGTGAGCGATGACCGACATGTCAGCCAGCTTCGTCTATGTCACCTATATCCGCACTACGCCCGATAAGGTCTTCGAGGCCATTACCCGACCCGAGATCGCCTGCCGCTACTGGGGGCATGAAAACATCTCGGACGACTGGCAGCCCGGATCGGAATGGCGCCATGTCCGCACGAATCCGGCGCGCAGTGTCGATCTGGTGGGCAAGGTGCTGGAAAGCGACCCGCCCCGGCGCCTGGTGCTGAGTTGGGCGAATGAAAGCCAGCAGGACGACCCCGCCCAGTTCAGCCGCGTGATCTTTGACATCGATCAGCAGGACCGGATGGTCAGGCTGACCGTCACCCACGAGGATTTGCAGCCCGGCAGCGGGATGCTGAAGGGGATCACCGAGGGCTGGCCGCTGGTCCTGTCCAGCATGAAATCGCTGCTGGAAACCGGGCAGGGGATGGATCTGTAGGCAGAAGCCGCGTCAGTGGCAGCGCCCGCCCGGCATCGGGCGCTGCCACTTTTTCCACAAGGCCCGCTTTCAGAACGGGCTGTCGGGAAAGTAGAATTGTTCCGCGTTTTCCGGCGTGATCAGCTGGCTGCCGATGATGAAGCGGCCGACCATCGGCGCGCCGGACACGAAGTTCAGCGCCGTCATCTCGATCGCCGAGGAAATCAGCGCCGGCGGATAGGTCACATCGACCGGCAGTTGCGGGTCACCCTCCATGATGCGCTTGACGATTTCCTTCATCCCGGCCCCGCCGATCACCCACATCTCGTCAGTCCGGTCGGCGGCGGCGATCGCCTCCATCACGCCGATGGCCATGTCGTCATCGGCTGCCCAGACGGCGTCGATCTGGGGATATTTCGACAGGTAATCCTGCATCACGGTAAAGGCGTCGTCGCGGTTCCAGTTGCCGTGCTGCATGTCGAGGATCTCGATATCCGAGCCCTCCAGCGCCGTCTGGAACGCCTCCACGCGCTCGTTGTCCAGCGTGGTCGGGATGCCGCGCAGCACGACGATCTTGGCGCCCGGCTGAAGGTTTTCCTTGAAATATTCGCCCGCGACACGGCCGAAGGCGGTATTGTCGCCGGCGACATACAGATCCTCGATCCCCTCTTGCGACAGGCCGCGATCGACGACGGTGACGAACTTGCCGGCCTTTTTCACCGCGGCGACCGGGGCGGTCAGCGGTTCGGATTCGAAGGGCAGCACGATCAGCGCGTCGATGTTGCGCGTGGCCATCATGTCCTCGATATCGCTGACCTGCTTGGCCGCGTCGCCCGCCGTGGACAGCACGAATTCAAGATTCGGATAGACCTTGCCCAGTCGGTCGATCGTGTCCTGGGCGTGCCAGTTCAGCCCGCCCATGAAGCCGTGGGTGGCCGACGGGATCGACACGCCGATGATGGTCTTTTCGCCGTCCTGCTGCGCGACGGCGGCGCCGCCGGCAAGGCCCAGCACCGCGACGATGGCCGCGGATTTCATCAGGCTTCTGCGTTTCATTCCTTTCCCTCCCTTGGATCACCGCTCGTCGGCGGTGCGTTTTTCCCGCTGCAAGACGACAGCGAGGACAATGATGATTCCCTGGATGGCGCCGTTCAGATAGGGGCTGACCAGATCGGCGAGGTTCAGGATGTTGTCGATCAGCGACAGGATCAGCACGCCCACGACCGTGCCCCAGACGCGGCCCCGCCCGCCCTTCAGCGCGGTGCCGCCGATGATGACGGCGGCGATCGCCTCCAGTTCCCACAACACGCCGGTCCCGCCCGAGGCCGAGCCGAGGCGCGGCACGTACAGAACCGTGGCCAGCCCGACCAGAAGGCCCAGAAGCATGTAGGTCAGCAGCCGCGCGCGATTCACGTCGATGGCGGAATAGCGCGCCACCCGGTCGTTCGAGCCGATCGCCTCGACATGGCGACCGAAGCGGGAATGGCGCATCATCCATTCGCCCGCCATGGCGGTCAGCGCGAAGACGATGATCGGCCAGGTGATCCAGCCGATGCCGCCGTAATAGACCGGGCGATAGAGGGTGCGCAGCCCGTAATCCAGGCTGAGCGTGCCGCCGTCGGCCAGCCATGTCACCAGCGACCGGAAGATGCCCATCGTGCCCAGGGTGACGATGAAGGGTTCGATCCTTGCCTTGGTGATCAGCGCGCCGTTCAGGTATCCCGCGGCGATCCCGCCAAGGATGGCAACGCCCATGCCGATGATGATCGTGCCCCAATTCTCGCCCAGGCCGGGCAGGGCGGCGTTCATCGCGATGATGGCGATGCCGGCCAGAAACGCGGCCATCGAGCCGACCGACAGATCCAGCCCGCCCGCGGTGATGACGAAGGTCATGCCGACCGCGATCATGCCGATAAAGGCGGAACGGGCCAGCACGTTGGTGATGTTGGCCGGCGCCAGGAAGGCCGGGTTCAGCAAAGCGCCCAGAATGACCAGCGCAATCAGCGCGATCAGCGGGCCGAGGGTATGCAGATCGGGTTTCATGCGGCCTCGCCCCTGACGCCCATGGCAAGGCGCACGATCCTGTCTTCCGTCATGTCGTTTCCCGTGACCTCGCCGGCGATGCGGCCCTCGCGCATGACCAGGACGCGGTCGGCCAGGCCGATCACCTCGGTCATTTCGCTGCTGATGACGATCAGGCTGCGACCCTGCGTCGCCAGATCGCGGATGAAGGCATAGATCTGCGCCTTGGTGCCCACGTCGATGCCGCGCGTCGGTTCGTCGATGATGATGATGCGGGGATCGGGCAGCATCGTCTTGGCCAGCAGCAGCTTCTGCTGGTTGCCGCCCGACAGCTTGCCCGCGATCATCGTGCGGCTGGGCGCGCGGATGTCGAATTCCCGTGTGGCCCGGTCCAGCGCCACATCCTCGGCCTGCGTATCCAGCCGCAGATGGCCAAAGCGGGACAGGCTGGCCAGGGTCAGGTTCTCGCGCAGGCCCTTGTCCAGCAGCAGACCGGCCTCTTTCCGATCCTCGGTCAGATAGGCCAGCCCCGATGCGAAGGCGTCCCGAAGGCTGCGGATCGCGACCGGCTGGCCGTTGACGCGGATCTCGCCCGTGGATGCGCGCAGACCGACCAGCCCCTCGGCCAGCTCGGTCCGACCCGAGCCGACAAGGCCGGCAAGGCCCAGCACCTCGCCTTCGTGCAGGGTGAAACTGACGTCGTGGACCTTGCCCGGCACGGTCAGGCCCGTGACCTGCAAGGCGGGCCTGTCGGAATGGCTGCCCTTGGGCGGATAGAAATCCTGCAATTCGCGGCCGACCATGGCGGTGGCCATGCCGTCTTCGGTCAATTCGCCGCGCATCGCCTGCCGCACGACGCGGCCGTCGCGCAGCACGGTGATGCGGTCGGCCAGATGCGCGACCTCGTCCAGCCGGTGCGAGCAATAGAGGATCGCGACGCCTTCGCGGCGAAGCCGGTCGATCTGTTCGTAAAGCGTGCCGACCTCGCGGTGGGTCAGGACCGCGCTCGGCTCGTCCATGATCAGCACGCGGGCCTTGCGCGACAGGGCCTTGGCGATCTCGACCATCTGGCGGTTGGGCACGGACAGGTCGCGGATCGGCGTGTCGGGGCTGATCGGGGAATGGAGCCGGTCCAGCAGGGCGGCGGTGTCTCGGCGCATCGCCTGGTGGTCCAGCCGCCAGCCGCCTGTTTCTCGCCCCAGAAAGATGTTGGCCGCGACCGACAGGTCGGCGGCAAGGTTGAATTCCTGGTGAATCACGACGATGCCCTGCGCCTCGGCCCGCGGGCCGCTGGCGAAGCGGACGGCCTGGCCGTCCAGCAGGATCTGGCCCTCGGTCGGATCCAGAAAGCCGCCGAGGATCTTCATGATGGTGGACTTGCCGGCGCCATTCTCGCCGATCAGGGCATGGACCTGACCCGGTTCAAGCGCCAGATCGACGTGGTGCAGCACCTCGATCGGGCCGAAACGTCTGGAGACATCCTGAAGGGCCAGCACCGTCATTCCGCCACCCTGATCCAAGCCCCGTCGCGGGCCGAGGATTCCTGCGCCGCCGCGATGAAGGCCATTCCCGACAGGCCGGCTTCAAGGCCCGGCACGCGGTCCAGATGCGTCGTGTCTCCCCGGATGATCGCCGCGATATCGCTGTAAAGATTGGCGAATCCTTCCAGGTATCCTTCGGGATGGCCGGGTGGCGTGCGGAAGGATGCGCTGCGATCCTGCGCGCGGGTCAGGATGCGGGGGGCATCGTCCCTGGGCGTGAAGATCAGCCGCTCGGGATCGGGCAGGCGCCATGCCAGCGCGCCTTCGGTGCCGAAAAGACGCAGCGACAGCCCGTTCTCCTGCCCGATCGCGACCTGGCTGGCCCAGATTCCGCCCTTGGCCCCCGAGCCATAGCGCAGGGCGATCCGGGCATCGTCGTCGATGGGCCGGCCCGGCACGATGCTGGACAGATCGGCCGACAGGCGGTCGGGCGTCTGGCCGGTCACGAACGCGGCCAGTTGCCAGGCATGGGTGCCGATATCGCCAAGCGCGCCGGCGCCCGCGCGAACCGGATCGGTGCGCCATTCGGCCTGTTTGCCCCGCGCCGGTCCAGACAGCCAGCCTTGCAGATATTCCGCCTGCACCAGCCGCAGATCGCCAATGGCGCCCTCGGCCACCATCGCGCGGGCCTCGCGGATCATTGGCAGGGCGCTGTAATTGTGGGTCAGGAAGAAGCGGGCGGTGCCTGACTTGGCGGCGGCTTCGATCTCGGCGGCCTGACCCCGAGTGGCGGCCAGCGGCTTGTCGCAGATGACGTGGATGCCCGCGTTCAGGAAGGCTGCGGCGGGGGCTGCGTGCATGTGGTTCGGGGTGACGATCGCCACGGCCTCGATCCCGTCTTCGCGCGCGGCCTCGTCGCGGGCCATCGCGCCGAAGTCGTCATAGCCCCGCACGCCCAGTTCCGCCGCGCTGGCCTGCGCCCGGCCGGGTTCCGAGGACAGCGCCCCGGCCACGAGCGTGAAATGCCCGTCCATCCGCGCCGCGATGCGGTGGATCGCGCCGATGAAGGCGCCGCTGCCGCCACCGACCATGCCCAGCCGGATCGGCCTCATAATCCAAGCGCCTTGTCGATGGCGGCGCGGTCCACGCCGGATGCCGCGAAATCGTCGAAGGCATGGGGCGTCACCCGGATGATGTGGTCGCGCACGAAGGCTGCGCCTTCGCGGGCCCCGTCCTCGGGGTGCTTCAGTGCACATTCCCATTCGACCACGGCCCATCCGTCAAAGCCGTATTGCGTCAGCTTCGAGAAGATCGCCCCGAAATCGACCTGCCCGTCGCCGAGGCTGCGGAACCGGCCCGCCCGATCGGCCCAGGTCTGGAAACCGCCGTAAACGCCCTGCCGCCCGGTCGGGCGAAATTCGGCATCCTTGACGTGGAACATCCGGATCCGGTCGCGATAGATGTCGATGTTCTGAAGGTAATCGAGCTGTTGCAGAAGGTAGTGGGACGGATCGAACAGCATGTTGGCGCGACCGTGATCCTTCACGCGGTCGAGAAACATCTCGAAGGTGATGCCGTCATGCAGATCTTCGCCGGGATGGATCTCGTAGCAGATGTCGACGCCGTGATCCTCGGCCAGATCCAGCAGGGGCTGCCAGCGGGCCGCCAGCGTGTCGAAGGCGGCCTCGACCAGTCCGGGGGCACGCTGCGGCCAGGGGTAGAGATAGGGCCAGGCCAGGGCACCGGAAAAGGTGGCCATCCGGTCCAGGCCCAGAAGCCGGCTGACCCGGATCGCGCGGCCTATCTGATCGACCGCCCATTCCTGCCGCGCGGCGGGATCGCCGCGCAGGCCAAGGGGCGCGAAGGCGTCGAAACCGGCGTCATAGGCGGGGTGGACCGCCACCAGCTGACCTTGCAGATGGGTCGAAAGCTCTGTCACCTCGACCCCGTTTTCGCGCGCGGTGCCCAGGAATTCGTCGCGGTAATCCTGCGAGGATTCGGCCCGGTCCAGATCCAGAATGCGCGGATCGCTGGTTGGCACCTGCACGCCCAGATAGCCGCAACCGGCGGCCCAGCGGGTGATCCCGTCCCAGGTGTCGAACGGCGCGGCTTCGCCGATGAACTGCGCCAGAAACAGCGCCGGTCCCTTGATCGTCTGCATGGCTCCCCCTTCCACATGGTCAGCCTGCACGGCCCTGCAATCGATTGCAAACATTTTCTTGCGGCGCCGCGCGGTGGCGCATACCCTTTCGCGATGGATCACGAGGCCAATCCGCCGGGGCGGGCAAAATTGTCGGATGTGGCGCGGCTTGCGGGGGTGTCGGCCTCGACCGTCAGTCGGGTTCTCTCGCGGCCCGATCTGGTGGCCGAGCCGACGCGGACCCGCGTGGCCGAGGCTGTGGCCGCGACCGGATACCGGCTGAACCATGCCGCCCGCAACCTGCGCAAGCAGCGCACGGGCAGCGTCGTGGCGCTGGTGCCCAACCTCGGCAACCCTTTCTTCGCCAAGATCCTCGACGGGATGGGGCGCGAACTGGCGGCGGCGGGCTATGATCTGCTGGTCGCCGACACGCTGGACGAAAGCGGCCGTCACCGCGATCTGCGCGCCTTTCTGGATCCGTCCCGCGCCGATGGCATCATTCTGCTGGACGGGCTGGTGCCCCATGCCGATCTGACCGGCGGGGCGGGGCTGCCGCCCGTGGTCACGGCCTGCGAATGGATCGAGGGCGCGGATCTGCCACGGGTGGTGCTGGACAATCGACAGGGCGCGCGGCTGGCTGTCGCGCATCTGCGCGAGCTGGGTCACGACCGCATCGGCCTGATCGGCGGGCCGCCCGACAATGTGCTGCACAAGGCCCGGCTGGACGGCGCCATGCAAGAGGCGCGGAATGCCGGGATCACGCTGTTTCCGGGCGATTTCAGCCTGCAGGCGGGCCGGGGCGCGGCGCGCGACTGGATCGCGATGCCGGCGCATAGCCGCCCGACCGCCGTCTTCGCCTTTTCGGACGAGATGGCCTGCGCCTTTCAGTCAGGTCTGATCCGGGCCGGTTACCGGGTGCCCGCCGACCTGTCGCTGATCGGCTTCGACGATATCGACCTGGCCTCGCATCTGACGCCGGCGCTGACCACCATCCGCCAGCCGAAACGCGCCCTGGGCCGGGAGGCCGCACGAATCGTCCTGGCCCGGATCGCCGGGCACGCGGCGCCTGCCATCACGCGGTTGCAGCCCAGGCTGATGGTGCGGGAAACGACGGCCGCTCCGCCGGAATCGGCGAATCGGACGGCCTCTCCGACCGGCGCGTGATCGAACGCCGGAGCCAAGGGGCGGACAGGAATTTCAACCGGAATTCCCGCGGGTTGTCGTTAACTTCTCGGTAATGTGTTGCATTCTCTGCAATTCGGGCGAGCATCGCACGAAATGCGCGCTAAGGTTGTGCCAGCACAAAAACCTGAACGGACCTGAACGATGTCGATCGCCTCCGCCGCCGAACGCTATTTCGTCAGCCTCGTGAATGCGAGCCGCGCAAGTTACGGGCTGGACCCCCTGCGCATCGAAACCGCGCTGAACCAATCGGCGGACGCGCATTCGGCCTGGATGCTGTCGGCGGATGTCTTTTCGCATACCGGCCGCGGCGGCAGCAGCCCGACAGACCGGATGCGGGCGGCGGGGCTGGATCTGGATGGGCGCTGGATGACGTCGGAAAACATCGCCTATCGCAGCGTGACGACGGGCGACGGGCTGAACGACGATGTGCGCGCCCTGCACCGGATGTTCATGGACAGCCCCTCGCATCGCGCCAATATCCTCAACCCCGATGCCGAGGTGATCGGGATCGGTCTCAAGGTCGGCGACTTCACCCGCGACAATCAGGACTACAAGGTTCTGATGGTCACGCAGAACTTTGCGGCAACCGATGGCGATGTCGATATCGACTACAGCAACGGCCTGCCGCGACTGCCGCTGCCGGATCTGGCGGTGACGCAGCCGGGCCGAGCCGCATGGCTGCCCCATTTCGACGGCCAGACCTATCTCAGCGCGCCATCGGGATCGGTCCGGGGGACGAGTCGCGGCGACGACATCCGGCTGGGCGGCTTCGACACCTTCGTTCGGGCGGGCAGCGGACATGACTGGATCGCGGGCGGCAATGGCGACGATACGCTGGAGGGTCAGGGCGGAAATGACCGGGTGCTGGGACAGGGCGGCAACGACCGCCTGGTCGGCGGGCTGGGCAACGACCTGATGCATGGCGGCAATGGCGACGACCTGATTCTCGGCAAGGACGGCAACGACCGGCTGACGGGCGGCGCCGGTGCCGACCTGGTCTATGGCGGCGCGGGCAATGACCGGATCGCCGGAGGCTCGGGCGATGACCGGCTGGTCGGCGTCGGCGGCGACGATTATCTGGCCGGAAATGATGGCGATGACCGGCTTGAAGGGCGCGGCGGCGACGATACGCTGCGTGGCGCGGCGGGCAATGACACGCTGATCGGCGGCGCGGGCGCGGACAGTTTCATCTTCGGCCCGGGCGGCGGCGTCGATCGGGTGGCGGATTTCGATCCGATCGAGGACCGGGTGATGATCGCGCGAAGCGCCATCGGAACCAGCGACGCGAATTTCATCAGCGACGCGATCCGCGAGACGGCAGGTGGCGTCATTGTCGAGCTTCTGGACGCGGACAGGATCGTCTTCGTGGGCGAGAGCCTCAGCGCCCAGGACGTGACGAACGCGATCTACCTGGTCTGATCACGGCCGCTGAAAAGTTCGGCATATTCGGCCCGCAACGCGGCTTTCTGCACCTTGCCCATCGTGTTGCGCGGCAATTCGTCGATGATCATCACCTTCTTGGGCTGCTTGAATCTGGCCAGCCTGTCCGAGAGGTCGGCGATGATCGCATCCGGGTCCGGTTCGGCCCCTTCGGCGCGCGCGATCACGGCCACCACGCCTTCGCCGAAATCGGGATGCGGCACGCCGATCACGGCGCTTTCCAGAACGCCCGGCATCTCGTCGATCAGCAGTTCGACCTCCTTGGGATAGATGTTGAAGCCGCCCGAGATGATCAGATCCTTGCCGCGTCCCACGATCACCACATAGCCGTCCGGATCGATCATGCCCAGATCGCCGGTTCGGAACCAGCCATCCGGCGCCAGATCCTCGGCCGTCTTGTCGGGCATTCGCCAATAGCCCTGGAACACGTTATCGCCGCGAACCTCGATCTGGCCTATCTCGCCGCGCGGCAGCAAGGATCCGTCCTCGCCGGTGATCCGCAGCGCGACGCCGGGCAGCGGAAAGCCCACCGTGCCCGCCCGCCTCTCGCCCTCATAGGGGTTCGAGGTGTTCATGTTGGTTTCCGTCATGCCATAGCGTTCGAGAATCCGGTGCCCGGTCCGATCCTCGAAGGCGCGATGCGTCTCGGCCAGCAGCGGTGCGCTGCCCGAGGTGAACAGCCGCATCTTCTGCACCAGTTCGCCGGTAAAATCGGGCCGGTCCAGCAGGCGGGTGTAGAAGGTCGGCACGCCCATCATGCTGGTCGCCCGCGGCAGCAGCTCGATCACCTGGGTCGCATCGAATTTCGGCAGCCAGATCATCGCCCCGCCGGCCAGCATCAGCACGTTCGAGGCGACGAACAACCCATGCGTGTGAAAGATCGGCAGCGCGTGCAGCAGCACGTCCTCCGAGGTGAAGCGCCAGGCATCGGCCAGCACGCGCGCGTTCGACAGCAGGTTGTCATGGCTCAGCATGGCGCCCTTGGACCGGCCGGTCGTGCCCGAGGTGTAAAGGATCGCCGCCAGATCATCGCCCCGGCGTGGCACCGGGTTCTGCACCTCGGCATGGCAGATCGCGGCCTCGATCAAGTCGCCCTCGCCATCCGCGTCCAGCGTCATCAGCTTGCCGCCATCGGGCAGGAAGTCGTCGCGCCGGGCCGCGCGGGCGGGATCGCAGACGACAAGCGCGGGTTCGGCATCGCCGACGAAATAGGCGATCTCGGCCGGGGTATAGGCCGTGTTCAGCGGCAGAAAGACCGCGCCCGCGCGGATCGTCGCCAGATAGAGGGCCAGCGCCTCGGGTGATTTCTGGACCTGCACCGCCACCCGGTCGCCGGGCTTCACGCCCTGCGCCGTCAGCAGGTTCGCAAGCCGGCCCGACAGGCGATGGATGTCGTCATAGGACAGGCTTGATCCGTCCGGCAGGATCAGGAAATCGCGCGCCTCGCCCTTGTGCGGGGCCATCAATGCGTCGAAAAGCGTGTTCGTCATGTCTTGCTGTCCGTTTTGGTCCGTCTGCCGGCCGGGGCGGCCTCGATCTCGGCCTTGCGCGCGATGTCCTGCAACCGCTTCGGCGCGGCGATGATACCGCGTTCGGTGAAATCGTCGTGCTGGGCCTCGATCCGGCGCCGGTCATAGAGGTAGTTGACCATCATCCCGAGGCTTTGCCTCGTTCCCCGGTCCGAAATGTCGGCGCCGGCGATCAGGCGGTGCGCCTCGGCGCCGTTGCCCAGGTGAAAGCGGGCCACCGGATCGCGGGGCCGGCCTTTGGCATCCTTGGCCAGCAGAAGGTAGCGCGCGGTCTGTGCGGTCAGCGGGCCGGGCTGCGGATCGCGCAGCAGGGCGGTGGCCTCGGCCTCGCCCGCGGCGGCCCGTTCCTCCAGCCAGGCGCGCAGGCCGGGAATCGGCGACAGCGTAACGAAGGTCGCCAGTTCGGGCAATTCGCGGGACAGTTCGGCGACCACGTTCTTGATCAGCAGATTGCCGAAACTGATGCCCGCCAGCCCCGACTGGCAGTTCGATATGGAATAGAAGACGGCCGTATCGGCGTCTTCGGGGTCCAGCGGTGCACGGCTTTCGTCGATCAGCGCCTGCACGGAATCGGGCAGCCCGCGGGTCAGCGCGACCTCGACGAAGATCAGCGGCTCGTCGGGCATGGCGGGATGCATATAGGCATAGCAGCGCCGATCCACCGGCAGGACCCGGCGCTGAAGATCGCGGAAATCGCGGATCTCGTGGACCGCCTCGTATTCGATCAGCTTTTCCAGCAGCAAGGCCGGGCTGTGCCAGTCGATGCGCAGCAATTGCAGAAATCCGCGATTGAACCAGGATCGCAGCAGGTGACGGAAATCGGCATCGACGCGGGCAAAGGTCCGGTCGCGGCCCGTCAGCCGCAGCAGGTCGGCGCGCATCCCCACCAGCCGGACGGTCCCGCCCTGCGCCATGTTCAGCCGCCGCAGCAATTCCTGGCGCGGAGGCTCGGCCAAGCGCGACAGGGCTTCCAGATCGGCGGGCGATCCCTTGTCCAGCCAGACCTTTGCAGCCCGGGCCAGCGCCGCGTGGTCGGGGTCGAAACCGTCGCGCAGGCCCTCGAAGAAGATGCGCTTTTCGGGATCGTCCAGCGCGGCATAGCCCGCCAGGATATCCGCCGCGACCGCCATGCCGCGGGTTTCCGATTGCAGTTCCGTCAGCGCGCGCGCGGCCCCGATCAGCGCATCCGGCGCCGGCGGCGGCGTGCCCTTGCCGCGCCGCCAGCCGGAACTGACGACAAGGCTGCTGAGGCGGTCATAGAGCTGCGCCGTCAGCGTCATAGCGCGGGCCCCATGATCAGATCCGGCAGGAACAGGGCGATCTGCGGAAAGATCGACAGCAGCACCATGCCGAGCACCATCATCCCGACGAAGGGCAGCGAGCCGTAGAGAATGTCGCGCAGCGAAATCTGCGGCGCGATCCCGTTGATGACATAGAGGTTCAGCCCCACCGGCGGCGTGATCAGCCCGATCTCCATGTTGATCGTCAGGATGACCGCGAACCAGTAGGGATCGAAGCCCGCCGAATCGAGGATCGGCATCAGGATCGGCGCCGACATCAGGATGATGGCGACCGGCGGCAGGAAGAAGCCCGCGACCAGCAGAAAAAGCTGGATCACGATCAGCAGGATCCAGCGATTGACCTCCAGATCGGCGATGGCACCGGCGACGGTCTGGGTGATGAACAGCGAGGACAGGGCAAAGGCGAACAATTCGGCCGCACCGATGATCAGCATGATCATCACCGCCTCGCGGATGGTGTCGCGGAAGATCGCGATCATCGGGCCCGCCCGCCACATCCGGTAGATGATCGCGACCAGCAGGATGCAGATCAGCGCGCCGGTGCCGGCCGCCTCCGAGGGCGTGGCGACACCGCCATAAAGCACGAAAAGGATGGCGGCCACGATCAGCAGGAAGGGCAGCACGCGGGGCAGGTTCTCAAGCCGTTCGGCCAGCGAATAGCGCCGCGTCACATCGCCAAGCGCGATCCCCTTGCGCCAGCAATCGATAAGCGCCCAGGCCATGAACAGCACCGTCAGCATCAGCCCCGGCAGCAGCCCGGCCAGAAACAGCCGCCCGATAGAGGTCTCGGTCGATATGCCGTAGACGATCATCGTGACCGAGGGCGGGATCAGGATGCCCAGCGTGCCGCCCGCCGCGATGGATCCGGCGGCCAGGCTGTCGGGATAGCCGCGCTTGGTCATTTCCGGGATGCCCATCTTGCCGATGGCGGCACAGGTTGCGGGGCTGCTGCCCGACAGCGCGGCAAACAGCGCGCAGGCGCCGATATTGGACATGACCATGCCGCCCGGCACCCGGTAAAGCCAGCGGTCCAGCGCTTCGTACAGATCCCTGCCCGCGGGCGAACTGGCGACGGCGGCGCCCATCAGGATGAACATCGGCACCGAGACCATGCCGAAATTGGCCAGCCCGGCGAAGAAGGTTTCGGACAGACCACCGATGGCGCTGAACCCCTCGGACAGGACCAGCGCCGCGACCGCGACGAAGCCAAGCGCGAAGGCGATGGGTGTGCCCGCGCCCAGCAGGCCCAGCATCGTGACCAGAACGGCGATACCCGCCATGGACGGAGACATCAGACCTCCTTGCCGGGCGTCTCGCCCGTGATCGCCATCAGCATCTGCACGATCAGTTGCAGCATCATCAGCCCCATCGCGAAAGGCACCGGCCAGAACGGGATCCACAGAGGCAGCGCCCAGATCGTGTCGGTCGTCCAGCCGCGCGAGGCGGCCTCGTAGAGAAAGACGAAACCGGACCAGGCCAGCGCGCCGACAAAGCCCAACGAGGCCAGCCCCGAGATCAGCGCGAAGACCCGCCGCAGCCCCGGACCGGCCGCCTCGACCAGCAGATCGACCCCGACATGGCCGCGCAGCGCCAGCACGTAGGGGCTGCCCAGCATCATCGCCGCCGTGGTGGCGTAGATGACGAATTCGGTCTGCCACACGGTCGAGGCGCCCAGAACATAGCGGGAAAACACCATCTGCGTCACCACGACCGTCGCCGCGGCCAGCAGCATCATCGCAAGCAGGCCGCTGAGCCGGGCAAGACCGTTCAGAAGCCGCAGAAGGCCGCTCATCGCCACCCTCCGCGGCTTCCCGTTCCGCGGGTCATCGCCAGGATCATTCGACCGCCATCGCCTGGTCGATCAGATCCTTGCCGCCCTCGACCTCGTTCGAGAAATTCTTGTACGAGGTATCCTGAGCGATCTTCAGCCAGGCATCGAAATTCTCGGGCGACATGGTGACGACCTCGACCCCGGCCTTCTCGAAGGTGTCCACCATCTTGCTGTCCAGCCCGGCGGCCTGTTCGGCGAACCATTCCTCGGCCCGCTGGCCGGCATCCTTCAGCGCCTGCTGCTGTTCCGGGGTCAGCCGATCGAACGTCTTCTTCGAGATCAGGACCGGTTCATACATGAACCACAAGGCGTTTTCACCCGGTGCGGTCAGGCATTTGGCCTGTTCATACAGCCGGTAGCTGACCATCGACCCCGACGAGGTATTGGCCGCGTCCAGAACGCCGGTCTGCATCCCGGTATAGATCTCGGACGAGGGCATCGAGGAAATCGAGGCGCCCGCGCCGACCAGCATCTGCTCGAAGGCCGGTCCCGCCGCCCGCGTCACCTGGCCCGAAATCGTGTCCGGCGCGGTGATGCAGTTCTTCTTGCTGACGAAACCTCCGGCAAGCCAGGCATCCGACAGGACCATGGCCCCGTTATCCTCGATCAGCTTGTGGATCGTGTCCATGAAGGGCGAATCGTTCAGCCGCGCGGCGCGTTCGTGGTTGCGCACCAGTCCCGGCATCAGCGTCACGCTGAATTGCGGCACCCGTCCCGCCGCGTAGTCCAGCGGGAACGAGGTCATGTCCAGTTGCCCGCTGGTCAGCGCGCTCCATTGTTCCTTGGCCTTGTAAAGCGATTCACCCGGATAGACGCGGATTTCCAGATCGACGCCGGCATCGGCCACGTCCTTGGCGATCATCTGCATCATCTCGTCGCGGGCATCGCCCTTGCCGCCCGGAAACTGGTGGCTGGCTTTCAGAACCTCGGCCCCGGCGGCCAGCGGCATCGCGACACTCAGCGCCAGAACGGCGCAGGTTGACTTGAACTTCATCTTTCCTCCCTCGGGCGGAGCCCGCCCCGTTTCGCCGCATCGGACGCGGCTGTTCATTCTCCCGGTGCTCATTCTGTCTCGACTTTTGTGTATACACAAGCAATAATTATGCACACAAACAGAAAGGATCGTGATGGCCAGCGCCGCCGACGACATCAGCGAGAGGCTGGAGGCCGAGATCGTCGAAGGCGTCCTGCCCCCCGGCACGCGACTGGAAGAGCCCGCCCTGGCCGAGCGTTTCGGCGTCTCGCGCACGCCGGTGCGCGAGGCATTGCAGCGCCTGTCGGCATCGGGGCTGGTCGAACTGAAGCCGCGCCGGGGAACGCAGGTGCTGAACCCCTCGATCGGACGCATCGTCGAGATGTTCGAGGTGATGGCGGAACTGGAGGCCGTCTGCGCCCGGCTTTGTGCGCGACGCGGCGACCCCGACCTGTTTGCGGATCTGCGCGGCTGGCTGGCCCGCTGCGCGGCGGCGGCCGATACCGGCGACGCCTCGGCCTATTATACCGCGAACAAGGGCTTTCACAGCGCCATCTATCGCGGATCGGGCAACCTGTTCCTGTCCCAGCAGGCCGAATTGCTGCATCTGCGGCTGACGCCCTTTCGCCGTCAGCAACTGCGTCTGCCCCGCCGCCTGCGTCAGTCGCTGGCCGAACACGGACGGATCGTCGCCGCCATCGAGGCGGGCGACGCCGCGGCGGCCGAGGCCGCGCAGCGCGCCCATATCCTGATCCAGGGCGAACGCTTTGCCGATCTTCTGGCCCAGCATGGCAGCGGCCGGGAATGAGGCATCGGTCAGCGCGGGCTCGGGTGGCGGCGACAGCAATGTCGCGGCCGCGCGCCAGGCCGCAGGGCGGGGCTGAATGACGATGGCGGGCTGAGCAGAGTCCATATCGTGGACGCATGTCATTCGACTCTTTGCCGGGATTTTCTTCTTGCCCGGCAGGCTTTCCCTGCCTAACGTCCGGCCCCGGGAACGGCCGTCCATATCGTGGATGGCGGCGCCGGGGGGCGCCAGGGAGAGGATCGCGGATGCAGCTGGCTGATGAGCCGGATGCCGAGCTGGCGCTTGGCGGGGTCGAATCACTGTCACAGCCCAGGCGGGCGGAATCCTGGATGCGGCCGGTCGAGCTGGCCTCGGCGGCGCTGCTGGTGGTGATGATCGTCACGGTCCTGGCCAATGTCACCTCGCGCTATCTGTTGAACAAGCCGCTGATCTGGGGCGACGAGGTTGCCTCGATCGCATTCATCTGGATGGCGATGTTCGGCGCGGCGCTGGCGGTGGATCGCCACGAACACATGCGGCTGACGGTGTTCCTGCCGATGCTGCCCGCGCCCCTGACCCGCTGGGTCGAGGTGGCGGGGCAGGCGCTGGTGGCGGTGCTGCTGCTGCGGCTGCTGCCGGTCGCCGCCAGCTATGCCTACGAGGAAAGCTACGTCACCTCGCCCGCCTTGGGAATTCCGATGTCGTGGCGGGCCTCGGCGCTGCCGGCAGGGATCGGGCTGATGGCGGTGCTGACGGTCCTGTCGGTGATCCGCACCCGCGAATGGCGCCGGATCGCGGTCAGCCTTGCGGTTTTCGCGGCGATCGCCGGACTGCTGTGGTTGGCGAAGCCCGCCCTGATGGGGATCGGCAACTGGAACCTGCCGATCTTTCTGGG
Organism: Paracoccus sp. UBA889; assembly: GCA_002294185.1. Lineage (GTDB taxonomy): Bacteria > Pseudomonadota > Alphaproteobacteria > Rhodobacterales > Rhodobacteraceae > Paracoccus. The sequence continues at coordinate 122,852 of DBFD01000050.1, forward strand.
CCTTGTGGTCGGGCTGCTGCTGGTCGCGGGCGTGCCCATCGCCTTCTGCTTCGCTCTGGGCACGCTGGCCTATCTGACCTTCGCCACCCGCTCGCCGGTCTTCGTGATGATCGGACGGATCGACGAGGGGATGTCGTCGATCATCCTGCTGTCGGTGCCGGTCTTCGTGCTGCTGGGCTGCATTCTGGACGCGACCGGCATGGGCCGCGCCATCGTCAGTTTCCTGGCGTCGTTCCTGGGGCACGTGAAGGCCGGGATGAGCTATGTCCTGCTGGGATCGCTGTTTCTGGTTTCCGGGATTTCGGGGTCGAAGGTGTCGGACATGGCCACCGTCGCCCCGGCGCTGTTTCCCGAAATGAAGCGGCGCGGCCATTCGGTGCCAGAGATGACGGCCCAGATGGCGGCGGGCGCGGCGATGGCCGATACGGTGCCGCCCTCGATCGTGCTGATCGTGCTGGGCTCGGTCGCGGGCGTATCGATTGCGGGGCTGTTCACGGCCGGGCTGTTCATCGCGATGGTGCTGCTGGTCGCGCTGGCGGTGCTTGCCCGCTGGAAGGCGCGGGCCGAGGACATGTCGGCGGTCCGCCGCGCCACCTGGGGCGATGCCGGCCGGGCGGCGGTGATCGCCGTGCCGGCGCTGGTCCTGCCCTTCATGATCCGCGGCCTGGTCGGCGGCGGCGTGGCCACCGCGACCGAGGTTTCGACCGTCGCCGTGCTCTATGCCTGGGTCGCCGGGATCGTGCTTTACGGCGGCATCCCGATGCGCCGGATCACGCCGATGCTGGTGGAAACCGTCGCCATGTCGGGTGCGATCCTGCTGATTTTGGGCGCGGCCTCGGCGATGGCCTGGGGGCTGACGCAATCGGGCTTCGCGCGCGATCTGCTGACCTTCGTCACCGGTCTGCCGGGCGGTGCGGCGACCTTCATTCTGGCCAGCATCGTGATCTTTCTGGTGCTGGGCTGCGTGCTGGAGGGTCTGCCCGCCATCGTGCTGCTGGCGCCGATCATGTTTCCCATCGCGCGCGGCCTCGGCATCCACGACATCCACTACGCGATGATCGTCGTGACCGCGATGAATATCGGTCTGATGGCGCCGCCCATCGGCATCGGTTTCTACATCGCCTGCAAGATCGGCGGGGCCGAGGCCGATCAGGTCATGGCCCGCGTCTGGCCCTATCTGGCCGCGCTGATGGTCGGTCTGGCCGTGATCGCCGCGATTCCGCAATTCTCGACCGCGTTTCTATGATCCAAGGGAGGACATGATCATGAAATTCAACCGCCGTTCGCTGGTTCTGGGGGCCTCGGCCGGGGTGCTGGCCTCGCCGTTCATCCGGCTGCGCCCTGCCAATGCCGCCGAATTCACCATGAAGCTGGCCAACAACCAGCCGCTGGAACACCCGACCAATATCCGCGCCGCCGAGGCGGTCAAGGCCATTGCCGAACAATCCGACGGCCGCGTCGATGTGCAGGTCTTTCCATCGAACCAGCTGGGCGCGGATACCGACGTGCTGAGCCAGTTGCGCGCCGGCGGGGTCGAATTCTTCCTGCTGTCGCCGGTGATCCTGTCGACGCTGGTGCCCAATGCCTCGATCAACGGTATCGGCTTCGCCTTCCCGGATTACGATGCCGTCTGGAAGGCGATGGATGGCGAACTGGGCGCTTATGAGCGCGGCCAGATCGAGGATGCGGGCCTGGTCGTGATGGAGAAGATCTGGGATAACGGCTTTCGCCAGACGACCACGTCGACCAAGCCGATCGAGGGGCCGGCCGATCTGGAAGGCTTCAAGATCCGGGTTCCCGTCTCGCCGCTCTGGACCTCGATGTTCACCGCTTTCGGATCGGCGCCGACCTCGATCAACTTCGCCGAGGTCTATACCGCATTGCAGACCGGCGTCGTCGACGGGCAGGAAAACCCGCTGGCCATCATCAAGGTCGCCAAGATGTGGGAGGTGCAGAAATATGTCAGCATGACCAACCACATGTGGGACGGGTTCTGGATGCTGGCCAACCGCCGCGCCTGGGGCGCCCTGCCCGAGGATCTGCAACAGATCGTGGCCGAGAACTTCAACAAGGCAGGCATGGACCAGCGCCAGGACGTGATGCAGTTGAACGCCGATCTGCGGGGCGAACTGGAGGGGCAGGGTCTGGTCTTCAACGATGTCGATCCCAAGCCGTTCGAGGACAAGCTGCGCGAGGCGGGCTTTTACGCCGAGTGGAAGAAGACCTATGGCGACGAGGCCTGGGCGATCCTGGAATCGGCGGTCGGCCGCACGCTGTAATCCGCGATGCAGACCGGCGCCCGGCATCGACACGACCCCGAGCCCGCTCCGGCGGGGTCGGGCGCGCAATCCGTCGAACGGGCGCTGGCGCTGCTGTCGCTGGTCGGGCGTGGCGGCGATGCGGGCCGCGGGCTGGCCGGGCTGGTCAGCGAAACCGGCCTGTCGCGCCCGACGGCGCGGCGGCTGCTGATGGCGCTGGCCGGTGCGGGACTGATCGAACAGGACGGCGCGACGCGGCGCTATCATCTGGGCCCCGAGGCGTTTCTGCTGGGATCATTGGCGGCGTCGCGGCACGGCATGCTGAACCACGCGGCCGACAATCTGCGCCGTCTGGCGCGGGCGACCGGCGACACTGCCTTCATCTCGGTTCCGCAAGGCGATCATATCCTGTGCCTGCACCGCGAGGACGGCGATTTTCCGATCCGCACCCATGCGTTGCAGAAGGGCGACCGCAATCCGCTGGGGGTGGGCGCCGGCGGTCTGGCGGTGCTGGCCGCCATGCCCAAGGCGCGTGCCGATGCGGTTCTGGCGCGGTTGCAGGACGCGCTGCGGCAAAGGATGGGCGCAGCCTCGGATCGTCTGGGCGCCGATGTGGATCTGGCGCGGGAACGCGGCTATGCCGTCAATCCGGGACGGGTCGTGGCCGGTTCATGGGGCATCGGCGTGGCGATCCTGTGGCCCGACGGCACCCCCGCCGCCGCGCTGTCGCTGGCCGCGATCGAGGCCCGGATGGGTTCCGATCGCCAGCCGCGGCTGGCGGCCCTGCTGCACGACGAGGCGCGGCTGATCGAGGCGGCACTGGCCGCCGGCAGAAAGGAACGGCAATGATGCAGAATGATCCGCTGATCGTCGGCTGGGCACATACGAAATTCGGCAAGTCCGAGGCCCCCGACACGATGGCCCTGATGGCCGAGGTGGCGCGGCCGGCGCTGGACCATGCCGGGATCCCGCCCGACGCGGTGGACGGCATCTTCGCGGGGGTCTGGAACAACGGTTTCAGCCGGCAGGATTTTCAGGGTGCGCTGGTTGCGATGGGCACACCGGAACTGGCGGGCGTGCCCTTCATGCGGACGGAGAACGCCTGCGCCACCGGCTCGGCCGCGCTGTATGCGGCGGCGGATTTCATCGCTTCGGGGCGGGGCCGCACGGCGCTGGTGATCGGGGCCGAGAAGATGACCGCGACCCCCGTGGCCGAGGTCGGCGACATTCTTCTGGCGGCCAGCTACGTCGCCGAGGAGGCCGATGTCGAGGGCGGCTTCGCAGGCGTCTTCGGCCAGATCGCCGGCAGCTATTTCCAGCGCCACGGCGACCGGTCCCACGAGATGGCGATGATCGCCGCCAAGAATCACGAAAACGGGATGCGCAATCCCCATGCCCACATGCAGAAGGATTTCGGCATCGCCTTCTGCAACACGATTTCCGACAAGAACCCGCGCGTGGCCGGGCCGCTGCGGCGCACGGATTGCTCGCTGATCTCGGACGGGGCGGCGGCGATCGTGCTGGCCGATGTGGAAACCGCCGCCGGGCTGGCGCGGGGGATCGGGTTCCGGGCGCGGGCTCAGGCGGGCGATCTGCTGGCCCTGTCGCGGCGCGACCCGATCGCTTTCGAGGGCGCGCACCGGGCATGGGCCGCGGCACTGGCTCGGGCCGGGCTGGCGATCCATGATCTGGATCTGGTCGAGACGCATGATTGTTTCACCATCGCCGAGATGATCGAATACGAGGCGATGGGGCTGGCCCCCGCCGGGCAGGGCTGGCGGGCGATCCGCGACGGCGTGACCCGGTTCGACGGGGCGCTGCCGGTCAACCCCTCGGGCGGGCTGAAATCGCGCGGCCATCCGATCGGCGCGACCGGCGTCAGCCAGCACGTCATGGCCGCGATGCAGTTGATGGCCGAAGGCGGCGCCATGCAGGTGCCGGATGCGGCGCTTGCGGGCGTGTTCAACATGGGCGGGGCGGCGGTCGCGAATTACTGTTCCATCCTGGAGCGGGTGAGATGAGCCCGTTGCAGCCGCCGGTTTCGACACGGGTGATGAACCTGGCCACCTTCCTGACGCAAGCGGCGCGGCGGGTGCCGCAGGACGTGGCGCTGGTCATGGGCGATGCGCAATGGACCTGGGCCCATTTCGAGGCGCGGACCGATGCGCTGGCCCTGGCCTTGCAGGACATGGGCCTGGACAAGGGCGACCGGGTGCTGTGCCAGTCGCAGAACTGCATGGAGATGATGCAGGCCATGTTCGCCGTCTGGCGCGCGGGCGGCGTCTGGGTGCCCGCGAATTACCGCCAGACGCCCGAGGAACTGGTCTATCTGACCGAAAGCTCGGGCGCGCGGTTCATGATCTGCAATGCGCGTTTCCCCGATCACGCGGCGGCCTGCGCCGGGGCCGCGCCGGACCTGCGCCTGCTGGCTTTCGGGGATGCCGATTTCGGCCCCTCCGTAAGCGCGCTGACCGAGGCGCATCTGGGCCGGCATCCGCAGGTGGCGGCGGTGGATCGCGACGATCCCTGCTGGTTCTTCTTCACCTCCGGCACGACCGGGCGGCCCAAGGCATCGGTGCTGACCCATGGGCAGATGGCCTTTGTCGTCACCAGCCATCTGGCCGACCTGATGCCGGGGCTGACGCCCGAGGATGCCTCGCTGGTCGTGGCGCCGCTGTCGCACGGCGCCGGGGTGCATCAACTGACCCAGGTGGCCCGCGCGGTGAAGACGGTGCTGATGCCCTCGGACAAGTTCGACGTGGCGACGGCCTGGAAACTGGTCGAGGTCTGGCGCGTCTCGACCATCTTCACGGTGCCGACGATCCTGAAGATGCTGGTCGAGGATGAAAGCCTGGACCATTTCGATCATACCTCGCTGCGCTACGTCATCTATGCCGGCGCACCGATGTATCGCGAGGATCAGAAACGCGCCTTGGCCGCGCTTGGGCCGGTCCTGGTGCAGTATTTCGGGCTGGGCGAGGTGACGGGCAACATCACCGTCCTGCCCACATGGCTGCACAGCGCGGATGACGATGCCCGCGAAGGCACCTGCGGCTTTCCCCGGACCGGCATCGAGGTGCAGGTGCAGGACGATCAGGGCCGCGCGCTGCCGCCCTTCGAGACGGGCGAGTTGTGCGTGATCGGCCCGGCGGTCTTCGCGGGCTATTTCGACAACGCAGATGCGAATGCCAAATCCTTTCGCGACGGCTGGTTCCGCACCGGCGATCTGGGCCACATGGATGCGCAGGGCTTCGTCTATATCACCGGGCGGGCGTCGGACATGTATATCTCGGGTGGCTCGAACGTCTATCCGCGCGAGATCGAGGAAAAGATCCTGACCCATCCGGCGATCTCCGAGGTCGCGGTGCTGGGCGTGCCCGACCGCAAATGGGGCGAGGTCGGCTGGGCGATCTGCGTCTGCCGCCCCGGCGAAAGCGCGACCGAGGACGGGGTGAAGGATTTCCTGGCGGACAGGATATCGGGATACAAGCGGCCCCACCGGGTGCTGTTCTGGCCGGAACTGCCGAAATCGGCCTATGGCAAGATCACCAAGAAGCTGATCCGCGAGGCGCTGGAGGCGCAATCCCTGCTGGACCGCGCATGAAGGGCCGCATGATCCATCCCGGCCCGCGCGCCACGGCGCGGGTGCAGGCCGTCCGTGCGAGGCTGCGGCGGGTTTCGGGCCGGGTTCGCGCCGGTCAGGGCGTGATGGACGCGGTGGCCGCGATCTTCGAGGCTGCGGGCTGCCGGGGCGGGATGCTGCGGCTGGACGGCGCTGTCTGCGATCCGCTGCATTACGTTCTGCCGGCATTCTCGCGCGACGGGCTTCACGCGGCCTGGTATTCGGACCGGATCGCGCTGGAGGGGCCGACCCTTGTCGGACCGGCCACGGCCATCATCGGGCAAAAGGATGGCGCCACGTTCCTGCATTGCCACGGCATCTGGCAGGATCGCATGGGCCATCTGCTGCCGCTGGATTCGGTGCTGGCCAGGGATGCCGTCCTGCACGGGATCGGCAGCGACGATGCCTGGTTCGAGGCCCTGCCCGATGCCGAAACCGCCTTTACCCTGTTCCAGCCGCAGGGCGGTGGCACCGGCGGCGGGCTTCTGGCGCGGCTGCGGCCGGGCGAGGACGTGGCGACGGCCATTGCCTCGCTCTGCGCCGAGCACGCGATCACCGATGCCCGCATCCACGGCGTCGGCAGCATCGACCATATCCGCTTTCAGGATGGCGCTTGCGTCGATTGCATGGCGACCGAACTGCATTTCGCGGGTGCGGTGCTGCGCGATGGCCGCCCGCATCTGCCCATCGAGGTCGTCGATACCGATGGCCTTGTCCATTCGGGCGTTCTGGCCGAGGGTGCAAACCCGGTCGGCGTCACCGTCGAAATCGTCATCGAACCGGAGGAGATGTCATGAGCCATGAGGCAAAGGTCGCATTGGTCACGGGGGCCGCGCGCGGCATCGGGCTGGCCAGCACGGAGCTGTTTCTGGAACAGGGCTGGCGCGTCGTCATGGTCGATCGGGACGCCGAGGAACTGACCAGCGCCGCCGCCGCCCTGAAGGGCGTGCATGTCATTGCCGCCGACATTTCGGACCGCGAACAGGTTCAGGCGATGGCGGCCGAGGCGTTGCAGGTCTTTGGCAGGGTGGACGCGCTGGTCAACAATGCCGGCGTGGCCCTGTTCGGCCGTGTCGAGAACACCGGTTACGAGGCCTGGCGCGAGGTCATGCAGACCAATCTGGACGGGGTTTTCCTGTGCTCGCAGGCGCTGGTTCCGGCGCTGACCGACAGCAAGGGCGCAATCGTGAACATCGCCTCGATTTCGGGGCTGCGCGCCTCGACCCTGCGGGTGGCCTATGGCACCTCGAAGGCGGCGGTGATCCACATGACCAAGCAATTCGCCGTCGAACTGGGCGAAAAGGGCATCCGTGTGAATTGCATCGCCCCCGGTCCGGTGCGCACCAAGCTGGCGATGGCGGTTCACGCGCCGGAAATCATCGCGGCCTATTACGACGCCATTCCGCTGAACCGCTACGGCGAGGCACGCGAGATCGCCGAGGGGATCGTGTTTCTGGCCTCTGGCAAGGCCAGCTTCATCACCGGGCAGGTTCTGGCCGTCGATGGCGGTTTCGATGCGGCGGGGGTCGGCCTGCCCGCTCTGCGGCGTGGCGAGGGCTAGAAACCGGGGCGGCAGGGACCGCGTTGGACAGCGGACATCGCGACAGGAGGATGCCATGACCACCAACCATGTGCCTTTCGACATTCCCGAGGATCTGCGCCGCGGGCTGGCGGTCGAGGCCGCGCGTTCGGGCAAGAGCCAGTCACGGATCGTGGCCGAAGCGCTGGAAAAGGCCGGGATCGACCGGGTCAGCGCCGATGATATGGACAAGCTGATGCACGGATCGCAATAGGCCGCCCGGCTCTGGCCCCGGTTCGCGTAATCTGCAAGTTTGTCCGGCGACATCTGAATGTGCCGAAGGAGGGCGGACAGTGAAATTCTTGCGTTATGGCGAAGCCGGGGCCGAACGGCCCGGGCTTCTGGACCGCGATGGCCGCATCCGCGACCTGTCGGACCATATCGACGATCTGCGCGGCGCGGTGCTGGGCGATCTGGCTGCGCTTTCCGGGCTGGATCCGGCCTCGCTGCCGCTGGTCGAGGGCGCGCCCCGCCTGGGGCCGCCGGTCGCCGGCACCGGCAAGATGATCTGCATCGGGCTGAACTATGCCGATCACGCCGCCGAATCCGGCATGGCCGTGCCGCCCGAGCCGGTGATCTTCATGAAGGCCACCAGCGCCATCTGCGGCCCCGACGATCCCATCGTGATCCCGCGCGGCAGCGAAAAGACCGATTGGGAGGTCGAACTGGCCGTCATCATCGGCAAGACCGCGAAATATGTCGGCGAGGCCGAGGCGATGGATCACGTCGCAGGCTTCGCAATCGCCAACGACGTGTCCGAACGCGCGTTTCAGGCGGAACGCCAGGGTCAGTGGACCAAGGGCAAGAGCTGCGACAATTTCGGACAGATCGGCCCCTGGCTGGTCACTCCGGACGAGGTCGCCGACCCGCAGGCGCTGGCCATGTGGCTGAAGGTCAATGGCGAGACGCGCCAGGACGGATCGACCGCGACCATGGTCTACAAGGTTCCGTTCCTGATCCATTACCTCAGCCAGTTCATGTCGCTGCATCCGGGCGACGTGATTTCGACCGGGACTCCGCCCGGCGTCGGGATGGGGATGAAGCCGCCGCGCTATCTGAAGGCGGGCGATGTGATTGAACTGGGCATCGAGGGGCTGGGATCGCAGCGCCAGGATGTGGTGGCGGATTGAAAAGGATCGCGACATGACGCCAGAACTTGTGCAAATCTCGCCCCTGCGGGCCATCGTTTCCGAGCGGCTTTCCGAAAAATTCGTGATCCACCGGTTGTGGGAGGCGGAAGACCCCGATGCGCTGCTGGCCCAGATCGGGCCGCGCGTGCGCGGCCTTCTGGCGGGCGGCACGCGGATCGACGGGTCTTTCATGGACCGTCTGCCGGCGCTGGAAATCATCGCCGCGTTCGGTGTCGGCTACGACCAGATCGACGCCGAGGCGGCGGCCGGGCGCGGCGTGGTGGTGACGCATACACCCGACGTTCTCAGCGACGAGGTGGCCGATATCACCATTGCTCTGCTGATCGGCACGATCCGGCGCCTGCCGCAGGCGCAGGATTACCTGCGCGCCGGGAAATGGGCGGAGCAGGGGGCCTTTCCGCTGACCGCCAGCCTGCGCGGACGCAAGGTCGGCATTTTCGGGCTGGGCCGGATCGGCAAGGCGATCTGGAAGCGGCTGGATGCGATGGGGCTGGAAGTCGCCTATTGCGGACGAAACCGCCAGGACCTGCCGCTGAATTATTTCGACGACATCACCGAACTGGCCCGTGCCTGCGATGTCCTGATCCTGGCCGCGCCGGGAACCGAGGAGACGCAGGGAATCGTCGATGAGGATGTTCTGGACGCCTTGGGCCGCGACGGGTTTCTGATCAATATCGGCCGGGGCGCCCTGGTGAACGAGGCCGATCTGGCGGCGGCGCTGGCCCAGGGCCGGATCGCCGGGGCCGGGCTGGACGTCTTCGCCGACGAACCGCACCCGCTGCCGGCACTGCTGGAGGCGCCCAACACCATGTTGCTGCCGCATGTCGCCTCGGCCTCGGACCATACGCGCGACGCGATGGGGCAATTGGTCGTGGACAACGTGACAAGCTGGTTCGAACGCGGCCGTCCGGTCACGCCGGTCCCGGAATCCCGATCGCTGTTGACGGAATAGGCCGGGCCGTCACTGTCCGGCCCGGCCCGCGGCTGGCCGCGATCGCGGCCCGACAGGATCAGCGGCCTATCGGCTGGCGGGTCACTGTTCGGCGATCTGCGAGGCGCCGGCATCGGACAGCGCGCGAAGGACAGCCTCGGTCGACAGGATCTCGGGCAGGACGATGCCTTCCGGCGCATTCGGGCCGTAGGCGACGTTGAACGGAATTCCGAACCGCCCGAAGCTTTCCAGATAGCGGGATATGGCTTCGTCGGGCCGCGTCCAGTCGGCCTGCATGGCGATGATGCCAGGTTCGCGCAGGCGCGAGACGACCGGCTCTCGGTCGAGGACAAGTGCCTTGTTCGCCTTGCAGGTCAGGCACCAGTCGGCGGTCACGTCCACGAAGACGACCTGCCCGGTCGAGACATGGCGGGGGATCGCGGCGCGGTCGAAAGCGGCCCAGTCGGTCGCCACGCCGGGAACGGACCTGCTGTCCGTATCGGACAGGAAACCCGCCACCGCGATCGCCAACACGACCAGCGCGGCGGAACCCGGAATCCTGATCACCGCCGGCACCCGGCCCAGCGACAAAAGCCCCGCCACCCCGATGCTGGCCAGCCCGACCCAGAGGGCGGTCCGCCGGCCCGCCACGCCGCCGAGAACCCAGAACAGCCACAGAGCCGTCGCTGCAAGCGCAAGGCCCAGGACCACCTTCAGCACGATCATCCAGCGCCCGGGCCTGGGCAGTCTTTGAACAAGTCGCGGAAAGGCGGCGACGACCAGGTAAGGAACGGCCAGGCCGGCCCCCAGGGCCGTGAAGACCACCACGATGTCGACAGCCCGCCCGGCCAGGGCAAAGGCGATCGCCGTGCCCAGCAGGGGGGCCGAACAGGGCGTGGCGAGAATGGCCGCAAAGGCGCCTGTCGCGAAATCGCCGCCATAGCCTTTTCCGCCGCCGGCACGGGCCAGCCGCGTCTGCCACGATGACGGCAGCGCAATCTCGAAAAAGCCGAACAGGTTCGCCGAAAAGACCACCAGCACGACCAGCATCACCGCCAGAAAGACCGGGTTCTGGAATTGCAGACCCCATCCCACGGTCAGACCGAAAGCCCTGATGGCAATCGTCGCTGCGGCGAGAATCCAGATGAACGCCATCACGCCAAGGGCCGAGACGGCAAATCCGCGGCGGATGCGCGGCAGCGACTGGCCGCCGGATTTGACCGCCGAGGACAGCTTGATCGACAGCACCGGCAGCACGCAGGGCATCACGTTCAGGATCAGGCCGCCGAGAAAGGCGACGACGGCGATCCAGGCCAGTTCATCCAGGCCGGGCACCAGTTCGGCGACGCTGAAGGGCGGCGGCGGGGCCGCGTCGGTCAATCCCGCCTGAATTGTGGCGGCACGCTCGCCGTCGGTGATCGTCACCTGCAACGCGGGAGGGTCATCCTGTGCCGCCAGGATCGGAAGCCGGGCCCAAAGCAGCCGCCCCCCGTCGCCCAGCCGTATATCGGGTTTGCCGAAGGCGGTGAATTCGCCCATTTCCGGAAAGACATCCGGCGTCCTGAACGGATCCTCGCTTCTTGCGGTCAGTGTCAGATTCGTCATCTCCGCATCCACGGATGCGGCGTCGATCGTGATTCCGCTTTCCGTGCCATCGTCCGGCACCCGCGCCGCATAGGACGAAATCAGGCTTGCGGAGGCCTGGTCGATTCCGCTGCCGCGCGGCAGGTCCAGCGAAAGGTCGAAATCCTGTGGAACGCAGACGGTCGAACAGGTCAGCAGGCTGACCCGGGCCCGCAATTCGACAGGGGCATCCGGATTCTTCAGCGTGATGCTGATCGGAAAGACGACCTCTTCATGATAGCCGAAATTCTCGATCCCGAAGGCGGTGAATCGCTGGGGCGCGGGCCACAGAAATTCGGTCTCTGCCACGTTGCTGGACCCCGACCAGTCGATCGAGGGCGGGATCCCGACCTCTCCGGGCGAGCGCCAGTAGGTCTTCCAGTCCTTGCCCAGTCGAAGATAAAGCCCCGCCGAGATCGTCCCTGCGCCCGGAGCGACGCCGTTTTCGGCCGTCAACAGGCGGGCTTCGATGGCCGGGTTGCTGAAACTGTCCGATTCCGCGGCCCAAGTGGCGGTTGCAGCGACGAAAGCCGCCATCAGGGCGACGATCAGGCAGCGGATGACCCGATCGACCCGGCCCGGGATGTTGTTTTTCACGTCTGTCGGCATACCGAAGTCCAGCCTTCCTCTTGTTCCTGGGCGGCGACATCCAGAAGGGTGCCTTCGCTGACCTCGCCCTGGATCGCCGTTCGGCCGATCACCGTCCCGGGCGTGCCGATGAAGGCCAGTATCCGGGCCAGTGCCGCGCTGTTTTCAAGGTCACGGATAACGCTGTCGCTGTCCATGTCCGCGAACATTTTCGCCTGGTCTATACCGATATCCTGCGCAAGAACGCGAAGATATTCGGGCGTGACCTGAAACGGCGTCTTCATGAGACGTTCATGGAACGCCGCATAGGCCCCCTGGATTCTTGCCGCCAGTGCCGCTTTCGCGGCCAGCGTCGAGGCCTGACCCAGAAGCGGCCATTCATGCACGATCACCCGGATGCCGGCGTCGGGACGCGCCTCGATGGCCGAAAGCCGCTTGGTCAGCACACGGCAATAGGGGCAGTAATAATCCGAAAAGAACGCCACCGGAACAGGCTGGCCGTCCCTCGGGGTTTCGCCATAGAGAGAGGCGCAGATATTCTGCCGGACCCTGGATTCGACATCCGCCAGGTTGCTTCGCGATTGCGGCTTCAACCCGAAGAACGGGTCAAAACCGGTCGAACTTTCGCCGCCCGCCAGCCGCCGGAAACCGGACGGGTCGTTCATCTTCTCGAAGACAAGCTTGTCCCCGCCCCAGCCCGGAACGATCCGAAAGCCGGCATACAATGCCGCGAGCCCGGAAAAAATCAGCAGCGTTCGTCGTTTCTCGGAGGTCATTTCGGCGGGTTCGCTTTCATTGCGATCGGTTCACAATCCCATTCGGCTTGCGGAGGCCAGGGCACCCGCGCGGCCATCGTCACGATTCCGCCCGAACCCGGGACGATCCCGGGAAGGCGGACAATATCAACCTGCGGCCCTGATGCCCAGCCGACGCGCAGTGGCCGGGGTTGGCTGCGCCGGGGCGCGCGGCCGCGTCCTCAGTGTCGCCATCTCGGCCGACGGAGGCCGGGTTTTTCCGTGACATCGCTGCATGTCCGGCCTTCTGCCTGTCCGGTGGATGGTCCGATCTCGTTGGCGACCTCCTGCGCGGGAAGGTCAATGCGACGAACCGATCCGGAATTCACTTTTATGTCAGGCTGATTGGGCTTGACCCTCCTGCGCTGGAAGGCGGTCACGGCTGATCGGAAGGGAACGGAAACGGCAGCGTCCGGAAGATAGCCGGTCGATGGATTCGACCGTGGACGTTTCCTTGTGGCCGGGATAGCCAGAACGCCGATGCCTGATCGCCCGATGACCGGCGCTGGAGAGGCGCGCAATTTCGTTTCGGTCGCGGGCAATTCCGGCGATTGGCAATTTCACCGACAGATGTCCGGTCGCGTCCCGGCGGGCATGATGACCTGGGAAGGGTGAGACGGATGCGAACATATTCAATCGTCGCCGCGCTGGTCCTGATCGCCGCCGGCATCGGTTTCGGGTTCTGGCGCCAGAGCGGAACGGATGCCGCCACGGGCGCGATGCCGGAAACCGTCGACATTGCGAAAGGTCAGCAGCTCTATGCCGAATCCTGCGCCGCCTGCCACGGCGCCAATCTCGAAGGGCAGCCCGATTGGCGCCAGGCCGGTCCCGACGGCGTTCTGCCCGCGCCGCCGCATGACGAGACGGGGCATACATGGCATCATGCCGACCGGATGCTTTTCGACTATACGAAACTGGGCGGCAAGGCGGCTCTTGCGCGTCAGGGCATGGATTTCGCCAGCGGAATGCCCGGTTTCGGCGACCAGTTGTCTGATGCCGAGATCTGGAACATCATCGCCTATATCAAATCGACTTGGCCCGAACGCGAGCGTGCGATCCAGGCCGAACGGAATGCTGACCCCGGTTAGCGGAAAGGACATAGAAATGCGATTCATTCGACATGCGGTCATGGCCACCAGCCTTGCGATCCTGCCGCTTGCCTCGGCGGCACAGGAGCCCAGCGACGAGCGGATCAAGGAACTGGCGTTGCAGGCCATCCGCGAAAATCCGCAGATCATCATCGAGGCGATCCAATCCCTGGAAGCCGATCAGGCCGCCGCGCAGTCGCAGGCGCAGTCGGATGTCCTGACGAACCAGCGCGATCTGCTTGAACGCGACCCGAATGCGCCGGTTCTCGGAAATCCGGACGGGGATGTGACCGTCGTCGAGTTCTTCGACTACAATTGCCCCTATTGCAGACGGGCCATGGCCGAGGTCGAGGGTCTTGTAGAAGACGATGAAAACGTCAGGCTTGTCTATCGCGAATGGCCGATCCTCGGGGAGGGATCGGTGTTTGCCGCGCGTGCCGCCCTGGCCTCGCGCGAACAGGGCAAATACGAGGAATTCCATCTGGCTCTGATGGGGATGCAGGGGCGGGCGGAAGAAGCCTCGGTGATGCGGATCGCGGAAGAGATCGGGCTGGATGTCGAGAAATTGCGCGCCGACATGGCCGCGCCGGAAGTCGACGAACATATCGCGACCTCCCGGCGGCTGACGCAGGCGCTTGGCTTCAACGGCACGCCGTCCTTCGTGATCGGCGACAACCTGGTTCCGGGCTTTGTCGAACAGGAACAGCTCGGCGCCCTGGTCGAGCAGGTGCGCAGCGCGGCGCAATAGGATCGACGGGCCGCTTCGGCGCCGGGCTGCCCGGCGCCGAACAGGACTCAGGTTGCGGCCGGATCCGCCACCTCGTAGCCCGCATCGCGGATCGCTTCGGATACGGCGCGGTCGCTGAGAAAGCTTTCGACCGAAACGGTGTGGCTGCCAAGATCGCAATTGACCTTCGCCGTCGGGTCAAGCGCCTTGACGGACTTTTCGATCGCCGCCGTGCAGTGACCGCAACTCATGCCGGGAACGCTGAAGTTGCTCATGTTCATCTCCTTTGTCTGCGCCGACAGGTGGGTGCTTCCAGCACGGGAAGGTCAAGGGGGAAACAAATTCGCCTCGAAACACTTGACCTTCCAGTAGGTGGAAGCCTTATGTGACGATCCAGCAGTGTAGGAGACAACCATGCCAGCTTCACAAAATCTGCGGATCCCGGTCCAGAACATGTCCTGCGCGTCCTGTGTCGGTCGGGTCGATCGCGCGATTTCGGGGCTGCCCGGCGTCGATGAGGTCAATGTGAACCTTGCGGCGGAGACGGCGCAGTTCCGGATCGATTCCGCCGATCGCCTTCCGCAGGTGGTCCAGGCGCTGGACAGCGCCGGCTATCCCGCCCGCACCCGGAAGGTGCGTCTTGCCATTTCGTCCATGTCCTGTGCGTCCTGCGTCGGCCGCGTCGACAAGGCGCTGGCGGCCGTTCCCGGCGTGACCGAGGTCAATGTCAATCTTGCGTCCGAAACCGCGACCGTGACCTTCGTGGAAGGGGCGGTTGAACTGGACGCGCTGATCCGGGCCGCAGATGCGGCCGGCTATCCCGCGAAGGCCGCCGATGAGACCCCGGTGGAAGAGCGGGGCGAGCGCAAGCAGGCGGAAGTCCGCGCGCTGGCCCGCAAGACCGCCTTCGCGGCGGCGCTGGCCTTGCCCGTCTTCATGCTGGAAATGGGCACGATCCTGATTCCGGGAATGCATGATCTGGTCGCGCGGACAATCGGCCAGCAGACAAGCTGGGCGATCCAGTTCGTGATGGTGACCATCGCGATGTTCGGCCCCGGTCGGGATTTCTATACCAAGGGTATTCCCGCGCTGGTGAAAGGCGCGCCGGACATGAACAGTCTGGTCGCGGTGGGCACCGGGGCTGCCTACCTTTATTCCGTCACGGCGCTATTCGCGCCCGCACTGCTGCCCGAGGCGTCCCGCGCCGTCTATTTCGAGGCAGCGGCGGTCATCCTGGCGCTGATCCTTCTGGGTCGGTTCCTGGAAGCCCGCGCCAAGGGCCGTGCGGGGGCGGCGATCCAGAAGCTGCTGGGCCTTCAGGCCCGGACCGCCCGCGTCCTGGTGGATGGCGAGCCGCAGGAAATCGCGATCGAGCGCATTCGCGCCGGCGACGTTCTTGTCGTGCGGCCGGGCGAACGCATCGCCGTGGACGGCGAGGTGACCGAGGGCAGCGCCCATGTCGATGAAAGCATGATCACGGGCGAGCCGATTCCGGTGGCCAAGTCCGCGGGCGATCCGGTCACCGGCGGCACCGTCAACGGGGCCGGCAGCTTCCAGTTTCGTGCCACGCGCGTCGGTGCGGACACGACGCTGGCGCAGATCATCCGCATGGTGGAAGACGCGCAGGGCGCCAAGCTGCCGATTCAGGGCCTGGTCGACAGGATCACGCTGTGGTTCGTGCCCGCGGTGATGGCCCTTGCGGCGGTGACCGTGCTGGTCTGGCTTCTGGTCGGGCCATCGCCTGCCCTGTCCTATGCCGTGGTGGCGGGCGTATCGGTGCTGATCATCGCCTGCCCTTGCGCAATGGGGCTTGCGACGCCCACCTCGATCATGGTCGGGACCGGCCGCGCCGCGGAAATGGGGGTGCTGTTTCGCAAGGGCGATGCCTTGCAGCAATTGACCTCGGTCGATGTCGTGGCGCTGGACAAGACCGGCACCGTCACCGAGGGCCGACCCGAACTGACCGATCTGGAACTGGCCGAAGGGTTCGACCGCGCCGAGGTGCTGGGGCTGGTCGCCGCTGTCGAGGAACGGTCCGAACATCCCATCGCCGAAGCGATCGTCCGCGCCGCCCAGTCCGAGGGCGCTGCCCGACAGGAAACCGGGAATTTCGAATCGATCACCGGTTTCGGCGTGCGCGCGACGGTATCGGGTCGCGACGTGCTTGTCGGCGCCGACCGGCTGATGATCCGCGAAGGGCTTTCGATCGACGCGCTCGCGGAGGCCGAAACGCGACTCGCCTCGCGCGGTCGCACTGCCCTGTTCGCCGCCGTGGACGGACGTGTGGCTGCGGTCTTCGGCGTCGCCGATCCGGTGAAACGCTCCAGCGCCGAGGCGATTGCGGCGCTGCACGATCTGGGCCTGAAGGTCGCGATGATCACCGGCGACAAGCGCGAGACGGCCGAGGCCATCGCGCGCGAGACCGGCATCGACCATGTGATCGCCGGTGTCCTGCCCGATGGCAAGGTCTCCGCGCTTGACGACCTGCGCGCCGACGGACAGCGGATCGCCTTTGTCGGTGACGGTATCAACGACGCACCCGCGCTGGCCCATTCCGATGTCGGCATCGCGATCGGCACCGGGACCGATGTCGCCATCGAGTCGGCCGACGTGGTGCTGATGTCGGGCGATCT
>DBFD01000050.1:140214-185397 GCA_002294185.1 Paracoccus sp. UBA889
CATCCGCCAGAACCTGTTCTGGGCTTTCGGCTACAATGTCGCGCTGATCCCGGTCGCGGCGGGCGTGATCTATCCGGTATCGGGATTGCTGCTGTCGCCGATGCTGGCCGCCGGCGCCATGGCGCTGAGTTCGGTCTTTGTCCTGACCAACGCCTTGCGGCTGCGCCGGGTCCGTCCGGTCATGGAAGAGACCGGCAAGGGTCCGGAAAGGTCGGGGTCGCCCACCGTTTCCCCGGTCGCCGCAGAATAGAAAGGGCCACGACATGAATATCGGAGATGTTGCCACCCTGTCCGGCCTGCCGGCCAAGACGATCCGCTACTACGAGGATATCGGTTTCGTGAAGCCGCTTCGCAGCCAGAACGGCTATCGGATCTTCAGGGAAAGCGACGCGCACAAGCTTGCCTTTCTCGGCCGTGCGCGCGCCCTGGGCTTTTCCATCGAGGATTGCCGCAATCTGCTTGCGCTCTACGAGGACGAAAGACGCGCAAGCGCCGAGGTGAAGGATATCGCCGGCCAGCACCTGAAGCGGATCGACAGAAAGATCGCGGAACTTGTGGAAATGCGCGCGACCCTTGCGCATCTTTTCGAGGCCTGCGCCGGAGACCACCGACCGGATTGTCCCATCCTCGCCGACCTTGCCACGAAAGGCCCGGACGGCGAGGTGCTGGACAGGACCGGCTGAGGGAATCCGAGAATTTGGTCTGGTCCCTTTTTCTGGCGGTCGCCCTGTTCGGGCTGAGCGGGCTGGTTCATCTTCGCGCGATGAATCTGGTGATGAGATTCGGCGACAGCCCCGGATTGTCGGGATCGGGGCGGGTTCTGGTGGCACTCTATACGCTGGGGATCGCCCATGTCGTTGAAGCCGGCCTCTATGCGGTCGGCTTCAGCATGGGTGAGGCATTGGGCATCGGGGGTTTTGAACAGGATATCGTCGATTCGTTCATGGATGTCTTCTACTTCTCGCTCGTCAATTATTCGTCTCTTGGGCTGGGCGATATCTATCCCACCGGGCATTTGCGGTTCCTCGCCGGCATCGAGGCTTTGAACGGATTTCTTCTGATCAGCTGTTCGGCCTCGACGATTTTCCTGGTGGTGACCAAGCGCGGGAACTGACGGATCGCACGTCCCTCGCTGTCTGGCGCCGGTCCGGGTCGGCGCAGTCTGCGCGCCTGGTTCCCAAGCTTGCGGACGACGAGGCTGGACCGGTTCATGCACTGCGCGCGCCCATCGTCAGGGCGCGCTTTCGCCTTTCAGATTCCATCGCCGGCAGCGTCAATACCCATGCCGCAACCCGGCCGGATTGCGGACCGGTGCGAAGCGGGTTGACCGGCTGCGGAATCATTCATTATACATAATACAAAATTACGCCAGATTGTCGGAGGAGGGACATCGGGTGGTTCGCGCGGCCGAAATGGCGGTTACCCCACGGCGAATGCGGTGCGCTGTCCAGCCTTGACGGGGGCGAGGCACGAAGCCGCCGCAACAGCGGCCGCGCGACCCAAGGATCTGGTTCAGGACTGCTTGCCATCATCCGGTCAGCGGTGCTTCCCGCCCCCGTCAGAGGAGGACGAGGGGCGGGCCAACAGGCGAAAACAACGCAAACAGGGAGGAGACAAGATGAATATCAAGGGATTGCTGGCTGCCGCAGTCATGGCCGCCTTGGGCATGGCCACGCAGGCTGCCGCGCAGACCGAGATCAAGTTCGGCCATGTCGGCGAGCCGGGTTCGCTGATGGATCTCAGCGCCACCGAATTCGCCAAGCGCGCGAACGAGAAGCTGGGCGACAAGGCCAAGGTCGTGGTCTATGGATCCAGTCAGCTGGGCAACGACAAGGCAATGCTGCAGAAGATCAAGCTGGGCACCGTGGATCTGGCGCTGCCCTCGACCATCATGTCCTCGATGGTGCCGATCTTCGGTCTGTTCGAGATGCCCTATCTGGTCCAGAACCGCGACCACATGAAGAAGATCCGCGACGAGATCCTGCTGCCGTCGATGGCGCCGCCGGCCGAGGATGCGGGCTACAAGATCATCGGCGTCTGGGAAAACGGCTTCCGGCAGATCACCAACAATGTCAGGCCCATCAACACGCCCGCCGACCTGGCCGGGATCAAGCTGCGGGTTCCCGGCGGCGAATGGCGGGTGAAGATGTTCCAGGCCTATGGCGCCAGCCCCAGCCCGATGGCCTTCTCCGAGGTGTTCGTGGCGCTGCAGACCGGAGTGATGGACGGGCAGGAAAACCCCTATGCCCAGATCTATCCGTCGCGCTTCTACGAGGTGCAGAAATACCTGTCGAAAAGCAACCACGTCTATACGCCGGCCTATGTCGTGGCCGGACGGTCGTGGGGCAAGTTCGATCCCGAGGTGCAGCAGGTGCTGCAGGACACCGCCGTTGAAATGCAGGATGTCGTCTACGAGATCGCATCCGGCCTCGACACCGAATTGCTGCAGAAGCTGATCGACGAGGGGATGGAGGTGAACGAGGTCGATACCACCGCCTTCATCGACGCCAGCAAGCCGATCTACGACGAATTCTCCCAATCGGTCGATGGCGCCGCCGAACTGATCAAGAAGGCGCAGGATCTGGCCGCCCAATAAGGGCCGCGAGGGCGGGCCGGACGGAACATCCGGCCCGCCCGATCCGACATTCCGGGGAGATTTTCATGACTTCGTTCACGCTTCGGCGGGGTTTCGAGACCCTGCTCGAGGTCATCACCGCGCTGATCGTGGCGGCCCTGACGGCCCTGATCGTGGCGGGAACGGCCTTTCGCTATTTCGGATCGGCGCTCAGCTGGTATGACGAGGTCGCCTCGATCGGACTGGTCTGGATGACCTATTTCGGCAGCGCGCTGGCGGCGCTGAAGGGCGCCCATATCGGCTTTCCCGGACTGGTCAACGCGATGCCGGTCCGCTGGCGGGTCGCCGCGACGATCTTTTCGGAAATCTGCGTCTTCGGCTTCTTCGGGCTTCTGGCCTATGCCGGCTGGCAGGTTCTGATGATCCTCGAGGGCATGACGCTGGTCTCGCTGCCGAATGTCTCGGTCCAGCTGACGCAATCCATCATCCCGCTGGGCGCGGTGCTGTTCATGATCGCCGAGGCGGTGCGCCTGCCCGAACTGATGCGCGACGCGCGGGGCGGGGGCTTTGTCGATCACGAGATCAGGGAGGCGCTTGGCGACATCTCGAACACGCCGCTGGAACAGGACGATGCCAGCGTGCCGTCCCGTGCCCACGCCCATCGCGGAGAACGCTGATGACCATCGGATACATGCTTGTGGGAATGTTCGGTCTGGCGCTGCTGAACGTGCCCATCGCGGTGGCGCTTGGCATCGTCGCCATCCTGGCCATCGTCATCGTGCAGGGCGCGGACATGCTGCCCAACCTTGCCCTGACCATGTTCGAGGGCGCCTCCAGCTTTCCGCTGCTGGCCATTCCGCTGTTCGTGCTGGCAGGGTCGATCATGAATGCCTCTTCGATCTCGCGCCGCCTGATCGCGCTGGCCTCGGCGCTGGTCGGCTTCGTGCGGGGCGGGCTGTCCTTTGTCGTCATCGGGGCGTCCATGTTCTTTGCCGAGATTTCCGGCTCGGCCGTGGCGGGTGTTGCGGCGCTTGGCTCGATCCTGATCCCCGCGATGCGCAAGAAGGGATATTCCAAGGAATTCTCGGCGGCGATCTGTTCGTCGGCCTCCAGCCTTGCGATCATCCTGCCGCCGTCCATTCCGATGATCCTCTATGCGGTGATGGCGCAGCAATCGGTCGTCAAGATGTTCATCGCGGGCTTCGGCCCCGGCATCGTCGGCGCGATCTGCCTGGCCGTTGCCGCCTATGTGCAGGCACGGCGCCACAATTTCCCGGTCGAGGAACGGTTCCAGCTGTCCAATGTCTGGCTGCGCTTCAAGGAGGCTGGCTGGGCGCTGCTGCTGCCGGTCATCATCCTGGGCGGCATCTTCGGCGGCATCGTCACCGCCACCGAGGGCGCGGCGCTGGCGGTCGTGGCGGCCTTGTTCATCTCGGGCGTGATCTATCGCGAATTCGATGTCCGCGCGCTTTACAAGTCGCTGGTCGACAGCGGGGTGCAGACGGCGGTGGTGATGCTGCTGGTCGCATCATCCTATCTGATCGGCGGCTTCCTGACCGAGGCGCAGCTGCCCCAGCAACTGGCCCGCGCCATCGGCGGGGTCACCGAGAACAAATACCTGATCCTGATGATGCTGAACGTGGCCTTCCTGATCCTGGGCATGTTCCTGCATTCGGCGGCGGCGATCATCCTGGTCGTGCCGATCGTGATGCCGATGGTGCTGGCGGCCGGGATCGACCCGGTTCACTTCGGGCTGGTGGTGACGCTGAACCTGGCCATCGGTCAGCAGACGCCGCCTGTGGCCTCGGTCCTGATTGCTGCCTGTTCCATCGCCAAGTCCGACATCTGGGAGACGACCAAGGTGAACCTGCCCTTCATCGGCGCGCTGCTGGCGCTGCTGCTGATCAGCACCTACCTGCCCGCGATCTCGCTGCTGCCGGTCCGCCTGATCTACGGAGGTTAAGCCATGTCCGACAAACCGCTGCCGCTGGAGGGAATCCGGGTTCTGGATGTCAGCCAGGTCATGGCCGGGCCATTCTGCTGCATGTTGCTGGGCGACCTGGGCGCCGATGTGATCAAGGTGGAACCCCCCAGTGGCGATCAGACCCGCAGCGCGATGGGATTCAGGCTGAAGGGCGATGACAGCCTGGGTTTCCTGAACATGAACCGCAACAAGCGGTCCATCGCGCTGGACCTGAAATCCGACGAGGATCGGCGGATCTTTCTGGAACTGGCCAAGACCGCCGACGTGATCGTCGAGAATTATCGACCCGGCGTCGTGAAGAGGCTGGGCATCGATTACGACACGGTGGCGGCGATCAATCCGGGCATCATCTATGCCAGCATCTCGGGCTTCGGGCAGACCGGGCCGTGGTCGCAGCGGCCGGGTTTCGACCTGATGGCGCAGGCGGCATCCGGGATCATGTCGATCACCGGCCATCCCGATGGCCCGCCCGCGAAATCGGGCGGGCCGCTGGCCGATATCGGCTGTTCGCTGTTCACCGTCTACGCGATCCTCGCCGCCCATATCGGCAAGCAGAAGACGGGCGAGGGGCAGTTCATCGACGCCTCGCTCTACGAGGCCGGGCTGTCCTTTGCCGTCTGGGACATCTGCGATTACTGGGGCACCGGCATCGTCCCCGGACGGATCGGCACCGCCAACCGCATGGCCGCGCCCTATCAGGCGGTCCGCGCCAAGGATGGCCATTTCGTGCTGGGCGCCAACAACGACCGCCTGTATCGCCGCCTCTGCGAGACGATGGGCCGCGAGGATCTGACGGACCACCCCGATTACGCGACGAACGCGCTGCGGATGAAGAACCGCGATGCGCTGATCGCGGATCTGGAAACGACGCTGGTGACGCGCACGCGCCAGGAATGGGTGCAGGCGCTGCTGGATGCAGGGATTCCCGCCGGCCCGATCCTCGATTACGCCGAGGCTCTGGGCAACGAACATGCCGACGCGCGCGACATGGTCATGCCGATCAACCACCCGATCGAAGGCGAGGTGAGGAATATCGGCTTTCCGGTCAAGCTGCGTGGCACGCCCCAGCGGGTGCGCCGCCATCCGCCACTGCTGGACGAACACCGCGCCGAATTGCTGCGCGAACTGGGTATCGAGGTCGCCAATGGCTGATGCCGCCGGAAAAGGCGATGTCCATCTGCGCATCGAGGGCCCGGTCGCGCATGTCACCTTTGACCGGCCCGCCGCCCGCAACGCGATGACCTTCGCAATGTATGCGCGGCTGGGCGAGGTCTGCGACCAGCTGGAGGCCCGCGACGATCTGCGCGTCATCGTCTTTCGCGGCGCGGGCGGGGCCTTTGTCGCCGGCACCGACATTTCCGAATTCACCGCCTTCGATGGCGGCGCGGACGGCGTCGCCTACGAAGACCGGATCGATGCCACGCTGGCCCGGCTGACGCATCTGCCCGCGCCGACCTTGGCGGTGATCGAGGGCGCGGCCGTCGGCGGCGGGCTGGCCATCGCAGCCGCCTGCGATCTGCGGATCGTCACGCCCGAGGCGAAATTCGGCGTGCCGATCGCCCGCACGGTCGGCAACACGCTGTCGGCCGCCAATATCGCCCGGCTTGTCCGTGCCTTCGGCGATGGTCCGGTGCGTCGGATGCTGCTGCTGTCGGAGTTTCTGGACGGCGAGACGGTCCACCGTCTGGGATTCTCCGGCGCCTGCGTGCCGCCCGACCGGATCGAGGCCGAGGCCGACCGCCAGATCCGCCGGCTGACCGAGGCCGCGCCGCTGACCGTCGCCGCCTGCCGCGACCTGTTCGGAAGGCTGGCCGATGCCGCCCCCGATGACCGCGACGTGATCGCGCGCATCTATGGCAGCCGCGACTTCCGCGAGGGCGTCGGCGCGTTTCTGGCCAAGCGCAAACCGGAATGGAGCGGGACCTAGGGCACCGGGCGTTGAACCTGGCAAATTGCTGCCCGTCGCGCAACCAGGGACGCGGCGCCGAACCGTGAAGGATCCCGATCCGTCAGGGCGCGCGCTCAAGCGCCCTGTAGAAGTCTTCGAAGATCGCATCGCGGTTGACGTCATAGGCTTCCAGCATCGGGTGGCGACCCGCGGGATGCTGCCAGTACAGTTCGGGATCCAGGACTGGCGAACGGGTCATGTGCGTCGAGACGTAGGTTGCGTCGAACAGCCATGCGACATTGATGATGTCCCACAGAACCCAGGTCTTCGTCTCGGGTTCGGTGATGACGTATTTCTCGTGCAGCGGGTTGTGGGTGTAAAGATGGTGCAGATAGTCGCCGATCGACCCTTTGCCCTTCACGAACCGTTCCATCTCGGGCAGCGATATCCGAAGTTGCGCGCCGACATGGTATCCCGGCAGATAGACATGCGGCACGCCACAATCGAACAGCAGCCGCGAGGACAGCCTGTCCTGCACGAGGTTCAGCGACGGTGCGTTGCAGAACGGCGCGTAGGACGGGAAGGACGCCGTCCAGACCACGACGATGGTGTTGATGATGTCGGGCGCCATCAACAGGGCCGAGGCAATGTTGGTCAGCGCGCCCATCGCAAGGATATACAGCGGCTCGTCGGGTGCGGCACGTGCGCGGTCGATGATGAATCGTGCCGCCTCGGTGTCCAGCGGGCTGTCGAAATCGTCCAGATAGGCCGGCGATCCGCGATGGACCATGCCGTCGGGATCGACGCCGCAATGGCCGAACACCCGGATGATCTCGTGATAGGATTGTTCGGCGCCCTCGTCGGGCAGCACGAACTTGATGGATTCAGGGTCGGTGCCTGTCTCGACGATGCGTTGCGCCCAGCCGGCGAAGCCGCCCATGAACTTTTCTTCCTCGGCATTGCCCGGCCCGCCGCGCTTCAGGATCCGGACGCTGCGCAGCATGCCCTCGCGATGATGCGCGAAGGAATAGGGTTCGGCGGTCACGCCCTCCAGCTTCAGCCGGTCGGGCGACAACAGCGCCCAGGCCAGCGCATATTGATCGTCGATCTCGTTGGCGGTGTCGGTGTCGATGATCACCCGCGCCGGATTCTCTGGCCGTTGCAGGCGCGCCTTGACGAAATCGGGGTCCAGCCGCGGGAAACGGGCAAGCACCTGTTCGGGGATGGTCATGTGACGGGCTCCTTAATTGCCGAACCCCTTGCCGAACGCCTCTTCCTTGATGAAGCGCTCCGAGATGATCAGAAGGATGATCCCCGGCAAGGTGACGATGAGGGTGATCCCTGCCGCCGATGCATCCAGCGTGCCGCCCGCGATCTTCGAGAACAGCAGCGTCGGCAGGGTGATGATCTTGCCCTGACCCAGAAAGAAGGTCAGCAGGAAGATGTTGGTCGAGACGAGAAAGGTGAACAGCGCCCCGGCCACCACGCCGGGCAGCAGCATCGGCAGCGTCACAAGACGCAGCACCTGCCAGCGGCTGGCCCCGAGGATGATCGCCTGTTCCTCGAAATCGCGTCCCAGCCCCTGATAGACGGCGGTCAGCATGCGGACCATGTAGGGGATCGTGGGAATCAGGTGCGCGATGATGATACCGAAATAGCTGCCCGCCAGGTCCAGCCGGATGAACATCATCAGCAGCGCGATGCCGATGGCGGCCTCGGGCACGATCAGCGGCATCGACAGGAAGAACTCGAACGCGCTTTTGCCGCGGAACCGTTCGCGGGCCAGCACCCGTGCCGCCGGCAGGCTGATCGCAAGGCAGATCACGGTCACGGCCAGTCCGATGCCCACGGTGTTCAACGTTGCTTCCCAGATGCGGCTGTAGGGCGACAGGACATAATCCCAGGCCAGCGGCATCATGGATTTGCCGCGCTGCTCCAGCCACCAGGTGCCGGGCAGCATGTCGGGCCAGGCCCACCGGAAGGCAAGGCTCTGGATGATCAGGGGAATGAAAGGGCCCAGAACGAAACCGGCGACGATGATCAGATAGAACTTCTGGAACGGCGACAGGCGAGATGCCAGGCTTTCGGTGCTTCTGCGGGCCATGTCAGTTCCGTCCCATCCGTTTTTCGAACCGTCGATACGCCGCGAGATAGCCGAACAGGATCACCCCGGCGATCAGCCCGATCGACACCACCGTCGCCATCCCCTGCAGCTGCAGCGTATAGTCGGCGTCGTTGAAATAGCGCCAGGCCACCACCGGAAGCGTATCGGGAAAGCCGCCGCCCAGGATGAACGGCGCCTCGAACGCGCCCACGTTGAAGGCAAAGCAGATCAGCGTGGACGACACGATGCCGGGCAGGATCTGCGGCAGGGTCACCCGGAAGAAGATGGTGCGTCGCTTCGCACCCAGGATCGCCGCGGCCTCTTCGGTTTCGCGGCCGATGCCAAGCAGCACCGCATAGATCGCAAGGGTGATGAAGGGCAGCTGTTTCCAGACATAGACGGCGATGATGCCCCAGCCATAATGGGTCTTGAGGATCTGCGGAAACTGGCCCGGATCGTCGATCAGCCCGAACAGCGCCGCAAAGCGCGACAGCACGCCGCCATTGCCGAGCATCAGCACCGCCAGCGCGATCCCGACCGTGTAGGGGATCATCAGCGGCAGCTTGTAGAGATACTTGTAGAGGGTCTTTCCGGGAAAGGTCTTGATAAGCGCCAGCGCAAGAAGGATGCCGCCCACGAGCGCAAGAAAGGTCGACACCGTGGCGTAATACATGGTCAGCCCCAGAGACTGCCAGAAGGACGGCGACGACCACAGCGCCCGGAAATAAGACAGGTCGGGAAAGGTGTTGACGCCGAACCAGGGCGCATAGCCAAGCGACTGCACGATTGCCAGAACCAGCGCACCGCCGAACAGCAGGAAAAGGACCACCATGATCGGCGTCATCTGCAGGGCAAGAAACAGCCGTTCACGCCGCATGCTGCGCCTTCTTCTGATGTGCCTGTTCATCGGCGCCCTCGTATCGGGATGTCGTGCCGCCGCCGGGAATGGCCCGGCGGCGGCATGCGGTCACTTCGACAGATTGCCGGCGGCGCGGGTGACGATATCGGCGATCGGTGCCTGGCTGTCGCGTTCGATATATTCCAGCCAGGTCGCCTCGATCACATCGACCAGGGTGGCATTGGTATCGGGCGTCACGTTCGCGTCCAGTTCCTTTTGCGTCACGCCCACGGTGCCGGGCGACGCCTCGGCCAGGGCTGCGGCCTGTTCATCGGACAGTTTCCAGCCGTCGATGCCCGCCGGCATTCCCGCGAATTGCAGCTTCGAGGTCTGCGCCTCGGGCGAGGTCATGTAATTGACGAAGACCATCGCCGCCGCCGGGTTGGGCGTGTTGCTGGGCACCGCGAGATAGTTCTTGTTCTTGATCATCCCGCCTTCGGGAAAGATCATCTGTTCGGCCGCTTCGGGATAGGTGCCGGTGGACAGGCCGACGGCGACGGCATAGAGGCCGAACTTGCAGTTGAAGTTGACTTCGCCGTTCAGGAACAATCCGTTCAGCGACGCCGCATCCTCGGGATACCGGGGCCGGCCGCTTTCGCCGCCCAGCAGCAGCGGTTGAAGATTCTTGAGGAATTTCATGCCAGGCTCGATCAGGCGCGCCAGTTCCTCGGCCCCCAGTTCGTCAAGCGATTGCTGGAATGGCTCGGCGCCGTTACCATCGGGGTTGAACGCATAGACCACCGATTGAACGAAAGTGTTGCCCTCATAATCTGGCGGCTTGGTATAGATGAACTTGCCCGGGTTGCCCTCAAGATAGGTGCGCAGCGCCTCGAACGTCCAGGGGCGATCTGCCTCGGAAACTTGGTCGGCGTTGACGGCACAGACATATTGTTCGCCGGACCAGGGCATCTCCTTGCCCTCGGTCGGAACGCCGAAATCGCGCAGGTTCAACAGCGACCGGGGATCGCTTTCGTCCCATTCGATGAACTCGGCATTCGGCAGTTTCCGGGCAAAGGCGCCGAACAGCGCGTCCTGACGCTTCAGCGTGCTGAAATTCTCGCCGTTCAGCCAGATCGCATCGACGCTGCCCGCGCCGGCCATCTTGCCGGCGTTCTTCTCGGCCAGAACCAGATCGACCGCATCCTTGGTGCCGGTGATCCGAACGGCGTTCAGCGTGATGCCTTCGCCGGCCATCGCCGGGGCCACGACGCTGTCCATCCAGACATTCAGATTGTCGTTGCCGCCCCAGTAATACAGGTTGACCTGGCCTTCCTCGCGGGCGCGGGCCTGGACTTCCTCCCAGCTCAGATCGCCGGCAAGAAAGCTTTTCTGGAATGCTTCGCCTTCGGGGTCGATGGCCATGGCCGCCCCCCCCGTCAGCACCAACCCGGCCGTCAGGCCGGTCAACAGTAAGTGACGCATCTTCCTCTCCTCCCAAAAAGAATTCCGCTGGATGCCGTTTCTAGCCGGCCATCAGCCAGACCCGCTCGGCCGGAATATCCAGCCGGACTTCCATGCCGACATCCAGCAGCCTTCGCGATTGTTCGTTCACGATGATCCGCTCGGCGCCGCATTCGACCACGTAATTCACCGTGGCCCCGAAGAAATCCCGTGCCGCGATCCGGCCGGCCACCATGTCGTCGCCGCCTTCGACATTGGCGGGATGAATGTCGATGCCCTCGTTGCGCAGCATGGCGTGAACGCGGCTGCCATCGGCCATCCCCGGTTGCGCGACCACGCTGAGCGTGCCAAAGCCCGTCTTTACCGCGTCCGTGCCGGTCATGGTGCCGGGAAAGATGTTCGACGCGCCCATGAAATCGGCGACGTCCACCGATACCGGTTGCCGGTAAAGATCCTCGGGCGGGCCGAACTGCGCCAGATGGCCGTTGAAAATCACCGCAATCCGGTCGGCCAGTTCCATCGCCTCGACCTGATCATGGGTCACGAAGATCGTGGTGATTCCCAGTCGCTGCTGCAGGGTTCGGATGAACCGGCGCATTTCGCCGCGCAGCTTGGTGTCCAGGTTTGCCAGGGGTTCGTCCATCATCAGCACGGAAGGTTTGGTGATCAGCGTCCGCGCGATCGCGACCCGCTGCATCTGCCCGCCGGACAATTGCGCCGGAAAGCGTTGCCGGAACGGGCCCAGTTGAACCACGTCGATGATCTCGTCCAGGCGATCGCTGATCTCGGATCTGGGTGTTCCGCGCACCGACAGGCCGAAGGCGATATTCTTTTCCACAGTCATATGCGGAAACAGCGCATAGCGTTGAAACACCATGCCGACATTGCGGTCCTGCACCCGCAAATCCGAAACATCGCGATCGTCGAAATGGATTTCGCCGGTGGTCGGATTTTCCAGTCCGGCGATCATCCGCAACGTCGTCGTCTTGCCGCAACCGGATGGACCCAGCAGCGCGACCAGCTCTCCGGACCGGATATCCAGATCGATATTCTCGATCGCGGTGAACCCGCCGAACCGCTTGCTGATGGACCTGAGCTGCACTTGTGTCACGTCGTCTGACCCCCGTCCGGACCAAAATTGCTGCGGTCAAATTTGTAGATACAAATTTATGCGGTAAGCGCCCGATCTGTCAACGGATATCTGTGCGATCGCGCCTATCGATCGGCCAGTCCCGCATGGGGCGCAATCAGCGCCAGCCGCTTCATGCCGGACCAGCCGCCGAATTCTTCGAACGCATCGCGCCAGCGGCCGGGCACCATGACGAAATGATGTTCCAGCCCGTGTTCCATCACGCTGGTCACGACGGATGCGGCGCTTGCCCCGCCCGAGCGGTCCGAAAAGTTGCTGACCCAGCCCCGACATCCGGTGAAGCCGCTTTCCTCGGCGCGGACGACATCGCCCTCGATGGCGAAGAACGCATCGCCATCGCGCGCGAGGCGCAGAACCGTCTGCGGCCCTTCGCCGAACTCGAAGTCGGCTATCGCGCCAAATCTCGGCCCCTCGGCGGTGCCGCGTCCGATCATCGGGTGGTTGATCCATGCTGCGCGATCCCGCGCCATGTATAGCGGTCCGCCCCCGCCATGCCACATCAGGATCCGGTCGCGGTCCATCTGCGGCGAGGTCATGTCCAACAGGCAGCCGACCCGCCCGGTCATCTCCCGGACCGCCATCTGCGTCACCGCGCCCATCACGTCCCCTTCCGAGGCGACGGGCAGGTTGTCCTGTTCCTCGATCCAGCTGAACGCCGCACCCGGATGCATTCCCGGGGCTTGTTGCAATGCGGGCCAGTCCGAAACCGCCAGCGCGTCAAATCCGTGATCGCCCGCGATCGCGCGCAGCGCCAGCGCCGCCCGTGCCGTCAGCGCCATCTGGTCGTCGGACACGCCGCGAATCTCGGCCGCGGCTGCCATGTCAGCCACCTCCGCGCCGACTTCTGCGGCATCGGCGGCATCCATCCGCCCGGTCATCTCGTGCATGTCGACATGCGCGAACGCCACACCAAGCGCCGACATCAGCCCGGCCTGCGACACATCCATGTTGTAGAATGTCGGCGCCAGCCCGCCGACAAGCCCGACATGCGAGCCCTTCAGTCCGTGAGCCGTCCTGACCGCCATCAGGGTCTGCCGCAGCCGGGCCCGAAGTGCCGCGTCCGAGGGGGCGCCGAAATACCACTGCACCGGGGCATGGCGCAGATCACGCACCCCACGGGCAATCGACATCGTCATGTTCAGCGACACGAAACTGTTCAGCTGGATATCGCCTTCGTGGCTCGGTTCGGGCGTGGCCCAGACGCCCATGGGAAGATCCGATGCCGCGATCTGGCGCGCGACATCGCCCATGGTGAACCCGCCATGCAGCAACAGGATGAATCCCGCGCCTTCGGCACGGCAATGATCGACCGCCTGCTGCGCCGCGCGGGCGTCCATCGGCAGGTCCGGGGCACTGACCAGGCCGATGCCCAGATCGGCGGTCAGATCGGCCAGCATCTTCTCGGCTGCTTCAAAGACACCGTGTCGCCGGGGGAAATAGCTGGGCAGGGAAGCGTTGATCAGGCCGATGCGAAACCGGACGTTCATCATTCGGACCTTTCCCGCCGCGACGCGCCGACCAGTTCGTAGGTGATCGGGGAATCGCGATATACTTCGTCATAGAAAACCGGCGCGCCGCTGTCGTCCAGGGCCGAACATGCCTGCGCCAGGATCGGCGTGTTCGGGGCCAGGCCCAACAGCCTGGCCACTTCGTCCGAGGCCAGCTGGGGGCGGATCGTCTCGCATGCGCTGCCCCATTCCAGGCCGAAGCGCCGGACCAGGATCCGCAGGATCGACTGGTTCGGCCCATCCTCGGGGAAATCCGCATCGGACAAATCCGGCACCAGGCGGGTCGGCACCCAGGTGTTCACAAGCATCCGCGGTTGCCCGTCCACCATGCGCAGCCGCTGGATCCGGACGACCGGCTCGTCGAACAGGGCCTGCACCGTCGCGGGCGCGTCGCCGTCGAAGCGGTCGATCCCGATCAGTCGCGCACCCGGCACGCGGCCGCTTTTCAGGATCGCATCGGTAAACGAGATCAGGCAGGTCGTCGATGGCGGCGACAGGGTGCTGACCGTGTAGCCGCTGCCTTGCCGTGAAATCAGGTAACCCGCGCTGACCAACATCTCGAGCGAGCGGCGCACCGTCACCCGACTGACACCGAATGATTTCGCAAGCGCTTCTTCCGAGGGCAACCGTGTGCCGACCGAATACAGCCCCTGCTTCAACCGTGCCAGTATCTCTTCGTGGATGGTCTGATATCGCGGCACATTCTGCTCGGCCATGTGTCATCCTCTCCTTGCGATGGCAGCACTTTCCGTTGCACCGTCGCGGCTACACGCCTTGCCAAACCGATTTCGTCTGGCTGTAAAGCGCCAGTGCGTCGCGCCCCATCTCGCGGCCATATCCGCTTTGGCCCATGCCGCCAAAGGGCGAGGCCGCGTCGGTATCGCCCCAGCAATTGATCCAGACCGTTCCGGCATGCAGGCCCGCGCCCATTCTTGCCACACGTCCAGCGTCCCGCGTCCAGCAACCCGCCGCAAGGCCATATTCGGTATCGTTCGCACGGGCCAGCACCTCGTCCTCGTCATCGAAGGTCAGGACAGACAGGACCGGGCCAAAGATTTCCTCGCGCGCAATGCGCATATCGTCGCGAACCCCGGTCAGGATCGTGGGCTGCACGAACCATCCGGCGTCGCCCCGCCGCGCGCCACCGGCCACGCATTCGGCGCCGGCATCGCGCCCATCGGCGATATAGCCCAGAACCTTGTCCATCTGCGGACGCGAAATCACCGGTCCAAGATCGTGGCCCCTGGCATCCATCCCCGGCCCGATCGACAGCCCGTCAGCCAGCTTGCGCAGCCCCTCCAGCACCCGATCATGCAGGCTGCGATGCACGAACAGCCGGGCGCCGGCGGTGCAGGATTGACCGTTATTGCCGAAAAGGGCCCAGAACGCGCCCGGGATCGCAAGTTCCAGATCCGCGTCGGCGAAGATGATGTTGGCGGCCTTGCCACCCAGTTCAAGCGAGACCTTCTTGAGGTTCCCTGCCGAAGCCCTGACGATCTCGCGCCCGGTTGCCGTCGATCCCGTAAACCCGATCTTGTCGACGCCGGGATGTGACGCAAGCGCGGCGCCGGCATCGCGGCCCGATCCCGGAACGACGTTCAGCACACCGGGCGGAAACCCGACCTCCAGTGCCAGATCGGCCAGATACAGGGCGCTGAGCGGGGTTTGTTCGGCGGGCTTCAACACGATGGTGTTGCCCGTCGCCAGGGCCGGGGCCAGCTTCCACGCGACCATCAGCGTCGGGTAGTTCCAAGGTGTGATCAGCCCGCAGACGCCCATCGGCTCGATCCGCGTGTGGTTCCGGCGACTGGGGGTGGATACGGGGATCGTGGCGCCTTCGATCTTGTCGGGCCAGCCCGCGAAATAGCGGAAATGCCGCGCCGACCAGACCGCGTCGACATCGCGCGCGATCGCGAAGGGCTTGCCATTGTCCAGCGCGTCAAGCTGACCGAAGACATCCTTGCGCTCCTCGATCGCGTCGGCCAGTTTCCAGATCAGCCGCCCGCGATCATGCGGCGTCAGTCGCGTCCACGGCCCTCCAAGCGCGGCGCGCGCGGCAGCCACCGCCATGTCGATCTGCGCGGGCTCCGCCGACGCGATCCGGCACAAGACCGCCCCGCTTGACGGGTCGAACACATCAAGTTCGGACGAGCCCGCGACCTCGGCCCCGTCGATACGCAGGGGTTGAACGCGCGACAGGAAGGTCCGGACCGCGGGAAGGCGGGGGATCAGGTTCATGCGACGGCCTCGGAGAGGCGTGCCAGACGACGGCGACCTTCATCGGCAAGCCAGGCTTCGGCGGCGGTGGGTCCGTCATTGCCGAAGATGGCGATGGCGTCGTTCCAGATCGCGCGACCGCACATGAAACCGGCGAATCCCGCGCCCGATTCGACAGCCAGCTTCAGCGAGGATTCGAACCGTTCGAACGTGACCCCTGCGGACAGATACAAAAGCGGAATGTCCCCGGCGGCCTCGGCGGCGTGGCGCAGGGCGGCGGCGGCCTCGGGGCGGGTCATCGTCGGGGTGCCGAAACCCTCGACATGGGACAGGTTCAGCGGAATCTGGACCTTGAGGATATCGATCCCGAATTCCGGCGCGGCGAAAAGCCGGGTCGCCTCGGTCACGAGTCGGGGCTTCAGCCGGGCGAATTCCGCGCCGTCCTCGTCGGGCACGGCGCGGTCATAGACGATCGGCTCGAACAGGAAGGTGATGCCGTGTTCGCGGCATTCCGCGCCGATCCGGCGCACCCGTTCGAATTTCTGCGCATTGATCGGGGTCGGGTCGTTGGGGGCAAAATACAGAAAGAACTTCAGCACCCGGACCCCCAGCCCCGGATAATCCGCGATCCTGAGGTCTTCGGGCAGAACCGTCATCCGGTCCTCGTCCGCGATGCGATAGACATCGGCCTCGTAGGCCAGCATGCTTTCACAGCCCGGCGCGATCGAGGGCAGCAATTCGCGACCGTAATTCGCATCGACCAGCAAGGTGCTGGCCTCGGGGCTGAGCTGCTCGGCCACCAGTCGCTTGAACAGCAACAGGTCGCCTTTCCCGGCCTTGGCACCGCGTGCCTGGCGCAGCATCCGGGCCAGCCCGCTGCCCTGATCGACGGCAACTCCGCGGATCGGACGCATGCTCAGTGGTTCGGAACGGGTCACTGGCTTTTCTCCTTTTCAGCATGCCGGATGGACGGAAAGAACGGCGTATCCGAGGGCGCGGTCCACAGCCGCAGCATGTCGCCCGCAGGCTCGAGCAGCGAAATCGAAAAGCCGCCCATTTCCTGCGTCGTCACGAAGGATCCGATCATGGGCGCGACCGCCGCGATGCCGCGCGCGGCCAGCGCGTGTCGGGTCTCGTTCCAGACGGTCAGAAGCTCCATCAGCGTGGTGCCGCCCATGCCATTGACGATCACGGCGGCCTGTCCGCCTGACGCGATCGGGTAATCCCCCAGCAGCTTGTCGACGATCAGCGTGACGAGATCGCGTACCGGGCCGACCCCCGTCCGCCCGATCCCCGGTTCGCCATGCACCCCCATGCCCAGATAGATTTCGTCGTCGGGCAGGTCGAACATCGGCTGGCCGGTCAGCGGCGAGATGCCCGGCGACAGCGCCGCGGCCAGGGTCACGGTGCGCGCGCGGACGGCCCGGCCCAAGGTCATCAAATCGTCCAGCGGCATTCCTGCCTCGGCCGCGGCGCCGAGGATCTTGTAGATGAACATGGTGCCGGGGGCGCCGCGACGATCCTGGATGCGGTCGCGCGGTGCGGACGAGATGTCGTCATACATGGGCAGGGCGCGGACCCTCAGCCGCTCTTCCTCGGCCAGCATCACTGCCGCGCGGCCGTTGATCATGTCGCCGGAATGCTGCGAGATCAGAAGGATGCAGCCCGCCTTGCCCGATACCTCGCGGATGCCGTCAAGGATCAGATCGGCCGAGGGCGCGGCGAACACGTCGCCGACCACATTGGCATCCAGAAGGCCCGCCCCGACGAACCCCATGGCAATCGGTTCGTGCCCCGAACCATTGCCGATCAGCAGCGTCACCTTTCGATCGGGATCCTTGCGGCCCTTCGCCCGCACCACGATGCGGGGATCCTGATGGCCCCGGACGACCTGTTCGAAAGCCGACACATAGCCGTCGATCATGTCGTCGACGATGCTTTCCGCCGCGTTCATCAGCTTTTTCACAGCGCGCTTTCCTTGCCTGCCAGGGTTTCAAGGATGATCACGACCGACACCGCGCCGGGATCGACATGGCCGCGTCCGCCATTCTCGACATATTGCGCGCGGCCCCTGCGTGCGCTCAGGTCGCGGGTGCGGTCGCGACCGGCGACGGCGGCATCGACGGCATCCTGCACCGTGCCCTCCGCCAGCGCGTGCGCCGCCGGCGCCAGCGCGTCGATCATGCTCTTGTCGCCCGTGGTCACCTGACCCAGATCCTTGATCCGCTCGCAGGCGCGTTGCAGGCCCTCGCCCAACGCGGCGTTTTCGTTCAGATGCCGTTCGATCTCGATCAGGATCAGCCCGAACAACGTCCCCGATGCACCACCCGACGCCCGCATGAACGCCTTGGCCTGCGCGCCCCTGTCGGCCTGCGCCGCGCGGGTCAGGCCGCGCAGCATGGTCGCGCCATGATCGCCGTCTCCCAAGGCTGCATCCAGCCGGTTCAGCGCATCGGCATGGACCGCGATCCGGGCCTGAAGCGCCAAGAAGAATTCGGGCCCGGTCATCGCGCAAAGACCCGCTGCATGAAGTCCAGCGTCTGCCGCGCGGCCTCGGTCGGGTCGGGCTCGATCGCGCGCCAGACCTTCACATCCGCGCTGTTCGGGTTGGACGGCATCACGAACATTTCCGCGGTGATCCAGCCGTCATAGCCGATATCCGACAGCGCCGTGGCACAATGTTCAAAATCGAAATGACCCGAGCCCGGCACACCCCTGTCGTTGTCCGAGACATGAAAATGCACCAGGGCGTCGCCGGTGGCGCGGATCGCGGCGGCCGGATCCTTCTCCTCGATGTTCATGTGAAACGTATCCAGCAGAACGCCCACATGCGCGGCCCCGGTGGCGCGGGCAATCGCCGTGGCATCGGCGGCGGTGCTGGTCAGATCGGTTTCGAACCGGTTCACGGCCTCGATCCCCAGGGTCACGCCATTCTGCGCAAGCACCGGTTCGATCCGGGCCAGGGTCCGTGCCGATCGGTCGGCCCGATCCGAATCGCCCGGCGCAAAGACGCCCCATGGCGCGGCAACGACACCGGCCAGCGATCTTGCCCCCAGGGCAGCGGTGATTTCGATGGCCTCGGTCAGGACGGCAACGGCCCGTTCGCGCACGGCGACCTGCGGCGATGTCGGGTCAGCCTCGGCGCCCAGGCCGGTCGAACAGGTCAGGTCCAGCCCGCGTGCGGCGGCAGCCTTGCCGATGCCGCTGGCGCGGTCCATTCCGATCCCCAGCAACGAAAGCTCGACCCCGTCAAAGCCCAGATCGGCCGCGATGTCGAGAATCGGCAAGGGGTCGTCCTGCCACGCTTTCATCCACAATCCCGCATGAACGCCGAATTTCATCTGCCATCCCTCGCTTGCCTCTACATATTAGTAGATACAAATTAGTCAGGTCAATTACCTTCTGCCTGCCGCAGGGCCTTTCGGTTGATCTTGCCCGACGAGGTCATCGGGAATTCGTCCACATAGTCGATCTCTCGTGGCGCCTTGTAAGATGCGAGCTTGTTGCGGACATGGGCGCGCAATTCCTCGGTCAGCGACGCATCGCCGATGAATCCCGAGGCCAGACGCACGAAGGCCTTGACGATCGTGCCACGCTGGGCATCCGGCTTGCCGATCACGCCGGCTTCGGCCACGGCGGGGTGTGACAGCAGGCATTCCTCGATCTCGGTCGGGCCGATGCGGAATCCCGACGATTTGATCAGGTCGTCCGACCGGCCCTTGTACCAGAAATACCCGTCCGCATCGCGCACCGCCAGATCATGGGTGCGCAGCCAGTCGCCCAGCCGCAATTCGGCCTCTTTCCCGGCATTGTTCAGATAGCCAAGAAATCGCGTCGGCGATGTCGCAGGCGTCACGATTTCGCCCGGCTCTCCGTCCGCCACCTCGATTCCTTCGGCATCGACCAGCCGCACGTCGTGGCCGGGATAGGCCACGCCCATGGATCCGGGTCTTCGCGGATAAAGCCGCGAACAATTGCCGATCAGATGGTTCACCTCGGTCATGCCGTAGAACTCGTTGCAGACCACGCCCAGCCTGTCCTCGGCCCAGACGAGGGTATCCGCCGCCAGGGCCTCGCCCCCGGTGCAGATCACCCGCAGCGACAGATCATGGCTGTCGCGCGGCTGGGCCGTCTGCGCCAGACGCTTGACCGCCGTGGGCGCCAGGAAGACATGCGTCACCTTGTGGCGGGCCATGAATTCATAGGCCCATTCTGCCGTGAAGCGCGCTTCCGAGGTGACGATCGGCCGCCCGGCCAGCCATGCGGGCATCATCATGTCCAGCAAGCCGCCGACCCATGCCCAATCCGAGGGCGACCAGAACACCGCGTCCGCGTCCTGCAACGACAGGTTGTAGAACAGGTTGATCGAGGGGCGATAGGCGGCCAGGATCCGGTGCCCGTGCAGGATGCCCTTGGGCATCCCGGTCGATCCCGACGTATACATCAGCAAGGCGGGATCATCGGGCCCGGTATAGTCCGGTTCGAATCCGGGCGGGGCGGCGCTGTCCAGAATGGCCCGCAGATCGGGCTCCGTCCCCGCGCTTTCGGAGACGAGGATATCGGTCAGATACCCGAACCGCCCTGCTTCGTCCCGCAGGCTGGCCCAGGCGGCTTCGGTGGTCACAAGACAGCGCGCCTCGCAATCATTCAGCGCATGGGCCAGGGCATCCGACCCGTAAAGCTGCGACAGCGTCACCGCCGTTCCGCCCAGCTTGCACACGGCCATATGCCCGATGGCCGTTTCGGGGCGCATCCCGGTATGAAGACCGACCAGATCGCCGCGGCCATAACCCAGTCCTCGCAGATGCGCGGCAAGGGTCGTTGCGGCCGCGTCGATCTGGGCGAAGCTCCAGGTTTCAAGGCGGCCGTCCGGCCGTTCGAACAGCATGGCCGGCCTGTCCGCGCCCTCCGGTCCCAGCTGCCGGCCCAGCGTCATGGAAAAGATGTTTGCATCCGCCGGAATGTCGATCGTCACGGCCTCGCCGTCACGGCGCAGCCCGATCTCGGCAAGTTGCGCCTCTGTCCAGGTCTCAAGCATGGTCCGTCTCCCGTTCATTCAGCCGCAGCCAAAGGCCGGGCCGAGGCCCGTTCGGCGCCATCAGCTGTCCCGTTTCGCCCCTTGCCTCGGGATTGCCCAGGGCGACCGTCGTCGCGCCATCCGCACCCTCGAACCGCGCCAGCGCAAAGGCCGCCGCCAGGGCGTCGGTGCGCAGAACCACGCGGGCGCGACCGGACAGACGCGCCCAGTCATGCGCCTCTGCACCGCACTCCGCGCAAACCAGCCGCGGCGGAAAGCTGATCCGTCCGCATCCCTTGCAACGCGACGCCAGGGCGACGCCGGCACGCAATGCGTCGAAATACGGGGCCATCCCGCCCTCGGGCAGCGTGTAGTCCAGGGCTATCGAAAATCTCATTCCACGCCTCCCAGAATGGTCACGGCGCACAAGGTCGCGATGCCGCCATGGGTATCGGCCAGCGCGAAACGCGGGGTAATCCGCGGCCCGAGACCCGCATAGCGCCCCTCCAGCTGGTGCGCGCAGGACACGATTTGCGCCACGCCGGTCGCGCCCACCGGCGCCCCCTGCCCAAGCAGGCCGCCCGACAGATTGGTCGGCACCGTGCCCGTCGCGTCGAACACGCCGCGTCGTTCTGCGGCAACGACGTCATCCGCCAGGCCCAACGCCTCCAGCGCTTGCAGCTGCGCGCCGGAATAGCTGTCATAGACCTCGGCCAGCCCGATCTGCGCCGGTGTGATCCCGGCGTGCGAATAGGCCTGCTGAGCGGCCAGGCGCTTGGCGGCGAATGTGCCCGGATCGGCGCGTTCGGCCAGGCGAACCCGGTCATTGGCCGAACCCATGCCGACGATCCGGGCGCGGCCCTTGCCGGTTCCCGGCAGGTTGCCGGGCTGAGACAGGATCACGCAGGCTGCCCCATCGCTGAGGGGAGAGCAGTCCAGCCGCCGATAGGGCGCGGCGATCATCGTCGATGCCGCGACATCCTCCGGCGCGATGTCCAGCGGCAGATGCGCATTGGGATTGTGCCGCGCATTCTGCCTGTTTCGCACCGCGACGCGGGCAAAATCGCTGACGGTTGCATCCGTGCGGCGCATGAAGGCCAGGGCCGACATGGCATAGATCGAGGTTGAATCGATCCCCGTCATGCCGTCTGTCCAGGCGTCGAAGGACAGAGAATAAAGCGCGGCGACATCCGCGCCCGAAAGATGGGCGGCCGCAGGCTCCAATCCCAGCACGGCCACGCGCCGCGCCTGACCCGAGGAGACCAGCGCCGCCCCGGCCTGGACAGCAACCTGGCCCGACGCGCCGCCGCCCTCTGCCCGCATCACGCGGATACCGAAAAGACCCAGCTCATCCGCCAAGAGGCTGGCGGGGTTCAGTTGCAGGGTAAGGAAATCGCTTTCCGAGGCGACGATCAGCGCGTCGATATCGCGGCGCTGCAGGCCCGCATCGCGCAGGGCCGCCGCGAAAGCCTGCCGCGCCCAGTCGCGAAAGCTGCTGCCATCCTTGCGGCGGCCGAACCGGGTCAGCGCCCCGCCTGCGACCACCATGCCGATTTCGTTTGCCATCGTCACCGCTCTGCCCGTCGCGGAAGCGGGAACAACAGCAGGACACCGACCAGATTCATCGCCAGCAACAGCCACGCCAGAACCTGAAAGCCCGCCCCTTGCCATACGACCCCGCCGGCCGCCGGTCCAAGCGCCATCATCACCAGCCCGATCATGGCGATCAGGCCCAGATCGCGGCCCAGCCTGAACGGCGGCACATGGTTCCGCGTCAGAACCGGCCGCAGAATCGTATGCATCCCGTAGCCCGCCCCCTGAAGCAGCAGGATCGGCAGGATGGTTGTCGCCTGATAGGGTACGACGAGCAGCGCGAGCGGCGGCAACAGCATCACGCCAAAAACGCTGCGCGCCAGCAGAACAGGATCGAAAAGCCGGATCAGTGGCGCGCAGACCAGCCGTCCGAAAATCTGCGCAGGGCCCAGCAGCGCCGGAAGGATCAGCGCGAAATCGGCGGTTTCGGGCAGTTTTCGCAGATGCAGGGGCAGGATGAACAGCAGGGCCGCGTGGCTGAACATCAGCGTGGCGAAGGACAGCCCGATCAGCAGCACCGTCGGCGAGGCGCGACCGCGGGGCATGTCATGGCGCGACCGGTCCGCCGGGCGGGCCGCGCCTTCGGACGGTATCAGCACCGCCGCAGCCAGGACCAGGGCCGCAGCGGCAAGCATTACCGTGCGCCAGTCCGTGACTTGCAGCAGCCACCCCACCATCGGAAAGGTCAGAAGCGTGGCGAACCCGGCCACCAGGGTCACGGTCGCGACCGGACTGGCTGCGGAGGCGCCGAACCGACGCAGCAGGATGGCGAAGCACGGATCATAGAGGGTGGCTGCCATCGACGCCCCCAGCAGCACCATCAGCGGGGCAAAAACGGCAAGCGTCTGTGCTTGCGACATGGCCACGAGCAGGCTGGCACCGACCAGCGCTCCGCAGCGCATCGCCACTATTCCATGACCGATGTCGATCGTCCGACCCACCAGCGGCGAGGAAAACGCCCAGAGCAGGAAACCGGCC
Source organism: Paracoccus sp. UBA889 (assembly GCA_002294185.1). Classification (GTDB taxonomy): domain Bacteria; phylum Pseudomonadota; class Alphaproteobacteria; order Rhodobacterales; family Rhodobacteraceae; genus Paracoccus. Next base: position 163,528 of record DBFD01000050.1, read on the forward strand.
GTATAGGACGCGGTGAGGATGCTTGCCGACCACCCCGTCTCGGCCAGGATACGCCCCGTCAGTGCTGGAAAAAGGTAGTAAAGCCCCGACCACAGCATCAGCTGCGCGACCGCATGACGCCCGACCAGACTGGCCCGTCCCCGCGTCAATGCGGGCTCGATCCGGGCCATGGCCTTGGATGGTGGAAGGGACACGCCAGCTCCGGAAAATTTGTTAATACAAATTATCTAAGACATTTGACGTGAGAAGGCAAGAATGGATCGCGTCGGTGCCGCCTTCAAGCAGGCGCGCGCAAGCGGGCTCCGGCGATGCTGAGGTCCCTGTCGAGGCCCTGTCGCCCAAGCGCATTCCCGGCAGTTCGCGGTGCTGCGGCGGCATCGGATCGCTGGCGCTACCGGCCGTCCCTGCTGCGAAGTTCCGCGTCCTTGCCGTGGCCTGACAGGCCACGGTATCGGCGCGTTCTTCATCGCCGTGACGGATGAGCCGCAGGGAAACGGTTGGTTCGGCCTGGTCAGCGCAGGCTTCCGCCGTCAGCGTACGGGGTCGGTCGCCCAATTGTCGGCGAGGTGGCCTGTGCCGGAACGGCCGGGATTCAACCTGGCCAGCGCCAGGCCGAGCCGCGCCGCTGCCAGCGTCGCCCCAAGATCGGCCTTGCCGCGTCCGGCGATGTCGTAGGCGGTGCCATGCGCGGGGGTCACGATCGGAAAGCCGTAGCCCGCGATCAGGGTCACGCCACGATCAAAGCCCATCAGCTTCATCGCGATCTGGCCCTGGTCATGATACATCGTCAGCACCGCATCGAATTCGCCCCGCGTCGCCCGCACGAACACTGTGTCCGACGGTATCGGACCGGCGACATCCAGCCCCTCGGCCCGCGCCGCCTCGATGGCGGGGGCGATGATATCCTCGTCCTCTTCGCCGAAATTGCGTCCGTCGCCCGCATGGGGGTTCAGCGCGGCGACGCCGATGCGCGGGGCCGGCTTTCCGGCGCCCTCCATCACCGTGACGGTCAGGCGGATGCTGGACAGGATGCGCTCGGCGCTGAGGCTGGCCGCAACCTCGCGCAGCGGAATATGAGAGGTGACGCGGGCGTTCCACACCTCTTCCAGCACGTTGAATTCGCGCCCGCTGCGATCCGCCCCCAGCGTCGCGTCGATAAAACCGATCTCATCGACATAGGCGGGCCGCGCCAGTCGCATCGAATGCTTGTTGAAGGGCGTGAACATCGCCGCATCCGCCACGCCCGCCTGCGCCAGACGCAGGGCCGCGGCGAAATTCTGCAGCGAGGCCGCCCCGGCCCCTTGGCTCGAGCGCCCCAGCGTCAGATCGCCCGGCGGACAATTCCCCAGATCGACCATGACCTTTCCCGCGGGCAGTCGATCGGGCAGGTCCGCCGCCGCGACAGTCGGCAGATCAAGGTCGAGGCCCCCGTGCCGCGCGCCCAAGCCCAGCAGCCGCGCGTCGCCCAGCACGATCACGTCCCGATCCCGCATGTCCTGGTGGGTCAACAGTTTCGCGGCCAGTTCCGGCCCCACGCCCCCCGCATCTCCGATCGCCAATGCCAGCCGCATCTTCGGCCCCTTCTCATGTTGACGCGCGTTTCACCGCGCGCGGATGTCGTCTTCGCAGGGGCCGCCACGGGCGCCGGCCCGATCCCTGTCTTTCCGTCGCTGTCAGACTTGCCGACGGCGGGTCGAAAGCCGGTCCGCGACGACCCTTGCACACAGCGCCAGCGAGGTTGCGCCCGCGTCGGGATGACCCAGGCTGCGTTCGGCCAGCGGACGCGCGCGGCCCAGCCTTGGGCGCAGCTTCGCAGTGCCCTCGGCGGCAAGGGTTGCGCGGTCCGCCGCCTTCGACCATGCTTGGGCAAGGTCCAGCCCTGCCGTGATGCCGGCGCCCAAAGCCTCGACGAAGGGCACCATGGCGTCGACCAGCGTCTTGTCGCCCGGCCGGGCCCCGCCCAGATCGGTGATCGCCGTCAGCGCGGCCTCGGCGCCCCGGCCCACATCGGCCGCGCGGGCCGCATCCGCATCGCCAAGGGCAGAGCCCCAGGCCCGCAAGGCCACGCCCCACAGCGCCCCCGACGTGCCGCCGGCGCGATCCGCCCAGGCGTCGCCGGCAAGGCCCAGTGTCGTGGCGGCGCCGGCACCGGAAGCCGCGGCGTGGCGCGCGGCGCTGGCCGCGGCCCGCGACCCGCGCGCCATGCCCTGCCCGTGATCGCCGTCGCCGGCCTGCGCGTCGATGCGGCCCAGCATTTCTTCCGCTTCGGCCAGAGACGCGGCCAGCGCCTCGATCAGGTCGGCTATGCAGACGGCCGTGCCCCGCGATGCGGTCCCGCCCTGCGGAATCTCGCGCATAATGTCGGCGACAACCGGCGCCTCGGCACGACGCGGTTCGACCGCGCCCTTGCGAAAGGCCGGGGCGTCGGCCGGGGCGCGCCACAGCCGTTCCAGATCATCGTCCAGCCAGGTGATCGACAGCGAACAGCCGGCCATGTCGAGGCTGGTCACGAATTCGCCGACCTCGGGTTCGACGATGGCCAGCCCTTCTTGCTGCATCAGGCCCGAGAGATGATGCCAGATCACGAACAGTTCTTCGTATTTGGTCGAACCCAGCCCGTTCAGGACGACGGCGACGCGCCCGTCATGCCCGTCCGGGCGTTCGGCCAGCAGCGGCGTCAGCAGCATCCGGGCCAGATCGGCCGCCGCAACCATGGCTTCGGTGCGGGTGCCGGGTTCTCCGTGGATGCCGAGGCCAAGGGCCACGAAACCGTCATCGACGGTGAACAGCGGCCCTGGTTGACCCGGCAGCGTGCAGCCGGCGAAGGCCATGCCGAACGAGACCGTGGCGGCATTCGCGGCCTGTGCCACGGAAACCACGGCGTCGATATCCATGCCTTCCTCCGCGGCCGCCCCCGCGATCTTGAAGACCGGAAGATCGCCCGCCACGCCGCGCCGCTTGTCGCGCTGATCCGCGGGGGCGCTGGCCACGTCGTCGGTGACGGCAAGGATGCGCGCGTCGATGCCCTCGTCCTGCAACCGCCGGGCGGCGGCGCCGAAATTCAGCACATCGCCCGCATAATTCCCAAAGCCCAGGATCACGCCGCCGCCACGATCGGCAGCGCGCGCCACGCCCGCCACGGCGCTGGTCGAGGGCGAGGCGAAGACGTCGCCGGCGACCGCGGCATCGGCAAGGCCGGCGCCCACATATCCCAGAAAGGCCGGGTAATGGCCGGAGCCGCCGCCGATCACCAGCGCCACCTTGCCCTCGGCGCCCGGCGCGGCCCGCACCGCGCCATGCGGCACCGCCGCCACGCGGTCGCGATTGGCCGAACAGAAACCTGCCAGCGCGGTTGCCGCGAAGTCTTCGGGGTCGTCAAAGATCCTTGTCATCGCGGCGCCTCCTCTCGGTCAGAATGTCGCGGATATAATCCCGGTTGCGTGCGCAGATCCAAAGCCCGTCGCCGCCGTAATGTTCGACCAGAAACGGGCTGTCGAAACCCAGATCCAGCGCCATGTTGATTGCCGCCCGCCAGTTGATCGTGCCGCCCAGCAACGGCGCCGGATGGCTCATGGCCCGACCGGTGGCGCTGTCTTCCATGCGGTAGTAGTTCTTGACATGCCAATAGCCCGCGAAGGGGGCGCATCGCGCGATCATCCGGGTCCAGGGCTCGACCGGGCGATGCAGGCGGACCAGATTTCCGATGTCGATGTTCAGCCTCGCGGCCGGATGATCGAGATCGGTCATGAAGCGCGCGGCGCCTTCGCCGGTGCCCAGATAGGTATCCTCATACATCTCCAGCGACAGCTGGATGCCGCTGCGCCCGGCGTGACCCGCCAGCTCGCGCACACGATCCAGCGCCAGCCGGTAGGTTTCGGGATCGGCCGGGTTGCGGGGGCCGGGCTGGGTCCAGAACCATGTCGCGTCCTGCTGCGCCCGTGTCAGCGGGCCGAACAGGCCGATACTGACCCAGCCCGCGCCCAGTTCCGCCGCCGTGTCGATGACGCGGTGGCAATAGGCCAGATTCGCGTCACCGTGATCGGGGTCGATCACGCTGCGGCGCGCGGTCGAGATGGCGGGCACAGCCAGACCAAGACCGCGGCAGATCGCCATGAACTCGGCGCGCATGGGCGCCTCCAGATCGGCAACGCGCAGCCACGAATCCGTCGGATCGACGGCGACGAAGCCTGCGTCCGCGACCTCGGACAGGCTGGCCGCCCAGGCAACGGGGCCCGCCTCCTGCACCGATCGCCCGTCCGGCAGCGTCGCGGGAAACGGGATCATCGCGGCGGCGATGGGCCAGTCCGAAGGTGACCAGCGCGGCCGGCCGGTCTGCAGGATTGCGGAGGTCATTTGATATACTCTGTCAGGGCCAGCGATACCGACGGGACATAGGTGACCAGCAGCAGGACGAAGGCCAGCACGCCGATGAAGGGCAGGTTCGTGCGCGAGGTTTCCCAGATGCCAGACCTGGCGATCGAGCAGGAGGTGATCAGGACCGATGCGACCGGCGGCGTCTGCTGGCCGATGGCAAGGTTCAGCGTCACCATGATGCCGAAATGGACCGGATCGATCCCCACGGCGTTGACCAGCGGCATGACCACGGGCACGACGAGGATGATCGCGGCCGCGCCATGCAAAAACATCCCCAGCACCAGCAGCAGCAGGTTCAGCAGCGCCAGAACGATCAGCGGATTTGTCGTCATCTGCGTGATCTGCGCCGCCAGTTGCTGTGGCACCTGCGCCTGGGTCAGAAACAGCCCCAATGCCGCCGAGGTGGCGACCAGCAGCATGACCACGCCGGTCTGGCTGACCCCTTCCAGCATCGTGCTGCGCAACCTTTTCAGGTCCAGATCGCGATAGATGAAGATGCCGATGATCAGCGCGGCAAGAACGGCCAGTCCGGCCCCCTCGGTCGCCGTCACCACGCCCGAGAAGATGCCGCCCAGAATGATGACCGGCATGGTCAGCGCCCAGAAGGCCTCTTTCAAGCTTTTCCAGACGTGACACGGATCAAAGCCCTCGGCGCGCGGCAGGTCGTAGCGGATCGCCAGGATATAGGTGACCAGCATCAAAAGCCCGCCGCCCAGGATGCCGGGAACGATACCTGCGACGAACAGCTTCAGCACCGAGGTCTCGGCGATGGCGCCGTAAAGGATCATCGGGATCGAGGGCGGAATGATGATTGCCAGCGAGGCCGAGGACGAGGTGATCGCCGCCGCCAGCGTGCGGGAATAGCCGCGTTTCTTCATCTCGGGGATGAGCACGGTGCCGGTCGCCGCCACATCGGCGACAGCCGATCCCGAAATCTCGGCGAAGACCATCGAGACGCCGATATTGACCATGCCCAGCCCGCCGCGCACGAAGCCGATCAGCGCGGTGACGAAGTTGATCAGCCGGACCGAGATGCCCGATGTGTTCATCAGGTTGCCCGCCAGGATGAACAGCGGGATCGCGATCAGCGGAAACGAGGTTGCGCCAGAATACAGCGCGATCGCCATGTCGTAGAAACGGGCGCTGCCCGAGGTCAGGTAGAAGCCGCCGACGGACACGATGCCGATGGCGATCGCGATGGGCACGTTGATCAGGATCAGCAAGATCAGGGCGGCGGTGGTCAGAAGCAGGGTCACGGCCTGTCCTCCTTGCGGGACAGGGCCTCGGCTTCCTTCTCGGCCTCGGCGATGGCATGTTCGATCTCGGCGTGTTCGCGGTCGATGCCGCGTGCCGCATCGCGGATCGCGCGCGGCATCGTCATCAGGGTGCCAAGGATCATCAGCACGGCGGAAATCGGGATGACGGATTGCACGATATCCAGCGTCAGCCATGGCAGGCTGAGCAGCGAATCGAAGGCCGCGACCCTCAGCACCGCATAGCCGTACCATGCGACAAGCGCGAAGAAGGCGACCACCAGCATTTCCGACAGGATGGCCAGCGCCACGGCAGGCCCGCGCGGCAATGCAGCGACCAGCCCTGCAAAGCCCATATGCGACCGCGTGAACACGGCATAGGTGGCGCCGAAATAGGTCAGCCATGCCAGCAGCACGCTTGCGACCTCGTCATACCACGAGGGTGACGAGCCCAGATAGCGCATGGTGGTCGAATAGACGACGGCGACGGCCAGCACGACCAACAGGACAAGGCAGATCGACTCGATCAGCCGGAGCAGGATCTTCTCTGTCTGGACAATCATGGGGTGCTCCTGCGCGAGACGGTCGGCACGACAGCCGCGCGCCGACCGCGAGGCGGTCCTACTTGGCCAGCGCCTGTGCCTTCGAGACCAGATCGGCCCCACCCGGAACCTGCTGAGCGAAAGCATCGTAGATCGGTTGCGAGGCCGCGACGAAAGCGGCCTTGTCGGCGTCGTTCACCTCGACCCCCGCCGCCTTGACCTTCTCGACCAGCGTGCCATCCGCCTTCTCGCCCTCGGCGAGCGACCAATCCTGGACCTCGTCCGCGATTTCGGACACGGCCGTTTTCACGTCGTCGGGCAGGCCCGCCCATGTCTCGGCCCCGCTGGTCAGATAAGTGGGCGAATAGACGTGGTCCGTGAGGCTGAGATATTTCTGCACCTCCTGAAAATTCGCGCCGACGATGTTGGTCAAAGGGTTTTCCTGACCGTCCATCGTTCCGGTCTGCAGGGCGACGAACACCTCGGAGAAGGCCATCGGCGTCGGGTTCGCGCCCCATTCCTTGAACATCGCGACCCGCCATTCCGACGACGGCGTGCGGATCTTCAGTCCCGCAAGATCCTCGGGGGTGTTGATCGGCCGCGTGTTGTTGGTGATCTGGCGAAAACCGTTCTCCCATGTCGAAATCAGGTGCAGGCCTTTCTCGTCAAGCTTCGGCGCCAAATCGGGTTGGATGATCTGGGCGTCGATGGCCCTCAGATGGGCCCGGTCCCGAACCAGGAACGGCATGTCGAACAATGCGAATTCCGGCAAGAAATTGGTCATGATCGACGATACCAGCGTGAACTGCACCGTGCCCAGCCGCAGCTTCTGGACCAGTTCCTTCTCGTCGCCCAGCTGGCCGTCGGCATAGAATTCGACCTTGTCGGCATCACCCAGCCGGGCCTGCAGATCCTCGGCGAACTTCGCCGCGCTGCGACCCTGCAAGCTGTTCGAGGCGGCCCCCACCGCCACGATGTAGGTCTCGGCCGCGACCGGTGCCGCGGCCATCGTCACGGCGCAAACCATCAGGCCGGCGGCGCTTTTCCGAAAGGTTTTCATGTGCTGTCTCCTCCTCCCAGAACATGCAGAACTGCATATTCGATCGATGTATTTTGTATACATGCGCAAGGTATCGACCAGCAATCCTTTTCTTGCTACACTGCGCCATGATCTCATAAGCCTTTGAAATTCAGGAAAAGGTGAAGGTTCCAGGATGACGGCCAACATCGCGATCACAAATCGTTCTCTTCACGATCAGGTCGTCAGTCGGGTGCGGGACCTGATCATCGAGGGCGTTCTGGAGCCCGGCAGCCGAATCGACGAGGCCCGTCTGATCGAGGAACTGGAGGTCTCTCGCACGCCGTTCCGCGAAGCCCTGCGCACACTCGCCGCCGAGGGGCTGGTGATCGTTCGCCCGTCGAAAGGCAGCATCGTGCGCAAGCTGACGCGCGAGGATGTCTTTTCGATGCTGGAGGTGCTGGCGCATCTTGAACGGCTGGCCGGCGAACTGGCCTGTGCGCGGGCCGGCGACGAACAGATCCAGGCGCTTGTGGATCTGCACCAGCGGATGATGGAATGTTACCGCCAGCGCGACCGTCTGCCTTATTACAAGCTGAACCAGGAATTTCACTCGCGGCTGGCCGAACTGTCGAAAAACACGACGCTGCAGGACATGCAGGCCAATATCCAGGCACGGCTGAAGCGCATCCGCTATATCGGCAACCAGAAACCGGAATCATGGGCCGGCGCGGTTGCCGATCACGAAGAGATGGTCGCGGCGTTGAAGGATCGGGACGGCAAGCGGCTTGGCGACGCCATGTCCGACCATCTCGGCCGGACGTGGGAGCGCGTCAAGGACAGCATATAGACCAGATCATTGGACCCGTTATCGCTGCCCCGCCGAAACCTGCGATCCGTTCACGCCGCGTGGACGGACCGAGAGCCGGTCATGGTCCCGGGTTCGAAGATGCGGGTGCCCTAACCCTCGTCGGGCGAAGACAGCAGCCATTCGCGCAGGGTCACGCTGGTCTTTTCCATATGCTCGCGCAGGATCACCGCCAGCCGCCCGCCGTCGCGGGCCTGAAGTGCGTCCAGAATGTCCTCGTGTTCCTTCATGGCCTGATCCCAGCGTTCGCGGGTCATGTTGGCCATGTAACGTCCACGTCGCACCCGCGCTGCCAGGGTGCCATACTGCACCGTCAGCGTGGCGTTGCGGGCGGCCGCCAGGATCGTCTCATGGATCTGCTGGTTCAGCTTGAAATAGGCCTCAAGCTCGCGCGCCGTGTAATGGGCGAACATCCGGTCGTGCAGGGCGCGGACCTGCGCGATCTCGTCGTCGGTAATGTGCTTGCAGGCCAGTTCGCCCGCCAGCGCCTCCAGCGCGCCCATGACCGGGAACAATTCGTCCAGTTCCTCGACCGTGATGCGGCTGACCCAGGCGCCGCGATTGGGTTCCAGATTGACCAGCCCGTCGGTCGCCAGCACCTTCAGCGCCTCGCGCAGGGGCGTCCGCGAGACGCCGTAAAGCTCGCATAATTCCTTTTCGGGCACTTTGCGGCCGGGCTGCAACTCGCCCGACACGATCAGCTTTCGCAGCGATTCGGTCAGTTCCTCGTGCAGCGGGCGACGCTTCAACTGGGTCGCGGAAAGGTTCATCGTCAACGCGCCTCCTGGAGCGCAAGTTCGAAAAGCCGGGCGACGTGAATCGCCCTGCGCCCGGTCCCGTCCGCGATCTGGTGGCGGCACGAGGTGCCGTCCGCCACGATGATCGCATCCCCGGGCGCGGCGCGGATGGCGGGAAACAGGCTCAGTTCCCCCATCTGGCGCGAGATCGCCTCGGTTTCCAGTCCATAGCCGAAGGATCCGGCCATGCCGCAGCAGCTGGTCTCGATCAATTGAATATCGGTTTCGGGCAGCAAAGCCAGCGCTTTGTGGATCGCGGGCATGACATCCAACGCCTTCTGATGGCAATGGCCGTGCAGCAGGACCGGAACACCGGGCGGGCGCAGCGGCAGACTCCACCGCCCGGCCTCGTGTTCGGCGGCAACATATTCCTCGAACATCAGCGCGGCGCCGGCGATCTGTGCCGTGTCGTCGCCCGGCAGCATCGCGGGAATTTCGTCGCGCAGCGTCAGCAGGCTGGACGGCTCCAGCCCGACGATGCTGCGCCCGGCACGGATATGGGGCAACAGCGCGTCGATCAGTCGGCGGGCCTCGGTCCGGGCCTCGTCGACCAGTCCGGCCGACAGCAGCGTGCGGCCACATTGCAGCGGCGGTCCGCCATCCAGCGGCCGGGCCACCGTCACGCGCCTGCCGGCCGCGTTCAGAACCCGGACCGCGGCACGCAGGTTCTCGGGCTCGAACCAGCGATTGAACGGATCGGCGAACAGCACGATATCGGCATCCGCCCCTTGCGCCTCGGCATCGCGGAAGGGGCGAGCGGACCAGTGGGGCAGGGCGCGCGCGGCGGAAAAGCCGGTCGGCCGCTGCATCAGCCGCGCCAGCAGCGGCAGGCGGTTGCGCAGGTTCATCAGCCAGTGCAGCCGCGCGGCCACCGGCGCATAGCGCGGCAGATAGGCCACCAGCCGGTCATGCAGCGTCAGACCGTTGCTGCGGGCGCGGGCGGCGAGAACCTCGATCTTCATGCGGGCCATGTCAACGCCGGTCGGGCATTCGCGCTTGCAGCCCTTGCAGGACACGCACAGGGCCAGCGTATCGGCCATCGCGTCCGATGTCAGCGCATCGGGGCCAAGCTGGCCCGAGATCGCCAGCCGCAGCGTGTTGGCCCGACCGCGAGTCACGTCGCGTTCGTGACGGGTGACGCGATAGGACGGACACATCGTCCCGCCCGCCAGCTTGCGGCAGGCGCCGTTGTTGTTGCACATCTCGACCGCGCCCTGAAACCCGCCGCCGGCGCCGGGCCATGCCGACCAGTCGAATTCGGTCTTCAGCGGCGCCACCGTATAGCCGGGCGTAAAGCGGAACAGGCGGCGGTCATCCATCTTCGGCGCATCGACGATCTTGCCGGGATTGAAGCGGCGATCCGGGTCGAACCGGTCCTTGACCTCGCGGAACAGCGTGGTGATTTCGGTCCCGAACATGCGCTCGTGAAATTCCGACCGCACGATCCCGTCGCCATGTTCGCCCGAATGCGACCCCTTGTATTTCGATACCAGCGCAAAGGCTTCCTCGGCGATCGCGCGCATCCGTTTGACATCGGCGTCCAGTTTCAGGTTCAGCACCGGCCGCACATGCAGGCAGCCGACCGAGGCATGGGCATACCACGTTCCCCTGGTGCCGTGGCGTTCGAAGACCGCGCTCAGCTCGCGCGTGTATTCCGCCAGATCGGGCAGTTCGACGGCGCAATCCTCGACGAAGGAGACGGGCTTGCCCTCTTGCTTCATCGACATCATGATGTTCAGCCCGGATTTGCGGACCTCGGCGATCTGGCCCTGAAGGCGCTGGTCGGCGATCGGGACCACGCCGCCCCAGCCCTTGCCCTCGGCGCGCCAGTCAAAGCCCAGATCGGCCATGCGTTCGTCCAGCAGCCGCAGCTTTTCGGCATTGGCGGCGGCGTCGCCTTCGTCGAATTCGACCAGCAGCAGGGCGGCGGGATCGCCCTTGACGAATTGCTCGATGGTGGGACGGAACATCGGGATCTGCCGTGACAGGCCGATCATCGTGTTGTCCACCAGCTCGACCGATAGCGGGTTCAGCGCAACCAGATGCTGGGTGGCGTCCATCGCCTGATAGAAGCTGGGGAAATGGCACACGCCCAGCACGCGCTGGCCAACCAGCGGCCACAACTTCAGTTCGATCCGGGTGAAATAGGCCAGCGTGCCCTCGCTGCCGACCAGCAGGTGGGACAGGTTGACGGGTCGGTTCTTGGGCACCAGTGCATCGATGTTGTAGCCGCCGACCCGCCGGGTCAGTTTCGGAATCCGCGCCTCGATCAGCGCCGCATGGTCGCGACCCATCGCCAGAAGCGGATCCACCAGCGCGTCGGACGGCCCGCCCCTCGGCCCGACCGGCCCGAACTGCGCCAGGGTGCCGTCGGCCATGATCGCCTCGATCGAGATCACGTTGTCGCGCATCGTGCCGTATCGCAGCGACCGCCCGCCGCAGGAATTGTTGGCCGCCATCCCGCCGATCGTGGCGCGCGATGCGGTCGAGACATCGACCGGAAACCACAGCCCGTGCGGTTTCAGCGCCCGGTTCAGATCGTCCAGAACGATGCCCGGTTCCACCACGACGCGGCGGTTCGCGGGATCCAGTTCCAGGATGCGGTTGAAATGCACCGAATTGTCGAGGATCAGCCCCGAATTGATCGTCTGCCCGCATTGCGAGGTGCCGCCGCCGCGTCCGGTGACCGGCACATCGGCATCGCGGGCGACGGCCAGCGCGGCCTCGACATCCGCAAACCCGCGCGGGATCGCCACGCCCTGCGGCATGATCTGGTAGAAGGACGCATCGGTGGAATAGCGGCCGCGCGAAAACGTGTCGAACAGGATTTCGCCCGAAAACTCCCTGCGCAGCGCCTGATCCAGCATGGGCGACCCTTTCGACTTGGTTATTGACTTCGGGCTACCCGAATTGGATACATAATGCAAAATTAAAAAGGCATTTGGAAGCGGCAGGATGCCGCGAAGGGAGAAAACGCATGTCACATCGCGCAGGACGCCATTTTCTGCAGATTCCGGGCCCCAGCCCGGTCCCCGACCGCGTGTTGCGCGCGATTTCCGCCCAGGTGATCGACCATCGCGGCCCCGATTTCGCCGCTGTCGGACAGGCGGCGCTGGAGGGAATGAAATGGGTATTCAAGACCGCACAGGATGTCGTCATCTATCCATGTTCGGGCACCGGCGCATGGGAGGCGGCCCTGGTCAATGTCCTGGCCAAAGGCGACCGGGTGCTGATGTATGAAACCGGTCATTTCGCCGCGATGTGGAAGAAGATGGCCGAAAAACTGGGCCTGCGCCCCGAATTCATCGAGGGCGACTGGCGCGGCGGCGCCGATCCCGAGGCGATCGAGGCGCATCTGCGCAGGGACAAGGCGCACGAGATCAAGGCCGTCTGCGTCGTCCACAACGAGACCTCGACGGGCTCGGTCTCGCCGATCGCGCAGGTGCGGGCGGCCATCGACGCGGCGGGGCATCCGGCGCTGCTGATGGTCGATACGATCTCGGGGCTGGCCTCGATCGATTTCCGCTTTGACGAATGGGGCGTCGACGTGGCGGTGTCGGGTTCGCAGAAGGGGCTGATGCTGCCGCCGGGCATCGCCTTCAACGCGGTCAGCGCCAGGGCGATGGCAGTGTCCGAGACGGGCGGGATGCCACGATCCTACTGGGATTGGCGCGACATGAAGGCCAGCAACGCGACCGGCTATTTCCCCTATACGCCGGCGACGAACATGCTGTTCGGGCTGAACGAGGCGATCTCGATGCTGCGCGACGAAGGGCTGGAAAACGTCTTTGCCCGCCATCAACGGCACGGCGCGGCGACCCGCGCGGCGGTGCGCCACTGGGGGCTGGAGGTGCTGTGCCGCCAGCAGGGGCAGGAAAGCGGTGTGCTGACCGCCGTGATGATGCCCCAGGGCCACAGCGCCGATGCCTTCCGCAAGGTGGCGCTGAAACATTACGACATCTCGCTGGGCAACGGCTTGTCCAGGGTCGCCGACAAGGTGTTCCGGATCGGCCATCTGGGCGATTTCAACGACCTGACGCTGGCGGGAACCCTGACCGGGGTCGAACTGGGCCTGCGCAAGGCAGGGGTGCCGCATCGCGATGGCGGGGTCGAGGCCGCGATGGCGGTTCTGGACGATCTGGCGGCGCCCGGTATCGCCGCCGAATAGCACGCGCGTCCGGGGAGTTCGGGGGCGCCGCCGGGTCCCTGAACCTCGCCGGACCCGCGAACCGGAGGCCGGTATCCACGACAGGATCCGCCCTCCGGCTGTGCCGTTTTCCGGTTCCGGTCAGACGAAATCGAAGCTGTCATCCTCGATCCGGGCCATGTCGATTCCCGCGATCTCGAAACCCAGCTTGCCCGTCGCCGACAGGACCACCTCGTCAAAGGCGGCCGCTGCCTCGTAATCGATCCGGTCGGCCGGCTTCAGCAGGATTTCGTCGACCGCCGCACCGTCGTCGTAGAAGGCAAGCCGTATCTGGCCCCTGCCGCCGAAACCCGTCAGATCCAGCGCGATTCCGGTCGCGTCGGTCAGGCGGCCGCCGTCATCCATGCTGACACGCAGCGCCTCGGGTCCGTCGATGCGGTGGGCCTCGGATTTCCAGATCCGATCCGACAGCGGCGCATAGATGCCCAGCCCCTCGCCGGCGAAAGTCAGCAGGCCGAACCTGGTTCCCTCGGCCGAGATGGAGATGTCCGAACCCTTGATGTCGAGGCCGCGGGCGATGGGTGGCACGACCTGGCGGGCGACGGTTTCGCCGTCCTCGGAATAGGAGATTCGATCGAAGAACCGCCAGCCGCCGCCGAAATCGACGCCCGTGACGACGGTCCGGACGGGCTTGTCCAGCGTCACGCCGACCAGGATCGGCTCGTGATCGGATACCGCGAAGGGATCGGCATTGTAGAAGCCGGCGTTGTTGAAGGCCGAGGAATAGGAAAAGAGATCGGGCTCGTCGGCGTTGATATGCCATTCGGCGACGCCGGTGACATTGTCCAGCAACCCCTGCGAGGCCAGCCCGTAATCCAGCGTGCCGCGCTGGCCGTCGAAGACGTAGGAATAAGCCTCCTGGCCCAGATATGCGCCGGCGAGATCGGTCAGACCGGCCTGTTTCAGCGCCTGAACCGGGTCTTCCATGGCGTAGGAATTCAGATCACCCAGCAGCAGCACGTTTTCGATGCTGCCGGCGCCGGTCGGATCGGTGGCGATCCAGCGCGTCAGCTCTGCCGCGGCCTCTTGGCGAACGCCGTTCCAGAAGCCCTGGCCGTCGCCCTGATCGAAATTCGGATCGTTGCGCAGTGCCTCGATCAGCGCGGGATCGACATCGGCCGCCATCGCCGCGTCCAGCAGGCTGTCGAGACCGCTGGCGCCCTTGGATTTGAGGTGGTTCGCGACCACCGTGATCCCGCCGCCATCCGCGGCCTCGAAACTGGCGGCCATCGAGGGGCGGTTGCGGTCGAAATCGCCGACGAAATCGCCGGTGCTTTCCTGGATCTGGCGGACGATATCCCACGTCGTCGCGGCGGTGGATTCGGTGTAATCCAGCACGGCCGAGCCTTTCAGCGCAACCTGATCGGCACGATAGATGATGCCGGTGGTGATCGCATCGGTGCCCACGAAGCCGGTGCCGGGATCGACGAAGGCCCAGACATCCGCGCCCTCGGCCCGGTTCAGCGCATCGACCAGCGTGGCGATGGCGCTTTCCTCGCCAAAGCCGTTATTCTCGATCTCCTGAAGGGCCAGGACCTCGGCATCCATCCGGGTGATCGCGGCGACCAGCTTGTCGGTCTGGCGGACCAGATCCTCGGCCGTGGTCGCACCGCGGGGGTCCAGGTCGCCGTTCGGCCCGGTGCCCGCGCCTGCCACATCCAGCGTGGTGAAATAGTTCAGCACGTTGAAGCTGGCCATCTGAAGGTCGCCGCCGACATCGGGCCGCTCGGCCGGGCGCTGACCCGTGTCCGCGATCACCTGCAGCGGCGCATCCACCTGGATGCGATAGCCGCCGTAGCGTTCATCCATGATCCCGGTGACATCGGGCAACTGGCTGCCCAGTCGCAGCGTCGGCCCCTCTGCGGTCAGCGGATCGGCCGCCGTCAGCGGCGTGCCGTCGCCGGAATCGATCATCGTGATCGTGTCGCGGTTCTGCGCGGTCGAGCTGTCGTCGATGGTCAGGCGCCCGGCGGCGTTTGCGCGGGCCAGCGCCTCGATCTCGGCGGCCTGGGTCTGGGCGTCGTAGATCTGCGTCGGCTGGACCAGATTGCCCTCGGCCACCTGGATCTCGCCAAAGCGGTCGAGATTGAAGTTCGTGACCACCGTCAGCGGATCCTCCGAGCCGGTGACAAGCTGGACCCGCATCCCCTCATAGGCCTCGAAACCGGCGCTCATCCCCAGCGTGATCAGGGTGACGGCGGGCAGCGGAACGCCGGTTTGCAGCACCGCGAGGTCGCGGACATTGCTCAGTTCGGTCAGGCCCGAGAATTCCGACACATCCGCCGTCAGCCGAAGCTGCTGACCCACCGCGACCGGCTGGCCGGAATAGACATAGATTCCCTCCGAGGTCGCGGCGTCGCCGTCGCTGTCGCCGTCTTCCTCTTGCAGATAATAGCCGACCTGCGCGCCGGCGGCGTTGGTGATGATACCGGTCACGACCGCCTCGACGGTGACCTCCGCGCCGGGCATTCCGGTGGCTGCACCGCTGCCCTGAATGGCTGAAATCCGCGTGATCGTGGTGTCGTCGTCTTCGACCGCGACGCTCAGATCCGCGATCGTCAGCCCGTCATAGGCCGGATCGGCGCTGGCGACGGTGAAACCCAACGCCCCGGAATGGGTCGCGGCCTCGTCGATGGTGTCGTCGACGGCGCGCACGATCACCTCGACCGGGTCGGTGCCGCCGAGGATCGCGGTTGCGGAGGCGCCGAAGGTCCTGCCGTCCAGGCTGATCTCGCCTTGCCCGTCCGCTGCCTCGATGGTGACCTCGACCGGCGCCGCGGGCATGGTCGCCAGTTCCAGCGTGAAGCTGTCGGTGGTGGGTCCGGCTTCGGATACCGACAGCCCATCGCCCGCCCGCGCGATCACGGCCGGGCCGGCATTGCCGCCCGAGGTGCCGATGACGCGGAAATCGTCCACCGCGAAATCCTCGTCGCCCGCGTCCAGGCTGGCGGTGAAGCGCAGGTCCATGACGCTGCCGGTGCCGGCGATGGCGGCGGTGAATTGCTGGAAGGCGTCGGCCAGCACGGCGCCGTCGCCGCTGCCGTCCAGATCGGTGTCCTGCCGGAAATTGCCGTTGAAGCTGCCCGAGGTGAAGTCCGAGCCGACGAAAGCCAGCAAAGTCTGCCACGCTCCGCCGTCGATGCGCGCCTGCACCATCAGCAGATCGCCCGCGTCGATATCGCCCGGAGTGTCGAAGAACTCCGCGAATCTGCCCTGGAAGGTCAGATCCGACAGGCCGGAAATGTCGATGCCGGACCATTCCGCGGTGATCGGCAGCACAGCCCCTTCGCCGTCCAGATCCATCCCGGTCAGGTGGCTGCCATCGGCCCCGGCATAGGTCTTCAGCGCCGAAGGCGTCGGGTCCGTGCCGAAATCGGCGACGGTTCCGGCAATGCCGAAGTAATCGCCCAAGCCATCCGAAAAGAACGGCGCCGAGGTGGAAAAGCCCGCGCCGCTGTCAAAGGTCTCGTTCAGCGCGACCACTTGGGCCGCGGCGGCCGCGTCGCCGAAAGCACCGGCGAATTCCGCCGCCAGCGCCGCGTCGCGGCTGCCGATAGGGTCGGCGTCGAAATCTTTTTCGTGAGGTATGGTGGCCATGCGTCTTTTCCCTGTCAGCCCATCGGTTGCCCGCGCAGGCCGAACGCTAGCAGTTCTGTGCAACCGTCTCGTGACGCGGCAGGCCGGCAGCCCGATCTCCGCGGCCGGTCCGGCCATGCGCGAGAGACCGAGCTTATGGCTCGCCGTGCGGATGGCAACATCTTTCGCATCCCAACCAGCGGTTGTCCGCGCCCCCGCCCCGGGGCGCCATCGGCCCGCCGCGGGATTGTGCAGGAATGTCGAACACAGAGCGCGACCGATCGGGCCTAATTCCGCGGACGGGAGAGGCCTATCTGATCTGGCAGAGGACGCGGAAGATGCCGCGCCAATCGAAAGGACATGACCATGAAAAAATTCTTTGTTGCATTGATCGCCGCCACCCTGGCAACCGGCGCCGCACAGGCCGCCAATATCGGTCAGAACGAACGTCCGGGCTCGGCCGCCAGCCCCGCCCAGGCCGTCCAGACCGCCGAGGTCAAGGCCGACGAGGTGCTGTCGTCGCGCGAACTCAGCCATCGCGGGATTCCCGACGACACGATCCTGACCGTCACCAGCTTCCCCACTTCGGACGCAGCGCCGGTCGGCAACAGCGACCGCTGATCGCCGTTTCAGACGGATCCAGGGCCGCCCTTGCCGATGCAGGGGCGGCTTTCTACATGTCTGCCTCGACCATGTGGCAATCGGGGGCAGAACAAGATCATGGACATCGCCATCCTGCGCACATTCGTCGCGATCATCGACGAGGGCAGCTTTGCCGCCGCGGCGCGGCGGATGTCGATCTCCAAAAGCCTGTGCAGCAAGCATGTCTCTGATCTGGAGGCGGATCTGGGCGCGCGGCTGCTGCACCGGACCACGCGATCGGTGACGCCGACCGCCGCCGGTCAGTGCTATGCCAACCGCGTCCGCGACGTTCTGGCCCGGCTCGACGAGGCCAGCGAGGCCGTGCGCGCCCTGTCGGATCATCCCGTCGGTCCGCTGAAGATCGGCTCTCCCATCGTGTATACGCTGAACGTGTTGCGGCCGCATCTGCTGCGCTTCATCGAGAGCAATCCCCATGTGCAACTGGAGGTGATGCTGGACGACGGCCGGTCCGACATCATCGCGGGCGGATTCGATGCGGTCATCCGGATCGGCCATCTTCCGGATTCCGCCCTGACCGCGCGCAAGCTTCACGAGGCCAGGATCGTGATGGTCGCGTCGCCAGGCTATGTCGCCGAACATGGCGCGCCCGAGGTTCCGGCAGATCTGACCCGGCACCGCTGCCTGCACTACTCGAACCTGCCCGGCAGCGGCACCTGGCCGCTGCAACAGGGCAAGGTCCTGATCCACCAGCGGGTCCGGATCGCCTTTGCTTCCAACAACAGCGAATTGCTGCGAATGATGGCGATCGAGGGGCGGGGAATCGCGTTGCTGCCGCTGTTCGCACTTGGCGACGAACTGGAAACCGGGGCGCTGGTGCCGCTGATGCCTGATCATGCCCTGCCCGATGTTCCCGTTTCGCTGGTCTATCCTTCGCGCCGGTTGCTGACCGCTGCGATGCGCAGCTTCCTGGATTTCACCGCGTCGCTGCGGCTGGTCTAGCGGCAAGCGCGGGTCCGGCCGTCTTCGGTCGCATGGCGCCGCGGTTCCGGCCGCTGATCCCGTGGGCACGATACCGGCGTGGTGCCGGCACGACCCGAACCGGTCCGCCGCTATCCTGCGGTCGGGATCAATCCGTCCGAAACTGCGCCAGGCCATCCGGCGTTGATTGCGTATGCCGCGCGAAACGGCGACACTTGCTGCCGGACGGGCCGTTCGCCGCGTTTCGGCGCCGACCGGCCGGTCCGAAGGAAAGGTTTCGTGCAGATGGATTCGTTCATCGTCTTCTTCCGGCTTGCCGGCGCGGTCGCCTTGCTGCTGTTCGCGCTGCGGCTGGTGGGCAAGGGGATGACCGACGCCTTCGGCGTGCGGCTGAAGATGGTGCTGGGACTGGGCACGCGCACCGGCCCGCGCGCCTTCTTCTCTGGCCTCGTCGCCACGCTGGCGCTGCAATCCTCGACGGCGACCGCGCTGATGACCGCATCCTTCGTCGAACGCGATCTGGTGCGCGGACGCATGGCGCAGATCGCCCTTCTGGGCGCGAATGTCGGCACCGCCCTGACTGCCTGGATCGTGGCCACGGGGATCGAGGCCCTGTCGCCGCTGCTGTTGCTGATCGGCTATGTGATGCGGCGGCAGAGATTGCCGGCCATTTCGGGCACGGGTCTTGCACTGATCGGCGTCGGGCTGATGCTGTTGTCGCTGACGCTGCTGAACAATGCGACCTCACCGCTGCGCGATTCTCCGACGATGGGCGCCTTCCTGACGATGCTGGACGGTGCCTGGCCCGTGGCCGTGGTCATCGCGGCGGCTCTTGCGGCGGTCTGCGCCTCGTCGCTGGCGGCGATCATGCTGATCCTGACACTGGGGCTGTCGCCCGGCCTGACCGTCGCGATGGTGCTGGGGGCCAATCTGGGCGGCGCGATCCCGCCGGTACTGGCGACGCTGGCATCGCGGACAGCCGCCCGGCGCGTGACCGCCGGAAACCTTGTCGTGCGCGCCCTGGGCTGCGTGGCGATCCTGCCCTTCGCGGGTCCGGTCGGCAGGGCGCTGGAACGCCTGCCGCTGCCGCAGACCGGCCTTGCGGTCGAGGCGCATCTGCTGCTGAATATCGCCCTGGCGGCGGTGATCTGGCCGTTCAGCGGCCTGATCTGGTCCGCCGTCAGCCGTCTGCTGCCGGACAAGCCGGACGAGGACGCCGACCGCACGCGATGGCTGACCGAGGCCGCGCTGGAAACCCCGGCGCTGGCGCTGGCGGGCGCCAGCCGCGAGGCCCTGGCGATCGGCGACATTGTCCAGCGGATGCTGGTCCAGACACATAACGCCTTTTCGACCAGCGACACGGCACCGCTGGCCGAGGTCAAGGCGCTGGACGATCGCGTCGATCGCCGGCAGCAGGAGGTCAAGACCTATCTCAGCCGCCTGGGGCAAAACGCGACCGAACAAGAGCGGCGTCGATCGCTCAACATCATCGATTACGTGGTCAACCTCGAACATGTCGGCGACATCATCGACCGGAATCTCGCGGCGGAATTGCGCAAACGCTCCGGTCTTGGCCTGCGATTCTCCGATGCGGGCTACAAGGAACTGGAATCGCTGTTCCTTCTGACACTGGAAAATCTTTCTACCGCGCAGACCGTCTTCATGACCGGCGATCGCGCGCTGGCGCGGCAATTGATGGAGGTCAAGGTCGATATCCGCAACATGGAGCGGCAATCGGCGCAGCGGCATCTGATCCGCCTGCGTGAGGGCCACGAGCAGAGCCGGCAGACCTCGTCGCTGCATCTGGACATCCTGCGCGACCTCAAGCGGATCAACGCCCATCTCGTCGCCGTGGCCCATCCGATCCTCGACGAAGAGGGCCTGCTGATCGACAGCCGACTCAAGACCGGCTGAGGCGGTGCGACAAGCTTGATCTGGCCCGCAAAGCCCCCTAGGCAGCCCGCGACAACCGGAAAGGCACGGCATGGCCGACAAGGATTTCGAAGCGCGCCACCTCGAGACACTGGACCGCGATCTGGGCCGGTTCTCGAATCTGGAACTGGCCACGGCCTATGTCGCGCGCCCGCTTGTCGGGCCCGGTATCGCGCTGGTCTTCATCATGCTGGCCGGACTGGCCGCAGCACTGTTTCTGGGCCAGTCCAGTCAGGGCCTGATCGTGGTGCTGGCGGCGGTCTTCGGCGCCTATATGGCGCTGAATATCGGGGCCAACGACGTCGCAAACAACATGGGCCCCGCGGTCGGTGCCAATGCCCTGACCATGGGCGGCGCGATCATCATCGCCGCCATTTTCGAAAGCGCCGGCGCGCTGATCGCGGGCGGCGATGTCGTTTCGACCATCGCAAAGGGCATTATCGCCCCCGAGGTGCTGGGCGATACCACGATCTTCATCTGGGCCATGATGGCGGCGCTGCTGTCCTCGGCGCTCTGGGTGAACCTGGCCACCTGGATCGGCGCGCCGGTCTCGACCACGCATTCCGTCGTCGGCGGCGTCATGGGCGCGGGCATCGCCGCCGCCGGTTTTGCCGCCGTAAACTGGATGCTGGTCGGCACGATTGCGGCAAGCTGGGTCATCTCGCCCTTGCTGGGCGGGCTGATCGCGGCCGCGTTCCTGTGGTTCATCGAGGCCCGGATCATCCATCAGCCCGACAAGGTTGCGGCCGCACGCCGCTGGGTGCCCGGCCTTGTCGGCATCATGGCCGGCACCTTTGCCGCCTACCTGGCGCTGAAAGGGCTGAAACATCTGTTCGACGTGTCGCTGGGTCTTTCGATCGTGATCGGGCTGGCCATCGGGATCGTGACCTGGCTGGCGATGATCCCGGTGATCGCCCGCCAGTCGCGGGGCCTCGAGAACCGCAACAAGTCGCTGAAGGTCCTGTTCGCGATCCCGCTGGTCGTCTCGGCCGCGCTGCTCAGTTTCGCGCATGGAGCCAATGACGTGGCCAATGCCGTCGGTCCCTTGGCCGCGATCGTGCAGACCGTCGCCTCGGGCAGCGTCGGGCAGTCGTTCACCATTCCCATCTGGGTCATGCTGATCGGCGCCTTCGGAATCAGCTTCGGGCTGTTCCTGTTCGGCCCCAAACTGATCCGCATGGTGGGCAGCGAGATCACCAGGCTGAATCCGATGCGGGCCTATTGCGTGGCGCTGTCGGCCGCGATTACCGTCATCATCGCCAGCTGGCTGGGTCTGCCGGTCAGTTCGACCCATATCGCGGTGGGCGCGGTCTTCGGCGTGGGCTTCTTTCGCGAATGGGATGCGGAACGCCGCGCCCGGATCGCACGGCTGGCAGTGGACGCGCCGCTGGTCAACCCCGAGGAACGGCGTCGTCGCAAGCTGGTTCGCCGGGCGCATGTTCTGACCATCGGTGCCGCCTGGGTGGTGACGGTTCCCGCCGCGGCCCTGCTGTCGGCGATCATCTTCTACGTGATGCGCACCATCAACGGCTGATATGTTGGCGGTGCCCGCGACATTCTTCGCGGTCGCCGCCGAAACCGATCAGCGCCCGCGTCATGTCCGCGGGCGCCGAAATTGCCGAAGGCCGGAAAAGGTCGCTGATGCGTTTTCCCGTGCGTGATCCGGAACCCTAGTTGGATTTCTGATCCGTCGCGCCGCCATTCATGCCGTCGCCCATCATG
>DBFD01000050.1:185726-210302 GCA_002294185.1 Paracoccus sp. UBA889
TCATGCCGCCGCCCATCATGAAGTCCCGGATTTCCTTGGGGCTCACCTGACCGTTGCCATCTGCATCCGCCATCTTGAACATCCGTTCGTGGACGGCCTGAACCTCTTCAAGGGACAGCGAACCATCACCGTTCGTGTCCATCATGGCGACGACCATCGCGGGCATCATCGAGGCGCCCATGTGACCCTTCTTGCCGGAGCGATCCTTCTTGCCGGACCAGTCCTTCTTGCCGGACCAGTCCTTGTCCGCGCCATCCCCGGACATGCCGTCCTGGCCTGCCATGCCGTCCATCTGCTGATCGCCCGGCGTCACCGTGTCGGAAGCGCCGGCACTGTGCTGGCTGGCCTGCGCGCCGACTGCGGCGAGGGCGAAAAGCGCGGCGTATATCCCGGTTGTCATTTTCATCGTGTGGATCCTCTTTCTTCGGAAACGTCTGCCCTTCAACGAACCGCAACCGATCCGGTTCTTCGCAAAAGCGGATCGGGCGGTCATAGATCCGTGAACCGCACCGGCATTTCCGCGTTTCGACAAGGGCGCACCGGTCCAGGGCCGGCCGGCCATGTCTCGCGCAGGGAAAAGCCTGCGAAGCAACCGGATCAGAGGAGGGCGACCAATGCCACGAATCCCGTCCGACGGCCAACTTGACAGCACCCTTGCGCTGTTGGCGAACCCTTACTTTTTCATCGCGGAAAGATGTCGCAGGCTTGAAACCGATCTTTTCGAGACCCGCATCCTGCTGGGCAGAACGATCTGCATGACCGGCCCGGCCGCGGCCGAGCTGTTCTACCGGAACGAACAACTCGTGCGGAAAGACGCCATGCCTGCACGGATCCAGAAAACCCTTCTGGGCGAAGGCGGTGTCCAGGGACTGGATGGCGAAGCACATCGGCACAGGAAGCGGATGTTCATGTCTCTCATGACATCCGCACGGATAGGCGCGCTTCGCGACAGGATGCGGCAACTTCTGGACGCCCGTGCGAATGACTGGGAGGGAATGGACAGGGTTGTTCTCTATGACGAGACCAGAGAAATCCTTGCAAAAGCGGTCTGTGCATGGGCCGGGGTTCCGTTGCCGCCGGCGGATGTCGCGCGACGGACCCGGCAACTGACCGGGCTTTTCCAGAATGCCGGTTCGGTCGGGCCGAGGCACTGGCGGGCGCGCCTGTCCAGGCATCGCCTTCAACGCTGGGCCTCGCGGATGGTCGGACAGGTGCGCGACGGCAGCCTTGAGCCGCAAGAGGAAAGCGCCCTCCACGTCATCGCGACATGGCGCGACCCCGACGGCGCCTTGCTGCGCCCTGCCGTGGCCGCGGTGGAATTGCTGAATGTGCTGCGTCCGACCGTGGCGGTCTCGGTGTTCATGACCAGCGCCGCGCACGCGTTACATGAACATGGCGACTGGCAGCACAAACTTCGCGAGGACCAGGGCAATCTGGAGCCGTTCGTGCAGGAAGTTCGGCGCTTCTACCCCTTTTTTCCTGCCGTCGCGGCTTGGTCCACAAAGGATTTCCGGTGGCGCGATTATCATTTTCCCCAGGGGCGCAGGATATTGCTTGACCTTACCGGGACGAATTCCGACCCCCGAACATGGGACGCGCCCGGTGAATTCCGCCCGGATCGCTTTCAGCATTGGAACGGCAATGCCTTCACGTTCATTCCGCAGGGCGGCGGCAGCCATGATACCGGTCACCGCTGCCCGGGCGAATGGATCGCGATCGAGCTGATGAAGGCGTTTTGCGATTTCCTTGTCGGTTCGATCACCTACGACCTGCCCGACCAGGATTTGTCGATCGACCTGTCAAGCCTGCCCGCCTTGCCGAAGAGCCGCGTCGTGATAAGCCGCATCAGACGGCGGACATCTCTGCGCCACGACCGGATCGAAGTTCCCGCTGATTGAGGACCGCCGCTTCACAGCGATACTCCGTCATTGGACGGATGGGACGGGCCGGGGGCGTCGCTGCATAGCGTTTGCACGGCGCGGTGCTGTGTCAGGAAGACCCGGCCCGTCAGATCATCCAGAAAATGGGATTTCTTGAGCCTGTCCATGACCGGGCCCTTCACTTCGCTGAGGTGGAACGTGATCCCGCGCGATTCCAGCCGCCTGTTGATTGCCTCGAGGCTTTCCAGCGCACTCATGTCGATCTCGTTTACCGCCGAGCACATCAGGATCACGTGCCGCAGGTCTTCCCGCTCGGCGACCATGTCATAGATGCGGTCTTCGAGATTGCGGGCATTGGCGAAATACAGGCTTTCATCGACGCGCACCGACAGGATGGCGTCATGCAGGGTCACGTCATGGCGGTTGACGTTTCGATAGTGTTCGGTGCCGGGCACCTGGCCTACCACCGCCATATGCGGGCGCGAGGATTTGTAGAGGTGGATGAGGATCGAGATCAGAACCCCCGCCGAAACGCCGATTTCCACCCCCAGACCCAGCGTCAGCAGGATCGTTGCGGTCACGGCGGCGAAATCGGCCCTGGAATAGACCCAGCTGCGTTTCAGGATCGAGAGATCGACAAGGCCAAGCACCGCGACGATGATCGTCGCCGCCAGCGTGGCCTTGGGCAGATAATAGATTGCCGGGGTCAGCATCAGCGCGGCGATGGCCAGCCCCACCGCGGTATAGGCTCCGGCGGCCGGGGTGCGGGCGCCAGCGTCGAAGTTCACCACCGACCGCGAGAACCCGCCGGTGACCGGAAAACCGCCCGTGAACGCAGCACCAAGGTTGGCGGCCCCCAGACCGATCAGCTCCTGATCCGGGTCGATGCGCTGGCGGCGCCTGGCGGCCAGCGTCTGCGCGACCGAGATCGATTCCACGAAGCCGATGACCGAGATCAGGATGGCCGGCCCGATCATCGCGGCCAGAAGGCCGGGCTGGAATGCCGGTACCGTCAGCGGCGGCAGCGCCCGGGGCACGGTCCCGACGATATCGACGCCGCGATCCGCGAGGCCGAAGGCCCAGACCACCAGCGTCGTGACCAGAACGGCCAGGACCGGCCCGGCCTTGGACCCCATGTCGGCAAGCGTGTTGCCCAGCCCGATGCGCAGCAGCAGCGGCTTCAGCCCCTTGCGTACCCAGAACAGGAACGCCGTCGCACTCGCCCCCAGCAGGACCGTGATCCCGTTGATCGTCCCGATGGCCGACCACAGCCCGTGCAGCATCTCGATCAGCGTATCGCCAGAGGCCCTGACGCCGAGGATGTATTTCAACTGGCTGGTGGCGATCAGGATGCCGCTGGCGGTGACGAACCCGGCGATGACCGGATGCGACAGGAAATTCGCCAGAAATCCCAGCCGGAACAGGCCGAGGATCAGCAGGAAGATGCCCGACAGAAACGCCAGCGTGAGGGCGGCGGTGACCTGGTCGATGCCCTGGTCACCCAGTTTGCCGATCGCCGCCGCCGTCATCAGCGACACCACCGCCACCGGTCCGACCGCCAGCGTGCGCGAGGTGCCGAAGATCGCGTAGAGCACGATGGGCAGGATCGAGGCATAGATCCCGGCCTCGGGCGGCAATCCGGCCAGCAGCGCATAGGCCAGCGACTGCGGGATCAGCATGATCGTGACGATCACCGCCGCGACCAGATCGCCGCTCAGCTTGTCGCGGTCGTAACGGCTGCCCCAGTCCAGAACCGGCAGGTATAGGGTCAGGCGGGGCACGTCTTTCAGGCCGTGATGGGCAGTCCGGCCTGCTTCCAGCCGCCCAGTCCGCCTTCGATGACCCTGGCATTGTAGCCCATCGTCTTCAACACGTCGGCCGCCAGCGCCGCGCGTGCCCCCGAGGCGCAAAGGACATTCACATGGCCTTTGGATCGGCGCATCGCCACCAGCGCGTCATGCGCCTTGCCGGTATCAGGATCGGCCTGTGCCTCCAGCAGCCCGCGCGGGATGTGGATCGCCCCCGCGATCGCCCCGTCGCTGTCCAGTTCGGCCGGTTCGCGCACGTCGAGGATCACGTCCCCGTTCGGCCGTGCGGCCTGCGCATCGGCGGGGCTGATCGTTTCGACGCGGGTCCTGGCCTCGGCCACCAGGTCTTTCATGGATTTGGTCATGATCGTATCCTTCAGAATTTGTCGACAGGCAGTTTCAGGTAATGGGCGCCGTCGCTTTCGGCCTCGGGCAGCCTTCCGCCACGCAGGTTGATCTGCAAGACGGCCAGCATCCGGTCGGGCAGCGACAGCGTCGCATCGCGTTCTTCGCGGGTGGCGATGTAATCCTCCTTGGCGGTGCCCTCCTTGACGTGAATGTTGTCGGCCCTGTGCTTGTCCACCGTGGCCTCCCATTCCGGCTCGTCGCGGCCGTCGGCGCCGTAGTCATGGCCGATGAACAGGCGCGTGTCGCCCGGCAGGGCCAGGATGGCCTGCAGCGAGTTCCACAATTCCTCGGTGCTGCCACCGGGAAAGTCGGCGCGCGCGGTGCCGCTGTCGGGCTGCATGAGCGTGTCGTGCACGAAGGCCGCGTCGCCGCAGATATAGGTGATCGACCCCATCGTGTGACCGGTCGACAGCATCACCCGGACGTCCAGATCGCCGAGCTTGAAGCTGTCCCCATCGGCAAACAGCCGGTCGAAATCGCGGGCCGGATCGAAGGCCTTGGGCATGTTGTAGAAACCCCGCCAAAGATCTGCGATGTCGGCGACCTTCTCGCCGATGGCATTGGGGGCGCCGGTGCGTTCCTTCAGCCGCGCCGAGGCCATCGCGTGATCGGCGTGGGGATGCGTGTCCAGCACCCATTCCACCGACAGGCCATGTTCTTCGACCAGTTTCAGAACCTGATCCATGCTGCGCGTGTCGATGGAAAAGGCGGCCGGATCGAAATTCAGCACGACGTCGATCAGCGCGGCCTTCCTGGTCGCCGGATCGGCGCAAATATACTGGATCGATCCGGTATCGGGTTCGTAGATCCCCCAGACATCGGGGCTTTGTGCGCCGGTCGACGGCGAGTGCCGGACAATCGGCTGGTCCAGTTTTGACGGCTCTGACATGATCAGGCTCCTTTCGCTGTGAAGATCGTGAAAGATTTCGCGCGTCCGCCCAGCACGATGCCGATCAGCATTGCGGGCAGGAATATCAGCGTTCCGGGCGCGCCCATCGCCAGCGCCGTCCAGGCCGGGCCGGGGCAGAATCCGCCCAGTCCCCAGCCGGTTCCGAAGATGGCGGCGCCGGTCAGCAGCGGGGCGTCGATGGCGGTGTTGTCCGGCATGTCGAATCCCGGCCCGAGGGCGGGGGCATCTCGACGCCAGACCAGCCGATAGCCGATGAAGGCCGTCACCGAAGCGCCGCCCATGACGAAGGCGAGGCTGGGATCCCAGGCGCCGAAGATGTCGAGGAAATTGAGAACCTTGGCGGGATTCGCCATGCCGGACAGGATCAGCCCGATGCCGAAGGTCAGACCGGCGAAGAAACCCAGGACGGGACGCATGATCGGCTCCTCAGATCACGTGGCGGATCAGGGTGGTGGTCAGGACGGCTGCGGCCAAGAACACGCATACGGCGACCAGCGACCGGCGCGACAGGCGCGCCAGACCGCAGACGCCATGTCCCGAGGTGCAGCCCGATCCCAGTGCGGTGCCCGTCCCGACCAGCAGTCCCGCAAGGGCCATGCCGGGCAGGTTGCCGGATACGGTCTGTTGCGGAAACGATCCGGTCACCAGCAGGACAGCGACCGGCGCCGCGACCAGGCCCAGCAGGAAAGCAAGCCGCCACCCGCGGTCGTCGGGTCCGCCAAGCCCCGGCACAAGGCCGGTCAGGCCCTTCGTGATGCCGCTGATCCCTGCGATCTTGCCGAACAGGCCCATCACCGTCACCGCGCTGATTCCGATCAGCACACCGCCGGTCAGCGACAGCCATGGTGTGAAATCGGTCGCGACGACGGGTTCCATGCCGGTCTCCTCTCATTCGTTACCCTTGGCTTTCGCCGGATGAGTCGTTATATGTAAGTAATGGCTAAATTAGTCAACACTGATATAAAAGAAAATCGGCCCTCGCTGCCGGTCTTGCAGGCGCGCGCCGCAGAGGTCGCGGGGCAGCTTGGCCTGTTGGCGAACACCAGCCGGCTGATGGTGCTGTGCCATCTTCTGGAGGGTGAGCAATCGGTCGGAGCGTTGCAGATCCAACTGGACCTGAGCCAGTCTGCGCTGAGCCAGCATCTTGCCCGGTTGCGCGACGCGGGAATGGTGGCGACGCGCCGCGACCGGCAGACGATCTTCTACCGTATCGCCGACCCGCGAGTGCATCAGATGATCGAGGCGCTGTATCTGATCTATTGCGCATCGGAAGACGACAGCGACGGCTAGGCGGATCGCGGCAGCAGAGTTCCCGCACCGTCGATCCCAGCCTTGACGCATTGGGGGGGGCGCTGACGGCGCGGCAACAAGGCCCCGCGCATGGGCATGGCGTCGGCGCGTTTGGTAAATTCCTGCCGGTTTGACCCGGCCAATGCGCAGTCTAGACCATCGAGCCGATATCCGACGCAAAGCTGGGATAGGCAAAGGTGACGCCCTTGATCGCGGTCGCGGTCAGGCCCGCAGCCATCGCCATCGCGAACAGGTTGATCTGCTCTTCGGCACCGGGGCCAAGCAGATGCGCCCCCAGGATCCTGCCGGTCGCCTTTTCGACCAGAACCTTGTAGGCACTGTGTTTCGCACCCACCCGCAGCGACGAATACCAGTCCGCCGTCTTCGCGAAACGGGTCTCGAAATCCAATCCCCTGTCGCGCGCGGCAGCTTCGGACAGGCCGACCGTCGCCATCTGGGGCAAGGTGAAGACGACGCTTGGAATCGGCCGATCATCCACCCGGCGCTCATCCTTTCCGGCAAGCAGGTTCTTGCCTGCGATCCGGCCCTCGAGGGCCGAGACGGGGGTCAGATTCGGACCGCTATCGGCGCAATCTCCGGCGGCGAAGATGGCCGGGTTGGTCGTGCGCATGAAGGGGCTGACCCTGATGCCCTTGCGACCGTATTCGACGCCCGCGGCTTCAAGGTCGAGATGGTCGATATTGGGCACGCGGCCGGTGGCATGAACCACGAGATCGCAGACGACCGTTTCCGTCCCCTGCCGCGTCTCGCAAGTCACCGCGAAGTCCTGTCCGCGTCTTTCGATCTTCAGAACCTTCGCCCCGGTCCGCAGATCGACGCCCAGCTCGGTCGTTGCTTCGACAAGAACGTCGACCAGATCGGGATCGAAATTTCCAAGCGGCCGGTCCTGCATTTCCAGGACCGTGACTTCGCGCGCCCCCGCGCGCCGGGAGATATGGGCGAACTCCATCGCGATGAATCCGCCGCCGACGAACACGATCCTGTCGGGCCGTTCGGGCAATTCCAGAAAATCGGTGCTGGTTGCCAGAAGCTCTTCGCCGGGAATGTTCAGCGTCATCGGCCGGGCGCCGGTGGCGATGTGGAAGTGGCGTGCCGACAGGGTTTCGCCATTCACCACGATCCGGTCGGGGCCGGTGAACCGTGCCTGGCCATGCAGCACCGTGACGCCGGCTTTCTCCAGCCCGCCCTCGATACGGCCGGGCATCGCGTCCGTGAAGCTGCGCTTGAAGGCGATCATGTCCGGCCAATCGACCGAAGGCCGTGTCTTCAGGCCCTTGCCGTCCAGGTTGCGGGCCTGTTCGATCCCCTCGGTCACGGCGACCAGCATCTTCTTGGGATCGCAGCCTCGCAATGCACAGGTGCCACCGAAGGGCAGGCTGTCGATGCTGGCCACCTTCCAGCCGGCGCCGGCAGCCATCCGGGCGACCCCGTTCCCGCCGGTCCCGCCGCCGATGACGATCAGATCGAATTCCTTGCTGGCAGGCATGATTTTCCCCCTCGCGGTTTGCTGCCGCCGCCCGGTTGGCCCAATCGCCCCCGGCTTACGGGCTGCGCGCGCTGCGCGACGCCGCGCCCTGCGGGATCATCGCGGACCCCCGCAGGTCCGCCCGCCAAGGCGTCACTGGATATCGCGGGCGCGTTCCGTGTCCAGTTCCTGGTTCGCGGTCTCGACAGCGCCTTTCATGGCGTCGAAGATTTCCTGCCCGCCCTCGACATTGGCGGTGAACCATTCATAGACCGGCCGGGCGGCATCGGCAAAGGCCTGCTTTTCCTCCGGCGTCGGCACATAGAGATCACCGCCGCCCTGGACGAATTCCTCATAGGCGGGGATCGACTTGCGCTTGGGCGAAGCGAAGGTGGCCTGCTGAAGCTGGTAGAATCCATCGACCACGACCCGGCGCATGTCTTCGGGCATGGCCATGAACCTCTCGTTGGACATCCACCACAGCGCGCCCATGTAGGCGTGCCCGTCCAGCGTCAGGTATTGCAGCCCGGCCTCGGGGAATTTCATCGACATGATGTCGGTGATGCCGTTCTTGGTGCCGTCCACCACACCGGTCTGCAACGAGGTGAACAGTTCGGGCCAGGGGATCGGCGTCGGCGCGGCGCCCAGGGTTCTGACCAGTTCCTGCGGCAGGTCGGCGACCACGGTGCGGATCTTCATGCCCTTCAGATCGGCCGGCGTCTGGACGCGGCGCTTGGTATTGGCAAAGTTGCGCCAGCCGCCGGTATTGCCGATGGTCATCAGCCGGATCGCGCCGCCCGAATCCTCCAGCGCCATCTCGCGCATGGTGCGCGTGAAATCGCCCGACAGAACCTTCTCGGCCACGCGGTCATCCTGCATCAGGTAGGGCAGGTCCAGGACCTGCACATAGGGGAACAGGCCGGCCGCCCCGCCCGAGGTCGAGATATAGACATCGATGGATCCATCGGCCACGCCCTGAAGGCATTCGGCCCCGTTCGAACACAATTGCGTACCCATGTAGATCTCGACCGCGATGGCGCCGTTCGAGGCGCTTTCCACATAGGACTTGAAGACCTGCAGGCCGTCGTAATCCTCGTCGCTCTCGTTGGAATTGGCGACGGCGCGGAGGGTATATTCCTGCGCCGCGGCCGGGATCGCCAGCAGCGCCGCCATGGCCAGCGCCGCCGCCGTCGTGATTGTCTTCGTCAACATCAGATCCTCCCTCTTGGTTCGAATGACATTCAGTTCGCGAACCCGGTCAGACGCGGGATCGTCATGGAGATCGCGGGGAAATAGGTGATCAGGAAGATCACCAGGATTTCGACCGCGAGAAATGGCAGGATGGCGCGGGCGATCGTCGTCACCCGTTCCCCCGACACGGCCGAGGCCACGAACAGCACCAGCCCCATCGGCGGCGTGGCCAGCCCGACGGTCAGGTTCACGCACATGATGATGGCGAAATGCACGCTGTCCACGCCCAGCTGGGTAAAGACCGGCGCCAGGATCGGACCCAGGATGATGATCGCCGGCCCCGCATCCAGGAACATGCCGACCACGAACAGCAGCAGGTTGATCAGAAACAGCATCAGCAGCGGATTCTCGGTCAGCGTCAGGATCACGTCGGCCATCATCTGCGGCGCCTGCGACAGCGACACCACGGTCTTGAACGACATCGCCGCCCCGACCAGCAGCAGCACCACCGCCGAGGTGATGCCGGCGCGGCCCAGCACGTCGGGCAGTTCCGACAGGCGCAGCGTCCGCAGCACGAACAGGCTGATCACCAGCGCATAGAACACCGCGACCGCCGCCGCCTCGGTGGGCGTGAACACGCCTGCCAGGATGCCGCCCAGGATGATCACCGGCGTCATCAGCGGAAAGAACGCCTTCAGGCTGGCCTGCCCGCGTTCGCCCCAGCCATAGCGACGCGATGCCACCGGAAAGTCGTAGCGGTCGGCCATGATCTTGATCAGCGCCATCAGCCCCACGCCGACCAGCACGCCGGGCACCAGCCCGGCCAGAAACAGCGCCGCGACGCTTTCGCCCATCACATAGGCATAGATGATCATGATCCCCGATGGCGGAATGATCGGCCCGATCACCGAACTGGCCGCGGTGATCGCGGCAGCGAAGCGGCGGGTATAGCCCTGCCGCTCCATCGCCGGTATCAGCATCGAGCCAAGCGCCGAGGTATCCGCCACGGCCGATCCGGACAGCCCCGCGAACAGCATCGAGGACAGCACGTTCACATGCGCCAGCCCGCCGCGAAAATGCCCCATCAGCGCCTGGCTGAATTCGACCAGCCGGTGGGTGATGCCGCCGCGATTCATGATCTCGCCGGCCAGCATGAAGAACGGGATCGCCATCAGCGGAAAGCTGTCCATGCCGTTGTAGAGGTTGCGGTAAAGCAAGGTCAGGTCGCGTTCCTGCCCGTTCAGGACAAGCAGGATTCCCGGCGCCGCGAGCAGGCCGAAAAAGACCGGCAGGCCGATCATCAGGAAGACCAGGAACAGCGGCAGGAACCAGATCAGCATCACTCGGCGCCCTCGGTCTCGGAATGGGGAATGGGCGGAAGTTCGACGAGACCCAGAACCTGCGCCAGATTGCGCAGGATCAGTTCGACATTGACCAGGATCAGCAGCACGATCCCCACCGGCAGCGCGGCCATCATCCAGCTGCGCGGCAGTCGCTGCCAGGTGCTGAAATCGACCGAGGTCGGCAGATAGAGCGAGGCCGAGGCAAAGCGTCCGCCCAGCCCCGTCACCTCGGACCAGCCGATCTTCAGCGACACGATCAGCACCGTCAGGCTGACGGCCAGCAGCACGATGTTCAGGATCGCCGCCGCCGCGCGGGGCAGGGCGAAGATCAGGATGTCGATCGCCACGAAGCCGCCGCGGCGAAAGGCGATCGGCGCCATCAGCCCGGTCATCCACAACATGCCGAAGCGCGCCGCCTCGTCCGGCCAGGGCAGGGCGTTGTTCAGGACGTAGCGGAAGAAGACCTGCACCAGCGTCACCGCGACCATCATCGCGATGGCCGCGATGCCGATGCCATAGCCGATCCTCAGCAGATGCCCGTTCACCCAGGACAGGGCCCGGATCGACGCCTCCAGCAAGACCATTCGCTCTCCCCCCTCATGCGCCGTCCCCCCCTCCTCAGGGTCGGGTGGCGCAGTCAGTTGTTGTCGATCCGTGCCATCCGCCCGCCAAAGAAGGCCAGCGGATCGCCCTGTTGCATCGTGGCGCGCAGCACCTCGCCCACCACAATGGCATGATCGCCGGCATCATGCACCGCGTAACGGTGGCAATCGAACCGCGCGAGGCACTGGTCCAGCACCGGCACGCCCCAGCCGTTCCGGCCCAGCGGCAGATCCTGCAGCGCCGTCGCGTCCCGGGCCACGGCAAAGGCCAGTTCGTGCTGGTCGGCGGCAAGGACATGGATCGCGTAATGCCGCGCCTCGGCGAATTGCGCATAGCGGCGGGACCGGCGCGCCGGCGACCACAGCACCAGCGGCGGATCCATCGAGACCGAGGAAAAGCTGTTGACGGTGATCGCCGCGCAGCCGGACGGATCGCCGGTCGTGACGATGGTGACGCCGGTGGCGAACAGGCCAAAGGCGTCGCGCAGGTCGCGCCCGTTCTGGGGTTCGGGAACGAAACTGCGGGGTTCGGCCATGTGCATCACGCCACCTCGCGGCCAAGCGCCGCCTCGTAGAGCTGGAACCATTGCACGCGGGTCAGATCGACCTTGCGCGCATCCGGGATCGCGGCGATGCGGACCAGAGAGTTGGTGCCCAGAACCGGCAGGATCGTCGCCGGGTGCCGCAGCAGGAAAGCCACCGCGATGGCCGCGCGATCGACGCCGAATTCCCCGGCCAGCGCGTCCATCCGCCGGGTCAGGGCGGTATCGCCCCGCATCAGGCTGCCGCCGCCCAGCGGCGACCAGGCCATGACCGGATCGCCGCGGCGCTGGTGAAAGGCAAGATCGCCATCCGCGAAGGGCTGCGGCCGGGCCAGCGACAATTCGATCTGGTTCGTGACCAGCGTGTTCCGCATGGCGGCTTGCAGCAGCTCGACATCCCAGGGCCGGAAATTCGACACGCCGGCGGCGCGGATCTTGCCCGACCGGATCAGCCCGTCCAGCGCCGCTCCGGTCTCGTGGGGATCCATCAGCGGATCGGGGCGGTGGATCAGCAGCAGGTCGATATGATCGGCGCCCAGGTCGCGCAGCGACTTCTCGACCGAGGCGGTGATATGGGCGGCCGAGGTGTCGTAATGCTTGCAGGCCGCGTCCGCGTATCGTCCGCAGGGCGCGACGATACCGCATTTCGTGACCAGCTCGACCCTGTTGCGCAGTCCCGGATCGGCCCTGAAAGCCTGTCCCAGGATCGCCTCGGCGGTATAATCGCCATAGATGTCTGCCTGATCCAGGGTGGTGATGCCCCGGTCCAGCGCCGCGTCGATCTTGGCGCGCACGTGCCCGGCCGAGATGTCGGCATCATCGCCAAGCCGCCACATGCCGTAGACAAGCCGCGAAAGGCTGAGACCCTCGGCAATGCGAACCCGGTCGGCGGCGAAATCCCCCAGCGTATCCATCAGCGCCGCACCCCCGCGCCCAGCGGCGTGCGCGGCAGGGCATCGGGCACCCGCCCCCGGACCCGGTTCAGCTGGCAGGTCTTCATCTGCGGCAGCACGCGGCTGCCGAAATGTTCGGCCTCGTCAAGATGCGGATAGCCCGACAGGATGAAGGCGCGGATCCCCATCCCCTGCAATTCCTCCAGCTTGCTCAGAACCTGATCGGTCGAGCCGACGATGGCCGCGCCGCAGCCCGACCGCGCCCGGCCCACCCCGGTCCAAAGGTTCGGTTCGACATAGCCTTCCAGGTCGGCCAGTTCGCGGTTGCGCGCCTGATGGCTGACGCCCAGGCTGCCCGCATCCAGCGCCCGTTCGCGGATCGCCTGCCCCAGTTCGTCGTCCAGCTTGCTGGCGATGTAGCGGGCATAGTCCCTGGCCTCGGCCTCGGTGTCGCGGACGATGACATGGGCGCGGAATCCGTAATCCAGCGTCCGCCCGTATCGTTCGGCGGCCTCGTGGGCGGCCTTCATCCTGGCGGCGATGTCCTCGGTCTTTTCGGGCCACATCAGATAGACATCGCAATGCTGCCCGCACAGATCCAGCGCGTCGGGCGAATAGCCGCCGAAATACAGCATCGGCCCGCCCTGCTGATAGGGTTTGGCCGGATCCGTGGTCAGGCCGGCAAAGCTGTAGACCTCGCCCTCGTAATCGATCTGGTCGCGACTCCAGGCCTGTTTCAGGATCTCGACCACCTCGCGCGACCGCTTGTATCGGTGCTTGCTGTCCTCTTTCTGGCCCGGAAAGTCGGACGAGATGATGTTTACCGTCAGCCGCCCCTGCAACATGTGATCCAGCGTCGCGATGGTGCGCGCCAGCATGATCGGCTGCATCTCGCCGCAGCGCACGGCGGCCAGCAGGTTGATGCGTTCGGTGATCGGCGCGCAGCCGGCGACAAAGCTCAGCGTGTCCTGGCCCACCTGATAGGACGAGGGGCACAGGATATTGCCGAAGCCCTGTGCCTCGGCGGTCTTGACGATGTCCGAACAATGATCCCAGGACGACCGGAGATCGCCGTCCGGCACCCCGAGAAACTGGTAATCATCCGAGCAGAGCGCCGAAAACCAGGCCACCTCGACCGCGTCGAGATCCGCAGATGTCACCGGGACAATGGTCATGTTCCCTCCCTCGGGTCGCTGAAATTCGGTCTTTACTAGCTCCGCCTTTGGTGTAAATCAATAGGGTATCAATTCTGGTCGCACGGGACAGGCGAAATCATGCAGGACAGGGGCAGACCCGCAGGCCACCGGCCCGACGCGCTGCCGATCTACATGCAGATCAGCGAGATCCTGATCCGGGACATTGCCTCGGGGCGGCTGGTCGATGGTCAGAAGCTGCCGCCCGAACGCGATTTCGCGAAGGCCCATGGCACCACCGTCGGGACGCTGCGCAAGGCGCTGCTGCTGCTGGAAAGGAAGGGCCTTCTGGAACGCCGGCAGGGGTCGGGGAACTATGTCCGTGCGGGTGGCGCGGTCGATTCGGTCTATTCGATGCTGCGGCTGGAACTGGTGCGCGGCGGCGGCGGGCTGCCCACGGCGGATATCCTGTCGGCCGATTATCTGCCCAAGGATGCCGGCCAGCCCGCCTATGGCACCTCGGATCACGGCACCCGCTTTCGCCGCCTGCGCTATCTGGATGACCAGATCGTCGCGATCGAGGAAATCTGGCTGGACGGCGGCGCCGGCATCGTGCCGCGGGATCTGATCCAGGATTCGCTTTACCTGACCTACAAGCGGGCGCTGAAACTGTGGATCAGCCGGGCCGAGGACCGGGTCGGGATCGGCGCGGTCCCGGACTGGTCGCCCACGGCCTTTGCGCTGCCCCCCGGTACCGTGACCGCCTATATCGAACGGCTGTCCTGGGCGCAGCGCGCCGAGGCGGTCGAATTTTCCCGCACCTGGTACGACACCGAAAAGGCGCTTTATGTCCAGCGCCTCGCCTGACGAAAGAGGGATCCCCATGACCACCGAAACGCTTGTGCGCGGCCAGACCCGGACCATCACCTATGGCATCATCGGCTGCGGCATGATGGGTCAGGAACATCTGCGCAACATCGCGCTTCTGGACAATGCTGCCGTCGGCGCGATCTTCGAACCGGATGCGCTGATGCGGGTTCGTGCCGCGCAATTCGCCCCCGATGCGCGTTTCGTGGACAATCTCGACGCGCTTCTGGACATCCCCGAGATCGACTGCCTGCTGATCGCCAGCCCCAATTTCCGCCACGTCGAACAATTGCAGGCCATCGCAAGGCGGCGGCCGCTGCCGGTCCTGGTGGAAAAGCCGCTTTTCACCGATCCCGACCACGCCGCCGCCGTCGATGCCTTCGCCGCCAGCTATCCGGCGCCGGTCTGGGTGGCGATGGAATATCGCTACATGCCGCCCGTCGCCCGGCTGCTGGAAGAGGCCGAGGCCGTGACCGGAGGCATCAAGATGCTGACCATCCGCGAGAACCGTTTTCCCTTTCTGGACAAGGTCGGGTCGTGGAACCGCTTCAACCGCTATACCGGCGGCACCTTCGTCGAGAAATGCTGTCATTTCTTCGACCTCATGCGACTGGCGCTGAAATCGGACCCGGTGCGCGTCATGGCCATGGGCGGGCAGGCGGCCAACCATCTGGACGAAAGCTATTCCGGTGAAACGCCTGATATTCTGGACCACGGCTATGTTCTGGTCGCCTTCGAGAACGGCGCCAAGGCGATGCTGGAATTGTGCATGTTCGCCGAGGGCGCGCGCTATCAGGAGGAAATCTCGGCACTTGGCCCCAGCGGCAAGATCGAGGCGCTGGTGCCCGGCCCGAACCGGTTCTGGCCGCCGCATCTGGGCGCTGCGCCGGTGCCGCAGGTCATCTATTCGCCGCGCAATCCCAAGGGCCCGCGGATCCGCGAGATCCCGGTCGATCCGGCCATCCTCGATGCCGGCGATCACAACGGCTCGACCTTCTACCAGCATCTGGGGTTCCTGGAACTCGTGCGCGGGCAACGCCGCGCGCCGGATGTTTCGGTCCTGGACGGCAAATGGGCGGTGCTGATGGGAATTGCCGCGCAGCGGTCGATGGCCGAACGGCGGGTCGTGGAACTGAGCGAACTGACCGCCCTGACCTGACGGCCGACGCGGGCCGCGTCGCGCCGGTTCCTGCCGACCGGGCGCGGGACGCCGGGGGCGCGGCCTGCCGGCCTTCTGCGCGGGGCCCGCGCGGCTCAGCGGTCCGGCGCCGCGGCCGTTTCGGCCTGTTGCTGCATCCGGTCCCCGAGGCTGCCCATGATCCAGACCGTTCCGCCGATCATCAGGCCCATCAGCAACAGCGAAAACCCGATCAGGTGCAAATCCTCGCGCTGCTGACGCCAGCCGATATGCAGAAAGCAACGCAACTGCACCGCCACTTGCGCGATACCGGCCAGCGCCACGATCCACAGCGCGGACGGGCGCGTCAGGCCGCTGCCCGCGACCGCCCAGAAGGCCAGACCCGTCAGCGCCGCCGAAACGACGAATCCGCGGACATAGCGCCGCAGCTCGCCTCGCCGATCGTCGCTCATGCCATGCCTCCCAGAAAAACGACCGAAAGGATCCCGATCCAGATCAGGTCCAGAAAGTGCCAGTAGAGACCC
Organism: Paracoccus sp. UBA889; assembly: GCA_002294185.1. Lineage (GTDB taxonomy): Bacteria > Pseudomonadota > Alphaproteobacteria > Rhodobacterales > Rhodobacteraceae > Paracoccus. The sequence goes on from DBFD01000050.1 coordinate 201,742, forward strand.
AGCAGCAGAAGGCGGGTCTTTACCCGGTCCGTGAGGCCCTGCACCGCGATCAGCGCGGCCATCACCGCCATCCAGAAAAGACCCATCGTGACATGCAGGCCGTGAAGCCCCACCAGCACCCAGAGCGCCGACAGATAGCCGCTGCGCTGCGGAACGCCGCCCCGGGACGCCATGCTGGCGAAATCGCGCAGCTCCAGCGCCAGGAACCCGGCCCCAAGCGCGGCCGTCACCGCAAGCCAGGGCAACACGGCGCGGGCGGTTCCCGCATGTTTCAGCCCAAGGCTCGCCAGCCCGTAGGTGAAGGAACTGGTCAGCAGCAGCCCCGTCTGAAGCGCGACGCTGCGCAGGTCGAACAGCGTCTCGGGCCCCGGACCGCCCGCGCGCGCGCGCTGCATCACGACGTAGTGGCCGAAAAGGATCCCGAAGGTGATCATGTCGCTCATCAGAAAGACCCAGAAGCCGAAGACGGTCTTTTCGGTCCGGCTGCCCGCGTCGCCTTGCGCGGCGCCGAGATTCAGGCCGGGATGCGCGCGATGGCTCATGCCGGCACCGCCGGATCGGCAAGGCCGCGATTGGCGGGCAGCATCTCGTCGTCGCGGCCAATGGCGCGGGCCGTCCGGATCGCGGCGAGAAAGCGGCGATGCGCGGCCGCGACCTCGGCCGCCGGGATGGTTTCATGCGTGTTCGTGGCGAAGGCGCGCAGGACGACGGCGCCGACGATCGCGGCACCGGACAGCACGGCCAGCCACCAGATCCACCAGACCATCGCCAGCCCAAGCGCGCCACCCGCGACCGCGACGATCATTCCCAGGGCCGTGTGGCGCGGCATGTCCACATCCTCGTAGGCGTCGGCCTCGGCATAGGGCGTCCCCTCGGCCTTCTCGAGGGTAAAGGGGTCCAGCGCCCTGACGCTGGGGATGGCCCAGAAATTGTAGGGCGGCGGCGGCGCGCTGGTCGCCCATTCCAGGCTGCGCCCGTCCCATGGATCGCCCAGCGGGCAGGCCAGCGCCGCGCGGTTGCGCGCGCTGGCCCAGAAGGTGTGGATCAGGCTTGCCAGCGCCGCGACCAGGATCGCGGCGCCGCCGAAAGCCAGCCACATCGCGGGCTGAAAGGCGGGGTTGTCATAGCTGGCCGCCCGCCGGGGCATTCCCATCAGTCCCAGCCAGTACAGCGGCAGGAATGCAAGGCAGAACCCCGCCACCCACAAAAGCGCGGTGCGCCGCGCCAGCTTTTCGTCCAGGCGAAAGCCGAAGGCCTTGGGGAACCAGTAATGAATCCCTGCGAACATGCCGAACAGCGTGCCCGGGACCAGAACGTTGTGGAAATGCGCGACCACGAACTGGGAATTGTGCAGCTGATAGTTGATCGCCGGATTGGCCAGGATCACCCCGGTCAGCCCGCCGAAGACGAAAAGGATGAAGAACCCCGTCAGATAGATGATCGGCACCGTGATCCGCACCCGGCCGCGAAACAGCGTCGCCATCCAGTCATAGACCTTCACGCCGGTGGGCACCGCGATGACCATGGTGGCGATGCCGAAGGCGGCGTTGATGCGGCCATTCTGTCCCATGGTGAAGAAATGGTGCAGCCAGACCGCGAACGAGACCACCGCGATGGCCATCGTCGCGATCACCAGGCTGTTATAGCCATAAAGCCGCTTGGCCGCGAAGGTGGCCGAGATCTCGGAATAGACGCCGAAGGCCGGCAGCACGACGATATAGACCTCGGGGTGGCCGAACATCCAGAAGATGTTGGCGTATTGCATCATGTTTCCGCCCAGGTCGTTGGTGAAGAAATGAAACCCCGCCACACGGTCCAGCGCCAGCATCGCGGTCGATGCCGTGACCGCCGGGAAGGCATAGACCATCATGATCGCGGTGCAGAGCGCGGTCCAGGTGAACATCGGCATCCGCAGGAAGGTCATGCCCGGCGCACGCAGCTTGTAGATCGTCACCGCGATGTTCATCCCGGCGAGGGTCGAGCCGATCCCGGAAAGGCCGACCGCCCAGATCCAGTAGTCCACCCCCGGGCCGGGGCTGAAGGTGGCGCCGGTGAAGGGCGGATACATCGTCCAGCCACCGGTCCCGAACTGACCCAGGACCAGCGACAGCATGACCAGTCCCGCCCCCGACGCCGTCAGCCCCAGCGAGACCTGGTTCAACACCGGGAACGCCATGTCCCGCGCCCCGATCTGCAAGGGGACGGCAAAGTTGATCAGCCCCGTCACCAGCGGCGTCGCCACGAAGAAGATCATGATCGTTCCGTGGGTCGAGAAGAGCTGTGCATAATGGTCGGGCGACAGGATTCCGCCGTTCAGCGCGCTGACCTGATGGGTGCGCATCACCGCGCCTTCCAGCACGCCGCGCAGAAACATCACCCCGGCCAGCACCACATACATGATGCCGATCCGCTTGTGGTCCGGGCTGGTCAGCCAGTCCCGCCAAAGCGGTCCCCACAGATGGTGGCGCGTCAGCAGCCACAATGTCGCCGCCGCGCCCAACACCACGGTCAGCGCGGCACCCGAGGACACGGCCTCGTTGAGGGACGGATTGCGCAGGAAGTCGTCGAATGGCGTGGCCGACCAGTCAAGGCGCCCGAACGGTGCGCCCATCATCATCCACCCCCGGCATAGGCCGGGGCCCCCGGCTGGTCGCGGGGCGGCACCGGCAGCCCGGCACGATAGCGTGCGATCACCCGATCGAAGAGATCGGGCGTGACCAGCCGAAGCCGTGGTGCGTCCCGCGCGCCCAGGCCCAGCAGCGCCCGCGCCTGGGCCGGGCTGCCAGCCCGCCCCAGGCGGGCATAGGTGGCCGGGTCAAGCGGCGTTTGCGCGGGGGTGCCGGCCCAGTCGCGCCAGCCGGCCGGGTCCAGCGCGACCACGGAAAAGGTCTGCCCGGCAAATCCGCGACCACTATACTGGATGTTGTCGCCCCGCCAGCGGCCGGGCGCGTCGGCCATCAGGTTCAGTTCGGTCCGCATCCCCGGCATGGCATAGATCTGCCCGGCCAGCGCGGGCACGCGAAAGCTTTGCATCACCGTGTCCGTCGTCAGCGCGACGCGCACCGGCCTGCCCGCCGGCAACACCAGTGCATCCAGCGTCGCGATTCCCTGTTCGGGATAGAGAAACAGCCACTTCCAGTCCAGCCCGATCGCCTGAACCTCCAACGGGTCCGGGCCCAGCGGCGCATAGGGATCCAGCCGGATCGTGGTCTGCCACAGCGACCAGCCGAGCACCGCGATGATGGCGAAGGGCACGCCCCACATCGCCGCCTCCAGCGGGCCCGAGAATTCCCAGTCGGGACGGTAGAGCTTGCCGGGGCGATAGCACCCGTTGCCCCTGACCCGATGATAGCGCCACAGGATGACCGGAACGCCGACCAGCACAGGCACCACCGCGATCATCGTGATCAGGGTGACGCGAATCAGATCGCTTCGCTGCGCCTCGGCGACGGGTCCGGCGGGCGACAGAAGACTGTCCTGGGCCAGAACCGGACCGGCCAGCAGCAGGATCGCCGCGGTGATCGGAACCGTCCGGGCCAGGGCGCTGGCGGGCTTGCGATGGTGCGGATCAGATCCCGTGTTCATGGCTTCGTCCGGTTCTTCGATGACCGCAACCTGTCCGGATCGGCCGGCACGGGCAAGCCGGTCCCCGGCTTCGGCGCGATCCGTCGATCCCGATGCCGATCATGCCGGGGCCGGGGGCAGGTTGACAAGCACCCTCAGCCCCGGCGCGTTGTCCTGCAGATCGATCGTTCCGCCGTGCAGCTTGACGATGGCCTCGACAAGGCTGAGGCCAAGCCCGCTGCCGGGCGTGGTGCGGCTGCGGTCCAGACGGTAGAGACGGCGCAGCACCTTCCTGCGCTCGCCGGCCGGAATCCCCGGCCCGCTATCGGCGACGATCAGGCGCGGTCCATCGACGCGCAGCGTCACCGCGCTGCCCGGCGGCGTATGGCGCAGCGCGTTTTCGATCAGATTGGCGATCACCTGGCCCAGCAGGGCGCGATCGCCCATGATCCGGGCCTCGCCGCCCGTCTCGACCGTCATGGCGTGACCGCTTTCCTCGGCCGCGGGCTCGTAGACCTCGGCCATCGTCGCGGCCAGGCCGGCCAGGTCCACCGGCACAAAGCGCGTCCGCGGGCTGCCGCCCTCGATCTGGGCGATGCGCAGAAGCGAATGGAAGATCGCGACGATGCCGTCGATCTCGGCCTCGGCGCGATCAAGCGCCTCTGGCGCGACGCCGTCGGGCAGGTCGTCGCGAACCCGCGCCAGCTGCACCGACAGGCGCTGGATCGGGGTCTTCAGATCATGGGCGATATCGGCCGATACCTGTCGCAGCGCCTCGGTTGATGCCTGCTGCGCCTCGGCCAGCCGGTCGATGCCGCGTCCGACACGCGACAGATCGTCGGCGGGGCCCGGCATGTCCGGCAGGCGCGCCGACAATTCGCCGCCGCGCAGGCGGTCCAGCGTGTGCTCGATCGCGGCAAGTCGGCGGGCCGAACGCCGCGCGCTGAAGATCCCTGCGGCCAGGACCAGCAGGAGCGTCGGCGCCAGCGTGAAGGACAGGACCTGCCCGAAGACCTCGCGGATCTCGTCGAAGGCATCGGCGGACTGACCCAGGGTCAGGATCCCGCCCGGCACCTCGCGGCTCTTGACGATGTAGCGGCTGGAGAAACCGTCACCGCGATCGGCCGGATCGAATTCCCGCAGCCCCGATCCGGGCACCCTGTCCGGATAATTGCCGACAAGGCCGGCGGCGCGGTCGAAGATCACGATCGTGTTTTCCGGATCGGCCCGCGCCGCAAGCCGTCCGACAGCCTCGGCGATGTCCTTCTGGTCGCCCAGTGCGGACAATTCGTCCAGACTGGCATCCAGCCCGGCTTCGGTGGCGTCCAGCAGCGCCCGGTTGGCCAGCCACCAGGTCGCGGCGAAGGTCAGCAGGCTGATCAGCGTGAACAGCGCCACAAGCCGCAGCGTCATCCGCATCGGGGTCGAGCGCAGGATATCCGCCCATTCGGCCCTCATGCCTCGATCCTGTAGCCGGCGCCGCGCACGGTCTTGATCAGTTCGGTCTCGAAGGGCTTGTCGATCTTGCCGCGCAGCCGCGAGATGTGGCTTTCAACCACATTGGTCTGCGGATCGAAGCTGAGCTCCCACACCGCTTCCAGCAGCATGGTGCGGGTCTGCACGCGGCCCTTTCGGCGCAACAGGCATTCCAGCAGCGCGAATTCGCGCGGCAGCAAATCGATCTCGACCCCGCCGCGCGTGACCTTGCGCCGGATCAGGTCCATTCGCAGATCGCCGGCGGACAGGACCGATTCATCATCGCGCATCTGCGGGCGGCGGGCCAGCGCCGACAGCCGGGCCGACAATTCGCCAAAGGCGAAGGGCTTGACCAGATAATCATCGCCGCCGGCATTCAGTCCCTCGATCCGGTCATCGACGCCGCCAAGTGCGGTCAGGAAAAGCGCGGGCGTCAGGTTCCTGGCCGCGCGCAACGTGCGCACCAGCGACAGCCCGTCCAGATCCGGCAGCATGCGATCGACCACCAGAACGTCGAAATCGTTGGTCTGCGCGGTCAGCAGGCCGTCGCGACCGTTGCGGGACAGGTCGACGACATGACCCTCCTGGCGCAGTCCTGCCAGGATGTAGTCCCCTGTCGTGCGGTCATCCTCGATCACCAGAATCCGCATACGTCCCTCGCTTCCAGCACCTGGCCGGCCCCCAAGGGAGGGGCCGGCGGGTTCATCGTTTCCGACCGAAGGATCAGTCGGCGTCTTCGTCCTGCCCGTCCTGATCCTCGTCCTGATTGGCGACAACCTTGGTCATCGTCCCATCGGCCGCCATCGCGAAGTCTTGCGTGGTGCCGTCGGACTTGGCAAGTTCCACCTCGATCACGCCGGACTTGGCGTTGTCGTGGTCGGCGCTGATCGCCATCACCTTGCCGCCGCCGCTCTTCTCGGCCATGGCAACCAGCTGGGCCAGCGGTGCGCCAAGCTGCGCGGGATCGGTGATGTCTTCCTTTTCCGCCTTGTCGCCGTCGCCCTCATCCTTGGTCTGGATGACCTTGCCGGTGCTGGCATCGATCTCGACCGAGACCTGCTTGCCCTTGGCGATGGTATCGACTTCGTAGAAGGCGGTGCCCTTGCTCTGACCGAACTCGGCCGCGACCGCGGTGCCGCCGCCGGCCGCCTCGGCGGCGCCGATGGCTGCGGTGATGTCCTGCGAGGCGCTCAGGAAAGCCTGAACCTCGGCCTGGTCACCGCCGTCATTCTTGGCAAAGGCCGCGCCGCCGGCCAGGGCCGTGGCGGACACCGCACCAGCGGTCAGAAGGGTAAGCAGTTTGCGTGTCATCGTTCTCTTTCCTTTCGGTTCGTCGATTGGCGTGATGCCTTTCGATGAACTCAAGCTGGGAAGCCGGCCTGACCATCAAATCGCCGCGCGATTACATCTGCGTAATGTTGAAAGTCGAACCGCGGTCCGGACAGGCAAACGCCCCGCCGAGGGGATCGGCGGGGCGGGATCGGGCAAGCTTGCGGTCCGGTTTCAGGGGGTCGCGGCGGCTTCGCCGTCGACGGTGTCCGCCGAGGCCGGGACGGTAGCGCCGGACCCGATCGCCAGCCGGGCGGCGACGGCGATGACCAGTCCGATCACCAGCGCGGCGACGGCCATGACGGTTCCCAGCCCGATTGCCGCGGCACCTGCCGCCACCATCAGGATCGCCGCGAGGGTCGATTTCAGTCGTTTCATCCGATGCACTCCTTCCGTTCTTGTTGCTGGACTGAGAGATGGGGGCGTCGGGTGATGCCGGGCTGACGCGCAGATTGCAGATCTGTAACCCGGCGGTTACCGCGTGCCGGGCAAGGCCACGACAACATCCCGCCGCTTGCGCTTGCCCGATCCCACGGCGAGGCGCCATCTTTCCCCATGACATTCTGCGCGAGTTCTGACCTTCTGTTCGCCCGAGCACAGATCATCGGATGATTGGCCCATGCATCAACTGACCCTGCGCCAGATCGAGGTCGTCCGCGCCGTCATGCTGACCGGCACGATCACCGGTGCCGCCAGGATGCTGAACGTCTCGGCGCCCGGCATCAGCAGGCTCGTCAAGCATACCGAGGAAACGCTGGGTCTGCGCCTGTTCGAGCGGCGCGGCGGGGTCTATGTCCCGGCGGCCGAGGCAGGCGCGATCTTCGACCAGATCGGCCGGGTCTTTCGCGGGGTCGAGAACCTCAACCGCGCCGTGGCCTCGTTGCAGCGGGGCGAGGCGGTGGATCTGTCCTTCGCCTCGGCCCCATCGGTCGCGCAATTCATCGCCGCCCGCGCCGTCAGGCGGGTCAGGCAGCGCTTTCCCGATCTGTTCATCGACCTGAACATCCTGAAGATCGAGGAAACCATTGATTATCTGATGCTGGATCGCGGTGAATTCGTGATGATGAGCACCGCGATCGAGAATGCGGGCATCACCAACGAGATCGCGGCCCAGGGCCGGCTGGCGGCGATCGTGCCCGAGGGTCACGAACTGGCCGGCCGCGATCAGGTCTCGGTCCACGATCTTGTCCGGTTCCCGATGATCGGGGTCGAGCCGAACGACCCCTATGGATCGGTCTGCACCAGGCCGCTGCGCGATGCCGGTCTGCCGGTGCGCTATTCGATGCGGGGACGCTTTGCGCAGACCGTCGTCAGCCTTGTCCGCCACGGCCTTGGCGTTGCCATCATCGACGAATTCTCGGTCGCGGAACTGTATATGCCGGGCGTCGTGCGGCTGAGGCTGATCGAGGAGGCGCCCATCACCATCTATGTCGTCACCAAGGCCGGCCGGGTTCTGTCCGGCTTTGCCGAATATGCGATCCGGCAGTTGCGACGCGAACTGGAACGCGCCACCGAATCGCGCCCATGGGAACAGAAGAGGGCGCGATGAGGCGCAACCATTAACATCATGTTCACGATCCGCATGAATTGGTATTTGCCGTAAAGGTCGGACCTTGGCATGGTCGGACCATGGAGATCCGGGAAAAGCCCGGAGCAAGGGAGGACATCATGACCAAGACCCTGATCAAATTCACCGCCGTGCTGGCGCTGACCACCGGACTGACCGGCACCGCGGTTCTGGCGCAGGACTATCCCGCCAAGGAAATCCAGGGAATCATTCAATGGGGTGCGGGCGGCTCGACCGATACCGTCATGCGCACCGTCACGCCTCAGGCCGAGAAGGTTCTGGGCGGCAAGGTGGTCATGAAGAACATGACCGGCGGCGTCGGCGCGATCGCCACGAAATACGTCTATGCCCAGAAGGCCGATGGATATACCCTGCTGATGGGCGCGGAAAATCCGTTGCTCTACAAGGTGATGGGCCTCGGCGACATCGATTATTCGGAATTCACGCCGATCAACATCCTGGCCCGCGGCGTGCCGATCCTGGTCGCCAACAACGACGCGCCCTTCGACACCTTCGCCGAGATGGTCGAGTATATCCAGGCCAACCCGAACCAGGTCAAGTTCGGCTCGACCGGTCCGGGCGGCGTGCCGTCCGTGGTCACCGCGCTGCTGCGGTCCAAGACCGA
>DBFD01000050.1:210706-254823 GCA_002294185.1 Paracoccus sp. UBA889
CGGCCGTGCTGGGCGCGGCCATCGAGGGTATCAGGGGCGGCCGGATGAAGGCCATCTCGCTGATCGATACCAAGCCCGCCGAAGCCCTGCCCGAGGTTCCGGCCCTGGGCGAGACCAATCCCGAATATGCCGATTACCTGCCCTGGGGGCCGTTCTTCGGAGTCTTCGTCAAGAACGGCACCCCCAAGGACGTGGTCGCCAAGCTCGTCGATGCCTATGCCAAGGGCGCCGAAAGCGAGGATTTCGTGAAGCTGATGGGCGATCGCGGCTATGTCATCGAAAGCCTGTCGGGCGATGCGGCAACCCAGTTCCTGTCGAAATGGCAGTCGCTTACCACCTGGCTGATTGCCGATGCCGGGCTGGCCAAGAAGTCGCCCGAGGAATTCGGCATCCCGCGGCCCTGATCTGCGGCTCGCGATGCGATCTTTCCCGGCCCACGCGGCCGGGAAAGTCCCTGCAATGACCTTCGGGAGGATCGGTCATGCACGACAAGCGCCACCGCAGCGCGGGCGAGATCGCCTTCAACGCGGTTCTGTTCATCGTCAGTCTGGTCCTGCTGTGGTCGGCCTATGCCATCGCGGGATTCGAATCGCTCAGCTCGCCCGGTGCGCTGCCGATGGCGGTCGCGCTGGCCATGGTCGTCAGTTCGGGCCTGGTCCTGCTGGATGGCTGGCGCCACACGCAGCGCGACCAGACGGGCTTTCTGAAGGACATCCTGCCGCCCGCGGTCATCGTGATGATGCTGTTCATCGCGGGATATGCCCTGCTGCTGGTCCCGCTGGGCTTTCTGCCGACCTCTTTGCTGTTTCTGACGCTCTCGATCCTGTATCTGCGCCGGGGCGGGCTGATCTTCGCGCTGGGCGTGTCGGCCTTTGCGCTGTTGCTGGTCTATATCGTGTTCCGGCTGATCTTTACCGTTCTGATGCCGTCGGGGATCGTCCCCGAGGCCGAGATGCTGGCCGCCTTCGGCCAATTGTTCGGAGGGGCCCGATAATGGAGGCCCTTGGCTATTTCCTGACCCCCTGGCTGGATCCGAAACTGCTGTTCCTGGTCGCGGCGGGCACCTTCGCGGGTGTCTATGTCGGCGCCATCCCCGGCCTGTCGGTCACCATGGCGGTGTCGATCCTGATCGGCTTTACCTTCACCTGGGACGTCTATCCGGCGCTGTGCCTGATGGTCGGCATCTTCATGGGCGGGGTCTATGGCGGATCGCGCACCGCGATTCTGCTGAACATCCCCGGCGCGCCCTCGGCCATCGCCACGGCGCTGGATGGCTATCCGCTGGCGCAGAAGGGATTGGCGGGCGAGGCGATCGGGATTTCCACAGTGATGTCTTTCGTCGGCGGGCTGATCGGCATCATCGTGCTGGCCGTCGCGGCACCCGCGGTCAGCGATTTCGCGCTGACGTTCCAGCCTCGGGACTTCATGCTGCTGGCGATCCTGGGCATCCTGCTGGTCGGATCACTGTCGGGCGAAAGCCTGGTCAAGGGCATCTTTGCCGGCGCCCTGGGGTTGCTGATCGGCACCGTGGGCATGGATCCGCTGACAGCCGAGGAACGCTTTACCTTCGGGTTCACCCAGCTTTGGGGCGGGATCAGCTTCATCGCCGTGATGATCGGCATGTTCGGCGTCAGCGAGGCGCTGGCGCAGTTGCACCATGTCGACAAGACCGCGGTGAAGCAGACCATCAGCCGCATCGTGCCGACCTGGTCCTCGATCCTGAAATACCTGCCGCTGTCGCTGCAAACCTCGTCCATCGGCGTGATCATCGGCGCCTTGCCCGGCACCGGCGGAGACATCGCGGCGCTGATGGCCTATGACCACGCCAAGCGCGTGACCAAGAACCCCGAAGTGCCCTTCGGCCAAGGCGCGCGCGAGGGTCTGGTCGCCCCCGAGACCGCCAACAACGCGGCCGTCGGCGGTGCCTTCATCCCGATGCTGACGCTGGGCATTCCGGGCGATGCGGTGACCGCGATCATGATCGGGGCGCTGTATATCCACGGCCTCAATCCCGGCCCGATGCTGATGATCGATCAGCCGCAGATGTTCTGGTTCATCACCGGCGCGCTGGTGCTGGCCAACATCTTCATGCTGATCTTCGGGCTGACCGGCATCCGCATCTTTACCAGGATCGTGGAAATGCCGCGCACCGTGCTGCTGCCGCTGATCCTGCTTTTGTCCATCGTCGGTGCCTATGCGGTCAACAACGCGATCACCGATGTCTACTGGATGCTGGCCTTCGGGGTGCTGGGCTATTTCATGAAATCCTATGGCTACCAGCTTGGCCCCGTGATCCTGGGCGTGATCCTGTCGCGGCTGCTGGACGAGAACTGGCGCCGGGCGATCATTTCCGAACAGGGCAGCGTCGCGGGCCTGTTCAGGGGCATCGCGACCAGCCCGCTGTCGCTGGTTCTGGCGGCGATGGTGGTGATGATCTTCGTCAGCCAGACCCCGGTCTGGCGCAGGTTTCGCCGCAAGATCGGTCTGGAAAGGATCGAACACGACCAGGACGCCCCCGGCTCGGGCGCGTAGGGAGGCTGGGAATGAAAACGGGCATTGCGACGGTTTCGATCGCGGGCAACCTGCGCGAAAAGCTGGCCGCCATCGCGGCGGCCGGCTTCGACGGGCTGGAGATTTTCGAACAGGATTTCCTGCAGGATGCGGCCAACCCGCGCGAGGTCGGCCGGATGATCCGCGATCACGGGCTGGAGGTGATGCTGTATCAGCCTTTCCGCGATTTCGAGGGGCTTCCCGCCACGCTGCGCGCCCGCGCCTTCGATCGTGCCCGGCACAAGTTCGACCTGATGGCGGAACTGGGCGCCGAGCTGATGCTGATCTGTTCCTCGGTCCATCCGCAGGCGATGGGCGGGATCGACCGCGCCGCCGATGATCTGGCCGAACTGGCCGAGATCGCCACCCGGCGGGGCCTGCGGATCGGCTACGAGGCGCTGGCCTGGGGCCGTCACGTCAACGACCACCGCGACGCCTGGGAAATCGTGCGCCGGGCCGATCATCCGGCACTGGGCCTGATCCTGGACAGCTTTCACACGCTGGGCCGCAGGATCGACCCGGACACGATCCGCCGCATTCCGGGCGACCGGATCTTTTTCGTCCAGCTTGCCGATGCGCCGATGATCGACATGGACCTGCTGTATTGGTCGCGCCATTTCCGCACCATGCCGGGCGAGGGCGATCTGCCGGTGGTGGATTTCATGCGTGCCGTGACGGCGACCGGCTATGGCGGGCCGCTGTCGCTGGAAATCTTCAATGACCAGTTCCGCGGCGGCAGCCCCGAAGGCATCGCGCGCGACGGCCATCGTTCGCTGATCTGGCTGATGGATCAGGTCCGCCGCGCCGAACCGGCGCTGCATGTCGATCTGCCGCCGATCCCGGAAAACCTCGGCGTCGAGGGCGTCGAGTTCATCGAATTTGCCTCGGACGCGGCAGAGGCCCCGGCGCTGGAAGCGGCGCTGACGCGGATGGGCTTTCACCGCGAAGGCGTGCATCGCAACAAGCGCGTCACCGTCTGGCGGCAGGGCGGCATCCGCATCGTCGTGAATACCGAGGAAACCGGCTTTGCGCACAGTTTTTTCCTGAACCACGGCACTGGCGTCTGCGATATCGGGCTGCGGGTCGAGGATGCGCAGGCCACCGTCGTCCGCGCCGCGGCGCTGGACGCCAGACTGTTCCACCAGCCGCCCGGCCCCGGCGAACTGGACATCCCGGCGATTCGCGGCGTCGGCGGATCGGTGCTGCATTTCATCGACGCGAAAAGCGGCCTCGATGATGTCTGGCGGATCGAATTCCAGGCCACCGGCGACAGCGCGACCGATTTCGGCCTGATCCGCGTCGATCATCTGGCCGAGACGATGAATTACGAGGACATGCTCAGCTGGACGCTGTTCTACACCGCCATCTTCGACATGGACCGCCGGCCGATGATCGACGTGGCCGATCCCGACGGGCTGGTGCGCAGCCAGGCCATCGCATCCCGCGATGGCGCCACGCGGATCACCCTGAACGGCGCCCAATCGCACCGCACGCTGGCCGGCGGTTTTCTGGCCGACAGCATGGGATCGGCCGTGCAGCATATCGCGCTGGCCAGCCGCGACATCCTTGCCAGCGCCCGGGCGATGGCGGGCGCGGGGTTCCAGCCGCTGGAGATCCCGGAAAATTACTACGACGATCTTCAGGCGCGCTATGGGCTGGACGACGACCGCATCGCCCGCCTGCGCCGCTGGAACATCCTCTACGAGGCCGAGGGCGAGGCCGAGTTCTATCAGTTCTACGGGCGCCCGCTGACCGGGGGGCTGTTCTTCGAGATCGTCGAGCGGCGCGGCGGGTATGACGGCTATGGCGCCGCGAACGCGCCCTTCCGCATCGCCGCGCTGAAGCGGCTGTTGCGTGCCAAGGACATGCCGCGTGCGTGATCGGGGCTGCCCCACCGGCCTCGCCCCCGCCGGCGCAGCCCCAACCCCGCCGGCCCCCTGCCAAACCCCGACGGCCCCGCCCCGCCTTTCGGCAATGTGTTCCCGGCACGACCCGATCTTGAACCGATCCTGAAGGACAGGAACCGATGATCTCTGGCCATACCAAATTGATCGCCCATCTTGGCGTGCCGACGGAAAGCTTCAAGGCGCCGATGATCTACAACCCCTGGTTCGAGGCCAGGGGCATCGACACCGTGGTCGTGCCGATGGGATGCGAAACGGCGGACTTTCCGGCCTTCATGCCGCTGCTTGCGCGCCTGCGCAACTTCGCGGGCGCGCTGATCACCATGCCGCACAAGGTCGCGGTCGTGGACCTGCTGGATCAGGTCAGCACCGCCGTGCGCATCTGCGGCGCCTGCAACGCCGTGCGCCGCGACGAGGCGGGCGCCCTGATCGGCGACATGTTCGATGGCGAAGGCTTTGTGCGCGGCGTGCTGCGCAAGGGTCGTGCGGTCGCGGGGGCCTCGGTCCTGGTCGTGGGCACGGGCGGCGTGGGCTCGGCCATCGCCGCCTCGCTGGCGGGCGCGGGTGCGGCGCGTCTGGCGCTGTTCGACATCAATGCCGCCTCAGCCGACCGCCTTGCCGCGAAGCTGCAAGAAGCCTGTCCCGCCCTGCGGGTCGAGACCGGCCGGAACGATCCGGCGGGTTTCGACATCGTCGTGAACGCCACGCCGATGGGCATGGCCGAAGGCGATCCGATGCCGATGCCGGTCGAGCGTCTGTCGCCCCGGACCTTTGTGGGCGAGGTGGTCATGAAACGCGAGGAAACCGCCTTTCTGGCCGCCGCCCGGGCGCGGGGCTGCCTGACCCAGATCGGCACCGACATGCTGTTCGAACAGATCCCCGCCTATCTGGAATTCTTCGGCTATCCGACCACAAGCGCGGACGAATTGCGCAGGCTGGCCAGGATCAGATACTGACTGCCGGGTTGCCTGCCGCAAGCGGGTTCTGTTCAATCCCGCCGGCACGGCAGCCTCAGGAGACAGCGCCATGACCCGATCCGAGGGCGATCGCGTCCTGACCGACAGCGACATCGCGGAACTGATCGCATGGCGGCGCGATCTGCATCGCCGCCCGGAACTGTCCGGCGATGAACGGCAGACCGCCGCGCGGGTGGCGGCGGCGATGCGCCATGCCGGGGCGGACCGGATCGCGACCGGGCTGGGCGGGTTCGGCGTCGCCGCGATCTTCGAGGGTTTGTCCAGGGGCTGCACGGTCATGCTGCGCTGCGAGCTTGACGGGCTGCCGATCCAGGAACAGGGGGCGCACGACTGGTGCTCGCAATCGGCGGGCAAGGGGCATCTTTGCGGGCATGACGGGCATATGGCGATCCTGGCCGCCGTCGCGCGCTGGCTGGGGCGGAACAGGCCGCCGCGCGGGCGTGCCATCCTGCTGTTCCAGCCCGCCGAAGAGGATGGATCGGGCGCGGCGAAGGTGATCGCGGATCCGCAATTCGCCGGCCTCGTGCCGGATTATGCGCTGTCGCTGCACAACATGCCCGGCGTGCCGCAGGGTCACGCGCTGCTGGCCGAGGGGCCGATGAACTGCGCCTCGCGCGGCATGAAGATCGCGCTGACCGGCCGCACCGCCCATGCCTCGCAGCCCGAACACGGCGTCTCGCCGGCCATGGCGCTGGCCGCGCTGGTCCCCGCGCTGACGGCGCTCGGGTCGGGCGGCCAGCAATCCGATCCCGCCTTCTCGCTGGTCACGATCACCCATGCCCGGCTGGGCGAGCCGGCATTCGGCATCGCGCCCGGCGAGGCGGAATTGCGGGCGACGCTGCGCACGCAGAGGGATGAGGGGATGGCCCGGCTGGTCGCGGCAGCCGAACGCACCGTTGGACAGGCGGCCGCCACCGCGGGACTGGCCCATGCGATCACCTGGCACGACGTGTTCCACCATTGCCAAAACGACCCCGAGGCGACCGCGATCCTGTCGCGCGCGCTTGCCGCCGAAGGGTTCGTTGTCGGCTCGAATGGCCTGCCGATGCGCGCCTCCGAGGATTTCGGCCGTTTCGGCGGCTGTTCCCGCGCCGCCATGTTCCTGCTGGGCGCGGGCCGCGATGTCGCCAGCCTGCACAATCCCGATTACGATTTCCCCGATGACCTGATCGAACCGGGCGCCCGCATCTTCATCCGTGCGCTGAGCGAGGTGCTGGGCTGAGCCAGGCTACAGCCGGAAACCCAGGGCCTCGATCTGCCGGGCATAGCCTTCGGACGCGCGCAGTCGGGCCAGCCTTTCGGCATGGCGGACCGTGATCAGATCCTGGGCCGCGCGCACGGCGGGCTGTTCCATCAGCGCCGCGCACAGCGCCCGCACCCGGCCCGCCATTTCGGCCGCGCCCTCGTCGCGCAGGCTGTTCTGATCATAGGTGCGGAAATAGGCGTCGTCATATTTGCCGTGATTGTTCAGGATATCGCCGCGCAGCCGGCGCATCAGGAATTCCTCGCCCGATTTCACGCCGTAATGGTTCAACTGCGCCAGTCCATAGCCTGCCTCGTCCATCTTCTGCTTCCATGCGATCCTGCGCCCGTTCAGCACCTCGCCCGAGCCATTCACCCAGCGCAGCTGCTTTTCGTCGGTCTTGAGGTATTTCGGCTTCAGATGCGGGCGGTGAATGGCCAGCTTCATCCATGGCTGATGGGTATAAAGGGTCTTGACGCCGTAGCCCTTGGCAAAATCGTCGTCGGCGGCGGCGGTAAAGCGCGTGGTCACGAAATCGTCCCGATAGCGGGCCTGCCCGTTCGATCCGAAAAAGCGCCACGTCACCGGCATCGCCGTCGCGCCGTTGGTCTTGATCACGTCGATCAGCGAATCGACCGAACCATCGCCCGTCCTGATCTGCAAGAATTCGTCGAGGTCGATCAGCAGGTGCCAGTCGGCACGGGCGAATAGCGGGTGGTTGCCGATTCGCGCGATCCCGCGCGGTTGCGGCGGCTTGTCGCGCCAGGCGCCGTTATCCAGCCGTGACAGCAGCCCCAGCCCGGCCAGCGCGTCCAGCATCTCGTCGGTGCCATCGCTGCAATCATTGGTCAGAAAAAGGATGTCGGTAAAGCCCAGCAGGTGATGATAGGCGACCCATTCCAGCAGATAGGGGCCTTCGTCCTTGGCCATCGTGGTCAGCACCACATTTCCGTGGCGCGAGGTATTGGCGGGGATCGGCAGGTTTTCCTGGCGCCGCGCGAGGTCGGCGAAAAACGTCGTTTCGTCGATCCGGTCCAGCTTTTCAAGCGGTCCCGCCCTCTTGCGCGCGACGGTCCTCGTGGCCTCGGCCTCGATCGCGTCGTAGTCGACAAAACCTTTCCGTTCCAGATAATGACCGATCCAGGATTTGCGCGGTGGCACCCCGCCGCGCGCCTTGCGGGTATGCTTGCGCATCCAGCGCGAATAAAGGTGGACGGCCAGCGCGCCGCCGTCCTCGATCAGTTCGCGGGCTCGGGCGTGATTGACGTTCTCGATCAGCAGCTTGCGTTTCTGGAAGCTGATCGGGAAAAACACATCGCTGGGCTGGGCATAGATGATCTCGCCGGTTTCCTGCGCAAAGTGCGTCAGCGCCCGGGGACCGGTCGTGCCCCAGGGCAGGGTGCCCAGATCCATGTCGCCGCCGCGATCGCGTTCAGCCTGCATCCGTCCGCGACGGTGGCCGGGCAGCCAGGGCGGAATCGGATAATCGGAGGTGAGGAATTCGGCCAGCAGATCCTTGGTCCGCGATTCGGGCGGAAATCCCATGACGGCATTGCCCAGCAGCAGCTTGTCGTCGCGTTCATGGCCGAGAAACCAGGTCATCCCGGCGCGGAAGGGCTGCATTGCGATGACATCGGTATCGACCCAGACGCGCGGCGTGTCGCGCACCATGACGGCGCGGAAGACATCGGCATGGATCGCGGGGCTTTTCGCCTTGGCATGGACGATGATGTCGTCATTGGGCCAGATCTCGCGGGCATCGCGCAGCACCGCGCCATCGGGCAGGTTCGGCACATGGCCGTAGGTATAGAGAACGAAATCGTGACCCAGTTCGACAAAGCTGCGGATCGAGGCGATTTCCAGCCATGACAGCGGCCCGTCGATCCACAGCGATCCGATCTGCGCAAGCTGGTCTTGGGTGCCATCAGGCGGCATGCGCTGGTCCTTCTGCTGTGTTCTCGTGCCCGGCCCGGTCGGAATTTGCCTACCATCGCTTTGTGGACCGGTCTTTCCACGGGGAACAATTTCAGCCGCCGGCGCTTCCGCCTGTCATGGTTCGCCAGGGCGCGATTTTGTCGATCCTTTCCGACACTGATGGGCCATCGAGACAAGTTCAAGCCCTGCCTTCGGCACCTATCCGCCCGGTCAGTTTTTGCGGTGTTTTCCTACCGCGCGAGACTCGGCTCTTCGCGCTATGGTTGCGATCTGCTCACCCCTTTTGATGAAGGAGGCTGCCATGCCCCGCGTACCGTCTTTCGGCATTTCAGCGGATCGCAAACCCGTCTTCGCGCCCGACGACATTCTTGCCAGCGACCGCTGGTCCGACTTCGACAAGGAGGCGATCGTGCTGGAGGCGATCGTCATCGACAACAATATCTCGGGCAGCGATGCGACGCTGCAGGTCCGCGCCCATGACGGCATGAACTGGACCATCGAACTGGGCCGCCGCGCCCGCAACATGGCGGCGGGGCTGACCCCGGCGCAGGCGTTGCCGGGCGATCCCGTCTCGGTCCGCGGCCGCCGCCTGCACCGTTTCGGCGAGAACCGGATCAAGGCGATGCACCTGACCATTGCCGGGCGTGATTTCGATCTCTATCCGGCCAGTCTCGAGGCATCGTGATCCCGCAGGGCCGCATGCCGGGCCGCGATGGAAACTGACCAGACGGCAGGCCGCCTCACGCCCCGACTGCGCGCCGGTCGCGTGGCCGGGGCGGCAGATCGGTCCCGTGTGACACCAGCGCCTCTTTCCAACCGTGCGCGCAGGCACTAGCTTGCCGCCATGCGCTGGACAATCCCGAATATCCTCACCCTTCTGCGGCTTGCCGCGGCGCCCGCCGTGCCGCTGATGTTTCTCTATTTTCATCGGCCCTGGGCCGATTGGGCGGCGCTGGCGATCTTTCTGGTCGCGGCCGTGACCGACTGGTTCGACGGCTATCTGGCCCGCGCCTGGAAACAGGAAAGCCGGTTCGGCGCGGCCATGGATCCGATTGCCGACAAGGCGATGGTGGTCATCGCCATCATCGTCATCACCGGTTATTCCGGCATGAATCCCTGGCTGATCCTGCCCGCCACGGTGATCCTGTTCCGCGAGGTCCTGGTGTCGGGCCTGCGCGAATTCCTGGGCGCGCAGGCGAAGCTGCTGAAGGTTACCAAGCTGGCCAAGTGGAAGACGACCTTCCAGATGGTCGCCATCGCGGTCCTGTTCCTGGGCACGGGGCTTGCCTTTGTCGAACACGGCGAGCCGCCGCTGGTGGGCGAGGGCAGGCTGCCCTGGTCCGACAGCTGGTCCGATCTTGCCAATCAGGTCGGGCTGGTGCTGATCTGGATCGCGGCGGTGCTGACCGGTTGGACAGGTTGGGATTATTTCGTCAAGGCGCTGCCCTATCTGAAGGATCCCGCGCATGATGCTTGATGTCCTTTATTTCGCATGGCTGCGCGAACGGATCGGCCAGCCTCGCGAGCGAATCGAGACCCGGGCCGCGACCCTGCGCGATCTGGTCGCCGAACTGGCCGACCGCGACGAATGGCACGCGTCGGCCTTTGCCGACATGGGCGCCGTGCGTTGCGCGATCGATCAGGAACTGGCCGATCTTGATGCGCCGCTGGACGATGCCCGCGAGGTGGCCTTTTTCCCGCCCATGACCGGGGGCTGACCCGTGTCGGCGCGTGTCCAGGCCGGTCCCTTCGATCTTGCCGCCGAGATGGAGAATTTCGGTCGCGGCGCCGGCGCCGTCGTCACCTTTACCGGCATCGTGCGCGACGATACCGGCCGGATGCTGGCGTTGGAGCTGGAATATTATCCCGGCATGACCGAGCGTGTGCTGGCCGAATACGGCGCCAGGGCCGCCGCCCGCTTCGGCCTTGCCGACTGGAAGATCATCCACCGCCATGGACGCCTGAACCTGGGCGAGCCGATCATGATGGTCGCCACCGCCGCCCGCCACCGTCGTGCCGCCTTCGAGGCCGCGGATTATCTGATGGACTGGCTGAAATCCCGCGCCCCCTTCTGGAAGCGCGAGATCGGCCCGGACGGCGCCGGCGCATGGGTCGCGGCGAAAGACAGCGACGAGGATGCGCTGAAGCGGTGGTGACCTTCGGCCTGCCGATATCCAGCCGCTTCGTCCGCCCGTGATCGCGGTCGCGCAATCGCAGATCGCGCAGGCGCTGGATGCGCTGGCCGACCGCGCGGAAGGTCCGATCTTCCTGCCTGCCAACCTGCTGGAGCGCGGCATCGGTGGCGATCATCCGCGCGCCCTGCATCTGTGGCGCAATGCAGGCTGGACCGCCTTCCTCGGCCTGTCGAATGCCGGCGTCTGCTTTCCGCAGATGCGCGATGCCGATTCGCAGGACTGGGACGCGCTGCCCGCGGTGCTGAAAAATCTTTCCATCACCGGTCTCAACGGCGAGGCCGCGCAGATTGCCCGCATCCTTGCGGCGCTGCGCCTCGACCGTCATCCGACGCGCCTCGACCGGATCGAACCGTGTTTCGCCCTGGCGCTGAACGATCTGCGGATGCCCGACGCGGCCGGACTTTCGATTCGCGCGCCGCGCAAGGCGGAACTGCCGCTTCTGATCGACTGGCGCGCGGCCTACCGGATCGAAATCATGGGTGACGACCCTGCGCAGGCGCGCGACAATGCCGTGGCCGAACTGCCGCTGTGGCTGGCCAGGGATTCGCTGCGGCTGGCCACCCGCGACGGCCAGCCGGTCGCGCTGACCGGTTTCAACGCGCGGCTGCCCGAGATCGTGCAGGTCGGCGGCGTTTATGTTCCCCCGACGCTGCGCGGTCAGCGTCTTGCCCGCCGCGCGCTGGCCCTGCACCTGGCCGAGGCGCGCGCAGCAGGCGCCGGCCGCGCCTTCCTGTTCGCGGCGTCGGAGGCTGCCGCCCGCACCTATACCGCGATCGGCTTTGTACCGGCGGGGCGGATGCGGATCGTGATCTTCGAACAGCCCGCCGAGGTCGCGCCCCGATGCGGCCGCTGATCCGCCCCGAGATTGCCGCGTGGCTGTCGCGCTGGTCCGAGGTTCTGGTCGCCGGCGCCATCGCGCTGGCGGGCCTGTGGCTGACGCTGCGCGGCGGCTGGTTCTTCGCCGCGCTCGGGCTTGCGATGCTGCTGGTCGGCGCGTCGCTGGCCATCGGCGCCCGGCGCAGGCTGCCCTTTCGCCGCCCGATCGAGGCGCCTGGCGTGGTCGAACTGATCGAGGGCGCGATCCGCTATTACGGGGCGACCGATCCGGGCGGCGAGATCGCGCTGCGCGATCTGGTCGAGATCCGCCTTTTGCGGCTGAACGGGCAGGCGCATTGGCGGCTGCGCAGCGCCGGAGGCGAGGCGCTGCTGATTCCCGTCGATGCCGCCGGGGCCGAGGTCCTGGCCCACGGCTTTACCGCGCTTCCGGGCCTTGACATGGGCGCCGTCTCGCAGGCGCTGGCGCATGTCAGCGAACAGCCCGACGCGACGCGGCTGGTCTGGCGCAGGCCCGATCACGGCGGGTTGACTTGACGGTCCGCTGTTGCCACCTGTGACCGACCGGCAATCCGCGAAAGGTCCGTCCGATGTCGATACCCCAGCAGGGCGGTGGCCCGATCGAAAGCCGCGATCAGCTTGCCGCCTATATCGCCTCGGGCGAGAAGCCGCGCGAGGCCTGGCGGATCGGCACCGAGCACGAGAAATTCGGCTATTGCAAGGATCACAAGCTGCCGCTGCCCTATGAGGGCGATTGTTCGGTCAAGGCGATGCTGACCGGCCTGCAGGAACGCTTCGGCTGGTCGCCGGTCCTAGAGCAGGGCAAGATCATCGGGCTGGAACGCGACGGCGCCAATGTCAGCCTGGAACCGGGCGGACAGCTGGAATTGTCCGGCGCTCCGGTCGAGAACATCCACCAGACCTGCGACGAGGTGAACGGCCATCTGGCCGAGGTGAAATCCGTGGCCGATGATATGGGCGCGGGCTTCATCGGTCTTGGCGCCGCGCCGATCTGGTCGCAGGAGCAGATGCCGATGATGCCCAAGGGGCGCTACCGGCTGATGACCGACTACATGGGCCGGGTCGGCACGCTGGGCACGCAGATGATGTATCGCACCTGCACCGTGCAGGTGAACCTGGATTTCGCCAGCGAGGCCGATATGGTCCAGAAGCTGCGGGTCGCGCTGTCGCTGCAACCGGTGGCGACGGCGCTGTTCGCCAATTCTCCGTTTCTTGACGGCAAGCCCAACGGGATGAAAAGCTGGCGCGCCCATATCTGGCAGAACCTTGACGAGGCGCGCACCGGGATGCTGCCCTTCGTGTTCCAGGACGGCTTCGGATACGAGGCATGGGTGGATTACGTCCTCGATGTGCCGATGTATTTCGTCTATCGCGACGGTCGTTATCTCGATGCTCTGGGCCAGTCCTTCCGCGATTTCCTGAAGGGCGAATTGCCGGCCCTTCCGGGCGAGATTCCCACGCTGTCGGATTGGGCCGACCACCTGACGACGGTTTTTCCCGAGGCGCGGGTCAAGAAATTCATCGAGATGCGCGGCGCCGATGGCGGGCCGTGGCGCAGGCTATGCGCGCTGCCGGCGCTGTGGGTCGGGCTGACCTATGACCAGCAGGCGCTGGACGCGGCCTGGGATCTGGTCAAGGGCTGGGACCACGAGACGCGCGAAGGGCTGCGCCGGGCGGCCGGACGCGAAGCGTTGCAGGGCGAAGCCGGCGGCATCCGCCTGCACGATCTGGCGCGCGAAGTGCTGGCCATCGCCGAACAGGGCCTGAAGAACCGCGCGCGGCAGGGCGCCGGCGGGCTGATCCCCGACGAGACGCATTTCCTGAACGCGCTGAGGGAAAGCGTCGAGACCGGCCGCGTTCCGGCGGACGAATTGCTGGCGAAACATCACGGCGAATGGCAGGGCGATCTGTCACGCATCTATGCCGAATACTCCTACTGACGATTGCGTGATCGCGCATCGCGTGTCACGCTGATCGGATTGTCAGCCCCGGAGTATTTGCAGATGCGCGATTTCTTCATCCGGTCGATGGAATGGATCGTCAACATATTCATCACGCTGGGCGCGATCGCGGTGGTGGTCAGCGGCCTTGTGGTGATGTTCAGCGATCAGGGCGGCTTCCTGCGCGGCCTCGCGGTTCTGTTCGGCGGCGCGATCTATCTGATCGTCGTGGGCGGGATCATCTATCTGGGGCTGGGCATCTACAACAACACCCGCCGCACCGCCGAGGCGGTCGAAGCACTGGTCAGCCGCCAGACCCCCTGAATTGCCGCCGGCGCGTCTGGCCCGGCTTTCGCCGTCGTCCGAAACCCTGCAGGGTTCGCGGTGGGCCGGCCGCCATCCGCCTTCCGATCGGCGCCGCGGCGCACGACAATATGACCTCATTCGCCGCCCGCCTTGCTTGAAACGGGCGGCAAGCGGTGGCAGGTCGGAAGCAAAGCAAGAAGGGGGCAGGCGATGCGGGCGGATCTGATGACATGGGTGCAGCGGCTGGTCGGTCTGGTCTTCGTGATCGGCCTGATTGCGCTGTCGGGGGCGGTCTTCGTGCAGATCCGTCAGTCCGAAGGCATTCCGCCGCTGTCGGTCTTCATGGGTCTGGTCGGTCTGTCGGTGCTGATTCTGCTGGCGGGGGCGTGTCTGTCGCTGATCTCGCTGGCCGGATCGGCCCGGCGCGGTGCCGATGCATTGCAGAAACTGGCCTGGCAGGGCGGCGGGATCAGCCCTGCCGCCGTGGCCTCTGCCACCACCACCAGCGCCGCATCGCGGCCGTTCACCACCGCTCCGATGGCCGACATCGCGACCCAGCCAGAGCCGCAGCCGCAGGGCCCCGTCGCCCCGTCGCGGCCTCTGCGCCCGTCCGGCCGCAGATTGGTGGCCGAGCGCTAGAACAGGATGATCCTGTTCGTGAATCGGCTGCGTTGCGCTGCATGTATTCCGGGCTGGCGAAGAAACGGAGTCGGAACAGGGTTGCGTCGGGAATCCGCCGAAGGATTCGGATGAGCGTCGCCTCGATCCAGGTGGTGACGCGGGCAAAGAAAAAACCCCCGCGCGATTGCATGGGGGTTCGTTCGTCTTGTCTGCGTTGAAGCCTTAGAAGCCGCGCGCAATCCGCTCGATGTCGCCGCGGCACAGACCGATATCGTCCAGCTCGCGATCCGACAGGCGGCTCAGCTCGCGCCGGGTCATGCGGGTGTCGTTCCACCCCGAGACCAGCGCGGCGATGCGTGCGACGACGTTGCCAACACCTCCGACAGCAAGGCTGCGGTTCGTTTCTATGGCCGACATCATATCACCTGCATTTCCAGTTTGCCCTCTCACAGGGCAGTGTTTCGGATGCCGGGTAGATAGGTCGCGCAAAGGCGGAATACCAGCCATGCGTCCCGCAAGGCCGATATGCAAGAAACGCAGGGATTAAAGCGGCTTGGGCGGTCCCGATGGTCGCAAAACGGTCACGGAATGTCGCTATGCCGGGTTCTTTTTCTGCCTGTCTGCGCGCCAGTCCCCCAGGGCGGCCTGCCACAGCGCGATTGCCGCAACGGCAGCGGTATCCGCGCGCAGGATCCGGGGGCCCAGGCTGATTCGGTCGACAAAGGGCGATGCCGCCAGACGCGATCGCTCGGCTTCGGAAAACCCGCCCTCGGGACCGATCAGGATGGCCCACGACCCCTGCGGCAGACCGGCCAGCGTCTCGGCCGGGCCCGCCATTGCCTCGTCCGCCCACAGGATACGGCGCGCGCCATCCCATCCGTCCAGAAGCCGCGCAAGGGGCTGAAGATCCGCGACCGGCGGCACGAAGGTACCCCCGCATTGTTCGGCCGCTTCGATGGCGTGGGCTTGCAGACGGTCCTGCCGGATGCGTTCGGAATTGGTGAAGTCGGTCTGCACGGGCAGGATGCGGGCAACGCCCAGTTCGGCGGCCTTTTCGACGATGAAATCGGTGCGTGCCTTCTTGATCGGCGCAAACAACAGCCACAGATCGGGCGGATCGCGCTGCGGGGCGGTCTGTTGGCCGACATCCAGCGTTCCGCCGCGCTTGCCCGCCTGCGCGATGCGGGCCGCGAATTCGCCATCGCGGCCGTTGAAGACCGCGATTTCCGCGCCCGCGCCCAGTCGCATGACCCCCGACAGGTAATGCGCCTGCGCGGGCGCCAGCGGCACGGCTTGCCCGGGCGCCAGCGGGTGATCTATGAACAATCTGATCCTTGCCATGATGGGCCAGACGCTATGCAAAGCCGGACCGAAAGGCCAGATGCCGTCATCGACGCGCCGAAGGGCAACTGGGTGGACCGATACGCGCCCGAGCGCTGGCGGCCCTGGCTGCGCCTCAGCCGGGCCGACCGGCCCATCGGGACGTGGCTGCTGCTGCTGCCCTGCTGGTGGGGCGTCGGGCTGGCGATGATGTATGATGCGCCGCGGCTCTTCGATCTTTGGATCGTGATCGCCTGCGCCATCGGCGCCTTCGTCATGCGTGGCGCGGGCTGCACCTGGAACGACATCACCGACCGGGACATCGACGCGCAGGTCGCCCGCACCCGGTCGCGGCCCCTTCCCTCGGGCGCCATCAGCCTGCGCGGCGCCTATCTGTGGCTGCTGGCACAGGGGCTGGTCGGGCTGGCGATCCTGCTGACACTGGGCCCGGCGGCGATCTGGATGGGCGTCATCTCGCTGGCGCTGGTGGCGATCTATCCATTCGCGAAACGCTTTACCTGGTGGCCGCAGATCTTCCTGGGTCTTGCCTTCAACTGGGGGGTGATGCTGGCCTATGCGGCCCATGCGGGCCAGGTCGATCTGGCCCCTGTCGTGGCCTGGCTGGGCGGCATCGCCTGGACCATCTTCTACGATACGATCTATGCCCATCAGGATGTCGAGGATGACGCCCTGATCGGGGTCAAATCCACCGCGCGCCTGTTCGGCAGAAACAGCCCCCGCTATCTGGCGCGCATCGCGATGCTGGCGGTCGCCCTGCTGGGGCTGGCCATCCTGCTGAGCCATCGCAATCTCTTGATCGCCGCTATCGGTCTGGCCGGCTTTGCCGCGCATCTGGCCTGGCAGCTGAAGAATTTCAAGCCGGATCATGGTGATAGCTGTCTTCGCCTGTTCCGGTCGAACCGCGATGCCGGGCTGATCCTTGCGCTGTTTCTCGCCCTTGCCGGGCTGAGCTGATTGCACGCCCGGCGGGCCGACGCTAGAGGGATGCGACCCGCAACAGCCGAAGGCCCATCGCATGGCACCCTTGCGCCGCAGGATTTCCCCGACTTTGGCCACGATCCTCGTCCTCGCTCTGGCGGGCGGGCTGAGCTGGTGGGGCGCGCGATCCACGGCGGCTTTCATCGAAGATCGGTCGTTGCAGGATGTCCAGGTCGCGCTGCGCAGCGCAGGATATGACTGGGCCGGGGTCGAGACTGACGGGTTGCAGGTGCGGCTGACAGGCACCGCGCCAAGCGAGGTGGACCGTTTCCGCGCCATGACGCAGGCCGCCACGGCAGTCGATTCCAGTCGCATCCTGGATCAGATGACCGTCGCCGCCGCCGAGGCGCTGGACCCGCCCGATTTCAAGGTCGAATTGCTGCGCAACCCGCAGGGCATTTCGCTGATCGGGCTGGTTCCGGCCTCGACCGACCGCAACGCGCTGCTGCGGTCGCTGCGCAGCGAAACCTCGGCGCCGAAAGTGACCGACCTGCTGGAGACCGCCGATTACAAGCTGCCCGAGGGCTGGCAGGCGGCGCTGGATTACGGCATCCAGGCTGCCCAGATGGCCGGCAGCGCCAAGATCTCGATCCAGCCGGGCGCGGTGACGGTGGCCGCGATCACCGACAGCCGCGCCGAAAAGGGCCGGCTGGAAACCGCGCTGAAACGCGCCGTGCCCAAGGGCGTCAGGCTGACCAGCCAGATCACCGCGCCGCGTCCGGTCATCGCGCCGTTCACGATGCGATTCGTCATCGACGGCGACGGCCCCAGGTTCGAGGCCTGCTCGGCCGCAACCGAAGACGGGCGACAGCGGATCCTTGAGGCGGCGCTGAGCGCGGGGTTGCAGGGCAAGCCGGGCTGCACCCTGGGCCTTGGCGCACCAAGCCCGGATTGGGACGAGGCCGCCGAGCAGGCCATCGCGGCGGTGGCGCGGCTGGGGCAGGGAACGGTCACGATTTCGGACGCCGACGTGGCTCTGACCGCGCCCGAGGCGGTGACGCAGGTGCGCTTTGACGAAGCGGCCGGTCGGCTGGAACAGGCCCTGCCGCGCGTCTTTTCGCTTCATGCCGAACTAGAGCGTGAATCCGGGCAGGATGCCGGGCCGGCGGAATTCATCGCCGCGCTGAGCGGCGACCGGGCGCTGTCGATGCGCGGCCGGATCGCCGACGTGCCGATGCGCGAGGCGGTGGACAGCTTTGCCCGCGCCCGCTTTTCCGAGGTGGACAGCAGCCTGCGCAGCGATGCGGCGGTGCCGGATGGCTGGACGGTGCGCGTGATCGGCGCGCTGGAGGCGATGGCCGTTCTGGAAAGCGGGACCGTTCAGGTCACTCCCGACATGCTGCGGATGGCCGGCACCTCGGGCGATCCGAATGCCGCCGAAAATGCCGCGGCCGCCCTGTCGAACCGGATCGGGGCCGGCGCGCGCTATGCCCTGTCGATCCGCTATGACCGCCGGCTGGACCCGGCGCTGGACCTGCCCGATGGTCAGGAATGTGTGCGGCGGCTGAACCTGATCATGTCCGAATCCGAGATCGGATTCGAGCCGGGCAAGTCCACCATCGCGGGCGATCCGCAGCCGACGCTGGCGCGGCTGGCCGAGGCGATGACCGAATGCGCGGATTTCCAGATCGAGGCCGGCGGGCATACCGATGCGCAGGGATCGCAAGGGTTCAACGCCGATCTGTCGCGTGCCCGTGCGCAGGCGCTGGTGGCGGCGATGGCCGAGGCCGGGATCGACACCGCCAACCTGACCGCACGCGGCTATGGCGAAAGCCAGCCCATCGCCAGCAACGACACCGAGGCCGGGCGCGAGGAGAACCGGCGCATCGAGTTCCGTCTGTTGTCGGAGATGCCGATCCGCAATACCCCGCTGCCGGTGCCGATCCTGCGCGAGGGTGTCACCAGCGAGCCGGTCGCGCCGCTGCAGGGACCGCCCGCGCCGGACATCGCGACCTCCTCGGGAATGGCGCCCGAAGGCGGCGCGGCCACGTCGATCGATGCCGTTCAGGGACCGCAAAGGCCGCAGGCGGGCGAAAGCCGTGCGGTTCCGGCGACCGTCGGGGTCAGCGAACAGGTTCCGGCACTGGACGATCGCGACGAAACCGTTAGGCTTCCGGTTCAGACGCCCGGCGCCGACACGCCCCGCCCCTCGCCCCGGCCCGAGGATGCCGCGACATCCGCGACCGGGCAGGAACAGCAAGACACCACCCCCGCGCCATAGCGAAAACCAGAGCGACCAGAACCAGAGCGCATGAACCGAACCGAATTCATCACCGTCACCGCCATCATCCTGTTCGGCGCCTTCCTGCTGGGCTGGATCGCAAGCTGGATCGTCCATCGCCTGACCCGGCGCACCCGTGCCGACATGTCCGAATTGGACCGAATGGCCCAGCAATTGCACGATACCGAAGAACAGCGCGACCAGGCCGTCGCGCGCCTGGAAGAGGTCGAGGCAGACCTGTCCAGCCGCCTTGCAGGGACCGAATCGGAACTGCAGGCCGCGATGGACGGGCTGCGCGAAAGCCGCGCCGAGGTCGAGGAACTGCGCGACTATATCGAGCGGAAACTGGTCCGCCGCTGAGATCGGTCGCGCAAGCCGGCGAGCCGTGCCGCCGATCCTCGCCCTGCGCGCCCGTCGTCCCAACCCGGCCTGCCGGCGTGCTGAACAAGGCGATGCGCATCAGGATCGCGCCTTTGCGACAAGGGCGGCAGCCGCCGATCGCGATCGTGACGCGCCCGCCGATCGGGCGGTTAGCGGAACATGACCTTGATGTGCAGGGAATGGCTTCTGCTCGACTGCTTTTCACCCAATGGATGCAGCCAATGTTTCAAGAAGGCAGGATACGTTTCGACCTGGAATCATACCGCTTTAGACCGCAGCCCGCCTGCGCGCCTCTGCCCTGATGTTGAAATAGTTTCCCGTCAGGATCAGCGTCGCGCCCAGGATGACCAGAGGTCCGATCGGCTCGTCGTAAAACACCATGCCGACCAGCGCGATCACCGGCAGGCGCAGGAAATCGAACGGCATGACCAGCGTCGCGGGCGCCAGCCGCAGGGCGTTGGCGATGCAGAAATGCGCCGTCAGCCCGGCCCCGCCGATCAGCGCGATCCACAAGGCCGTCTGGCCCGAGGGCAGGGCGACATCCCCGTCCAGCCCGGCAAGGAGAAAGCCCAGGACGGCCTGCATGACCGTCATCCACCACAGGATGCAGGCGACGCCGACCCGCGCGGTCAGCTGCTTGGTGAGGATATAGGTCAGCGCGAAACCCACCGCGCTGCCCGCCGCCGCGATCAGGCCCGGTGTCAAGGGCGCCGCGCCCGGCCGCGCCACCAGCAGGATACCCGCGAACCCCAGGGCGGCGGCAATCATCCGCGCCTGCGTCCACCGTTCGCCCAGAAAGAAGCGCGACAGCACCAGCGCCCAAAGCGGCGCGGTGAATTCCAGCGCGAAGACCTGCGCCAGCGGGATCGAGAAGATCGCGAAGAACCACAGGTTCTGCGCCGTGAAATGACAGATGTTGCGGGCCAGGTGCAGCCCCGGATCGCGCAGGTTGACGACATGCCAGCGGCCGCGCAGCGTGATCAGGCCGCCGACGATCGCGATCCCGACCAGCGAGCGCCAGGCCATGATCTCGAACGTGTCCAGCGACAGCGACACCGCGCGCCCGGCCACCGCCATCGAGGTGAAGGACGCGACCGCACCCAGCATCCAGACCGCCGCGACCAGCGGATTGGCCGGGTGCGGCGCCGGAATATCGGCCCGCGCGCTCATCTCGTGATCTCCGGCATCGGCCCGCATCCCCCTGGCCCGCATGGCTAGCGCGGCCTTGCAGCCGATGCAATCAGGCCGGCCCGGCCGGCCGGCGGGTCATCGTCAATGTGACCCATTCGCCCAGATCGTCGCGCCGGTCCAGCGCAAATCCCGCCGCCTCATAGGCCGCGATGACATCTTGCCCCTGATCGCCGAGGATCCCGGACAGGATGATCTTGCCGCCGGGCGACACATGGCGCGCCATTTCGGGCGACAGATCGATCAGCGGTTGTTTGAGGATGTTCGCCAATACCAGATCGAAGGGCGCGGCCTGTTCCAGGATCGGATGATCGAAACCCGTGGCCTCGATACATTCCACCCGGCCGTCCAGCCCGTTTGCGATCACATTGGCCGCCGCGGTATCGACCGCCACGCGGTCGATGTCGCCGGCCACGACCGTGACCGGCCAGATCCGTGCCGCCCCCATCGCCAGAACCGCCGTGCCGCAGCCGATATCGGCAATCCGATGCGCCTGGTAGCCGTCATCGGCCAGCCGGTCCAGCGCCTCCAGACAGCCCTTGGTGGTGCCGTGGTGGCCGGTGCCAAAGGCCATCGCGGCCTCGATGCACAGGGCCTCGACGCCCTGGGGCACCTTGTCGGCATCATGGGCACCATGGACGAAGAAGCGACCCGCCTCGACCGGTGTCAGTTCGCGCCGCACATGGGCCACCCAATCGACCTCGGGCAGTTCCGAGATCACGAAAGGCTCGGCCCGCCATGCGGCGGCCAGCAGCGCCAGGGCCACCTCGTCCGGGGCTTCGAGGAAATAGAGCCCGACCTCCCAGCGATCCGATCCGTCCTCGATCTCGAACACGCCGGCGCCGACGGGTTCGGGGGTCAGATCCTCGCAGGCCTCGGCCAGCGCCTCGGCGGGTTCGCGGCCGGCAAGATGGGTCAGGGCGGTGAAGGTGGGCATCAGATCGGGTCCGGGTTGGGCAGGGACGCCTCTACCCCTGTCCCCTTCAACCCGCAATAACCGTCGGGATTCTTTTCCAGATATTGCTGATGCGCCTCGGGGGCCGGCCAGAACGCGCCCTTGTCGATGATCTGCGTGGTGATCTTGCCAAAGCCCTCGACCGCCAGCCGGTTGCCGTAATCGATCTTCGAGGCCTCGGCGGCGTGTCGCTGGCTGGAATTGAAGACCATGATCAGGCTGCGATATTGCGGGCCAACATCGTTTCCCTGCCGGTCGCCCTGCGTCGGATCGTGGTTTTCCCAGAACAATTGCAGCAGATGATCGTAGCTGATCAGCGAACTGTCAAAGACCACGCGCACCACCTCGGCGTGGCCGGTATCGCCCTTGCAGACCTGCTCATAGGTCGGGTTCTCGGTCGAGCCGCCGGCAAAGCCTGCCTCGGTCAGCCAGACACCGTCCTGTTGCCAGAACAGCCGTTCGGCCCCCCAATAGCAGCCCATCCCGAAGATCGCCTGATCCAGGCCGTGCGGCACCTCGGCATCCATCGGCCGGTTGAAGATCGCATGAGTCGTCATCGTCGCATCCTTCTGATCGTTGTGCCATAACGCGCCTGCCCGCGCGCCGGTTCGCCGCGACAAGGCGCGATCTTTCCCCTGCCTTCAACCCCCTGCGAGGCGCGACGGCCCCGTGGCGTCGCGCCGGAAGGTGCAGGCCAGGACATGGCCAGCGGCGCGCGGCGGTTCAAGCCGCCTGACGGTTCCACCGGAAGCGGCGATGCCGCGGCCGCTAGCGGCGCGGATGCGCCGCGCGATAGACCGCCATCAGGTGCGCGTCGTCCACGCCGGTATAGACCTGCGTGGTGGACAGGCTGGCATGGCCCAGCAATTCCTGGATCGTGCGCAGATCGCCGCCGGCGGCCAACAGATGTGTGGCGAATGAATGGCGCAGGGCATGTGGCGTGGCACTGGGCGGCAGGCCCAGCGACGCCCGCGCCCGTCGCAACGCCCCGGCGATCTGGTCCTGTCCCAGGCGCCCGCCGCGCACGCCCCGGAACAGGGCCTGATCGGGCGCCAGCCGCCACGGGCATTGCGCCAGATAGGTTCCGACCGCCGCGCGCGCGGCCGGCAGGATCGGCACCTGCCGCTGCCGGCCTCCCTTGCCGGTGATGGTCAGCGCCTCGCGAAAGGGCCAGTCGCGCCCGTGCAGCGCCAGCGCCTCGGAAATCCGCAATCCGCAACCCCAGAGCAACGTCATCACCGCCACGTCGCGGGCCGCGACCCAGGGGCTGCCATGCCCGTCGGCCACGACTTCCAGCGCGTCCCGCGCCTCGGCCGGCGACAGCGGCCGGGGCAGCGACCGGGCGTATTTCGGGCTGCGGCTGGACAGCGCGGGCGACAGGTCGAACCCCTCGCGATCCGAGATCCAGCGCAGAAAACTGCGCACCGCCGATTGCCGCCGCGCAAGCGACCGTGGGCCCAGTCCCCGCGCCCGTTCGGCGGCGGCAAAGGCCCGCATGTCGGTCTGTCGCAGCGCGGCCAGCGATTTCGGCGTGGCGGGCGCGCCCTGATGGCCACCCAGGAAGGCCAGGAAGGCCAGCAGGTCGGCACGATAGGCCCGGATCGTATGATCGGAGCGGTCGCGCGTCGCGGCCTCGGTTTCCAGCCAGCGCGCCAGGGCCGCCGCCATGGCGGGGGCAAGGGCCAGCGGGCCGGGCGCCGCGGTCACGATTTCAGGCGGCCCAGCAGGATCAGCCGGAACACCTGCCCGAAAAAGCGCAGCAGGTCGGTGCCCTGCGCGGGCATGAAGCGCGCCGGATCGGCGCTGCCCATGACCAGCATCGCCCGCGGCCGCCGCGCGCCCAGATCCAGCGGCAGCAGCGCCTCGGACGCCACGTCGCGGCCATGGATCGGGCGGGTGATGGGCGAGGCCGGTCGCAGCACGATGTCGTCGCCGCGCGGCACCCGCCTTCCCGCAGTGACAATCCGGCCCAACGCGCCTTCGGGGGCGATCACCACATCCTCGGGCAGATGCGCGATCTCGGGTTCTTCCTCGACCACCAGCCGCAGGGTTTCGACCCGCAGCAGCGGCGCGATATCGGCCTGGAGACTGTCCACCAGCTCGGTCAGATCGGCCGATTCCATCAGCCCGACCACGGCGCGATGAACGACCGCCGTGCCCGACTGGTTGTCATAGGCGGCGGCGATGACGTTCTCGTGCTGCGACTCGAGCCGGTCCAGCCGGGTCTCCAGCGCCTCCATCGCACGGCCGCGAATGTCGATCACGTTCTCGCCGATCTCGGATTCGCGGGCGGCGACCAGCGCCCGCATCAGGTCGCGATCGGCCAGCAGGATTCCCGGATCGGCCAGCAACCGGTCTCGGGTTTCCGGATCCAGACCCGGATCCTGCTGTGCCTCGGCGGTCGATTCGACGCTCATTCTGCCCCTTTCCGCCGCCTTGCCGCGGCTGTTTCAGCCGATCTTCTGACCGGTCTTTTCCCAATCGGCAGTGAACTGCTCCAGCCCCTTGTCGGTCAAGACGTGCTTGGCCATCGCCTTGATAACGGCCGGAGGTGCGGTAATCACGTCACTGCCGATCTTGGCGACCTCGATGATGTGATTGACCGAACGGATCGAGGCGGCGAGGATCTGCGTCTCGTAGCCGTAATTGTCATAAATCTCGCGGATATCGGCGATCAGGTCCACGCCATCCAGGTGAATGTCGTCCAGCCGCCCGATGAACGGGCTGATGAAGGTTGCCCCGGCCTTTGCCGCCAGGATCGCCTGGGCGGGGCTGAAGCACAGGGTGACGTTGACCATCTGGCCTTCGCTGGACAGCGCCTTGCAGGCCTTCAGCCCGTCCCAGGTCAGCGGCACCTTGACGGCGATGTTGTCGGCGATCTTGGCCAGGTGCTTGCCCTCGCGGATCATGTCCTCGGCCTTCTCGGCGACGACCTCGGCGCTGACGGGTCCGTCCACGATATCGCAAATCTCGCGGGTGACCTCTTCGATGTTGCGGCCGGCCTTCAGGATCAGCGAGGGATTGGTGGTGACGCCGTCCAGCACACCCAACTCATTCAACTCCCTGATGGCATCCACATCGGCGGTATCGACAAAGAATTTCATGGCCCGGCTCCTCTGATAGGCTACGGGCCGGGTGATAGCGCAAAAGCCGTGGCCCGGAAAGGGGCGGCGGGCCGCGCCCGGGAATGGCGCGAAGGGCTGCGGCCGTCCGCGGGCGGGCGCAGCCATGATCGTGTCAGGCCATGCATGATCCGGGCATGCCTTGCATGCGATGTCACGCGCATGGCGGCGTCCGGGCGCCGGTCCCATGGGGCGGATGGGCGCGGCCGGGGCGGGGCTGATACAGTGCGGGCCGACCGCAAGCCCTGGACGGTCGAGAACCCCTTGCAACCTGCATCCCCCGGCGTCTTTATCGCGCATGATGCCCGACCCCGCCGCCTTCCTCGCCCCCCGATCCCGCATCGCGGTCCTGACCTGCGAGCCGGTCGGCGTGCTGGACTACCTCGCCCCCGAAGACGGCGTGCGGCAGGGTGCGCTGGTGCTGGTGCCGCTGGGGCCGCGCCGCGTTCTGGGCCTGGTCTGGGGCGAGGGCAGGGGCGATTTCGACCTGGCCAAGCTGCGCCCCGTGGCCCGGATCCTCGATGCCGAACCGTTCCGGCCGGGGTTCCTCGACTTCCTCAGCCGCGCCGCCGACTACACCCTGACCCCGCCGCCGCTGATGCTGCGCATGGCGACCCGCGCCCCCGACCTGGACCAGCCGCCCGCCGCGCGCCGGCTCATCGTGCCCGCCGGCGATCCGCCCGCGCGCATGACCGAGGCGAGAAGCCGCGTCATGGACGTCATCGCCCGCCACGGCGGCGCCGGTTTCGCGCCGTCCGAACTGGCCCAACTGGCCGGTGTCGGCACCTCGGTCGTCAAGGGCCTGGTGGCACAAGGCACGCTGGCCGAGATCCAGGCTCCTCGCGATACCCCCTATCCGCGCCTCGATCCCGGTCGGCCCGGCAAGCCGCTGGCCCCCGATCAGCAGGCCGCCGCCGACACCCTGCGCGCCGCCATCCGCAAGGGTGGCTATGGCACCACCCTGCTGCGCGGGGTCACCGGATCGGGCAAGACCGAGGTCTATCTGGAAGCCGTCGCGGAATGCCTGCGCGCCGGTCGTCAGGCGCTGGTCCTGCTGCCCGAGATCGCGCTGTCGGCGGAATTCCTGGACCGGGTCGAGGAGCGTTTTGGGGCGCGGCCCGGCGAATGGCACAGCGGTATCACCCGGACCGAACGCCGCCGGTTGTGGCACATGGCGGGCCGGGGCGAGGTCGGGCTGGTGGTCGGCGCCCGCTCGGCCCTGTTCCTGCCCTTCCACGATCTGGGCCTGATCGTCGTCGACGAGGAACATGACAGCAGCTACAAGCAGGAGGATGTGGTCTATTACAGCGCCCGCGACATGGCGGTGCTGCGCGCCTCGATCGCGGGGGCGCATGTGGTTCTGGCCTCGGCCACGCCCAGCCTGGAAAGCTGGGTCAACGCGGCCAGCGGCAAATATGCCCGGCTGGACCTGCGAAGCCGCTATGGCGAGGCGGAACTGCCCGACATGGCCGCCATCGACCTGCGCGCCGAGGAGATGCCGGCAGGACGCTGGATCTCGCCCACGCTGGAAGGGGCGGTCAAGACGCGGCTGGCCCGCGGCGAACAATCGCTGCTGTTCCTGAACCGGCGCGGATTTGCCCCGGTCACCGTCTGCCGCGCCTGCGGCGAACAGATCGGCTGCCATCAATGCGACGCGCGGATGGTCGAACACCGTTTCCAGAACCGCCTTGTCTGTCATCAATGCGGCGAGACGCGCCCCATCCCGACCGCCTGCCCCGCCTGCGGGGCCGAGGGCAGGCTGGCCCCGATCGGCCCCGGCGTCGAACGCATCGCCGAAGAGGTCGCCGCGACCTTCCCCGACGCCAGGGCGACGATCCTGTCATCCGACCTGTTCCATTCGGCCCGCGCGCTGAAGGACACCATCGCCCGGATCGCCGATGGCGATACCCAGATCATCATCGGCACCCAGATCGTCGCCAAGGGCCACAACTTTCCCCGCCTGACGCTGGTCGGCGTGATTGACGCCGATCTGGGCCTGCAAGGCGCCGATCTGCGCGCGGCCGAGCGGTCCTTCCAGCTGATGCGGCAAGTCGCGGGCCGGGCCGGTCGCCAGTCGGGTGCCGCGCCGGGCCTTGCGCTGCTGCAGACCCACCAGCCCGGCCACGCGGTGATCCGCGCCATCCTGTCGGGCCATGACGAGGCTTTCTGGGACGCCGAGGCCGCCGGCCGCCAGGCCGCCGGGATGCCGCCCTTCGGCCGGCTGGCGGGCGTGATCCTGTCGCATCCCGACCTTGGCGTGGTCAGCGATTTCGCCCGCCACCTTGCCGCCCATGCCGGACCTCTGGATCACGCCGGCGCCGAATTGTGGGGTCCGGCGCCCGCGCCCATCGCCCGCATCCGGGGGCGTCACCGGATGCGGATGCTGATCCACGCCCCGCGTCAGGCGCCGCTGCAAGCGGCCATCGCCGACTGGCTGGCGCCGCACAAGCTGCCGACCAACCTGCGGCTGGCGGTGGATATCGACCCGCAAAGCTTTCTGTAGGCCGCGCGCCGCGGTTCAGTTCTTCAGCACGATGCAGTTGCCGCCCAGCCGTTTCAGCCTGATGCAGAAGGCATAGGCCTCGCCCCGGCTTTCATAGCCGATCTGGGCGGTATAGACGGGCTGCGCGATTCCGCTCAGGCGCTTTCTGACATAGTCCACGCGCCTGCCATCCAGAAGCGGGCGCAGCGTCCGGTTCAGCCGCGCCACCTGTCCCTGCGCGACCGCGCGGCTGCGATGGCTGGCGACGATCACGCCCCAGGGAAAGACGCGCGGCTCGACGACGAATTCGCGCAGGCCGCGATTGCCGGCCAGCGATTCGCAGGCCGGCCGGAACGGCCGGTCGGGATCCAGAGCCAGCTTCAGGTCCGCCGTCTCGGGCGGATTGTCGCGCCAGCGCCATGCGTTGAATCCGGTGATCGCCTCGACATAGTCCTGCGTCTCGTAGGGCAGCACGGTTTCGCTGGCAATGAACCGCGCCGCCCGTGCCTCGCCGCCGTTATAGGCAATCGCGGCCAGCCCGATATTGCCCGTCATGTCCGTAAGATAGCGAAGATACCACGCCGCCTTGAAGATCGCCTGGGCCGGGTTGAACGGATCGTCCAGATCGTAAAGCCGGGCGGTTTCAGGCATGAATTGCGCGATCCCCATCGCGCCGACCGGACTGATCGCGCCCGGCTCGAACCGGCTTTCCTTCCACAACAGGCGGGCCAGGAAATTCGGATCCAGCCCGCGCTGCGCGGCATTGCGTTCCACCAGCTTGCAGACATCCGCCACATAGCGGGACCGCCGCACGCAATCGCGGCCGTCATCGGTGCAGCGGATCTCGTCGCTTTGCCGGGCCGGGGGGCGGCCGTGGACGGCATCGACGGCGGGCCGGGCGGCGACCGGGGCGGTTGGAAGAAGCAGGATCGCCAGGATCGCAAGGATGCGCGTCACGACAATCTCTCTTTCCGAAAGGAGCCTGCCTTGCGGCCCGGACTCAGCCCTTCTTCGCCTTCTTGCGGGTCTTCTTCAGTTCGACCGCCGCCTCGGCGATCTCGATCTTGGCCTTGTCGGCGGCGCGTTCGGCCTTGCGGGCGGCCTTTCTGGCGTCACGCGCGGCCTGCTTTTCGGCTTTCTTCGCATCCCTTTCGGCCTGACGGGCGGCCTTGCGTTCTGCGGTGCGGGCCTTTTTCTCGGCCTCCATCTGGGCCAGCCGCGCGGCCTTGCGTTCGGCCTTGCGCGCAGCCTTGCGCGCGGCCTTGCGCAGTGACTTCGCTTCGTTTGCGGCCGCCGTCGAGGCGTCGGGCGCGACCGTCGGGGCGGGCGGTTCGGCCGGGGCCGCGGGCTGGGCGGCGGGTGCCGGTGCCGGTGCAGATGCGGGCTGGGTCGCGGGCGCCTTGGCCTTCGCCACGCGGCGCGAGCCTGTGCGCAGGTCGGTCTTGCGGGTCTCGGCCTTGGCTCGCCCTGCCGGTTTGCGCGTGCTCGACGCGGGGGCGCGGCGCGCGGCCGACGATGCCACAGCGCGCGACGGCTTGTCCCCGGCGGGCTGCTGCCCTGCGGCCTTGGTAGCGGGCGCCAGGGGCAGCTTGCGCTTGCGCCGCTCGAGGTGAAGCCGACGCAGGGCCGTGGCCAGAAGATCGGCCGCACCGGGCCGGCCCTCGGTGACCGGGCCGCTGGCCCCGGTCATCTCGGCCTCGATCTCGGCTATCGCGCGGTACAGCGCCGCATCCTTCAGCGCGCCGATCGCCGGGGCGCGGCTGGCCGCGACCAGCGCGACCTGACCCGGCGTCAGGATTTCCTTTTCCAGCTTGGTGTAATTCGGCATCCCAATCCCCTGGACCCAGCGCAATACGCGTCGGAGGGTGCGAAAATTCGCGTCCCTTTGCAACGGCAAAGACCCCGGCGCGGTGCCGGGGCCTTGCAAGACGTCGCGTCGCGCGGCCGCCTCAGTATGCGAAGCCCATGCTGTCGACCGGCGCAACGCCGCTGGCGGTGATGACGGTGGTCGTCGGCGCCCCGCCCGCCGTGGCGCCGGGAACGCCGGCATCGGCCGCCGCCATGCCACCACCCTCGGGCTGGACGTAACCCTCGGGCGTTTCGCGCATCGGGCCTTCGATGCGCAGGCTCTCGGCCTGGCTGCGCACCTTCACCTTGGTGCCAAGTTCGACCTGGTTGAACAGATCCATGACATCCTGGTTGAACATGCGGATGCAGCCGGCCGAGGTGGCCTTGCCGATCGAGGACGGATCCATCGTGCCGTGGATGCGGTAATAGGTGTCGCGGCCGCCCTCGTAGAGATACAGCGCGCGCGATCCCAGCGGGTTGTCCAGCCCGCCCGACAATCCGCCGGCGAACTGGCTGTAAAGCTCGGGTTCGGTGCGGATCATGTTGTCGGTCGGGCGCCAGTCGGGCCATTCCTGCTTGCGCCGGATCGTCGCCGTGCCGCTATAGCCCTTGCCGGCGCGGCCGACCGCGACGCCATAGCGCATCGCCACGCCGGGCGCGGTGACATAATAGAGAACCCGCGCATAGGGATCGACGATGATCGTGCCGGGGTCTTCCGGACCGTTATAGGCGACCTGCTGACGCTGGTTGCGTTCGGTCAGATAGGCGGCGCGAACGGCCGGGATATTGACCGGCTCGCCCTGCGGCCCGGTATCGGTGCGGGCCTGATAGACCGCCGGAACCGGCGGACCGGCCAGCAGCGAGGCGGATGTCGTCTGGGTCGTGGGCGCGCAGGCGGCAAGCCCAAGGGCAATCGCCGAAGCAAGGGAAACGAGGCGCAGCATGCGTTCAATCCTTCATTTGTCGCGGACCATCGCCGGCAGAGGCGCGGCCGCAGGCAGCAAGAGTTCGTTCCGGATGTCACCGCCGGCGGCAGAACCGGCCGTGATTCCTGCATGAGGTCATCAGCCCGCCCCATGCGAACAGCGTCAACCCATGCACATTCCGATCAAGCCGATTCGGCCGGTCTTGTTGCCAATGGGCGTCATCTCGATCAAGTTTTTACGAAAAGGGAACAAATCAGCGTGCGTTTGGTTTCACGCAAGTGCGAGAATATGAACGCGAACTTTCAGAAAGGCAGAGTCCAATGGGTCTTATCGTTGCATTGATCGTCGGGGCCATCGCCGGGTGGCTGGCCGGTCTCATGGTGAAGGGGCACGGCCAGGGCGTGCTGATGAACATTGTGGTGGGCATTGTCGGCGCGGTCATCGCGGCCTTCCTGTTTCCTGCGATGGGGCTGGCCATCGGTGCCGAAGGCTCGATCATCGGCTCGATCATCTACGCCACCATCGGCGCGGTCATTCTGTTGCTGATCATCCGGCTGGTGAACCGGGCCTGACCCCGCGGGGGCGGCAACCTCACCGATGTCTCGATTCCCCCGGCCCCTCTTGGCGCCGGGGGCTTTCGCTTGGGGCCACGTCCTTCCGTCTCCGATTTCCCGAGCCCGGCGCAGATCGGCGAAAGGCCGGATCGCGTCGCAGCCTGCGATCCGCTTCGGACCGCATTGCCGTTCCGGGCCGGTCTGACTAGGCTGCGGGCAAACCCGATACAGGCAAAGTCTTGTCCGAGCCCACCGCGCCCCGCCCCTCGGCCCTCGCGCCGTTCCGCCATCGCGACTTCCGCATGCTCTGGAGCGCGACCCTGGTGTCCAATTTCGGCGGGCTGGTCCAGGCGGTCGGCGCGGCCTGGCTGATGACGCAACTGACCGACAGCGCGACGCTGATCGCACTGGTCCAGGCCTCCAACACGATGCCGATCATGCTGCTTGCCATCGCCTCGGGCGCGCTGGCCGACATCTTCGACCGCAAGACGCTGCTGGTCGCGGCGCAATGCCTGATGGCGGGCGTGTCGGTGATCCTGGCCATCGTTGCCTGGCAGGGCTGGCTGACGCCGTGGATGCTGTTGGCCTTTACCTTCCTGATCGGGGCGGGGCAGGCTCTTTACAATCCGCCCTGGCAGGCCAGCATGGGCGATCTGGTGCCGCGCGCCGACCTGCCCTCGGCGGTGACGCTGAATTCGGTCGGCTTCAACATGATGCGCAGCGTCGGCCCGGCCGCGGGCGGGATCATCGTGGCCGCCTTCGGTGCCGCCGCCGCCTTTGCCGTCAATGCGCTGAGCTATGTTCCGCTGCTGGCGGCGCTGAGCCGCTGGAAGCCCGGCATCGCCCCGCGCAACGCCCCGCCCGAAGCCTTCGGCCCCGCCGTCGCGGCGGGCCTGCGCTATGTCGCGCTGTCGCCCAACCTGATGCGGGTGATCCTGCGCGGCGCCCTGTTCGGCTTTGCCGCCGTCTCGGTGCTGGCGCTGCTGCCGCTGGTCGCCAAGAGCCAGCCCCAGGGCGGCTCGCTGCTGTTCGGCTTCCTTCTGGGTTGCTATGGGCTGGGCGCGATCGCCGGCGCGGTGCTGAGCCCGCGCATCCGCGCGCGCCACGACAACGAGATGATCGTGCGTCTGGCCTTCGCAGGCTTCGCCGGTTCGGCCATCGTGCTGGGGCAGACCGGTTCGCTCTGGCTGCACGCGCTGGCCATGCTGCCTGCGGGCGCGTCCTGGGTGCTGGCGCTGTCGCTGTTCAACGTGACGGTGCAATTGTCCACGCCCCGCTGGGTCGTGGCGCGCGCGCTGGCGCTGTATCAGACCCTGACCTTCGGCGGCATGGCGGCCGGATCCTGGGTCTGGGGCAGCGTCGCCGGGGCCGAGGGGACCGGCACGGCGCTGACCCTTGCCGGCTTCGTGCTGCTGTTCGGCGCCCTCATCGGCGTCTGGTTCAAGGCCCCCGAATTCGGCACCGCCGATCTGGACCCGGTGAACCGCTTTCGCGAACCGGCCCTGCGGCTGGATTTGCGTGGGCGATCGGGGCCGATCATGATCATGGTCGATTACCGCATCGCGCAGGACGACGTGGCCGAGTTCCTGCGCCTCATGCGCCAGCGGCGCAACATCCGCCGGCGCGACGGAGCCCGGAACTGGGCCCTTCTGCGCGATCTGGAACATCCTGACCTGTGGTCGGAAAGCTATCACATCGCCACCTGGGACGAATATGTCCGCCACAACCTGCGCCGCACCAAGACCGATGCCGAGGTCACGGTCGCGCTGCGCGCGCTGCACCGGGGCGAGGGCGATCCCGTCGTGCACCGCATGATCGAACGGCACAGCGTCAGTCAGCGGGATGACGTGCCGCTGATGGGCAAGATCGAGGTGCCCTGAAAGACGGGGAAAGAGGGGAAAGAAGATGAGACTTCAGGACAAGGTGGCCATCGTCACCGGCGGCGGCTCGGGCTTCGGGGCGGGGATCGCGCGGAAATTCGCGGCCGAGGGCGCGCAGGTCGTGGTGGCCGACATCAACGAGGCTGCCGCCCGCGAGATCGCGGCCCGGATCGGCGGCCGGGCGATCCGGGCCGATGTGGCGGATGCGGGCAGCGTCGGGGCGATGGTGGCCGAGGTCATCGACGCCTATGGACGGATCGACGTGATGGTGAACAATGCCGGCGTCACCCATCTGCCTACCCCGATGGAAGAGGTTTCCGAAGCCGATTTCGACCGGGTTCTGGCGATCAACTGCAAGTCGATCTATCTGATCGCGCGCAAGATCGTGCCGCTGATGAAGCAGGCCGGGCGGGGCGCCATCGTGAACGTGGCCTCGACCGCGGGGGTTTCGCCGCGGCCGAAACTGAACTGGTACAATGCCTCGAAAGGCTGGCTGATCACCGCAACCCGCGCCATGGCGGTGGAACTGGCCCCTTTCGGCATCCGGGTGAACGCGCTGAACCCGGTCGCGGGCGAAACGCCGCTGCTGAAAAGTTTCATGGGCGAGGACACGCCCGAGATGCGGGCTAAATTCCTGTCCACGATCCCGCTGGGCCGCTTCTCGACACCCGAGGATCTGGGCAACGCCGCCTGTTTCCTGGCCTCGGACGAGGCCTCGATGATCACCGGCGTCGCGATGGAGGTGGATGGCGGCCGTTGCATCTGATGGCGCGGCCGGCGTTTTGCACCCCGGCGGGTTATTCGCCGTTCAAAGCAGGCGGTTCGCCTTTCCCCGACCCTGGCAGCATATGAATTGTCTTGCGGTTCGGGCGGGGATGCCGATGACCGCCCCCGAAGCAGGCGCCTCATCCCGCGCGGATGAGGCGTTTTCCATTTTGCCTTGGTCGTGAAATATCCCCGGGGAGTCCCGAAGGGACGGGGGCGGAGCCCCCTTTTTTGTCTACACCTCGTCGCGCCAGCGGTTGACCAGCGGATAGCGCCGGTCCAGCCAGAAGGCCCTGGTCGAGATACGCGGGCCGGGCGCGGCCTGATAGCGTTTCCATTCGCTGACATAGAGCAGCGTTTCCACCTTCCTGACGGTTTCGGCGTCAAAGCCCCGGGCGACCAGATCCTTCAGGGCCAGATCCTTTTCGACCAGCCCTTCGAGGATCGCGTCCAGCACCTCGTAGGGCGGCAGCGAATCCTGATCCTTCTGGTCGGGGCGCAGCTCCGCCGAGGGAGGCTTGTCGATGATCTGCGGCGGAATCACCTCGCCCTCCGGACCCATCATCCAGTCGCGGTGATTGGCGTTGCGCCAGCGGCAGGTCTCGAACACGCGGGTCTTGTAGAGATCCTTGATCGGGTTATAGCCGCCGGCCATGTCACCGTAGATCGTGGCGTAGCCGACCGCGACCTCGGACTTGTTGCCCGTGGTCAGCAGCATCTCGTTG
The DNA here is from genome assembly GCA_002294185.1 of Paracoccus sp. UBA889. Classification (GTDB taxonomy): domain Bacteria; phylum Pseudomonadota; class Alphaproteobacteria; order Rhodobacterales; family Rhodobacteraceae; genus Paracoccus. The sequence goes on from DBFD01000050.1 coordinate 244,599, forward strand.
AACTTGTTGCTGATCGCCATCAGCATCACGCCCCGCAGGCGGGACTGGATGTTTTCCTCGGTGGTGTCGGGCGCGGTGCCGGCCATCAGATGGGCCAGCGCATCGGTCACCGCGTCGCGGGCCCCTTCGATATGGACGGTATCGAGCCGCGTGCCCAGACGCCGTGCACAATCGGCGGCATCATCCAGGCTGGCCTGCGAGGTGTATTGCGATGGCAGCATCACGCAGCGGACGTTTTCCGGCCCGATCGCGTCGGCGGCGATGGTGGCCACCAGCGCCGAATCGACGCCGCCCGACAGGCCCAGCACGACCTTGCGAAAGCCGGATTTGCGCAGATATTCGCGCAGGCCCAGCATCATCGCCTGATAATCCTGTTCCCAGGCATCGGGTTGCGGCGCCATCAGGCCCGGCTGGGCCTGCCAGCCTTCGCCCGTGCGGATGAAATCGACATGGGCCAGCATCTCGGTGAAGGGCGGCAACTGGACCGCCTTCCTGCCGCCGGGATTCAGCACGAAGCTGGCGCCGTCATAGATCTGGTCGTCCTGGCCGCCCACCATGTTGACATAGACCAGCGGCAGGCCGGTTTCGATCACGCGACCGACCATGTGGCCCATGCGCAGATCCAGCTTGTCACGATGATAGGGGCTGCCATTCGGCACGATCAGGATCTCGGCCCCGGTCTCGGCCAGCGTCTCGGTCACGTCGGGATACCAGCCGTCCTCGCAGATCGGCGATCCGATGCGGGCGGGTCCGACCGGATAGGGGCCGCTGATCGGGCCGCTGTCGAACAGGCGCAATTCGTCGAAAAGCTGCTTGTAGGGCAGGTGGTGTTTCAGCACGCGGGCGACCAGCTTGCCCTGCCTGAAGACGAACCAGGCATTATAGAGACCGTCGCCGTCGCGCCACGGACCGCCGATGGCCAGGGCGGGACCATCCGCACAATCCGCGCCCAGCCGCATGATCCGGGCCATGGCGTCTTCGGTGAAGGCGGGTTTGAGCACCAGATCCTGGGTCTGGTAGCCGGTGATGAACATCTCGGGCAGGGCCAGCATGTCGGCGCCGGCCTCGCGCGCGGCCTGCCATGCGTCGCGTGCCTTGGCGGCATTGCCGGGCAGATCGCCCACGGTGGCGTTCAACTGGCCGATGGTCAGGCGGAAACGGTCGGTCATGGCGTGGCCCCGGGCTTCTCTCGCGCCCGTGATAGGGGATGGCGCCGGAAAGGGAAAGTCGGGCTTTGCGCGCGGCGCGGCCATGGGTTAGACCTTTGGCAAAAGACGAAGGGCGTGGCGATGAAACGGGCAGCGGCAGCGGCGACGGCGGGTGCATTGGCTTTGGCGCTGATGGCGGGCGCAAGCGGCGCGGATGCGCAGGTCGTCACCAAGCAATACGATGATGGCGGTGTCTACGAAGGCACGTTCCGCAACGGCCGTCAGCACGGGCAGGGCACCTATACGCTGCCCAACGGCTATGTCTACGAGGGCGACTGGGTCGAGGGCGAGATCCGGGGGCAGGGCAAGGCCACCTTTCCCAACGGATCGGTCTATGTCGGCCAGTTCGTCAAGGGCAAGCCCGAGGGGCGCGGCAAGATCACCTATCCCGATGGCGGCACCTATGAGGGTGACTGGATCGCCGGCGAGATCACCGGCGAGGGGGTGGCGCGCTACGCCAATGGCAGCGTCTACACGGGCCAGTTCGTCAAGGGACTGCATCAGGGCAAGGGCACGCTGACCCAGCCCAACGGCTACAAATACGAGGGCCAGTGGAATGCCGGCGTCAAGGAGGGGCAGGGCCGGATCACCTATCCCGACGGCGCGGTCTACGAAGGCGGGATGCTGGCCGGACAGCGGGCCGGCAAGGGCAAGCTGACCATGGCCGACGGCATGGTCTATGACGGCATCTGGGCGGCCGGGCAAATGTCGGGAACGGGGGTGCTGGTCCAGGCCTCGGGCGACCGATACGAGGGGCAGATGCAGCGCGGCCAGCGCGAGGGCCAGGGCGTTGCGACCTATGCCAATGGCGATGTCTATGACGGCAGCTTCAAGGCCGACCGCCGTCACGGCAAGGGCACCTTCACCGGCACCGATGGCTATGTCTACAGCGGCGACTGGGTCGAGGGCCGGATGGAGGGGCAGGGCCAGATCACCTATCCCGACGGTTCGGTCTATGTCGGCCAGATGAAGAACGACCGGCCGGACGGGTCCGGCAAGATCACCTATCCCGACGGCTCGACCTATGAAGGGCAGTGGGCCGAGGGGGTGATCGAGGGCGAGGGCAAGGCCCGCTATGCCAACGGCATGGTCTATGAAGGCAATTTCAGGAACGCGCGCAATGACGGGCAGGGGCGCATGTCCTATCCCGACGGCTATGTCTATAACGGCGCCTGGAAGGACGGCCAGCGCCATGGCGAGGGTCAGGCGACCTATGCCGATGGAACGGTCTATACCGGTGCCTTCGTGGCTGGCCTGCGCGAGGGTCAGGGCAAGCTGACCACGCCGGACGGCTTCGTCTATGAAGGCGGCTGGAAGGCGGGCGAGATCGACGGTCAGGGCGTTGCGACCTATGCCAATGGGGATCGCTACGAGGGCCATTTCGCGGCCGGCAAGCGGCAGGGCCAGGGCGTGATGCGCTATGCCAGCGGGCAGGTTGCCGCCGGCGAATGGGAGGACAACCGCCTGATCGACGCCCAGCCCGCCCCGGCCAAGGGCGAGGCGGGCGGCGGCGGCGCAGCCTCCGGCGATGCCGAAGCGCCCGCGCCCGAAGGATGAATGGTCCCCCTCCACCGAGGTTTGTCCGCCCCGCGGGCCGGGCGCCTGTCGGCCCTGCCGCTTCGCCGGATCGCGATCAGCGAATCGCGAAGGGCTGCTGGAACGACAATTGCCGCTGCGCCAGGCTGGGCGGGGCGGCGGGGCAGCGCGCCCTGCGGACCGCGCGCAGAACCTGCTGATCGACGCGCGCGTCGCCCGAGGAGCCGTTGAGCGACGCGCCTTGCACGCGCCCGTTCCGGCCGACGACGAAATTCACCGCCATTCGTGCCCCGCGCCCGCCCGACACGCGAGAGACGCTGCGCGCCATGCAGGCGCCGATCTGCTGCCGCCAGCTTGCCTCGATCCGGGCCAGTTGCTGCGGGCTGATACCGCCGCCGCCGCCGGTAGCCTCAGGGCTGGCCTGCATCTGCCCGCCCTGACCCGCCTTTGCCGGCACGGCCTGCCGTTGCGGATCGCGCGGCTCGGGCTGCACCTGCCGCCGCGGTTCCGGCTGTGGCGTCGGGCCGGGACGGGCGGCCGGGCGATCCGAGGCGGTCAGCGTCAAGGCCGACGCGGCCTCGATAGCGGGCGGCTGCAAGGGTCGAAGGTCGGGCAGCGCCGTGCTGTCGATCTGCGCCGCCGGTTCCACAGGCGGCGGGGGCAGGTTCGGGCGGAGCTCGGGCGGGGGTGTCGTCGCAGATTGCGGCATCGCGTCCGCCACCAGCGGCGGTCCGGCGGCCCGCGGACGAATCGGCGCCTCCTCTGGCGCGGCTGGCTGGACGGTGTCGGGGACGGGCTTCGTCTGAACCTCGGGCGGGGCCGACCATTGCGACACCATCTGCCGGATCGCGGGACCGCCCGCCGACAATCGCGCAGGCGCCGCCGCGTCCCGCGCCTCGCCCCGCGCGGCGTCGCGCGGCAGCAGCATCGCGCCCGCCGAGACGTGCAGCGCGGCTGCAATGGTGATGAACCCGGCCATCTCGAGAAATCTGCGCACCAGCGTCAGCCCCCGCCGACCACGAGCCGCAGGTCCGCATCAGAAGCGGTGCGAAGGCGTTTCAGCAGGCGTGCGATCCGGACCCCCTCCACCGCCTCGTCGGCGCGGATTTCAAGCGGACCTTCATCGGTCCGCGCCGCGATCAGCGGCCAGACCGCCTCGCCGCGCGCCGCATCATAGGCCAGTTCGCCCCCGGCCGAGACATAGAGAACGCCCCGGGCCTGCGCGGGGATGTCCGATCGGCTGTCGGGCGGTGTCACATCGAATGGCGGCGCCGGCGCGATCTGCGCGGTGAGCAGGAAGAAGATCAGCAGCAGGAAGACGACATTGATCATCGGGATGATCGATTCGCCGCGGCGCCTGCGGGGGGGCATGTCGATGCGCACGGGCCTATTCCACAAGGATCAGGTCGTCAAATCCCGCGTCGCGCAGCAGGTCCATGACCGACACGACACGCTGAAGATCGGCGCCCGGCGCCGGCCGCAGGATCACCGCGCCGCCATCCTGCGGCATCAGCGGCGCCAGCGCCGCGGCAAGATCGGCGGCTGCGACCGCTACGCCGTTCAACGCCAGATCATCGGCGCCGATCCTGACCAGCCGCGGCGCGCCCTGCCATGCGCTTTCGCCGCCGCCGGCCCCGCCGGCGATGGGCAGGACCGTATCCATGCCGAAACGCGACGATAGCATGAAGAAGATCAGCAGCAGGAAAACGACATCGATCATCGGCGTCAGCGACATGCGCCGTGGATGCCGGCGCGGCCCGAAATCGAAGCCGCCGGTCATTCCGCCGCCTCGAACAGCCGGGCGGCGGGGCGGCCGGGTGCCGGCCTACGCACGAAGATCCGCGTCGCCAGATCCTCGAGATCGGCCTGCAACCGGTCGGCCACCGATTCGAACCAGCTCAGCGCCACGCCCGCCGGAATCGCCACGGCCATGCCGGCGGCGGTGGTCAGCAGCGCCTCCCAGATGCCGCCCGCCAGATCCGCGGGATCGGCCCGGTTGCCCGAGCTTTGCAGCACCTGGAAGGCCGCGATCATGCCCAGCACCGTGCCCAGCAGACCCAGAAGCGGCGCGATGGTCGCGATCAGTTCCAGCGCCCGCAATCCCTCGCGCGCGCGATACAGGGTCTGGCGGGCAATGCGGGTGGTTTCTTCGCGCGCGGCCTTTTCGCCGATGGCCGGATCCAGCGAGGTGCCTATCGCCGCCTGCGCCACGCGCGCGCGCGCCGAGGGGCGGTTCCTCACCGCGGCCAAAGCCTCGGCATGGCGGCCCTGCATCCACAATTCCAGCGCCCGGCGCGAATGGCGGCCGCCCCAGACGCCCAGACGCCACAGCGCCCACAGCTTCCACAGGATCACCGCCAGCGTGGCGACCGACAGCGCCGCGATCAGCCACATCGTCCAGCCGCCATCGCGAATCAGGCCGATCGGCGGCAGCGCGGCAAGGCTCGATCCTAGATCGGACATGACTCAACTCCGGTTCGGGGCAGGATTGGCGGAAAACCTGCGCGGGGCAAGCGGAACACTGGCCTTTCAAGTCGCGCTAGGGTTTTCGACTAAATTTGTCAAGTAATGCGGCGCGCGCATCGGCGGGGTCTTGCAGCGGCTCATGGCTGCGGGCAGGCTTGCGCGATGGAGCGTTTTCCCGCGATCATCCTGGCCGGAGGCCGCGCCACCCGGATGGGCGGCGGCGACAAGCCGCTGCTGGATCTGGGCGGTCGGCCGATGCTGGCCCATGTCATCGTGCGGCTGTCGCGGCAATGCGGTCCGCTGGCGCTGAACGCCAATGGCGATCCGGCGCGATTCGCCGCGTTCGGCCTGCCGGTTCTGGCCGATGACCTGCCCGGATTTCCCGGTCCGCTGGCGGGGATCCTGGCGGGGATGGAATGGGCGGCGGCCGTCGGGGCGGCCAGCGTGGTCAGCGTCGCCGCCGACACCCCCTTCTTTCCCGCGGATCTGGCCACGCGCCTGGCGCGCGCGCGGACGGATGCCGGGCCGGTCATCGCCGCCACGCAAGATGCCTCGGGCGCGCTGGCCGATCATCCGACCTTCGGCCTCTGGCCCGTCGCGCTGCGCGATCCCCTGCGCCGGTTCCTGAAGGCGGGACAACGGCGGCTGCGCGATTTCGCTGCGCGTCACGATGCCGGACGCGCGGTCTGGAAAACGGCCGCGATCGATCCCTTCTTCAACATCAACACACCCGAGGATCTGGCGCGGGCCCGCGCCGGCCCCGGCGAAAGGAGCTCCGGATGACGAAACGCGGAATCGATCATGTCGCGCTGACCGTGCGCGACCTGCCCGGCATGGCGGATTTTTACCAGGCGGTCATCGGCCTTGCGCCGCTGGGCGGCGACGGCGAAACCCGCCGGCTGGGCGCGGGCGGGCGGCTGCTGCTGGAACTGCGCGCCGATCCGGCCGCGAAACCGCGCGATCCGCGCCATGCGGGGCTGTTTCATACCGCCTTCCTGCTGCCCGGCCGCGCCGATCTGGCGCGCTGGTTGCGTCACGCGGAAAGCACCGGAACACGGTTGAGCGGGGCCAGCGATCATGGCGTCAGCGAGGCGCTGTATCTGGATGACCCCGAGGGCAACGGCATCGAAATCTATCGCGATCGTCCCGCGGACCAATGGAATCGCGACGGCGACCGGATCGGGATGTTCACCCGCCGGCTGGATCTGGACGATCTGGCCGGCGTGGCGGACGGGCCGTGGCGGGGGGCGCCCGAAGACAGCCTTGTCGGCCATGTCCATTTGCAGGTGGGCGAACTGCCGCCGGCAGAGGATTTCATGCGGGGCGATCTGGGGCTGAACCGGACATTCGAGGCTCCGGGCGGGGCCTGGTATGGCTGGGACGGCTATCACCATCATCTGGCCTGCAATGTCTGGAACAGCCGCGCCGCCGGCCACCGCGATCCGGCGATGGCCGGACTGGCCGAGGTGGTGCTGGCCGATCCGGCGCGTTCGGGCGCGGTGATGACCGATCCCTGGGGTACGCGCTTTCGCGTCGCCTGACGCTTGCAACCCGGCAGCGCAGGACCGAGGCTGAGCAAGGCGAAATATGCGACGGAAGGGCCCGGCGATGGCGATCAAGACCGCTCAGGATATCCACGATTTCTGGTTCTCGGACCAGATGCGCAGCCACTGGTTCAAGAAGTCGGACCAGATCGACCGCCGGATCATCCAGCTTTTCGGCGAAACCTACGAGGCGGCGCATGGCGGCCGGCTGGACCACTGGATGCGGGATCCGCAGGGGGCTCTGGCCCTTGTCATCGTGCTGGACCAGTTCCCGCGCAACATGTTCCGCGGATCGGGGCGCAGCTTTGAAAGCAACGATCTGGCGCTGCGGCATGCGGGCGCCGCGCTGGATCATGGTTTCGATCAGCAGGTGGAGGCGACCGCGCGGCAGTTCTTTTACCTGCCCTTCATGCACAGCGAGGATCTGCAGGATCAGGATCGCGCGGTCAGGCTTTACGAGGCTCTGGGCGACGAAAGCTCTTTGCGGTTCGCCCGCCAACATCGCGAAATCATCGCCCGCTTCGGCCGCTTTCCGCATCGCAACGCGGTCCTGGCGCGCGAATCGACACCGGACGAGACCGAGTTCCTGAAAACCCATCAGGGGTTCTGAACCGCGACGCGGGCGCGAAACGCCTGCGCCGGAAACGAAAAATCCCGCCGCTCTTGCGAACGGCAGGATTTTTGTGGTGCCCAGGAGAGGACTCGAACCTCCACGCCTTGCGGCACACGGACCTGAACCGTGCGCGTCTACCAGTTCCGCCACCTGGGCAGGTGGTGAGCGGGGTCTCTAAAGCCAGTCGCCGAGGGCGTCAATGGGGCCGCGCGAAAATTTTCGCCGCCGCTTCACGTCGCCGCGCGGCCCGGACCGCGCCGGGCAGGCTGCGGCTTGTCGGCGGGCGCCGGCTTGGCTATTGATCGCAGCGACAGGCGGCACGAAGGAGGCAGCGCTCATGGCGAAACTGGTCACGATCTATGGCGGGTCGGGCTTTGTCGGCCGACAGGTCGCGCGGCTGATGGCCAAGCGCGGCTGGCGTGTGCGGATCGCCGTGCGCCGACCCGACGAGGCGTTGTTCACACGCACCTACGGCGCGGTCGGTCAGGTTGTGCCGGTCCTTTGCAACATCCGCGACGAATTGTCGGTCCGCGCCGCGATGTCGGATGCCGAGGCGGTGGTCAATTGCGTCAACATCACGCAGGCGCAGGGCAAGAGCACCTTCGACAATATCTTTGATGAGGGTGCGTCCCATATCGCGCGAATTTCGGCCGAGACGGGGGTGGCGCGGATCGTCCACATTTCGGGGATCGGCGTGGATCCCGACTCGGACAGCCGCTATGTCGCAGCCAAGGCGCGGGGCGAGGCGGCGGTGCTGGAACACCGGCCCGATGCAGTGATCCTGCGGCCCTCGGTGATCTTCGGGTCCGGCGACAACTTCTTCAACCGCTTTGCCGCGATGTCGCGGCTGGGGCCGGTCATGCCCATCGCGGGGGCGAGGACGCGGATGCAGCCGGTCTTCGTCGATGACGTTGCACTGGCCGCGACAAAGGGCGCCACCGGAGAGGCGGAACCCGGAATCTATGAACTGGGTGGCCCCGACGTGATGACCCTGCGCGAAATCGTCGCCCGGACCCTGACCGTCGTTCACCGCCGCAGGCTGGTCCTGAACATGCCGTTCTGGATCGCCCGGATCGGTGCGACGATGCTGGACGGGGCGCAATACGTGTCTGGCGGGATGTTCACCAATACCGTGCTCAGCCGCGACCAGCTTGCGCTGTTGCGTCAGGACAATGTCGTTTCGCCAGAGGCCAGAGGTCTGAAGGATCTGGGAATCCAGCCGACCGCCGTCGAGGCGGTGCTGGACGATTATCTTTGGCGCTTTCGCCCGTCCGGGCAATATGACGCGATCAAGGATTCCGCCAAGAACCTGCGGAGCCTGTGATGGAATCCGATCCGATTGGCGCTGCGGTCCTCGGGATTCTCGAGGGCCTGACCGAATTCATCCCCGTTTCCTCGACCGGCCATGTCCTGCTGGCCGGGTATTTCCTGGGCTTCGCCTCGCCCGGCCGCGCCTTCGAGGTGATGATCCAGCTTGGCGCGGTGCTGGCCATCCTCAGCGTCTATTCGGCGCGGATCTGGTATTACCTTTCCACAGCACCGCGCGACGCCAGGTCGCGCCGCTTCATCGCGGCGGTGCTGCTGGCATTCGCTCCGGCGGTGGTCGTCGGCGTCGCGGCCTACGATATCATCAAGAAGGTCCTGTTCGAGACACCCGTGCTGATCGCCGTCATGCTGATCCTGGGCGGAATCGTGCTGCTTTTCGTCGATCGCTGGGCAAAAAACCCGCGCTATCAACGGGCCGACGAGTTCCCGCTGTCGATGGCCTTCAAGATCGGTGTGATCCAGACCCTTTCGATGATCCCCGGTGTCTCGCGGTCCGGTTCGACCATCGTCGCGGCGCTGCTTCTGGGGGCGGACCGGCGATCGGCGGCCGAATTTTCCTTTTTCCTGTCCATGCCGACGATGCTGGGCGCCTTCGTCTATGACTTCTACAAGAATCGCGATGTGCTGGACGCGGCGGCGATGGGGGACATCGCCATCGGCTTCGTGCTTGCCTTTCTGACGGCGGTCCTCGTCGTGCGGTGGCTGCTGGGTTACGTCTCGCAGAACGGTTACGCGCTGTTCGCCTGGTGGAGAATCGTCGCCGGAAGCCTTGTCCTGCTGGCGCTTGCGGCTGGTAGGTAAGTGTTACTGACCCAAATCCGGCTCGGTTTGGTCAGGTTTTGTCGTGCAGGGGCAGAAATCTTCAATTTAGGTCAGTGTAACTGACTTTTATTTCCCGCGCCCTTGGTTTATGCGGGCTGCGGGAGTTTCTGTCTTTGGAAGGTTGCGCAGCCATGGCCACGCAGAAGATGTTGACATTCGTCTCGACCCCGCGCGAGATGCCGGAAAAGCGCGCCGCGGCGGAACGGGCCGAGGATTTTCACGAAATCTACCGCGAATACGCCGCCGCCAAGGCTGCCGAGCAGGCCGGGCGATGCAGCCAGTGCGGCGTGCCCTATTGCCAGAGCCATTGCCCGCTGCACAACAACATCCCCGACTGGTTGCGGCTGACCGCCGAGGGCCGTCTGGAAGAGGCTTACCGAGTCAGCCAGGCCACCAATACCTTCCCCGAAATCTGCGGCCGCATCTGCCCCCAGGACCGGCTGTGCGAGGGCAATTGCGTGATCGAGCAATCCGGCCACGGCACCGTCACCATCGGCGCGGTCGAGAAATACATCACCGATACCGCCTGGGACCGGGGCTGGGTGACGCCGTCGGTCCCGCGTCGGGAACGCGCCGAAAGCGTCGGCATCATCGGCGCGGGGCCGGGCGGCCTTGCTGCCGCCGACATGCTGCGCAAGCAGGGATTCCAGGTCACCATCTATGACCGTCACGACCGCGCGGGCGGGTTGCTGACCTATGGCATCCCCGGC
>DBFD01000071.1 GCA_002294185.1 Paracoccus sp. UBA889
CTTCGCAGAAGATGCGCGCGGCACAGAGTTAGGGTCAGGACCCGTTAAACCTCTTGCGTGTTCAGCTTGCTTCTGAATCTCTGTCGGCATCATGGAGGTGCCGCATGAGCGATCTGTTTTGGCTGACTGAGGCGCAGATGGAGCGCCTCAGGCCGTTCTTTCCACTGTCCCACGGCAAGCCGAGAGTTGACGACCGTCGGGTGCTGAGCGGGATTATCTTCATCAATCGCAATGGTTTGCGCTGGAGGGATGCGCCCGCAGCCTATGGTCCGCCGAAGACGCTCTACAATCGTTGGGTCCGTTGGAGCCGGTTGGGTGTGTTCGCCTGCATCCTGACCGAATTGGCCGCAGCGGGGCGGGAGCGGGACACGCTGATGATCGATGCCACTCACCTCAAGGCGCACCGGACGGCCGCCAGCCTGCGGGGCAAAAAGGGGGGCACAGTCGCTTCATTGGGCGCAGCAAGGGCGGGCTGAACTCCAAGTTGCACACCGTGGCCGACGGAAAGGGGCGTCCGATCGGGATGTTCCTGAGCGCCGGCCAGACCAGCGACTACATCGGGGCGCGGGCATTGCTGGCGTCGCTGCCGACGGCAAAAACCCTCCTGGCGGATCGCGGCTACGACGCCGAGTGGTTCCGCAACGCCTTGATCGAACGGGACATCCAGCCCTGCATCCCGTCCCGCAAATGCCGTAAAGCGCCGATCCCGCATGACGCCGTCCTCTACCGCGAACGTCACCGGATCGAGAACGCCTTCGCCCGCCTCAAGGACTGGCGCAGGATTGCCACCCGCTACGACAGATGCGCCGATCTGTTCCTCTCAGCCTGCGCCCTCGCAGCCGTCGTCATGTTCTGGCTATGAGTCCTGACCCTAGAACAAAAGTGTCCCACTTTTGAACCCCGTTGCAGACGGTGGGACAAAACAGGGTCCTAACGTTCTGAAGTGGCAGCCCGTAGGGGAGTCGAACCCCTCTTTCCAGGTTGAAAACCTGGCGTCCTAACCGATAGACGAACGGGCCACCTTTGCGCCTTTGCCGGCCTTGCCGACGGCGTGGGGCGGTGTTTAGGCAAAGCGCCGGGGGCGCGCAAGAGGAAAATCGCCGCCGCGACGGCAAATTTTCCCGCCGCGCGCCGACCCGCCGGCCGCATGTTCCCGGACGGCCTGCACGGTTCGGGGCCGCGCCGGATCCGCACCCTTCCGTCGCCGGTCTGCCTTCGTCGCCCGTGCCGCGCGATGCCCGGTTCTTGCAGGCAAGGATGGGTCGCGCTAGACCGCGCGGGAACGAAAGGAAACCCAAATGTCGATCACCGAGGACGAGGCCCGCAAGGTCGCCCATCTGGCGCGAATCGCGGTCGATGACGCGGCACTGCCCGCTTTGGCGCGGGATCTGAACGGAATCCTGCGCTTCATGGAACAGCTGAGCGAAGTCGATGTCGAGGGGGTCGAGCCGATGACCGGCGTAACGCCGATGCGCCTGAAGCGGCGCGAGGACGTGGTGACCACCGGCGGCATGGCCGACAGGATTCTTTCCAATGCCCCCGACGCACGCGAGGGCTTTTTCGCGGTTCCGAAGGTGGTGGAATGAGCGATCTGACAACATTGACCATTGCCGAGGCCCGCGACGCGCTGGCCCGGGGCGAGACCAGCTCGGTCGAGTTGACCGATGCCTGCCTGACCGCGATCGAGGGCGCGGGCGCGCTGAACGCCTTCGTCCACCGGACCTCCGACATGGCGCGCGACATGGCCGAAGCTGCCGACCGGCGCATCAGGGCGGGCGAGGCCACGGCGATGACCGGGATCCCCGTCGGCGTGAAGGATCTGTTCTGCGTGCGGGGCGTGCCTTCGCAATCGGCCAGCCGGATCCTGGAGGGGTTCCGCCCCGAATACGAATCGACCGTGACCCAGAACCTGTGGGATGCGGGCGCGGTGATGCTGGGCAAGTTGAACATGGACGAGTTCGGGATGGGTTCGTCCACCGAACACAGCGTCTATGGTGCGACCGTCAATCCGTGGCGGGCAGCCGATGGCGCGAAACGCACGGCGGGCGGCTCCTCGGGCGGTTCGGCGGCGGCGGTGGCGGCGGGACTGTGCCTGGGCAGCACGGCGACCGATACCGGCGGCTCGATCCGCCAGCCTGCGGCCTTCACCGGCACCGTGGGATTGCGTCCGACCTATGGCCGGGTCAGCCGCTGGGGCGTGATCGCCTATGCTTCCAGCCTCGACCAGGCCGGGCCGATCACCCGCAGCGTGCGCGACGCCGCGATCATGCTGGGCGCGATGGCCTCGGTCGATGACAAGGATTCGACCAGCGCCGACCTGCCGGTTCCCGATTACGAAAGCCTGCTGACGGGCGACATCCGCGGCAAGAGGATCGGCATTCCCCGCGAATATCGCATGGACGGAATACCCGAGGACATCGCTTCGCTGTGGGACAGGGGCGCGGACATGCTGCGCGATGCGGGGGCCGAGATCGTCGATATCAGCCTGCCGCACACGAAATACGCCCTGCCCGCCTATTATGTCATCGCCCCCGCCGAGGCATCGTCGAACCTGGCCCGCTATGACGGGGTGCGCTATGGCCGCCGCGCGGCGCCGGGCCAGGGCGGCGGCATCGTCGAGATGTATGAAAAGACCCGCGCCGAGGGCTTCGGCCCCGAGGTCCAGCGCCGCATCATGATCGGCACCTATGTCCTGTCGGCGGGGTTCTATGACGCCTACTACAACCGCGCCCGCAAGGTCCGCGCGCTGATCAGGCGCGATTTCGACAATGTTCATGCCGACGGGATCGACGCGATTCTCGCCCCGACGACGCCCAGTGCAGCCTTTGCCCTGGGCGAGATGGCCGATGCCGATCCGGTCGCGATGTATCTCAACGACGTCTTCACGGTCACTTTGAACCTGGCCGGGCTGCCGGGGATTTCGGTTCCTCTCGGGCTGGACAGGAAGGGGCTGCCGCTGGGGCTGCAACTGATCGGCCGACCCTTCGAAGAGGGTGATCTGCTGAATCAGGCGCTGGTCCTGGAACGGGCGGCAGGATTTGTGGCCAAGCCGGAACGCTGGTGGTAGGCTTGCGGCAGGTGAGGATGCGGATGGAGGCGTCATGCGCGGCTGGTGGGTGATTTCGGTGCTGGCACTGGCCGGCTGTGGCGTCAATCAGGGGGTGAACCCGAACTATCAGTTCGGCGCGAACGCCTATGGCAAATATCGCGCGACGCGCGAGGTCGCCCTGGTCTCGAATGGCGCGGGCGCAACCACGATCCCCGTTGCGCGGCCTTTCCAAGCGCCGACACCCGCCCAGATCGCGGGCCGCAATCCGGTGCCGGTGCCCCCCACGATGAAGGCCGGCGGCGGCCTGCAAATCGTGCGCACGGCCCCCGCGCCCCGGTAACCGCTGACCGTGTTGGCGGATTTGGCGCGCTGTTCCAGTCCCAATCATGGCGACCGGCGCGGCCATCGGCCCGAACTGATCGTGCTGCATTATACAGGCATGGCGAACGCGACGCTGGCCCGCGACCGGCTTTGCGATCCCGCTTCTGACGTCAGCGCCCACTGGCTGATCGACGAGGCCGGCCGCATCGAGGCGCTGGTTGCCGAGGATCGCCGCGCCTGGCATGCCGGCGCGGGCGCGTGGTGCGGGCGCGACGACATCAATTCGCGCAGCATCGGGATCGAGATCGCCAATCCCGGCGACCGCCCCTTTCCCGCCGCGCAGATGGATTCGCTGGTTCTGCTTCTGGGCCGGATCATGGCGCGCTGGAGTCTTGGTCCAGCCGCCGTGATCGGCCATTCGGACATGGCCCCCGGCCGCAAGATCGACCCCGGCCCGCGTTTCGACTGGCAACGGCTGGCGCGCGAAGGGCTGGCCCTGTGGCCCGACGGCCCGGGCGCGGATGCGCCCCTGGCAGGCAGTCTCGATGCGCTTGGCTATCCGCCGGCCGAGCCCGAAACACGATTGGCAGCGTTCCGGCTGCGATTTCGTCCCTGGGCAAAAGGCCCGGAAAGCGCCGAGGACCGAATGATCGCCGCCGCCCTGACGACAGCGCGCCCAGGCGTTGGATGAATCGCGAAAAGACTGTGGCGGATCGCGATTGCGGCACGATGCGGTTTCATGCTTCGCTGACCGACCGCGGATGCGGGCGGCGCCACGCCCCGCAATGACAGCGTCTGCCGGATGCGGGACGCCGTGGTCCCGATCAATCCCGACGAAGCACCCATTGACGCGCGGCCCCTTCCCGGCCATATCGGCCCGGCGCGGAGGGCCGGATGGCCGCGGCGGTTTCGATCGTCGAGGAAAGTCCGGACTCCATGAGGCGACGGTGCCGGGTAACGCCCGGCGGGGGAAACCCCAGGGACAGCGCCACAGAGAACAGACCGCCGCTGTTCGCAGCGGCAAGGGTGAAACGGTGGGGTAAGAGCCCACCGGGGGGCTGGCAACAGCACCCGCATGGCAAGCCCCACCGGGAGCAATGCCGAATAGGGACCGCGCGCGGGTTGCGACTCGCAGGGCCGCCTTGCCCCAGCAGGTCCGGGTAGGCAGCTTGACCCGTCCGGCAACGGCCGGGCCAGAGGAATGGTCATCGATCCGGGAAACCGGGGAACAGAATCCGGCTTACAGGCCCTCCGCGCGCATCACAGGGACTGCATCACCTCGGACGCGATCTCGAAACTGCGCAGCCGCGCCGCATGATCGTGGATCTGGCCGGTCAGGATCACCTCGTCGGGCTTGTGCGCCGCGATCAGCGCGCCCAGCTGGTCGCGCACCTGGTCCGCGTCGCCCACGGCGCTGATCCTCAGCGCCTGATCCACCATCCCCCGCATCTGCGATCCGATCGCCGCGTCCAGATCACGTGTCGGGCGCGGCAGCTTGCCCGGCTGGCCGGTGCGCAGCCGGGCGAAGGCCAGTTGCATCGTGGTGCGCAGGTAGTTCGCCTCGTCGGCATCGTCGGCCGCAAAGACATTGATTGCGATCATGGCCTTCGGCTGTTTTCCCCAGGGAGAGGGCCGGAAACGGTCGCGATAGACCGCCAGCGCCTGTTCCATGTCGCCGGGCGCGAAATGGCTGGCAAAGGCATAGGGCAGGCCCAGATGCGCGGCCAGTTGCGCCCCGAACAGGCTGCTGCCGAGGATCCAGACCGGAACCTCGGTCCCCTCGCCCGGCAGCGCGCGCACGGCCGCGCCATCGCGCCGCGGACCCAGATAATCCAGCAGTTCCATCACATCCTGCGGAAAACTGTCGGCCATCGGATCGCGGCGCAGTGCCCGGATCACGGCGCCGTCGCCACCCGGCGCGCGGCCCAGCCCCAGATCGATTCGGTTCGTGAAGACGGTGGCCAGCGTTCCGAATGCCTCGGCCACGGTCAGTGGCGCATGGTTCGGCAGCATGATGCCGCCAGCCCCGACACGCATCCGACGGGTGGCCTGGGCTACCAGTCCGATCAGCACCGCGGTCGCGGAACTGGCGATGCCCGGCATGTTGTGATGTTCGGCCAGCCAATAGCGGTGATAGCCCCAGGTTTCGGCATGGCGGGCAAGATCAAGACTGTTGGCGATGGCCTCGGAAGCCTCGGAACCCTCGGGAACCGGAGCCAGATCGAGAAGGGAATAGGGAAGATTGCTCATCCCGGGCAGTTAGGGATTGCGCGCAGGATTGCAACGGGCCAAGCGGCCGATAGCGCGGGGTCTGACTGCGGGGCCGGAAAAAGCCCCGCCCGTTTCAGCCCATCCTGCGCAGGTAGGTCCAGGTGGCAACCCGCGCACCGCGCGCGACCGACCAGCTTTCCGCATCGCCCAGATAGACGAACCCGCAATTGGTCAGCACCCGCGCCGAGCCCGGATTGTCCTGAAACGCCTCGGCGAACAGGGTCCGCGCCTTGTGCGGGTTGGCCGCCACCAGCGCCTCGACCGCCTCGGTGGCAAAGCCCGTGTTCCAGAAGCCGGCACCGATCCAGAAGCCAAGCTCGGACTGGTCGCCCTCCATCCGGGTCAGCGAGACGACGCCCAGCAATTCCGCAAGCCGGTGCACCGAGCCGTCGATCGCCCAGACATCCTCGGTCCGCGACGGCGACAGGGCGCGGGCCACGAAATCCTCGGCCGCGCCGGGGGGCAGCGGATGGGGGATGGCCCGCGTGCCCTGCGCCACCCGGCGATCGGATGTGTAATGCGCGATCATGCCGGCATCGGACGGACGCAGGGGCCGCAGCACGAAACGTTCGGTCTCGATGACGGGCTGGTTCATTACGACGCCGGCCGGCTTCAGGTCTTCCAACCTGTTACCTTCCCGCATCGGAGCAGACATCACCATTTCCCCCTCCCGGAAAGACAGAGCATGAAAACAGGTCGGGGGACCGGCTTTCGCCGATCCCCCTCTAACATCGAAATGTTAAGCTTGGGTTACTCGGCGGCCTCGAGGCTGGCTGGAATCACCGAAATGAACGTGCGGCCCTTCAGACCCTTCCGGAAGGTCACCTGGCCATCGGTCAGCGCGAACAGGGTATGATCCTTGCCCATGCCGACATTGTCGCCCGGCCACCATTTGGTGCCGCGCTGACGCACGAGGATATTGCCGGCGGTCGCTTCCTGACCGCCATACAGCTTGACGCCGAGACGGCGGCCCGCGGAATCGCGACCGTTGCGCGAGGAACCGCCTGCTTTCTTGTGTGCCATGGTCTGTCTCCTTACGCTTCAGCGGCGTCTTTGGCCGGTTTCTTGGCCTTGGCCTCAGGTTTCCCGGCCGGCGCCTCGTCCTTGCTGCGGGCGCCCACGGCGGTCTTCACGCCGGTCTTGTCGGCGCCCTTGTCCAGCACATCGGTCACGCGCACCAGCGTCAGTTGCTGGCGGTGGCCGCGCGTCCGCTGCGAGCTGTGCTTGCGGCGGCGCTTGACATAGGTCAGCACCTTGTCGGCCTTGATCTGGTCGATCACCTCAGCCTGCACGCAGGCGCCTTCGACCAGCGGCGCGCCCAGAGCCGATCCGACCATGAGAATATCGTTGAACTGGACCGTCTCGCCAGCAGAGGCATTCAGCTTTTCCACGCGCAGGACGTCGCCCGCCTGCACCTTGTATTGCTTGCCGCCCGTCTTCAGAACTGCGAACATCGCATCTTTCCTTCGTCATCCGCGCCCTGTGGCCCCGGCCTCATGCCGGCGTTTCCGGGATTTCCCCGCCTCGGACAGCGCATCCCGCCCATCGGGATGTCCTTGAAAACAACACACCGGCCAAGGGCGTCCGCCCGGCCGGTCGCGTGCATATGGCGGATTCGCGTGGCCAAGTCAACTGCCCGACCCGCCGCGCCCGCCTGAAAATTCGCTCGCCCACTCGGAACCGCGGCCCGCCCCGGCGCATTCCCTGCTGCCATCCCGAGGAAGCCCAGATGCAGACCTTCACCTGCCCCGCATGTCACAACCGCGTCTATTTCGACAACCTGTTCTGTTCTTGCGGACAGCCGCTCTATTACGAACCCGAAGCGCGCGACATGTGGAACGCAGCCACGCCCTGCGCCAACCGCGAGGCGATCAACTGCAACTGGGCGGCGATGCCCGACAACATGCTGTGCCGCTCTTGCGCGATGTCCGAAATCCTTCCGGCGCTGAACGTGGGCGACAATCAGGCATTGCTTGCCCGGGCCGAGCGCGCGAAGCGATGGGTTCTGGCGAACCTGTCCAACTGGGACTGGTTCACCGATGCCGATCAGGGCAGCCGGCCCGCATTCCGGATGCTGTCGGAAGACACCGGAATCGGGCGCGCCCAGCAGATCATGATGGGACATGACAATGGCGAGATCACGATCAACATCACCGAGGCCGACGAACGGATCCGGGTTCAGCGCCAGCATCAGATGGGCGAGCAATATCGTTCGATGGTCGGTCATTTCCGCCACGAGATCGCGCATTTCCTGTTCGACAGGCTGACCGTTGCCGAGGGTTTCCTGGACGAGTTCCGCGCGCTGTTCGGCGACGAGCGTGCCGATTATGCCGCCGCCCTGCAAGACCACTATGCCGCCCCCCGGGAACCCGGCGAAGACTACATCACCGGCTATGCCACCGCCCATCCGCACGAGGACTGGGCCGAGACGGCGGCGCATCTTCAGCACATGGTCGATTTCAGCGACAGCTTCATCAATGCCGGTTTGTCGATGCCGGGCATCCCCGCCGGCTATGCGCCCTATGACGACGATCAGACCCAGCAGATGCTGGATATCGCCGCCAGAATCGCCATCGCGGTCAACGACATCAACCGGGCGCTGGACAACAGCGACCTCTATCCCTTCGTGCTGACGCCGACGATCCGCGAAAAGATCGGTTTCGCGCATCGCTGGCTGAAACATCACGCCGAACAGGGCGCCTAGGACACAAGAGGCGCTGCCCCGCGCTGTCATCAAAGCACGGCGGCCGGGCGTCGCGGGCGGGTGTCGGCGGCGCCCGATTTGCAGCGCGCGTAAAGGCTCAGCCCGCCGCCCGTTCCTCGAGCTCCAGCCATTCCTCCTCGGCCGCATTCAGGGCCACCTGCCGTTCGGTCAGCGCCATTGTCGCCTTCTGCGCCTTGGCGGGCGCCGTCTGGTAAAGGTCGGGCTGGGCGAGAAACTCGGACAATCGGGCGATCTCGGCCTCGAGCCGCGCGATGATCCCGGGCAACTCGTCAAGTCGGTGCTTTTCGGTAAAGCTGAGCCCCGACCTGACCGGGCCACCGGTCCTGGGTGCGGGCTGCGGCTTTGCTTGGGCCTTCCCTGCGGCAGGCTGCGTCACCGCCATTTCCGCCCGCTGGGCGCGATAATCGGTCCATCCGCCGGCATAGACGGTGGCACGGCCGTCGCCTTCCATCGCGACGGTCGTGTCCGCCACACGATCGATGAAATCGCGGTCGTGGCTGACCAGCAGAACGGTTCCGTCGTAGTCTCCCAGCAGGTCCTGCAGCAAATCCAGCGTCTCGACATCCAGATCGTTGGTCGGCTCGTCAAGGACCAGCAGGTTCGAGGGCCGCGCCATCAGCCGCGCCAGCAAAAGCCGCGCCTTCTCGCCGCCCGACAGGCTGCGCACCGGCGCGCGGGCCTGCGCCTCGTCGAACAGGAAATCCTTGAGATAGCCCACCACGTGGCGAGGCTGGCCGCGCACCATCACCTGATCGGCACCGCCCGAGGCGCCCAGTTCGGGATCCGAGGTCAGCGATTCCCACAGGCTTTGATCGGGATTCAGCGCCGCGCGGGCCTGGTCGAAGACCGCCAGATCCAGATTGGTGCCCAGGGTCACGGCACCCTGATCGGGCGCGATCTCTTTGGTCAGCATCTTGATCAGCGTGGTCTTTCCCACGCCGTTGGGCCCGACAAAGGCAATGCGATCGCCGCGATTGACCAGCAGATCGAACGGCTTCAGGATCACGCGATCGTCATATGCCTTGGCAATGCCCCGGGCCTCGATCACCTTTTTGCCCGATTGCGCGCCCGGTTCCAGCGCCATGGCCGCCGTGCCCTGCCGACGGATCCGGGCGGCGCGTTCGGCCCGCAGCGCCGCCAGGGCGCGGACGCGGCCCTGATTGCGCTTGCGCCGGGCGCTGATGCCTTCCACCGCCCAGCGGGCTTCCGCCCTGATCTTGCGGTCCAGCTTGTGGCGCGCGTCGTCCTCGGCCGACCAGACGCTTTCGCGCCAATCCTCGAAATGCGCGAAGCCGCGTTCCTGACGGCGCATCTCGCCCCGGTCGATCCACAAGGTCGCCCGCGTCAGGCGCCGCAGGAAAGCGCGGTCGTGGCTGATCAGCACATAGGCGGCGCGGGTCTGGGACAATTGATCCTCCAGCCAGCCGATCGCCTCGATGTCAAGGTGGTTGGTCGGTTCGTCCAGCAGCATCAGATCGGGCGCCTGCGCCAGAAGCCGCGCCAGCGCCGCGCGGCGGCATTCCCCGCCGGAAGCGGTGGCGACGGACCGGTCCGGGTCGAATTTCAGCCCCTCGGCCGCCATCTCGACCAGATAGCCCTGCCCCTCGTCCAGCTCGGCACGGGCGAATTCGCCCAGCGTGGAGAACTTCGACAGATCCGGATCCTGCTCCATGTATCCGACATGGCTTCCGGCGCCCAGCACGACCTCGCCGCGGTCCGGTTCGACCTGCCCGGCCATCACCTTCATCAGCGTCGATTTGCCCGACCCGTTGCGGCCCACAAGCGCCGTTCGGTCGCCGGGCTGAAGGGTCAGGCTGATGCCGTCAAGAACAGGGTCGCCGCCATGGGTCAGCGAGATGTCGGTCAGTTGCAGAATTGGTGCGCGGGCCATGCGCGCCGGTTACCCTGCGCAAGGCGCACTGGCAAGCCGGCCATGCGAAACCCCCGCCGGCTTGATGCCTGCGGGGGCGGCGCGAATCCTGGCTTGAACGGGGCCGGGATCTAGTTGCCCTTGATCCTGGCTGCCCCACGCTGCCGACGCATCGAGACATAGATCAGCGACGCCATCAGCAGCAATGACACCGCGGCCGCGTTGTAGGTGCCCAGTTCCAGGCCGCCCTTGGCCAGCGGCTTGGTCAGGAAATCGCCGAAAGTCGCGCCGAAGGGCCGGGTGAAGATGAACGCGATCCAGAACAGCAGCACCTCGCTTGCGGCCCGCATGTAGTGCAGCACCAGGACCATCCCGATAACCCCCATGGTGACCAGAGCGCCCTGCGAATAGCTGAGACCGACCACATCGACCAGGAAATCCCCGAAGGCCGTGCCAAGGCTGTTCGAAAAGATCACCGCGATCCAGAACAGCAGTTCCTTTTCCTTGTCCACGATCGGATAGATCGACAGATCCTGTTTGCGTACATACCAGATCGACAGCGTCACCACGAGGCCGATGGCCAGAATCATGGCGCCAAGCGTGTATCCCAGCCCAAGTGTCCGATCCATCAGGTCCGAAATCTCGGTTCCGGCGGTCGTTGTCGCCGCAATTCCGGCCCAGAACAGCGCCGGATGAAACCGGTCGCCGCGAATCTGCGCGGTCAGGACCAGGACCAGCAGCAGCCCGGTGATCGACAACCCGACGACATAACCCAAGTTCAGCGTCTGCGAAATGAAGTCCCCGAAGGTTTCGCCCAGCGTCGTGGCGATGATCTTCAGCAGCCAGAACATCGCAGTGACCTGCGCGACCTTGCTGGCCAGGTGATGTGAAGAACGTTCCATGGTCATTGTCCCAGTTGAATGATGATACGACGATCTCTGTCGTCGCACAGGACACGCATCGACTGCTGCGATTGCGGCTTCATCCGGCGCAGATTGAAAATCCGTAATCCGGCCGTCCGGCTTTCCGATTAATTAAGTCGGGTATTGACCCGCCGACCGCAGATTGCCAGAAGCGGGAACAGCAATACCCGATGAAAGGAATCAACAATGCGACTGCTTGTCATGGCATCCCTTCTGGGCGCGACCGCCCTGCCCGCCCTGGCCCAGGAGGTGAACCTCTATTCGCACCGCCAGCCGGAACTGCTGAAACCGCTGACCGATGCTTTCACCGAGGCCACCGGCATCACCGTCAACACTGCCTTCGTGGACAAGGGCATGGTCGAGCGCCTTCAGGCCGAGGGCGATCGCAGCCCCGCCGATCTGATCATGACCGTGGACGCGGCCCGTCTGGGCGAGGTCGAGGCGGCCGGCGTCACCCAGCCGATCGAGGACCCGGCGCTGGACATCATCCCCGAGAACCTGCGCGACAAGGATCGCCAGTGGTTCGGCCTGACAACCCGCGCGCGAATCATCTATGCCAGCAAGGATCGCGTCGCCGATGGCGAGGTCACGACCTACGAGGATCTGGCCGATCCGAAATGGAAGGGCCGGATCTGCACCCGCCCCTTCGCGGACGACTACAATGTCGCGCTGACCGCCGCCTATCTGGCTCATCACGGCGAAGAGGCGACCCGGCAATGGCTGGAAGGGGTCAAGGCCAACCTGGCCAAGAGGCCCGAGGGCAACGATCGCGGCCAGGTCAAGTCGATCTGGGCGGGCGAATGCGACATCAGTCTGGGCAACACCTACTACATGGGCCAGATGCTGAAGGATCCCGAACAGAAGCAATGGGCCGATTCCGTGCGCATCGTGTTCCCGACCTTCGAGAATGGCGGCACCCATGTGAATGTCTCGGGGGTCGCGATGACCAAGGCCGCGCCGAACAAGGAAGCTGCGCTGAAACTGGTCGAGTTTCTGGTCAGCGACGAGGCGCAGAAGATCTATGCCGAAACCAACTACGAATTTCCCGTCTCGGATGATGTCGAGCGGTCCGACCTGGTCAAGAGCTGGGGCCAGTTCACCCCCGACAGCCTTTCGCTGAGCGAAATCTCCGATCTGCGGCCGAAGGCGCTGGACCTGATCGAAGAGGTGAACTTCGACGGCTGATCAGCCCGAAGGTTGCGGCCACGGACCGTTCCATGGCCGCAATCCCGCGCTGGCGGGACGCAAGGCAAGCCGCGGCCGGCAATTCTTTCGGGTTGCACGATCCGCAACTCCGCATCAGAAAAGACGCGGATGAGTGCGAGCGAACATGGCCGAGAAGATCATCATCGACACCGATCCGGGGCAGGATGATGCCGTGGCGATCCTTCTGGCCCTGGCCTCGCCGGAACTGGAGGTGCTGGGCATCACCACCGTCGCGGGCAATGTCCCGCTGCCGCTGACCACGCTGAACGCCCTGAAAATCCTGGAACTTGCCGGTCGCGCCGACCTTCCGGTCTTTGCCGGATGCGAGGCGCCGTTGAGGCGCAGGCTGGTCACCGCGGAACATGTCCATGGCAAGACCGGGCTGGACGGCATCGAACTGCCGGTGCCAGCGACGGCCGCCCGGGACCGTCACGCCGTCGATTTCATCGTCGAGACGCTGCGCCGGGAACCCGCGGGCAGTGTCACGCTGGTTCCCATCGGGCCGCTGACCAATATCGCCCGCGCGCTGGAGCGCGCGCCCGATATCGCCGCACGAATCAGGCGGATCGTGATCATGGGCGGCGCCTATTTCGAGGTGGGCAACATCACCCCGGCCGCCGAATTCAACATCTATGTCGATCCCGAGGCCGCGCGCGCGGTCTTTGCGGCGGGCGCGCCGCTGGTCATCCTGCCCCTGGACGCCACGCATGAGGCATTGACCTCGCGCGGCTGGATCGAGACCATGCGCGGGATGCCGGGCCGCTGTGGTCCCGCCGTGGCAAGCTGGACCGATTTCTTCGAGCGTTTCGACCGCGACAAATACGGCAGCGAGGGCGCACCGCTGCACGATCCCTGCACCATCGCGTGGCTTCTGCGGCCGGATCTGTTCGAGGGACGCGAAATCAATGTCGAGATCGAGACGCAGGGCGAATTCACCACCGGCATGACGGTGGCGGATTGGTGGCGGGTCAGCGACCGGCCCGCCAACGCGCTGTTCATCCGGCATCTGGACCGCGACGCGCTGTTCGCGCTGATCACGGAACGGATTGCGCGCCTGCCTTAGGTGTTCAGTCCCGGCATCTGGTGGA
>DBFD01000016.1:0-64369 GCA_002294185.1 Paracoccus sp. UBA889
GGGAAAACTTCTTTGAAAGTGATAATATCTTTTGTTTTCATGAATTTGATATCTGGACAACTTCGGGACGACACGGTTGTTGTCGGGGGTGTCCACAACCCGTATCGCGGCGCCGCGGGTCTTGTCCACTTGTGGATTGCCAGCCTTCGTTCCGGTTATGTCCCGGGCGGAATTCGTGTCCTTGCAGCCATCCTCAGGCGTACCAACATGCCCCGGACCGATTCCCCCACGATTCCGTCCACAAAAGCCGGGTCTTCGCTGCAACAATGGCGCGTTGCGGCCGCGTTCGGACTTTTTCCATCGTCGCCAAAGGATTACTCTGCCCGAAACGATCAATGGACAAAGCAGATGCAAGACGATCCCGCCAGACCGGCCGCACAGATCCCGCTTGCCGGCGTCATCGGGATGCCGATCGCCCATTCGCGTTCGCCCCGCCTGCACGGATTCTGGCTGCAACGCTACGGCATCGCGGGCCATTACATGCCGCTGCCCGTTCGGGCCGAGCATCTGGCCGACGTGCTGCGCGTCCTGCCGCGGGCGGGCTTTGTCGGGGTGAACGTGACGATTCCCCACAAGGAGGCGGTGCTGGCCCTTGCCGACGCGGTTTCGGACCGCGCGGCCCTGATCGGGGCCGCCAACACGCTGATCTTCCGCCCCGACGGCAAGATCCATGCCGACAACACCGATGGTTATGGCTTCATCGCCAATCTGCGCCAGAACGCGCCCGACTGGCGGCCCGATGCCGGCCCCGCGGCGGTTATCGGCGCCGGCGGCGCGGCGCGGGCGGTCGTCGCCTCGCTTCTGGACAGCGGCGTCCGCGAATTGCGGATCAGCAACCGCACCCGGATCCGGTCGGAACAGATCAAGTCCGAATTCGGCGCGCGTCTGGTCGTCTATGACTGGGCGCAGGCCGGCAACATGCTGGAAGGGGCCGGTCTGGTCGTGAACGCCACCTCGCTGGGCATGACCGGCAAGCAGCCGCTGCGGGTGCCGCTGGACGCTCTGCAGCCGCAAGCGCTGGCCACCGATCTGGTCTATACCCCGCTGGAAACGCCGTTTCTCGCCGCCGCTCGCCAGATCGGCTGTCACACCGTGGACGGGCTGGGGATGTTGCTGCATCAGGCCGCCCCCGGCTTCGAACGCTGGTTCGGCCACCGCCCCGATGTTGACGAGGAAACCCGCCGCGTGGTGCTGGGATGAGCTTTCTTCTGGGACTGACCGGGGGCATCGGCATGGGCAAGTCCACGACGGCGCGGATGTTTCGCGATCTGGGACATCCGGTCTGGGACGCCGATCAGGCCGTGCACGATCTCTATGCCAGGGGCGGTGCGGCGGTCGAACCCGTCGCCGCCGCCTTCCCTGAGGCGCTGAAGGACGGCGCCATCGACCGTCCGGCGCTGAAACAGGCGCTCGGGGCCGATCCGGCGGCGTTGAAACGGCTGGAATCCATCGTCCATCCGCTTGTCGCCGCCGACCGCAGGGCCTTTGTCGCGCGCCATTCCGATGCCGCACTTGTCGTCCTGGACATCCCGCTTCTGTTCGAGGGCGATGGCCAGGGCCAGCTTGACGGCGTCGCCGTCGTCAGCACCGACTCCGAGACACAGCGCAGGCGGGTGCTGGAACGCCCCGGCATGAATCGCGACACCCTGCAGATGATCCTGGACCGGCAGATGCCGGATGTGCGGAAACGCGCGCTTGCCGACTGGATCATCCCGACCGATACACCAGAGGGCGCGCGCGCCGCCGTCGAAGCCATCTGCAAGGAGATCGCCGCCCATGCGTGAGATCGTTCTGGATACGGAAACGACCGGCTTCGACGCCGAGAAGGACGACCGCATCGTCGAGATCGGCGCACTGGAACTGATCAATCATCTGCCCACCGGCCGTACCTTCCACGTCTACATCAACCCAGGACGCCCGATGCCGCAAGAGGCGTTCGAGATTCACGGGCTTGGCGACGATTTCCTGCGCGACAAGCCCGGTTTCGCCGAGATCGCGCAAAGCTTCGTCGATTTCGTCGCCGAGGATGCGCGGCTGGTGATCCACAATGCCAGCTTCGACATGAAATTCCTGAATGCCGAACTGCGCCGGGCGGGGTTTCCCACGCTTCCCTGGTCGCGGGCTCTGGACACGCTGGCGCTGGCGCGCGAGAAATTTCCCGGCTCGCCCTCGTCTCTGGACGCGCTTTGCCGCCGCTTCGGCGTGGACAATTCCAACCGCGATCTGCACGGTGCATTGCTGGATTCGGAATTGCTGGCCGAGGTCTATCTGGAACTGATCGGCGGCCGCCAGCCCGATCTGGTGCTGGACCGTCCCGGCGCAACGGGCACGGATCAACGACAGGCCGCCGGTCTGATCCGCAGGGCCCCGCGCCCCGCGCCCCTGCCGCCCCGCCTGACCGAGGCCGAGGCCGCCGCCCACGCCGAATTCACGGCACGGATGGGCGAGGCTTCGCTGTGGTTGCGGTTCGGCACATGAGATCGTTGCGCCCCCGCCGCGATCCCGCGGCCCGGCCGGGCGCGAAGGGGGCCAGATGCTGAGCCTGATCCGCGATCTGTGGAGTTTCTGGTCCGCCATCTTCGAGCGGATGGACAAGATCCACATGGGCCTGATCGCGGCAGGGGTCGCCTTCTATGCAATGTTCGCGGTCTTTCCCGGACTGGCCGCGATCATCGCGCTGTGGAGCCTGTGGTTCGACCCGACGGTGATCATGGCCTATGTCGACGTGGCCCACGAATTCCTGCCCGAAGGCGCCGCCAAGCTGATCGACGGACAGGTGCGGTCGCTGACCTCGGCCGAGAACACCTCGATCGGCTGGGCCTCGTTCATCTCGTTCATGGTGGCGACCATCGCGGCGCGCGCGGGGGTCGATGCGTTGGTGCGCGGGCTCAACGCGGCCTACGGCGTCCGCTCGCATTCCACCATTTTCGGCTTCATCCTTGCCTATGGGCTGACCCTGGCCATCGTCGGCATCTCGCTGGCCGGGCTTGCGACCATCGTCATCGTGCCGGTCGTCCTGAACTTCATGGTCATCGCGCCCCTGCGGGCATGGCTGGTAACCGCGCTGCCCTGGGCGGGCATGTTCGCGCTGGTGATCCTGGGCATCGGCATCCTTTACCGCTATGGCCCGAATGTGAAGACGCCGCGCACGCCGGTCTTTACCTGGGGGGCGCTGTTTGCGGCCTGTCTCTGGGCGGCGGCCTCGGTCGCGTTTTCGGCCTATCTCAGCAGCTTCAACAGCTATAACCGGATCTATGGCTCGATCGGAACCGTGGTCGCGCTGCTGATGTGGTTCTACCTCGCGGGTTTCTCGGTCCTTCTGGGCGCGCTGATCAACGTCGAACTGGCCCGCCGCCGCCGCATCAGGGCCGCCCGCGAGGCCCGCGAGGGGCTGCGCGACTAGACGCCCGGACCGCGACCCGAGATGAAAGGGCCGCAGGCCGGGACGGGCGGAACCCGGCCCGGCGAAGGGTCAGGCCGCGTCCAGCCCCTCGGTCGAGGCGAAGAACATCGCCTGGCTGACGGCGGACCGGACCTGTTCCTCGCTGTAGGGCTTGGAAATCAGGAAGGCCGGCTCGTGACGGTCGCCGGTCAGAAGCCTTTCGGGGAAGGCGGTGATGAAGATCACCGGAATATCGCCCATCTCGCGCATCATCTCGTTCACCGCGTCGATGCCGGAAGATCCGTCGGCAAGCTGGATATCGGCCAGGATCAGGTCGGGGCGCGCCTTTCCGGCCAGATCGACGGCCTGGGTATGGGTGCGGGCGACGCCCGTAACCTCATGACCCATCGCCTGAACGATGCCTTTCAGGTCCATGGCGATGATCATCTCATCCTCGATCACCATGACCTTGCCGCTGATTGCCTGGCCCATTTCGTTCAGCGCGATCTGGACCAGTTCCTCGGCCTCGCGCTGATCGACCTGCATCACGCGGGCGATCTGGTCATAGCGCAATTCCTCGATCGTGCGCAGCAACAGCGCCTCGCGCGAATTCGGCGTCAGGCGGCGCAGATGATCCTGGGCGCGTCTTTCGCGGACCGAATCGGCCTCGGCGACGGGCTGGCCCGAACTCTGCCAGATGGCATGGAAGGTGCGGAACAGGCCGAGGCGGGTATCATCCTCGTCCTGCAACACCGACCGATCGGTCAGGATCGCTTCCAGGGTGGCTGCGGCATAATTGTCCCCGGCGGTCTGGCTTCCGGTCAGCGCGCGCGCATAGCGGCGCAGATAGGGAAGCTCGCGTCCGATCGATTGGGCGAGATTGGCTGACGACATTTTCCTGTCCTTGAATTTCGCATGTTGCGGAACCTTCCCTAACCCCTACAGGTTGGCTAGGGTGCGCACAAGATTTCCGGGACTAACAAAAACATGACACCGAAACGAGATGAGCGGCAAAAGGCCGCCTTCGAAAAACAGATCGACGAGAACCTGAGGCGGGTCTACGAGCAGGATGCCAACGAACAGGTTCCCGATCGGTTCCTCGACCTTCTCAAGCAACTGCGCGAGCAGGAATGACAATTCCCGCAAGCATTCTGCCGCGAAGGCGCACCCCATGACGAAAACCCCGCAGACCGATCCCCGCGACGAGCTGGTCGATCACCTTCCGGCGCTGCGCGCCTTTGCCCTGTCGCTGACACGCGAGGGGGCTTCCGCCGACGACCTGGTGCAGGACACGATCGTCAAGGCATGGACCAACATGGACAAGTTCCAGGCCGGCACCAATCTGCGTGCCTGGCTGTTCACCATCCTGCGCAACACCTTCTATTCGGCCCGCCGCAAGACAAAGCGCGAGGTCAGCGACACCGACGGCATCCATGCCGCCCGCCAGGCCACGAGGCCCGATCATGACGGACGGCTTGCGCTGAAGGATTTCCGCGCCGCTTTCGAGCAACTGCCGGATGAACAGCGCGAGGCGTTGATCCTTGTCGGCGCATCGGGTTTTTCCTACGAGGAAGCGGCCGGCATGACCGGCGTCGCCATCGGCACCGTCAAGTCGCGCGCCAATCGCGGCCGCCGCAAGCTGGCGGAGTTGCTGCATCTCGAACACGGGGAAGAACTGGACATGACCGATCAGGCAACGCTGGCGGTGATGTCTGCCAATCAGGGCATCACCCGCTGAGGAAAGGGCGCGCGATGCTGAGACGGCTTCGCGACAGGCTGGAATTCACCCGCGGGCTGGGCTTCCGGCTTGGCACCCTTCTGTCGGTGGCGATCCTGCCGCTGGGGCTGATTTCGCTGATCCAGAACCTCAACCTGGCGCGCGAAGCCGAACGCAGCGCCGAGATCGCGCTGATGGGCCGCACCGCATCGGCCGCCGCGGGCGAAAGGGCGCTGCTGCAAAGCGCGCTCGGTTCGGCCGACGCGCTTGGTCCCGCCGTGCTGGAGGCGCTGGACCGGCCACAGGTCTGCGCCGACCTGATGCGCAATTTCATCGAACGCAGCGCCACCTATGTCTATGCCGGCTTCACCCGGCTGGACGGGCGCAGCGATTGCAATTCCGGCGCGAATGGGGGCGTTGCCGCCGACATGCGCCAATCGCCCGCCTTCAAGGCCTTTCTCGCCCAGCCCGGCACGATGGTTACATCCGTCGAACGGGGCATCGTCAGCGGCCGGTCGGTGGTTCTGGTGATGCAGCCATTGTATCGCGACCGGGAATTGCTGGGCTATGTCGGCCTGTCGCTGACCCATGAATTGCTGCAATCCACGCACGCGATGGCTTTCGCGACCGACGGCGCCCGGATCGTGACCTTCAATCAGCGCGGCGAAATCCTGACATCGGATCTGTCCCAGGACGGATCGGCCCGCGACATCATCCCGCGCGACACCGACCTGATCGGGCTGCTGTCGCGCAGCGAGACCAGTTTCCGCGCGATTTCGGGCAGCGGTCAGGAACGGGTCTTTACCGTGGTTCCCGTCGTGCCCGGCCTGGTCTATGCCCTGGGCAGCTGGAGCCCGAAGATCGCGGGGCTGGGCCTGTTCCAGCTGTCGCGTTTCGGCGCCGTGACGATTCCCATCGCCTTGTGGCTGGCCTCGCTGGGCGTGGCCTATTTCGCCGTTTTCCGTCTGGTGCTGCGCCATATCACCGTGCTGCGTGGCCAGATGCGCCGCTTTGCCATCGGCAACCGGTCCGAGCCGCCGCCGGTCCTGTCGGATGCGCCCACCGAAATCGCCGATGTCAGCCAGACCTTTCACAACATGGCCCGGATCCTGATCCGAGACGAGGAAACCATGGAGGAGGCGGTCGCCGAAAAGACCGTTCTGCTGAAAGAGGTTCATCACCGCGTCAAGAACAATCTTCAGCTCATCGCCTCGATCATCAACATGCAAAGCCGGATGATCGAAAACAGCCAGGCGCGCGGCGTGCTGCGGTCGGTGCAGGACCGGGTTGCCGCCTTGGCCACGATCTATCGCAACCTCTACCAGGCCGAGCATCTGGACGCGGTCGAGGCCGACCGGCTGATCGGCGATATCGTCAACCAGCTTGCCAATGCCTCGGTCGGGCCGGGCAGCGATCTGAATATCAGCACCGAGATCGCGCCGCTGACGCTGCTGCCCGATCAGGCCGTGCCGCTGACGCTGCTTGCGACCGAGGCTTTCACCAACGCGCTGAAATATGCCGGGACGCCGGCCGGCGGTTCCGCGCCCTGGGTTTCGATCCGGCTGTCGGAAACCGAGCCGGGCCGCGCCCTGCTGGTGATCGAGAACTCGGTCGGCGATGCCTCGCGCGACAGCGATGGCGACGGCACCGGTCTCGGCGGTCAGCTGATCGAGGCGTTCTCGACCCAGCTGGACGGCGAAGCCGAGATCCAGTCGATGGACGACCGCTATGCGCTGCGGCTGGAATTCACGATCGTCGCGCCCAGCATGATCGGCGTGTCCGATCCGCGCAATGTCGTGCTGACCTCGGCGGCGCGCGAGGGGTCGCGGCATTGACGCCGGACTGTCGCGCCTTGCGCCGCCGCGCGGCGACGCTATCTTTCATTCCATGAGCGTGATCCAGGGCCAATACGATCTGAGCACGGGCGAGGGGCTTCTGGCTTGCCCGCGCTGCGATGCGCTGCATGTCGAGGAAGAGCTTGCCGAGGGCGAAACCGCGCGCTGCATCCGCTGCGGCACGGTTCTGGCCAAGCCGCGCGGCGGCGCGTTCAGCCAGTTGATCGCGCTGTCCTTCACCTCGATGGTGTTGCTTCTGGGGGCGGTGTTCTTTCCCTTTCTCGAAATCTCGCGGATGGGATTCGGCAATGCGACCTCGCTGTTCGGCGTGGCGCTTGCCTTTGCCGACGGGGTGTTGCTGCCGCTGGTTCTGGCGGTGCTGGCCATGGTGATCGGCCTGCCGGTCCTGCGCGCCTTTCTGCTGGTCTATACGCTGGTGCCGCTGGCGCAGGGCAGCGCGCCCTATCGCCACGCCGCCACCGCCTTTCGCCTGTCCGAGACGCTGCGACCCTGGTCCATGGCCGAGATCTTCGTGATCGGCACCTCGGTTGCGCTGGTCAAGGTGGCCGGTCTTGCCACGGTCCATCTGGGCCCGGCGTTCTGGGCCTTTTGCGCGCTGATCCTGGTCAACCTCGCCTCGCGCGGCTTCATGTGCCAGACCACGATCTGGGACGCCATCGAGGATGCCGGACAGAAGACGGATGGCCGCGAGATGGTCGAGGTCCGTCAGCCATGAGCGGGGCCGAAACCGGAACCGGCCATCGCGGCCCGGTCATGACCGCCCACCGCGCCGGATTGCTGGGTTGCCATTCCTGCGGCAGGGTCTGGCCCGAAACCCGGACACGCTGCGCCCGCTGCGGCGCCGTGCTGGTGCCCCCGGACCGGCGCCGGCTGCAGCATGTCTGGGCCTGGTGGTTCGCCGGGCTGATCCTGTATATTCCCGCGAACCTGTTTCCGATGATGAGCACGCAGACCTTCGCGGGGCTTCAGGGCAACACGGAATCCACCATCATCGAAGGCGTGATGGAACTGATCCATTATGGCAATTACGACATCGCGGCGATCGTCTTCGTGGCCTCGATCGTGGTGCCGATCGCGAAATTCGTGGCCATCGCCTGGCTGGCCATGGTCGCGGGACGCCCCGCCACGACCGAACAGGCCCATACCCGGCTGAAGATCTTCGAGGTGGTCGAATTCATCGGCCGCTGGTCGATGATCGATGTCTTCGTGGTCGCGATCCTGTCGGCGCTGGTGCAGCTTGGCTTTGTCGCCTCGATCCATCCCGGTCCTGCCGCTGCGTCTTTCGCGCTGTCTGTTGCGTTTACAATGCTTTCCGCGCAAAGTTTCGATCCAAGACTGATCTGGCGCGGATTGCCGCTGCGCAGCCGGACCGAAGACTGACGGGCAGGGAAGCAACAGGGAATGAGTGATACGCCGCCGCCGAAACCGGCCTCTCCGGTGCGCAAGACCGCGGTCCGTGCGGCGCAGGCCGGCGTGAACGTGATCTGGCTGGTGCCGATCATCGCGCTGGTGGTCACGCTGGCCATCGCCTGGAATGCCTTTGCCGAACGCGGCAGCCTGATCGAGGTCGAATTCGCCGATGCCACCGGCGTGACCCCCGGCGAGACGGTCCTGCGCTTTCGCGAGATCACCGTCGGGCAGGTGGAATCCGTCAGTTTTACCCCTGACTTGTCGAAGGTCATCGTCCAGATTCGCGTGGACAAGGACGTGGCACCCTATATCGACGCCGATGCCGCCTTCTGGATCGTGCGCCCGCAGGTCACCGCGCAGGGGGTGACGCGGCTCGACACGGTTCTGACCGGCTCGTTCATCGAGGGATACTGGGATGCGCAGGTCGCTCAGCCGCAGACCCGTTTCGTGGGCCTGGTCCGGCCGCCGCTGATCCGCGAGGACGCCAAGGGCACCTGGGTCCGGCTGACGACCGACAATGCCGACGGGCTGACCGAGGGCGCGCCGATCCTTTTCCACGGGCTCGAGGCCGGTCGCATGGAAAACCTGCGGCTGGACGAAAGCGGTCAGAAGGTGATCGTGGACGCCTTCATCGAGGCCCCGTATGACGAAAGGCTGACGACCCAGACCGTATTCTGGGACACTTCCGGCTTTTCGCTGTCGCTGGGAACCAGCGGACTGGCCTTCAACGTCAATTCGCTGTCCTCGCTGTTGCAGGGCGGGGTTGCCTTCGACACTCTGGTCAGTGGAGGCCAGCCGATCGGGCGCGACCAGGTCTATGCGATCCAGGCCGATGAGGACGCGGCGCGCAATGCCGTGTTCACCGGCGAGGACGACAACCTGCTGCGGCTGAGCATCCTCGTGGGCGATTCCGTGCGCGGGCTGCAGACCGGCGCCGAGGTCCAGTACGAAGGTCTCCGCGTCGGCCAGGTCACCGATCTGGCCATCGATGTCAGCAAGGATCCCTCGGGCACGACCGCCGTGCGCCAGCGCGTCAATATCGCCATCTCGCCGGCGCGGATGGGCCTGCCCGACGGCACCACGGCCGACCAGACGCTGGCCTTCCTGCAGGACGCCGTGGCCAAGGGGCTGCGCGCGCGGCTGGCCGCTTCGGGCTTTCTCGGCGCGACGTTGATGGTCGAACTGGTCGAGATCCCGGGCGCGGCCCCCGCGCAGATCGACACCGCGGCGCAACCGAATCCGATCATGCCCTCGGTCGAGGGCGATCTTGAGGATTTCACCGCCAGCGCGCAGGGATTCATGACCCGCATCGGCAACCTGCCGATCGAGGAAGTGCTGCAATCGGCGACCGACATGATGAACGCGGTGACCGCGCTGGCCGCGTCGCAGGACACCCGCGCGATCCCGGAAAGCGTTCGCGCCGCGATGCAGGATGCGCAGCAGACCCTGGGCGATATTCGCCAGATGGTGCTGGATTTCCGCCAGACCGGCGCGGCCGAGAATGCGGGCACCGCGCTGGCCGATGCGCGCGAGGTGGCCGACAAGCTGAATCAGGCGGTCGAGCGGCTGCCCCAGATCATGGATTCGGTTCAGAATGCAGCGACCTCGGTCCGCGACGTGGACTTTGCCTCGATCGGGGCGCAGCTTGACGCCGCCCTGCAGGAAATCCGCGACGTGATCGGCACGCCCCAGGCTGCCGCGCTGCCGGCCAGGATCGCGAGCCTGATCGATACGCTGAACCGCACCGCCGGCCAGATCGACCGGATCGCGGGGGACGTGCAGCAATCGGGCGCCGCCGCCAATCTGGGCAAGCTGGTCGACGAGGCCGCCGCCGCCGCCGAGGCGGTCCGGCTGGCCGCCGCCGACGTGCCGGCCATGGTCGATCAGATCGACGCGACCGCCGCCGCGGTCGAGAAGTTCGGCTTTGCCGAGGTCAGCAATCAGGCCGAGGGGATCCTGGCCGATCTGCGTGCCATGCTGGGCAGCGATGATGCCGCGCAATTGCCGCGCAATCTGTCGAAGGTTCTGGCTTCGGCCTCGGGGTTGCTGGACGATCTGCGCGACGGCAACGCGGTCGGCAGTCTGAACGACACCCTGCGATCGGCCAGCGTCGCCGCCGACGAGGTGGCCCGGTCGGTCCAGCAATTGCCGCAACTGATCCAGCGTCTGCAGGCGACCGCCGGGCGGGCCGACGCGGTGCTGGGCGCCTATGGCGATCGGTCCACCTTCAACAACGAAACGATCGGATTGCTGCGCGAATTGCGCCGGGCCAGCGAAGCCGTGGGATCGCTGGCGCGCCTGATCGAACGCAACCCCCGCGCCTTCATTCTGGGACGATGAGATGATGACGATGCCTTTCGCCTCGCGCAGGACCGCCCCGCTGATCGCGGCCCTTGGCCTTCTGGCGCTGGCGGCCTGTTCCAACCCGGAAAAGACCGCCCGCTATCTGATCGACCCGCCCGCCACCGGCGACATGGTCGCGAACCGGTTGGGCACGGCCGAACTGAAGGACGTGTCGCTGCCCGAATATGCCTCGGGGCAGGAGGTTTCCTGGCAGACGCCCGATGGCGCGGTGCGTTCCACGCCGGACGATCTGTGGGCCGACAGCCCGCAACGGGCCTTTACCCTCAGCCTGGCGCGCGCGATTTCGGACGTCTCGGGCGCGACGGTGATCGGCGAGCCATGGCCCCTGGCCCAGCCGCCACAGCGCGTGCTGGAGGTGCGGGTCGAAAAGGCGCTGGCGCAGGCGAATAACATCTATCGGCTGTCGGGACGCTATTTCGTCTCGGACGAGGGCAGCGGCGGGTCCAACCAGGCCCGCAGCTTCGACATTTCGGTTCCGATGGCGGGCGAACAGCCCGCCGCCGTGGCTGCCGCCGTCTCGCAGGCCATCGCGCTGCTGGCCCGCCAGATCGCGACCTTGTCAGGGCCGGGCCGCAGCATCGCCACCCGGACCCAAGCCGATCCCTTTGCCGTGAACCCGCTGTTCTAGGCCGCCGACGATCCGTGCGGCATCAGTCATCCCGCCCTCGTCCCGGTCGCCGTGACGCCGAAGGCGAAAAGGGCGGACGGTCCGAAGACCGTCCGCCCAGGGCCGCCCGCAAGCGGGACGTCGAGCAGGGAGGAACTCGTTACAAGGAACTGCTCAGCGGGCGGACCCCGTCCGGACTGCCTTCGGGACGGGATTGCGGGTCTGCGCCGTGATCGGACGCTTCGGTGGGATCATAGCCCATGACGCGACAGATGACGGGCAGGACAAGGTGATCGAAACAGGCGCGGTCGGGATTGAAGGCGCCCGGTCGGCCCAGACCGCCGCATTCCTCGCAATCATGCAGCCTGCCCCAGCAGTTCGGGCAGGCGCCAAGCGCGCAGGCCAGCATCTCGGCGTGATCGATCAGCAATTGGTTCTCGCGTTCCAGGCGGCGGAACGCGGCCCAGGTCGGGCGGTCGGGACCGGGTAGAGGAGCCTCGGTCCCGGACCGCCCCGGATACGCCGCATTCAGGGTTTCCAGTGCGCGGCGGACCGGCTCATTCTCTGCACCCCCCGGTCCGGCGCCCAGAAGCTGAAGCGCGGCGATCACGTGATTGAAATTCGACACAGGCTGACTGGTCATATCGGTCACTTCCTCTTCTCTGACGCGGGTCTTGCCAAGGTCTTTTCCGCGTCGTCCTGAGGCGGTTATCGGGCTGCGCCGTGAAAACAGCGTGAATCCCGCCGCGTGAAACCGCCACGAACGCGGCAGGACAGCAGTCGAGAAGGGCCTTTTTTACCCTAGAAGGGCAAAAACCGGTCGATTCCGTCCAGAACCGGCGTCGGGTTCGGCTGGGCGGCGTGAAGTTGGGCCAGGGTGCGAATCGCGCCCCGGTCGGCGGGCGCGTCGCCCGCGGCAAGGCGTGCCGCCAGCCAGCGGGCGAATTGCGGCGCGGCCAGCGACGTTCCCGCCTGGATCGAGAATCCGCCGCTGGCGCGCCCGCGCACGATCATGCCGCTCAGGCCATGCGAGCGATCGACCGGCAGCAGGCAATCCCCGCCCTGGCCATCGCCCAGCGTCGAACAATAGGATGTCAGCGACAGTCCCGCCGCCTCGACCGCGCCGGCGCGGATTGGCCGCGCGCCGCCGGCATAGGTGTTGAAGGCACCGTCCCGCACCACACGCGCGCCGCTGGCGGGCGGATCGGACAGGATCGGCCGTCCGGCCTCGTCCTCGGCGCGGTAGGCAGGATCATGGAGCGAGCTTTGCCGGGCCTCGCGGGGGAAGCCTCGGATCACCTCGTCACGCTGGACCGAGGTCTCGTAAACCCCGTCCAACGATCCCGGTGCGATCCCGACGCGCCATTCGCCGGGCATCGCCCAGGGCTCTCCGGGGAATTGCGGACAGGTCGGATTGACGATCACCGTCGCCCCCTCGCGCCAGCGACCGTTCTCCAGCAGGCGCGGCGTGTAGTAGGCGCGGCCCAACTCGGCCCCGTCCGCGCCGGTCAGCAGCGAATATTGCCAGGGCGCAGTGAAGGCAGTGGTCGTCGGGGCAAGGCCCGGCGGCGTCACGGTGATCTGGAACCTGCCATCGGGCGGGCCGTCATGGACCGGGCCCCAGATCTCGATCGGGGTGATGGTGCGATCGTCCGGCTGGATGCGCCAGCCGATGTCCTCGCCCGGCTTCAGCCGCGCGAACAGCCGAGACTGCCGGTTGTTGCCCGTGGGCAAAACGAAATGGACCGGACCCAGATCGGCAGCGGCGACCGCCGACACCGCATCCATGAAGCGCTCCAGCAGGCTGGATCCGTCGCGCGCCCCTGCGGTCAGTCCGAAACTGAGATTGATGACGACGGGCAGCCGGACCGATCCGGCGGACAGGCCGCGCCGCGCCTCGACAAGGCGGCACAGACGTCGGGCGCGGGTGATGATGAACAGGATCGAGGCGAGGATTGAGACCGGGGCCAGCGTGCCCATCGAATCCTCGGTGATCCTGGGGGGAAGATTGACGGCGATCAGGGGATGGTCGCGCCCGGCCGGATCCTGGGGCGCGAAACCGGCGGCCAGCAGCGCGACCGCGGCGCCGTGCGGATCGGAATAGGCTGTCGAAGGCGTGCTGTCGCGCCGGAAGTCCAGAACGCCGCTGGCGCGATAGATCGCGTCCTCGCCCGGAAGTACACCAGCCGCCACCTGTTGCAGCAACTGCCCGATCGCCGGCCCCCGCAATTCGATCCCCGAGGGCAGATCCAGCCCCGGACCGCCCGCGAAGGCCGCGTCCTGCGCCCAGAAGGCCGCCACCCGGCTGACGCCGCCCGGCAGGGTCAGCCGCTCATGCGCGAAGGGGATGGCATCGTCGATCACCGCCAGGATGCAGCCGCGATCGGGGTCGGGGAGGGCCGCGTCCTCCAGGTAGGCCAACGCCGGATCGTCCAGGTCGCTGTCGTCCAGTTCCTGCGGGTCGGGATTCATCGCATCATCGGGCAGCACGCCGGCAGGATCGTTCACGAAATCCTCGAAGGCCGACATGATGGCCAGCGCGATCATTCGCCAAAGCTCCGGCGGATCAGATCCTCCAGCGCCTCTGCCATCTGGCCGGGCAGCTTGGCTCCGTCCTCGGGCTGGTGATCCGGCGGCGGCGCGGTCTGGCCGCGGCGGGCGCGAAGCTGCTGCCAATAATGCATGTAGGGCGACAGGCCGGGGCGATAGCGAGTGTAGGCGGCAACGGGTGCGGTCCATTCCGGCTGCGCCTTCCCGCAATTCGGATCGTTCGGTTCCTGTTTCAGCTCCACCGCTGCCCCCATTCCGCGACCGCGCGCTTGCACAACGATCCCCACAGCGGAGCGGGCCTGACGCGCGCGGCGTCCGTTGAAAAGCTGGTCGAAGGATCGGCACCCGCGACCATCTGGTTCAGGATCGCATAGTGGAAATCGCGCGGCTGGCCGGAATCGTGGAACAGCGTGCCGTCAAAATCGCCCCGGCCCACCTCGCCGGCGCTGCCGAAGGCGGATTTGCGTGCCCGTGCCGCCAGATACCGGCCCAGCTGAATGCCCAGAACCGCCCCCGCTGCGCTGTCGGCGGGAAAATGCACGCCGGCGACGGTGCGGTTGATCGAAATCCGGCAGGCAAGTCGGTAAAGCTGGCTGTCGGACGCCACGCCGGCATCCGGATCCTGCAACAGCGCCAGAATCGTGGCCAGCGTGAAGGCCTGCGTGGCATGGCCGCTGGGCAGCGAGGCATGCGACGGGCAGGCGATCATCGGCTGGATGCGGTCGCTGAACTGCGGCGGGCGCGGGCAGCCCAGGTTCAGCTTGACGCGCATGACGACGAACGTCGCCATGTCCTGCGCCAGATCCAGCATTTCCAGCGTGGCGGGCGCGCGGCTGGCCTCGATCGGCAGGATCGCGGCGAAGAAGGGGACCAGATGCTGGGTCTGGACCTGGATTTCGGCGGCGCGGTCGCTGCGCAGTTCGGCATAGCTGCCGATCAATGTCGCAGCCTGGCGGAAATCGTCCAGGCCGGGCCGGGTGATCGCGGCCAGTTCGGTATAGCTGGCCTTCAGCGGATTCGTGCCGGTCTTGCGGCGCAGGACGGTGATGGTCCGGGCGGTGTTCTCGGCGGGGTCGTAGCCGGTCGCGGAAAAGCTGATGTCCTCCAGCAATTCGCCCGCCATGACCGCCTCGCGGTCGATGTCGTCCAGCCGTTCAAGCCGCGCGGTGATGTCCAGGCCCGACGTCTGGCCGGCGACGGGCTGGATCTGTTCGGTGCCCGCGATGGCCTCGCGGGTGCGGATCAACGCGGCCGCCATGAGGGTCGACCCCGGCCCGATCCCGCCGCCCTGGGCATTCTGTGCGTTCTGGGCATTTTGCGCGTTTTGCGCATTCTGAGCGTTTTGCGCGTTTAAAACTGCCATCGGAGAACCACCTTCCCGCCTGCTCCGACCACCACGACCGGTTTGCCGTGTCAAAATTTATCGTTTAAGGGTAACACATTTTCTTGATCACAGCGACGGACAATCTCCGGTGAGCGACCTGATCCTGCGTCTGGCCGGGCCCGTCGATCTGACGGGACCTGGCGGCGAACGTCTGACGCCGCGCGGCATGAAGGCGCGCGGTGCGCTGGCTGTACTGGGATCCTCGGTCAAGATGCAGGTGGCTCGGCCGCGGCTGCAGGATCTGCTGTTCAGCGAACGAGAGCCGGAACAGGGCGCCGCCAGCATCCGGCAATTGCTGCGCGAGATCCGGATCGCCCTTGGACCCTGGCGGCACGCCCTGCTGACCGGGCCGGGCTGGGTCGGGCTGGACACCGATCTTGTGCGGCTGGACGTGACCGGCCGCCCCGGTGCCGATGGGCAGCGGCCGGAATTCGCGTCCGACCTGGATATTCCCGACCCCGAATTCGAGGATTGGCTGCGTGACGCCCGCAGCCACTACGAGGATCAGGCCGACCAGGTCCTGGCCAGCGTGGTGGAACCGGACGGCGCCCCGGCGCTGATCCTGCAATCGCCGATGGCGGCCGATCCGCAGGCGGCGGTGACGGCGGCGATGATCCTGCAAGAAGCGGCGGCACGGGTCAGCGACATGCTGCCCCTGCAGGTGGTGCAGGGCGATCCGGGCATCGGCCGGATCTCGGTCGGGATCGAGCTGGGGGCGATGGCCAACAAGGCGGGGGGCAGCATCGTCATCCTGTTCGCGGCCCGGCTGCGCAGCGACGGGCGGATGCTGTGGTCGCGCCGTTTCACCATCCCGGCCGACGATACGCTGGCGCATCTGCGTCAGGTCGCGAGCAGCGTCACCGTCGCCATCCTGCACGGGGTCGAGGCCCTGCGCGAGACCGTGCCCGATCCGCGTCTGCGCCGGATGCCGCTGCAGGACGTGTTCAGCTATTCCGCGCCGCGGCTGAGACGCGCGGATGAACAGCTTGCCCAGATCGACCCCAATGGCGACAAGGCGGTGATCCTGTCGCTGCGCTCCTATATTCGCCACACGATGCTGCTGGAACGTCTGTCGAAGAACCCCGAGGATGACGCGGAACTGGCCGCCGACATGGCCGCGCGGGCGCGCGAATTGTCGCCCGGCAATCCCTCGGCGCTTGGCGTGAACGCAATGGTCGCCGCCTATCAGGGTCAGCGCGAGACCGCCTTTGACATGGCGCGCCACGCCATGGCCATCGACGACGAAAATCCGATCGCGCGTCTGGCCTATTCCAGCGCGCTGACCAGCATGGGCCACCACCGCGAGGCCGAGGCCGAGGCCAGCGCCGCCCATAACAGCGCGCTGTCCGAACTGGGCCCCGCCGCCTGGATCCTGCGTCGGGCCATCGCCACCATGCGGGTGGGCGATCTGCCCGCGGCCGAGCGATACTTTTCGACCACTCACGGATACGCGCCCGAAAATCGCCCCGCATTGCGTTTTCTCAGCGCCATCCGCTATGAGTTGAACGACCACGAGGGCGCGCGCCGGGCATTGCAGCAATTGAAGAAACTGGAGCCTGATTTCTCGTTGGAGCTGATGGGATCGGATGGCTATCCGGTCGATTCGCTGCGCCGCGCGGGGCTGCTGAAAGTGACGAAATCCGGGCTGATCTAGCCGCGCCTCAGCGCCGTCAGCATCTGGTCGTGCAGACGCGGGCCGGCGACGATCAGCCCGTCCACCATCGCGCGCGGCCCGTTGAACCGCATCCGCGCGCCCTGCCGGTCGCTGACCGCGGCGCCGGCGCGTTCCGCGATCAGGCTGCCCGCCGCGATGTCCCATTCCCAGGCCGCCCGCAGCGACAGCGCCGCGTCGAAACGCCCCTCGGCGGCAAGGCACAGCCGCCACGCCAGCGAGGGGCGGAATTCGCGCCGAAAGCCCGGCACGCGGCCGTCGCGCCAGAACCCCGGCTCGGCGGCGGCGCGATAGGTCAGCACGCGCGCGCCCGCGATCCCGGCATCGCTGGGTGCAATGGGCCGGCCGTTCAGCAGCGCCGGGCCGTTAGCGAAGGCGGTATAGGTCAGATCCATCGCCGGAAGATGCACGATGGCGGCGGTGATCCGGTCGCCATGCGCGACGGCCAGCGAATGCGCGAAACCCTCCTGCCCGGCGATGAAGGCGCGGGTGCCGTCGATCGGGTCGATGATGAAGCAATGGCTGGCATCCAGCCGCGAGGGATCGGCCTCGCTTTCCTCGGACAGCCAGCCGTAATCGGGCCGGGCGCGTCGCAGGATCGTCTCCAGCGTCTCGTTCACGGCCAGATCGGCCTCGGTCACGGGGCCGGCGCCGTCGGGTTTTTCCCA
Source organism: Paracoccus sp. UBA889 (assembly GCA_002294185.1). Lineage (GTDB taxonomy): Bacteria > Pseudomonadota > Alphaproteobacteria > Rhodobacterales > Rhodobacteraceae > Paracoccus. Next base: position 17,611 of record DBFD01000016.1, read on the forward strand.
GGATTGCGGCTGTTGACGCCAGTATCGCATCGCGATCGGCCCCGCTTGCCGCGCGGCATCCGCCAGCAGCGCCAGATCGGCCTCAGGCCCCGGCAACGGTCATTCCCTCGACGCGCAGACTGGGCACCTCGGCCCCGCGCCAGGGCAGCGCGTCGTTGGCCGCCTCGATGCGCATCAGCATGTCACGCAGATTGCCGGCGATGGTGCATTCGTTGACCGGATAGGCGATCTGGCCGTTCTCGACCCAGAAACCCGCGGCGCCGCGCGAATAATCGCCCGTCGTGCCATTGATCGAGGCCCCCAGCATCGAGGTCACGACCAGCCCCCGCCCCATCTCGGCGATCATCTGGTCCCGGGTCTTCGCGCCCGGTGTCAGGATCACGTTCGCCGTCGTGGGCGAGGGCGCCGAGGCCAGCCCGCGCGCCGCCGATCCGGTGCTGTCCAGCCCCAGCTTGCGCCCCGTCGCCAGATCCAGCGTCCAGCCTTGCAGCACGCCATCGGCGACGATCCTGCGCCGGCGCGTCGCCAGCCCCTCGACATCGAAGGGCCGAGACGAGGGATAGCGCGGGCGCAGCGGATCCTCGGTCAGGTCGAAGCCCGCCGGCAGGACCGGCTGATCCAGCGCGCGCAGCAGCCAGCTGGCCCCCCGCGCGATGGCGCTGCCATTGACCGCGCCCAGCAGATGCCCGATCAGCGAGGCCGAGACGCGGCGGTCATAGAGGATCGGAAACGCCCCGGTGGGCGGCTTGCGCGACCCGGCGCGGGCCAGCGTGCGTTCGGCCGCCAGTCGCCCGATCTCTTCCGGCTCGGGCAGGTCGGCGGTGAAGGCGCGGGATTCGGCGGCGTAATCGCGTTCCATGCCCAGCCCCTCGCCGGTGATCGCCACCGCCGAAATCACGTGGCCGGTCCGTCCGTAGCCGCCGGAAAACCCGTTCGAGGCCGCCAGCCAAAGCTGACGCCGCATGAAGGATGCATTGGCGGATTCGACCTGTGCGATGCCCGGCAAGGCCAGCGCCGCCGCCTCGGCCCGCAGCGCCAGATCCTGAAGGTGGTCGGGGGCGGGATCGGCGCTGTCATCGGACAATTCCAGCCCCGAGGCGTCGCGCCGATCGGTCAGTTGCCCGGGCGCGGCCAGCCCCAGATGATCATCGACCGGCGCTTCGCGGGCCATGGCGACGGCGCGGTCGGCCATCTGTGCGATCGCCGCATCCGTATGGTCCGAACCCGAGACGCAGGCCTGCCGCCCGCCGATCAGGACGCGCAGGCCGATCTCGACCCCTTCGGCGCGGTCGGCATGTTCCAGCCCGCCCGCGCGCACGTCGATGCTGACCGACTGGCCCGAAAGCGCCAGCGCATCGGCCTGATCCGCGCCTGCCGCCGTCGCGGCCTGGATCAGCCGTTGGGCCAGATCCTGCAATCGGGGGGTTGTGCTGCTCATGAAGTCCTCGTTGTTCGGCGTCCTCTTTTCCCGCGACCCGAAGCGATGCGCAAATGAAAAGGGTGATCCGCGGCCGGACTGCGCCGCGAAACCGGGGCACGGACGCCAGCGGGCGCGGCCCGGTCAGCCTGCCGCATCCCGATTCCGGGCGGGCGTCGATGCGCGGTCGGTGATGCGCGCCATGGCGCGAGACGGTCGGGACAACCCTGCCCCGACCCGGCTTGCCTTGCGGCCTATTTCACCTGCTGGCCATTGGCAAAGATCGACCCGCCCTCGCGGAATTCGATCTCGGTCGTCATCGTCTCGGGATCGCTGTCCGAGGGGCGGGCGAACATGGCCAGCATCATCCGCGTCGCCATCAGCTGTTCCTGCGGCAGCAGGCCCATGGCCGACAATGTCTCCAGCAGGGTGTTCAGGCCCGTGAAGCTGCCCTGGATCTTGCCGACCGGCTCGTTGGGCGTATCGCCGAAGGCAAGCTGGCCGGTCAGATCGGCCTTGGCCCCCACCGCATCCAGCGCAATCCTGTTGATCGTCAGATCCTGCGGCGCGAAGGGCATGTCGGGGCCTGCGGGCTGATCGGCCGGGTTCCCGGCGGCGAGATCGCCACTGGCCGCAGGATCCTGTTCGCGCTGCATCTTCTCGGCCAGCGCCGGATCCAGCAGGTCCCTGCCGACCAGCGCATTGCCCGACAGATCCACGGTCAGACTGGCCGGGTCGCGGGGCAGCTTGGCCTGCGGATCGAACAGGCCCCAGATCGCATCGCCCATCGTCAGCCCGCTGAGGCTGTAGGCAAGCGTGAAGGGCTGCGGCTGGTCCGAAGCGGTCACCGGCAGCATCATCTTGGCCGAGGTCTCGGCGACGGCATAGGTGATCGGGAAGGGAAGCGAGCCGAGGGTCATCTCGACCGCGCTGTTCTTGCCCGAGCCTTCATAGCCCAGCCCGTCCTTCGACATCGAGAACGCCATGCTGCTGGGGCCGGCGGCATAGCTGGCCTTGCCGTCTTGCGGCTGGCCGTCCTCGTCCTGACCGGAAAAGACGAACTCGCCCGAAACCCTTCCCATCGTCAGGGTTCCGTCCAGCGCCATCCCGGATGCCAGCGCGCTGTTCAGCGCCTGCGGTTCCGAGGGCGCGTCCGACGGCATCTGCATCCAGCCGCTTGCGGTCAGATCCGTGACATTGCCGCTGGCGTCGATCTGTCCGGTCCCGCCCGAGCCGTCCTGCTGCACAGGCTCTTTCGCGCTGAGGGCGATGTCCACGCCGGCGGCGCTGAGATCATAGGTGATCCGGCCGGCCGTGCCGTCCTGGTTCTGCTGGCGGCCCTTCACGTCGTTCAGCAGGATCGTCAAGGGTGCCTTGCCGTCCTGCGCCGCGCCGCCGGTGAAGGTCGCCGCAACCTTGATCTGCGGATAGACGACCTCGTGGGTCATCGCGTCGGGCGTGCCTGAACTGATCATCTCGTTGTCGGGCAGCGACACGGTGGCATCGAACTCGACCGGCTCGCCCTCGGGCGGGGTGGTGATCGAATCGATCAGCGTATCGCCCTCGATCATCGTGCGGACCTTGGCATCGCCGGTCTGCTGCAGGATCATCTTCGGCACGGTGATCGTCGTCGTGCTGGCCGTGTCCGCCGCCGGCGGCGAAAGCGTGATGTCCGAAACGGTCAGCGTGTCGCCGGATTCGTCGCGCTGGCCCACCTCGACCTTGTAACCCATCGCGGTGTAATAGCTTTCGAGACTGTCCCAGACCTGCGCCGGCGTCAGTTCGGCCAGGACCGGCGCGGCCCCCGCGATCAGCGCCACGGCCGAGGTGGCAAGCAAACGGATCATGACGGATACCTTTCGACACGAAATTCTTTGCGAAACTGTCTGACACAGCCTCCCGCGGAGGGAAAGGGAACATTCCGTGATCCGCCGCGAGACGCGCGACGGTCCGGCCATCCTGACCCTTGACCGCCCCGCCCCGCCCAATTCCCTGGCCGAGGCGATGTTGCGCGATCTGACCGCCCGCCTCGACAATCTGGCCGCGTCCGATTGCCGGGCGCCGGTTGGGGCCGCGACCGCACTGGCGGCCGATGGCCCTGCGGCATCGGCCGCCCATGCCGCCGCGATCAGGCGGATGGCCTCGGTTCAGGCATAGACCGATTGTTTCTTGAAGTGCTGGCACAGCAGGTAATAGACGACCGCGCGGTATTTGCTGCGGTTCGACCGGCCGTATCTGTCGATCACCGCGTGGACGCCTTCCATCAGTGCCGGACCGTCGGGAAGCCCCAGCTTTTTCATCAGATAGTTCTTTCGGATCCGGTCCAGTTCGGCCTCGTCGCTGGCCGCGACGGTTTCGGCGTCGTTGTTGTAGATCGACGGACCGCAGCCGATCGTCACCTTGCGCAGCAGGTCCATGTCGGGTTCGACCCCCAGCTTGTCGCGGATGTCGCCGGCATATTTCCCGATCAGTTCGTCACGCTTGCTCATCTCTCCCTCCGGGTTTTCGTATCGGACCGGGGCAGGATGCGGCGAGGTCTGACATTTATCAACAAATTCCGCCCCTAGCCGCGCGAGAAGCCGCTGATGGCGGGCAGCCAGGTCGAAAGGCCGGGCACGAAGGTCAGGATCGCCAGAACCACCAGCGCGGCCAGAAAGAAGGGCGGCAATTCGCGGATCAGCGCCGAGGGGCGCTGGTTGGTGGCCGAGGCAACGACGAAGATCAGGCCGCCGACCGGGGGCGTGATCAGTCCGAAGGTCAGGTTGACGATCACGATGATCGCGAAGTGATCGGCGGCGATGCCGAGGCTGTTGGCGATGGGTGCCAGGATCGGCACAAGGATCATCACCCCCGGCAGCGGGTCCATGAACATGCCGAAGACCAGCAGAAGCAGGTTGACCATCAGCAGAAAGGCGACGGGCGACAGGTTCATCGCGATCACCGCGTCGGCCATCGCCTGCGGCACGCCCTCGATGATCAGCACCCAGGCAAAGGCGCGCGCGCCGGCAAGGATCATCAGCACCGCGACCGACATGATCCCGGCCCGCCAGAACGCCCCCCAGAGATCCGCGAATGTGAAGCCGCGATAGATCACGGCGCTGACGAGGATCGCATAGACGACGGCGATGACGGATGCCTCGGTCGGCGTGAACACACCGCCGCGGATGCCGCCCACGATCAGCACCACCAGAGCCAGCGCCGGCAGCGCGGCGACGGTGTTGCGGATCATCTGCAGGACGGGCGGACGCGGTTCGGCGCTGCGATAGCCGCGCTTGCGGCTGATCCACCAGTTCACCCCGGCCATCGCGGCGGAAATCAGCAGCCCCGGCAGGATCCCGGCCATGAACAGCGACCCCACCGACACGTTGCGGTCCTGCAGCGCATAGATGATCATCGTGATCGAGGGCGGGATGATCGGGCCGACGACCGATGTGGCGATGGTCAGCGCCCCGGCATAGGCGCGGCTGTAGCCGCCCTTCTCCATCATCCGCACCATCATCGCCCCCGGCCCCGCCGCATCCGCCAGCGCCGAGCCTGAAATTCCCGCGAACAGGGTCGAGGTCAGGACATTGGCATAGCCCAGCCCACCCCGCAGATGGCCCACGAATTGCGCGGCAAAGCGCAGCAGCATGGCGGAAATCGCACCCGCCGACATGATTTCGGCTGCCAGGATGAAGAAGGGCACGGCCAGCAGGGGAAAGCTGTCGAGGCCGGTGAACATCTCCTTGACGACGACCACCAGCGGATAGCTGCCCGCCAGCGACACCGCCGCAAAGGCCGCCATCGCCAGCGCGAAGGCCACCGGCACGCCGAGGATCATCAGGATCAGGAAGGCGGCGACCAGGATCTCAACCACGCGCGGCCTCGTCGGTGGCGTTGAAACCCGCCTGCAGGTATCGCGGGGCGATCAGCGCCAGATGCACCATCATCAGCGCGAAGCCGGCGGGCATCGCGGCATAGACCCAGTACATCGGCAATCGAAGCGCGGCGGATTTCTGGATCGCCATGCGATTCATGTAGTCGATGCCAACCCAGACCATGAAACCGAAGAAAGCGAACAGGATCAGAAGGATGGCCCAGCGGAGCGCGCGCTGCGCGGGGCCGGGCAGTGCCTCTTGCGCATTGGCGATGGCGACATGGGCACCCTCGCGCAGGGCCAGCCCGGCACCAAGGAAGGTCAGCCAGATCATCGTGTAGCGCGCGACCTCGTCCGACCATGTCAGCGAGAATCCCAGCAGGTAGCGCCCGGCCACATTCGCGCCGACGACCGCCGCCATCACCGCGAGGCCGGCGATGACGACGGTGCCGTTCAGCACCACGAACAGGCGTTCCAGCCGGCGCATCGGCCCTATTGTTCGGCCTGGATGCGGTCCATCAGATCCTTGCCGAACTGCGCCTCGTAGTCCTTGTAGGGGCCTTCCAGCGCGGCGCGGAAGGCGGCCTTCTGGTCGGGCGTCAATTCGTTGACCTGCATTCCGGCCTGTTTCAGTGTCTCGACACCCGAAGCCTCGACCTCATCGACATAGGCCCGCATCGCCGTGACCGCATCCTTGGCGGCCTTGTCGAAAGCGGCCTTCTGGCTGTCGTCGAGACTGTTCCACAGCGCGGGGGAAATCAGGATGACGGCGGGAGAATAGACGTGGCCGTCCAGCGTCAGGTATTTCTGCACCTCGTTCAGCTTGGCCGAAACGATCACCGAAAGCGGATTTTCCTGGCCGTCGATGGCGCCCTGTTGCAGCGCCCCGATCACCTCGGGCCAGGCCATCGGCGTGGGCGCGGCGCCAAGCGCCTCGAACGCCTTGATATGGACCGGGTTTTCCATCGTGCGGATCTTCAGCCCCTTGGCATCGGCGGGGGTGGTGATGGGTCCCCGATTATTCGTGATATGGCGAAAGCCCTGCTCGCCCCAGGCCAGCGCGTGCAGCCCGGCCTCGTCGAACCTGGCCAGCATTTCCTGCCCGATCTCGCCGTCCAGGACGCGGCGCGCATGATCGAGACTGCTGAACAGGAACGGCACGTCGAAGACGCCCACTTCGGGCACGAAATTCGACAGCGTTCCGGTCGACACGATGGTCATGTCCACCGTGCCAAGCTGCACACCCTCGACCACTTCGCGTTCGCCGCCAAGTCCCGACGAGGGAAAATCCTTGAAGGTGAAAGCATCGCCCAACTGGTCGGTGACCGATTTCTCGAAGGCCTTGGCCGCGACGCCGTAATGGCTGTCCTCGGCCAGCGCATAGCCGATCTTCACCTCTCTGGCGGCGGCGGGCGTGGCGAAGACCGCGCCCAAAAGCGCGGCGGTGCAGATGTGTTTCATGAGATCCTCCCTCTTGCGGCGCGATCCTGCATGACCCGAAGGCCATGCGCAATCGCGGTTCCGGCCGCAAGAAAAGCCTGAAATGGCGCGGAGGATCAAGCCTCGCCGTCAGCGCAGGCCGGCGGTCGTGTAATAGACCTCGGCCGCCTTGCGATCGTCATAGCCGATCCCCGAGGCGATGATGCAGCTTGTATCATCGGGCCGCGTGGCGACCAGCGTCCAGGTTCCCATCTGGTCCGAGCCCCACAATTCGGTCCCGTCACGCCGGCTGACATCGACGGGGGCTTCGTTGAAATCATGCTTCAGAGTAGAGCTGATCTCGTCGTTCACCGCGCAATAGGGCTGATCACCGACCGCCATATCCGAGGTCGGAAGGCTCTGCGCCTGGTTCAGAAGGGTCGCGATGTCCACGCCCTCCATGGCGGGCCACCCCTGGATTGGCTGATCGGAACGGATTGCCGAAAGTCCGGGCAGGGCCGTCAGCAGAACGACGCTGCCGGCCATTGTCAGGCGGGCGATGCGGTTTGCAGAGCGGATCATCGGTTCGGGCCTTTCCTTGCGTTTTCTGATGCTGAAACGCGCGATTTCGGGGGTTTGTTCCCCTGCGGCGATTCCGGCCCCGGACAACGCCGCTTCTGGCGGCCGGCAAGACCCCTGCCCCGCGCGGCGTCTGGGCCGCCGGTCGCGATGGCCGGATTCGTGGCGCAAACCCCGTCGGCGGCGGCCGGAACAGGGTCCGGCGCGTCCATGGCCTTCGCCCTCTCGCAACTTTCCCGGATCTCGCCTAAGGATGGGGAACGGCAGAAAATGCAGGGCGAGGAGTAACGGAATGGCGATGCTTCTGGGGGATGTCGGCGGCACCAATGCCCGGCTTGCCATCGCGCGAAACGGGGTCATCGACGATAACACCGTGACCCGCTTTCGCGGCGACGATTTCGCCAGTTTCGACGATGTCGTGCGGCGCTTTCAGAAGGACCAGGACCAGCCGCGCATCACCTCGGTCTGTATCGCGGTGGCGGGGCCGGTCAGCGGCGGCAAGGCCAGCCTGACGAACCGTGACTGGGATTTCGACGAACACCGCCTTGCCCGGCTGACCGATGCGGATCATGTGCGGCTGATCAACGATCTGACCGCGCTTGGCTATGCCACGCCGTCGCTGTCGGGCGACGGGCTGGCGGTCCTGCGCGAGGCGCCCGAGGATCGCGCCCGCAACGGTCAGGCGCTGGTCGTGGGGCTTGGGACCGGCTTCAACGTCTGCGCCGTCCGCGCGCTGCCCGGTGGCGCGATCACCGCGATGGAGGCCGAAGAAGGGCACACCCACCTGCCCGCCAACATCTGGCAGCGCCTGTCCGAAACCGTCGGCGCCGAGGCCGCCCGCGCCTTCACCTCGACCGAGGAAACCTTTTCCGGCCGTGGCCTGTCACGGTTCCACGCCGCCCGCACCGGCACCGATCCGGTTCCCGGCGAAAGGATCGCCAGGGCGGCAGAGGCCGGCGATCCGCAGGCCGTCGCGACCTATGATCTGTTCGCCGAGATGGTCGGCCTGATGTGCCGCGAACTGACGCTGCATTTCATGCCGCTGGAGGGCCTGTATCTGGCCGGCAGCGTCGGGCGCAGCATCGCCGACCGGATAGACCGCTTCAGCACCGGGCTGCTGTCCCAGCCCTTCATGCGCCATATTCCCGAAAACACGCCGATCTTCCTGATCCGTGACGACATGGCCGCGCTTCAGGGATGCCTGGCCGCATTGTCCTGACGCCACGATGCGCCAAAAAAGGTTAACGCGGCCCCCCTTTTCGCAGGAATTGCTGGATTCCGCGGCGCAATCCTGCTCAAATCGCCAAAAGCAAGAATTGCAGGGCAGGACGATGCGGGCATATCTGCGGGCGGCACTTGTCGTCTTCACGGCACTGGGTTTCGGGGGAATGGCGCTTGGCCAATCCTCGTCCCCGTTCTCGGGCCTGTTCGGCCGCGGCAGCCAATCCGAAGGTCCGGTCGATCTGCAAATCACGGTCGCCGGCAACCAGGACGGGCTGGATCGCGAAATTCGCAACAGTTCGCTCATCAAGGGCGCGCTGGACGAGGATCGCACCACCGGGCAGGACGTCTTCGCCGCGGCCCGCGCCGATTATGCCCGGATCCTGGGCCTGCTCTATGACAAGGGGTTCTATTCTCCGGTCATCAACATCACGCTGGACGGCGTCGAGGCGGCCGAGGTCGCGCCGCTGGATGCGCCCCGGGTCGTGCGCAAGGTCGTGATCCGCGTCGATCCCGGTCCCGGCTTCAAGTTCTCGCGCGCCCAGATCGCGCCTGTCGCGCCCGGATCCGACATTCCGGGCGAATATGCCGTGGGTGAGACCGCGGGCACCGGCACGATCAAGGCGGCCGCCGCGGCGGGCGTGGATGGCTGGCGCAATGACGGCCACGCCAAGGCCGATGTCGGCAGCCAGAGCATCGTCGCCGATCACGACCAGAATACCGTGGACAGCCGAATCGGGCTGAATCCCGGCCCGGCGGTCACGTTCGGCAGGCTGAACATGACGGGCTACGAGCGGATGAAGCCGCGCCGCCTGCGCAAGATCGCGGGCCTGCCCGAAGGTCAGCCCTTCGATCCCGACGATATCGAGACGGTTCGCAAGCGGCTGCGCCGCACTGGCGTCTTCTCGGCGATCACGCTGGAAGAGGCCGACCAGCTTGGGCCGGACAACAGCATGGATGTGAACCTGACCGTGGTGGAACAGAAACTGCGCCGGATCGGGGCGGGATTCGAAATCTCGAACACCGATGGTGCGATGGTTTCGGCCTACTGGATGCACCGCAACCTGCTGGGCGGGGGCGAGCGGTTGCGGATCGAAGGCAAGGTCAAGGATATCGGCTCGAAGACCAGCGGGCGCGACGAGGACCTGACCTTCCGTCTCGACCGTCCGGCGACGATCACGCCGGATACCACCGCCTATGTCGAAACCCGGCTGGCCCGGATGCGCGAAGAGGATTACGATTCCGATTCGGCTTCGGTCGGGCTGGGCTTCAACCGTATCTTCAGCGACCGGCTGACCACCAACCTGGCCGTCGAATACCAGTTCTCGCGCGTGTTCGACGCCAACGGGCAACGGGATTTCAAGGTTCTCGCTTTCCCGCTGAACGTGACATGGGACCAGCGCGACGAACCGACCGACGCCAGGAAGGGCTATTATCTCAGCGCCGATGCCGCGCCCTTCAAGGGCTTCGGCGGCACCGATGACGGTGTCCGCTTGCTGGGCGAGGCGCGCGGTTTCTATTCGCTGGGCCAGGATGACAGGTTCACGCTGGCCGGCCGCGCCCGGCTGGGCAGCGTGCTGGGCAGCGATATCCGGAACACGCCGCGCGACTATCTGTTCTTTTCGGGCGGCGGCGGAACCGTGCGCGGCCAGCCCTATCAATCGCTGGGCGTCGAAGTGATTCCCAGCCCGGACGGCCCGATCATGACCGGCGGCATGAGCGTCGCGACGCTGAACGCCGAAATGCGGTTCCAGGTCCGCGAGCGGATCGGACTGGTCGCCTTTGCCGATTACGGCCGCGTCTGGTCCGAAGGTTCCTTTGGCGGCGACAGCGGCGATCATGCCGGCGCCGGCATCGGGGTGCGATACAAGACGCCGATCGGGCCGCTGCGATTCGACATCGCCGCGCCGGTCTCGGGCAAGACCGGCAACGGCGTTCAGGTCTATCTGGGGCTGGGGCAGGCATTCTGATGCGCACGATCTGGATTCTTCTTCTCGCGATGTTCCTGCCGCTGGCGGCCCATGCGCAAAGCGCGGCCGACATCTCGGCCGAGGTCTCGGACGACAAGGGCTTCATCACCCGGCTGCTGGAGCGGAACCTGTCGGGTCAGGGGCGCCGCATCTCGATCGACGGGTTTCAGGGGGCGCTGTCCTCGCGCGCGACCTTCACCCAGATGACCATTGCGGACGCAGATGGCGTCTGGCTGACGCTTGAGAACGGCGCCATCCAGTGGAACCGCTCGGCGCTGTTGCGCGGCCGGGTCGATATCGCCGAATTGTCGGCCGAACGCATCAGCCTGCCGCGCCTGCCGGGCGCGGGCGGGGCGGCGGCGCCCAAGGCCGAGACCACGGAATTCGCGCTGCCCGAACTGCCGGTCGGCGTCGAGATCAAGGAAATCCGCGCCGGCCGCGTCGAATTGGGCCAGCCGGTGATCGGCGTCGAGGCGGCGATCTCCATCGACGGCAGCATGAGCCTTGCCGGCGGCGAGGGCGCGGCCAAACTGACCATCGACCGTCTGGACGGGCCGCGCGGCCAGTTCGTGCTGGATGCGGGCTATTCGAACGGAACCAAGGTCCTGCGCGTCAATCTGGGCCTGGACGAGGCGGCCGACGGCCTGCTGGTGAACCTCGTCAACCTCTATGACAAGCCCTCGGTCACGGCGCAGATCAGCGGCGAAGGCGAGATCAAGGATTTCATGGCCGACATCCGTCTGGCGACGGACGGCCAGCAGCGTGTCACCGGATCGGTGGGGGCGAATGCGGGGGCAGGGCCCGATGGCAGCCCCGGCACGAATTTCCGCGTCCAGCTTGGCGGCGACATCGCCACCCTGCTGCCGCCCGAGGATCGTGCATTTTTCGGAACCGGAACGCAATTGACGGCCGAAGGCTGGCGCGGCGACGACGGGCGGCTGAACCTGCCGGTGCTCAAACTGGCCACCGATGCGCTTGGGATCGACGGTCGGCTTTCGCTGAATGCCAAGAATGCGCCGGAAACCGCGCAGCTTCTGATCACGCTGGGCCGTGACGCCAATGCGTCGCAGGTTCCCGTCGCGCTGCCTTTCGCGCAGGACACGACAGTGGAGTCGGGACGGCTGGAACTGCAATACGATTCGGCCGAGGGACAGGGCTGGACCCTGACCGGCCGCGTCGGCCAGCTGGATCAGGGCCAGGTCACGATCGGCGCGCTGACGCTGGACGGGGCGGGCGCGGTGGTGCTGGATAATGGCGCGCTGTCCAACGTGTCGGGCAGGATCGGCTTTGGCGGACAGCGGATGGACTTTGCCGATCGCGGTCTGGCCGAGGCTATCGGGACGCAGCTGGACGGATCGGCCCAGTTCGATTTCACGCCCGGAAATGCCGTCGAATTGTCCGAGGTTACGGTGAACGGCGCGGATTACGGCCTGTCGGGATATTTCCTGGTCTCCGGCCTGTCCAGCGGCTTCCTGATCTCGGCCGATGCCGAGGCGCGCTATGACGATCTCGCGCGGCTGTCGGTCATCGCGAACCGGTCGATCAAGGGCAGCGCGAACGCATCGGTGACCGGCTACTACAACGTCCTGACCAAGGGTTTCGACATCGACGCCGAAGCCACCGGACAGAATATCGCGCTGGACCAGCCGCAGGTGGATCGGCTGCTTGCCGGCCAGTCGCGGATCAGGCTGGCGGCGCGGCGCGACCAGACCGGGATCGAACTGAGCCGTTTCGATATCAACGCCCAGCGGCTGACCGCGCAGGCGCAGGGCTATCTGAACAGCCTGTCCAGCGACGTGAAGGCGACGATCTCGATGCCTTCGTTGCAGGACGCCGATCCCAACTTCTCGGGCGCGCTGCAGGCCGAGGCCAATCTGACCGGCGCCGCCGGGGCGCGGCGGTTGTCGGTCAGTGGCGAGGCGAACGATCTGAAGATCGGGATCGCGGCGCTGGACGGAGCCCTTCAGGGGCGCACCAGCCTGGCCATCATCGCGGCCGAACAGGATGGCGGCTATCAGGTCGAGACGCTGCAATTGTCAAACCCGCAACTGGATGCCAAGGCCAAGGGAAGCTTCGTGACGGGCGCGCTGGACGCGACGGCGACCTTCGAACTGCCCGATCTGTCGGCGCTGCGCTCTGATTGGCGCGGCGGCTTTACCGCCCGGGCCAGCCTGACGGAACGGGACGGCACGCGCTTTCTGGATCTGACCGGAAAAGGCCAGGATCTCAGCCTCGGGCTTGCCAATGGCAACGAGGCGCTGACCGGCATCACCGATCTGGTGGTCAAGGCCGAGGAAAAGGACGGCCTGATCACCCTGCGCGACCTGCGACTGGTGAATGACCAGTTGAACGCGACGGCCCGCGGCACCTATGGTCAGGGCGAAACCGATCTGACGGCCCGGCTTGACATCGCTTCGCTGGCGCCGTTCGGGCCGGATTGGGGCGGATCGCTGAACGCCGATGCGATGCTGGTGCAGCGCCAGGACGGCATCCGGCGCCTGGATCTGACCGGCACCGCCCGCGATCTGGCCATCGGCCAGCCGCAGGTGGACGGCGCCTTCCGGGGAGAGACCCGGCTTGCCGTCAAGGCCGAAGAGGACAAGGGCACGGTCACGTTGCGGGACGTGCGGATTTCGAACCCGCAGCTTTCGGCCACCGCAAGCGGCGTCTATGGCAAGGGCGTGACCGACCTGACGGCCTCCGCGCAGATCGCGTCGCTGGCCTCGTTCGGCCCCGGCTGGCGCGGCACGATGACCCTGGACGGGACCTTCCGTGAAAGCGGCGATGGCGCGCGGCGGCTGGCGGTGCGCGGCAGCGGGCAGGATCTGTCCTTCGGGCAGGCGCAGGTCGATGGCGCGCTGGCCGGCGAGACCCGGCTGTCGGTGATGGCTGTCGAACGCGACGGTGTCTTCACCATCGATCAGGCACAGCTGGAAAATCCCCGCCTCAGCGCGAATGCGACCGGCACCCTTGGCGGCGGCAAGACCGACATCTCTGCGCAGTTGAACGCCGCCGACCTGCGCTTTCTGGGCAATGGGATCCGCGGCTCGCTGAGCGCCGATGCAAGTCTGGTCGAAGAAAACGGCCTGCGCCGGATCACCGCGACCGGCCGCGCGAACGGGCTGGCTATCGGGCAGGACCGGATCGATCCGATCCTGCGCGGCCAGACCGGCTTCGACGTGGCGGCGACGCAATCGGCGTCGGGCCTGTCCTTCCAGCGCCTTCAGGTCCGCAATCCGCAGTTGCGGGTCGATGCCGATGGCGACACCGCCAGCGGCATGAACGTCTCGGCCCGGCTGACCGATCTGGGACTGGTCCTGCGCGAATTGCCCGGCGCGCTGAGCGTGGACGGCACGATCCGCGAATCGGGTCAGGATTTCGCGGTCGATCTGGCCGTCGTCGCGCCGGGGGACACGCGGCTGCAAATCTCGGGTTCGGCGGCGCGGAATTTCTCGGACACGAACCTGGACATTTCCGGCAACACCAACGCCTCGATCGCCAACAGCTTCATTCGCACGCGCAGCATCGAGGGGCCGGTCAGCGTCGATGTCAGTGTGAACGGTCCGCCATCGCTGAACGCGGTCAGCGGCCGCATCCAGCTCAGCGGCGGTGAACTGGCCGATCCCGGCCTGGGCGTGCGTCTGCAGGGATTGAACGTCACCGCCGATCTTCGGAACGGCCGCATCCTGGTAGATGCGCGGAGCGGCGTCGCGGCGGGCGGATCGCTGGCCGTTTCCGGACCGGTCGATCTGCAGGCGGGCAATCTGGATCTGACCATCGTGCTGGACAATCTGGTCGCGCGCGATCCGAACCTCTACGAGACGCAACTGAACGGGCAATTGACGATGAGCGGCAACATGGCCTCGGGCCCGCTGATCGCCGGCACCGTCAATGTCGGCGCGACCGAGATCCGAATCCCCTCGACCGGACTCGGCGGGGCAAAGGCCATTCCGGATATCCAGCATGTCGGTGCAGAGCGTCCGCCGGTTCGCGGCACCCGGGCCAAGGCCGGGCTGGAGGATTATCCCAGCCAGGCGTCGCGCGATGCCGGCATGGCCGGCCCGCCCTCGACCCCGCCGGCCAATCCGCCGCGGCTGGACCTGCAGATCAATGCGCCGAACCAGATCTTCATCCGCGGCCGCGGCGTCGATGCCGAAATGGGTGGCGCGCTGCGGGTCACGGGAACCACGCGCAACGTGATCCCCATCGGTCAGCTGGAACTGATCCGGGGCCGGGTCGATCTGCTGGGCAAGCGGTTCGATCTGGCCGAGGGGCTGGTCGAATTGCAGGGCAGCCTGGTGCCGGTGATCCGGCTGGTGGCCGAAACCTCGCAGAACGGGATCACGACCCGGGTCATCATCGATGGCGAGGCGCGCGATCCCGAGATCACCTTCGAATCCTCGCCCGAATTGCCCGAGGAAGAGGTCCTGTCGCAGTTGCTGTTCGGCCGGGGCCTGGACAATATCAGTCCGCTTCAGGCCGCCCAGCTTGCCAATGCGATCGCGGTGCTGGCCGGGCGCGGCGGCGAAGGAATCGTCGGCAATCTGCGCAACCAGTTCGGCCTGGACGATCTGGACCTTCAGACCGACGCCGAGGGAAATGTGCAGGTCCGTGCGGGCAAGTATCTCAGCGAAAATCTTTATACCGACGTGGCCGTCGGCAATAACGGCAAGAGCACGATCAACCTCAACCTGGACGTGACCGAAAGCCTGACCGCGCGCGGTTCGGTGGACAGCGAAGGTCAGAGCACGCTGGGCATCTATTTCGAGCGCGACTACTGAGGACGGAGGCCGCGCGGGCGGTGCCTAATCCGCGCCCACGGCCCGGGTCAGAAGCGGGGCGGCCCCGTCCTGACCGGGTGTCGTGGCGGCGATCTCGGCCCGGCGGAAGCGCAGCAATTGCCGCGCGCCGCCGATCCGGGTGACCCGCCAATCCAGCAGCGCGCCATCCGGTCCGGTAATCAGGCCGGTGTCGCGCGAGGTTTCCGACCCTGCCGTCAGCCGGGCGCGCAGGGCGGCAAAGCCCGGACCGTTCTCGACCCTTCCTTCCCAATCGCTCAGCGCCTCGGCAAGGGTGGTGGCGCTGCCGCCCCAGATCCGGCGATAAGACTGGTTCGTCATCAGGATCTGGCCGCTTGACGAAAAGGCCGCCAACCCGTCATCCAGCCCGTCGATGACATTTTCGCCCAGCGACAGATCGGCGCGGAATTTCCGGGTCAGCGAGATTTCCGAGGTGATGTCCTCGAACAGGAAAGCCACCGCGCCATCGGGATGCGGCCGTCCGGTGACGCGATAGGTCTGCCCGCCCGGCAGCGACCAGGTCTCGACATGGTGGCCGGTGGCGGCGGCGCTTTCCAGATTGTTCATGTGCTGGCGCCAGCTGCGGAAATCCTTGGGCTCGGGAACCATGCGCGATTCGCGCAACTGATCCAGCAGGTCGAACAGGGTCGGCCGCGCGGTCAGGAATCCGGTCGGCAGCCCGGTCAGGTCGATCAGCGCCGGGTTGAACAATTGCAGGTGCCGCTGGCGGTCGAAGATGGCCAGTCCGATGGGCAGGTCGGCAAAGGTCTTGGTCAGCGTCTGGACGAATTCGCGAAGGCTGCGCTCGGCCCGGACGGCGGCATCGGCGGGCAGGGCGAACATCATCGTCTGGTCGCCGATCTGATGGCTGTGGCAATCATACCAGGACATGATCCCGTCGCTTTCCAGCGATGCGCGCCGGGTGGAGGGCCCGCCGCCCGGAGCAGGTTTGGGAGGATCCAGCAGCCGCGGCAATGGCCAGCTGAGCATGCCGCCGGCATGAGCCTCGGCCCGGCGCAGATAGGCGGCATTGGCCCAGGTGATCGCGTCGCAGGCATCCTGCCGCCAGACCAGCATCGGCGTCTGGTCCAGCGACTTGCGCAGCAGGTCAAGCTCTTCCTCCATCGCCTGCTGGGACATGGAATCGACGACGATCCCGGCATGTTCCGCCTGCGGATCGACGATGGTGACACGGACCATGGCATCCTCGATGCGTTCGGCGGTCAGGCGCAGGGCGGCGCTGCCGGCACCGTTTCCACCCAGCATTTCCACCCGACCCAGTTCGTCCAGCCGGTCCAGACGCGCAATGCCGTCGGGAAAGCGCGGCCCGGCCCATTGCCGCAGCCGCGTCCAGTCATCGTCCGGGCCATTGACCCGATCCAGCAGGGTCCGGGCCGGGGCGGTCGCATCGACCAGGGCGCCGCCGCGGAACAGAAGGATGGTGGGTTTCAGCGCCCCCTCCAGATGGTCGCGTCCCGACCGGCGGCCGGAACCCGCCGCAAGCCGGTCCCAGAACCGGATCGCCGCGATCGCCAGCAGGACCGAGATCGTCCCGGCCGCAACAGCGGTAAGAACAAGCCAATATCCCTCGAAAGCCACGTCGTCGCGCCCCCATTGCGTTTTCACAACTGTAAGGCGATCTGACTTAATGAAAAGTTAAAATGCCCGACTTGTTCAATCGAACAGAAGCGGGTTGTCCCCCAGGGCGACGCGGCTGTCGGCGCGGATGCGATCCAGCGGCCAGCGCACGGTGACGATGGCGCCGGGTCCGCCATTGGCGAAAGTCAGCACTGCCCCGGACCGTTCCAGCAGCGCCTTCGCGATGAAAAGACCAAGGCCCATGCCCTCGTATCCGCCGCGCTGGCGGCCCTCGCGCCGACTGGTAAGATAGGGGTCGCCGATGCGCGCCAGCAAGGCCGGCGGATAGCCGGGACCATCATCGCGGATGGTGATCGTCAGGTGGCGGGCGCCCTGATCGGCCTCGACCACGACACGGGATTGCGCGAAATCGACGGCGTTCTGGATCAGGTTGCGAAGGGCGTGGATGACGGCGGGATCGCGGTGAATCTCGGGCCCGTCGGCGATGATGTCCAGTTGCGGGCCGCGATCGGCATGGGGTCCGGCGGCATCTTCCAGAACCGCGTGCAAGGGCGCGCTGCGCATGTGCAGATCGTCCTTTCCGGCCCGTCCCATGCTGCGCAGGATGGTGCCGCAGCGTTCCGCCGAATCGCGCAGGGCGCGCGCGTCCTGTTGCAGGTCGGGACGGTCGTTCAACTCTTCCACCAGTTCCGAGGCGATCAGCTTGATCGTCGCCAGCGGGGTTCCCATCTCATGGGCCGCCGCCGCGACGACCCCGCCCAGATGCTGCAACCGCTGTTCCCGCGCCAGTGCCATCTGGGTGGCGAAAAGCGCGTTCGACGTGGCCGACAATTCCGCCGTGACGCGGTGGGCGTAATACGCGAAGAAGGCCACCCCGATCACCAGTGCGGCCCAATGCCCAAGCGCCAGGATCGGCGCCAGCCGCAGCACCCCGCCATCGGCATCCTGCAGCGGAATGGCCACCATCGCCGCGACCGAGATCAACGCCACCGCGGCCAGCGACAGCGCCAGCGTCTGGCGCAGGTTCAGCGAGGTCGCGGCGATGGTGACGGGGGCCAGAACCAGCAGCGCGAAGGGATTGGTCATGCCCCCGGTCAGCGCCATCAAGGCCGAATTCTGCATCAGATCGAAGCCGAGCTGCACGATGGCATGGCTGGGCGAGGCGCGCATGAAGGGCCGCAGGGACAGCCACAGGTTCATCGCGACCGCCGCGGCGATCAGCACCAGCACGGGCAGGACCGGAAAGCCGATGCTCATGAAATGCGCCACGATGACGGCGGCCAGCTGACCCGCGATGGCGATCCAGCGCAGCAGGGCAAGGGTGCGGATGCGGATCGGTTCGGGGTCGCGCGGAAGGGCGGCCGGGAAGGCGGCGCTTTTCACGGCCGGATCTGCGCTCATCTGGGGCCTCGCTGCGGCGTTCGGCGACTTGATACGCGTCGGGGAATGCGCGATCAATGCGCGCGATGACCGATGGGGCGAAAGGAAACGGCATGACCGAGGCCAAGATCATCCTGGCTGCCGCCGCGGCTGCCGCCGTGTTGTCCGTCGCGGCGGCGGGGGGCGCCTATCTTGCATTGTCCGGCAGCGACGAACGCATCGCACGGTGTGACGGCGGCGATGGCGCGGGTGGGCTGGACACCCTGGGCACCGAATTCACCCTGACCCGCGACGATGGGACGCGGGTTTCGGACAAGCAGGTCTTCGACAGGCCGACATTGCTGTATTTCGGCTACACCTCCTGCCCCGATGTCTGCCCGCTGGACAATGCGCGCAATGCCGAGGCGGTGGACATCCTGAAATCGCAGGGCAGGGATGCGCAATCGATCTTCGTCACCGTCGATCCCGGGCGCGACACTCCCGAGGTGCTGGCCCGCTTTGCCGACAGCTTTGGCGGCGCAGTGATCGGCCTGACTGGCAGCGACGCCGAGATCGCGGCCGTCAGCAAGGGCTGGCGGATTTATTCCCGGGCGAATGGCGGAAAGAACGACCGGGATTACATGGTCGATCACGCCAGCAATACCTATCTTGTCATGCCGGGAAACAGGACGGTCGATCTGTTCCCGCGTGAGGATTCGGCCGAAAAGATCGCCGCAACCGTCGGCTGCAACCTTGACGTGGCGGCCTGACAGCCGCTTGCCGCAGGCCCGTCCATCGGGCAGTCTGCGCGCCGATGCGCGCAAGAAGGGAAACATGATGGCTGAGGATATCGCTGCCCGGCTTGGTGCCGATCCGTCCTTGCTGCTGGTCGATGACGATGAATTGTTCGTGACGCGGCTGGCCCGCGCCATGGAGAAACGCGGCTTTGCCACCCGCACCGCGCTGAGCGTCAGCGAAGCGATGCGGATGATCCGTGAACAGGCGCCGGCCTTCGCGGTCATCGATCTGCGCCTCGAAGACGGCAATGGCCTGGACGTGGTCGAATCGTTGCGCGAGACGCGCGAAGATGCGCGGATCATCGTCTTGACCGGGTATGGTGCCATCGCAACCGCCGTCGCGGCGGTGAAAATGGGCGCGACCGATTATCTCGCAAAGCCCGCCGACGCAAATGACGTGACGTCGGCTTTGCTGGCTGTCGGTGACCTGCTGCCGCCTCCTCCCGAAAATCCGATGTCGGCCGATCGGGTCCGCTGGGAACATATTCAGCGCGTTTACGAGCAATGTGACCGGAATGTCAGCGAAACCGCCCGCCGCCTGCATATGCACCGACGCACGCTTCAGCGAATTCTCGCCAAACGCGGACCCCGCTGACAGGCGCACCGAAGGGTTGAAACTTTCTCAATATAATCTAATTTTTCGTTCACCAATATTCTCACGGACGAAGAAGAAATGAACGTTGATTTTGACAAGATGACGCTGAAGGAAATGCGCGATCTACGCGCCAAGCTGGATCGGGCAATCAGTTCCTACGAGGATCGCAAGCGGCGCGAAGCGCTGGCTGCGGTCGAAGAAGCCGCGCGCGAACATGGGTTCAACCTGGCGGAGCTGACAGGCGGCAAACCCCGGCGCGCGGGCACCGTGCCCCCGAAATACGTCAATCCCAAGGATCCTACGATGACCTGGACAGGTCGTGGCCGCAAGCCGCGTTGGGTTCAGGAAAGCCTTGAGGGCGGCAAGCAACTGGAAGATCTGCTGATCTGAAAACAATCGGGGAAGGGCGTTTCATTGCGTCTTTCCCCTGAAGGTTAAAAAAGGGTTAATATTTTCCCTTTTCATCGCTGTTTCCCGTTTGATCCAGCGCCCGCATAATCGCGGAGAATTGTTCGAGAAATGCGGCGCGGACCTTCGCGGGCGGGCTGAGATCGATCTTGAGCCGGGTCAGTATCTGTTCGCCGGGGACGGGGAAAAGCTTGCGCGCCTCGGTCTCGTCGAAACCCGCGATCTGAACGGCCTCCAGTCGGGCCGAAATCCGGTCGGCGGTCTTGATCCGCTTCTTCAGTGCGGCGGGAAGGCTGGCAGGCAGACCAAAGCGGCGATGGATCGCCGCCGTCAGCCTTTCATCCATCGCGCCGTAATCCTGGCCAAGCGCCGATTTCACCGGCGAGATCATGTCCCCGATCACGTATTCGGGCGCGTCATGCAACAGCGCGGCCAGCCGCGCGGCGGGATCGGCGCGCGGATCCAGCCGGCAGAAGATATCCTCGACCAGCAGCGAATGACCGGCCACGGAATAGGGCCAGTCGCCATGCGTCTGGCCATTCCAGCGGGCGACGAAGGCCAGACCATGGGCGATGTCCTCGATCTCGATGTCGAAGGGGGTGGGGTCCAGCAGATCCAGCCTGCGGCCCGACAGCATCCGCTGCCAGGCCCGGCGCTGGCGCGGCGGCATGACCGAAGACCGCCGTCAGGACAGTTTCTGATCGGCCGGCGCGCCCTGCTGCGTCTGCGCGCGGCGCGACAATTCCTGACGATACAGCGCCACGAAATCGACCGGATCCATGTTGAAGGGTGGAAAGCCCCCGTCGCGCGTCAGATCCGAAATGATGCGCCGCACGAAGGGAAACAGCATCCGCGGGCATTCGATCATCAGGAAAGGGTGCAACTGGTCTTCGGGAACGTTCTCGATATGAAACACGCCGCCATAATCCAGTTCGACCAGGAACATGGTCTGGCCGTCACCCTTGTTGGTCGAGGTGACGCGGAATTTCGAAATCACCTCGTATTGGTGATCGGCCTGACGCTTGCGCGCGTCCAGGCTGACCTGAACGGTCATCTCGGGCTGGACCTCGCCCTGCGGCGCGCCCTTGGTGGCGACCGCGTTCTCGAAGGACAGATCGCGGATATACTGGGCCAGGATCTGCATACGGACCTGCGGCTGCGCCGCGGCCTCGGCGCCATCGGCGGCACCGTTCTGGTTATTCTCGTCGGCCATGTTCGTTCCTCGCACGTTCGGACTTGCGGCTGCTTCTATCAGGCGCGTCCTTCCGCCTCAATGCCGAGTCCAGCCCGAATGGCCGCGCCGTGGCGGCTGGTCGTCGCCTGGTTCGGGCGGCAGGTCGGGTGGCCGGCGGCTGGCGGGGTGGCGCTGATCGTCCTCGACCACATAATCGCCGTCGATCGCGCCATCGCCATATGGCGGGCGTCGCGGATCTTGTGGCGTCTCGCCCATCCGCGTCCGGGTGATCCGGACATGCCGCGCCAGATAGTGCACCACCATGTCGCGCACCGCCGGAATCAGCAGCAGCAGGCCCAGCGTATCGGTGAAAAAGCCCGGCGTCAGCAGCAGCATCCCCGCCATCAGGATCATCACGCCATGCGCCAGCGGCCGCGACGGATCGCGCAGTTCGGCAAAGGAACGCTGCACCTCGGCCCAGGCCCGCGCGCCCTGGCTTCGCATCAGCGCGGTGCCCGCGACCGCGGTCAGCAGCACGATCCCCAGCGTCGGCCACAATCCGATCAGCCCGCCGACCTGAATGAACAGTGCGATCTCGATCAGCGGAATGGCCACGAACAGAACGAAAAGCCACATGCGAATTCCCCTTCATTCAGGCGCAAAAACTGGACTTGCGCCGACTCGCATCCTACATAATGACCCACAGCGCAGATACCAACAGATCGCCAAGAACAGGGGCCCCTACCCGCATGTCCAACCCGATGCTTCAGCTGATCGTCCTGGCCGCGATCGCCATTTTCCTGATTCTCAGGTTGCGCAACGTGCTTGGCACTCGCGACGGGTTCGAGCCGACCAAGGTCGACACGCCCGAGCCGTCACGGCGGCGCTTCGAGGTGATCGAGGGCACGGCGGAAGAGGCCGAGGATCACGACATCCTCGATCATGCCGACGCGGGCAGCCCGCAGGCCGATGCGCTTGCGGCGATGAAATCGGCCGAGCCGTCCTTCAACGTTCGGGATTTCCTCAACGGCGCGAAATCGGCCCACGAGATGATCCTGATGGCCTTCGAGAGGGGCGATCTGTCCGAGGTGCGCGCCTTTCTGGACGCGCCGGTGGCCGAGGCGTTCCAATCCGTCATCGACCAGCGCGCCGCGAAGGGCCAGACGGTCGAGGCGCAGTATCTGGGCACCCGCGAGACGGCCCTGCACGGGGCGGATTTCGACAGCGCGACCGGCGCGGCCGAAATCTCGGTCCGCTTCGTGGCCGAACTGGTGGCGGCCACCCGCGACGCCGAGGGCAAGGTGATCGAGGGAGATCCCAAGGCGCCCCGCAAGCAGCGCGACATCTGGACCTTCTCGCGGCGCATGGGTCAGAACGACCCGAACTGGCAGTTGGTCGCGACCGGCTGATGGTGCGGCGGCGCCGGGGCCTGACGCCGGAAGAGCGAGAGTTGTGGTCGCGCATCGCCCGGACCGCGACGCCGCTGCATTGCGACCGCCCCGAACCGAAACCTCCGGCCTCCACCGCCGGCAAAGGCGCGCTGCCGCCGCCAAAGCCGCCGGTCACCCCGTTGCCGGACTTTCGCATCGGGCAATCCGCCACGCCGCGCGGCACGCAGCACCAGCCGGCGCCAAGCCCCGCCCGGCAACTGGCCGATGCGCCGATCCGCATGGATGCCGGTCTTCACCGTCGCATGTCCCAGGGCAAGCTGCGGCCCGAGGCGCGGCTGGATCTTCACGGCATGACGCTGGCAGACGCACATCCGGCGCTGATACGTTTCATTCTGTCGTGCCACGCCAATGGCTGCCGCCTGGTTCTTGTCATCACGGGCAAGGGCAGGGGCGATCACGGACCCCTGCCGACCCGACCGGGCGCGCTGCGCCATCAGGTGCCGCACTGGCTGCACAGCCCGCCCCTGGCGCCAGTGGTCCAGCAGATCCGCGCCGCCCATTTCCGCCATGGCGGCGAAGGCGCCTGTTACGTCTATCTGCGGAAAGTCCTGCGCTAGTTTCAGCCCCGGCCTGCCAGCGAAGCGGATTCAGCGGGAATCGATCTGGACATCGGAACCCGAACGATTCACCATCGCTGCGACCCGCCAAATGTCGGGACTGACCCCCTGGCCTGCCGCCATGACCGACGAGCGCCTTCTGTCCGTCTATCTGCATCCGCCGATCCTGCGCATGGCGCGGGCCGGAAAGCTTGGCTTTCTGAACCGGATGCGGGCGCTGCTGGAATCCCGCGGCTGGCAGGTCCGGATCCGCCGGTCCGGTGAGGGACCGCGCGCCGAGGCGCCGAACCGGCCCGGCTTCGCGCTGTATCACATGGAGCGGCCGACCCATCCGGAAGCCCTGACCTTCCGTCTTGCCTATCACTATCCGTTCTGGCGGCTGGAACGTCAGGCCGAACGCTGGCGCTGGCCGGTGGCGCGGGCGACCTTTCCCGAAGCCCGGCTCGATCCCGACATCGCCCGGGACTTTGCCCGCCGGCTGCGCGACCGCGTCCTGCCGGGGCCCGCGCCGGCGAGAGGCGATCATGTCCTGATTGCGCTGCAGGGCCGCATCCACGAACAGCGGTCCTTCCAGACCATGAGCCCGCTACGGATGGTCGAGAGCGTTGCCCGGACCGGACGCCCGGCTATCGCCACCTTCCACCCGAAAGAAACCTATGATGGGGCGGATCGGGCCGCGCTCGAGGCCATTGCCGCGCGTCATGCGAACCTGACCATCGGCGGCGATACAGCCCGCCTTTTGCGCGATTGCGCCTTCGTCGCGACGCAGAACAGCGCCGTGGCGATGGACGGCTATATCCTGGGCAAGCCCGCGGTTCTGTTCGGCCAGTCGGATTTTCATCACATCGCGCTGAACGTGGCCGAACTGGGATCCAGCGAGGCCCTGTCGCGCGCGCCTGAACACCGGCCCGATTATGCGGGCTATCTGGACTGGTTCCTGCGGCAGAGCAGCCTCGACATGATGGCGAGCGATGCCGATGCCCGGCTGCTTGTCGCCATGAAAAAGGGCGGCTGGCCCGTATGACCGCCGCCCCGCCTTTCTGTCCGGCCCGGATCAGACCGATTCGTCGATCCAGCTTTTCAGCGCGGCTTTCGGCGCCGCACCCATGCGGTTGGACACGACCTCGCCATCCTTGAACATGAACAGCGCGGGAATCCCGCGCACGCCAAGGGCCGCGGCCTGTTCGGGGTTTTCGTCCACGTTGACCTTCACGACCTTCAGCTTGCCGGCATATTCCTCGGACAGTTCTTCCAGAGCGGGGCCGATCTGCTTGCAGGGTCCGCACCATTCCGCCCAGAAATCCACGATGACGGGGGTGTCGGCCTGACGCACTTCGGCGTCGAATTCGCTGTCATTGACGGGCACGGTAGCCATGATCTTGCTCCTTGGGAAATGGCGGGGGCCGGGGATCGGCGGCACTGTCCTGAAAGCTATGAACGCGGATCGGCCGGGTCAAGGGCGGCCAGCGCGCGGTCCAGCAGCGGATCCGGGATTTCCATCAGGCTGCGCGTGGCCGTCCACAGGATCGCCACCTCGATCCGCCGGCCGGGCCAGATCTGCCGCAGGGCCGCGCGATAGGCGGCCATCTGGCGCAAGATGCCGTCGGGGGCGGCCTCGGGCGTCGCGGGCACGGTGGCGTTCGACTTGTAGTCGACCGCCAGGATGCGGTTTGCGGTGACGATCAGCCGGTCGATGGTGCCGTGCAGGATGCCGATGCCGGGCAGGGGCGCGCTCAGCGCGACCTCGCGCAGCACCTGCGCGTCCGGGCCGGGGTCGATGATGTCCGCCAGATCCGGGGCCTCGATCACGGCGCGCGCCTCGGCCAGCAGGTCGGCCAGCCGGGCCTCGTCCGGCAGCCCGCCCTCGGCCCCCGCCAGAACCGCGCGGGCGAGGCCGGGCCAGTCAGCGGCAGCGGTTCCGGGCAGATGTTCCAGCAGCAGATGCAACCTTGTGCCGCGCAGCATTGCCGCCGCCGGATCGGAATCGTCGGTCGCCGCGGCCAGCACCTTGGCGCCGCCCAGACCTGTCGCCGCGACCGGGCGCGGGGGCCGGGCGACCGGTTCGGGGACGCAGGCCAGCCAGGCGGGCCGAGGGGTCGCGGCGGCGGACTGCGCCTCGGCGGCATCGGCCCATTCGGGCCAGGCGCCGAAGGTCAGGCGCGTTCCCTGCCCGACACCCTCGATCTCGATCGGGGACCGGGGCAGGGCTGCGCGGGCCGCGCCGTCCGTGATCATGCCGTGCCAGCTGTCCAGCCCTGCACCGGTCTCGCCAGCTGCCGCCACGATCAGCCAGCTTTCCGCCCGCGTCATGGCGACGTAAAGCAGCCGCCGCCGTTCCTCGTCCTGCCGGCGTTCCTGTTCGGCGACCGCGATGGTCAGTGCATCGGGCCGGTCCGGCGCGGCGCCCTTCCACGCAGGCATCCCGTCCAGCCGCACGATGCGCCCGCGCCCATCGGCGCGTCGCTTGCGCGTTTCCGGCAAAATCACGATCGGGCTTTCCAGACCCTTGGCGCCATGCACCGTCATCACCCGGATCAGGCCGCCGCTGCCGCCCGGCAATTGCCGTTTGACCTGCACCTCGTCGCTGGCCAGCCAGACCAGGAACCCGGTCAGCGAGGGCGTCTCGGCCTGTTCATAGGCCATGGCCTGCGACAGCAATTCGTCGATCCCGTCCTCGGCCTCGGGGCCCAGCCGGGCCAGCAATGCCATCCGCCCGCCATGACGGATCAGCAGGCGCGAGATCAGGTCATAGGGCCGCAGCCGGTCCGCCTGCGCCATCAGGTCGGCCAGCACCTCGCGCGCGGTCCGGTGGTCGGAGGCGCGCAGCCTCTGCCACAGATGCGCCCGGCCGCGCCCCGCCGCCAGTCGGTAGAGATCGTCCTCGGACAGCCCGAACAGGGGCGAGCGCAGGGCCGCGGCCAGCGACAGGCTGTCCTCGGGCGTGGCCAGAACCGCCAGCGTGGCAGTGATGTCGCGCACCGCCAGCTCGGCCGCCAGCTTCAGCCGGTCGGCCCCGGCGACGGGCAGGTTCGCCGCCTTCAATTCGCGGATCAGGTCGTCGAACAGTCCCGCCCGGCGCTGCACCAGGATCTGGATGTCGCCCGGCCCGACCGGGCGCGGCTGGCCGTTCCTGACATCCATGATCGGGCCACCCAGCATCGCGCGGATCCGGCCTGCGATGGCGCGGGCCAGCACCCTGTCGGCGGCATTTTCCGCAGGCGCATCCACGGGCCGGGTCCAGTCGCCTTCCTCGGGCGTTTCCGGTTCGGGCAGCGGCGGCCAGATGTCCACCCGTCCCGGCAGATCGGCGCGGAAGGCGATATGTTCGGGCGGCACGCCCAGCCCCTGCGCTGCCTCGCCCTGAAAGACCGCGTCCACCACCGACAGGATGGCGGGCGACGAGCGGAAGGAATGGCGCAGCCCGCGCTGTTGCATCGGCTGCCGGACGGCACGGAAATCACGGTCGAACCGGTCGCGCATTTCCTCGAAGACCGCGATATCCGCGCCCTGGAACGAATAGATCGACTGTTTCGGATCGCCTACGACGAACAGGGTCCGGGGCCGGTCATGCGCGCCTGCGCCGCTGGTGAATTCGTCGGTCAGCCGCCGGATCACGCGCCATTGTTCGGGACTGGTATCCTGCGCTTCATCCACAAGGATATGGTCGATCCCGCCATCCAGCCGCCACAGCACCCATTGCGCCATGCTGGATTGTTCCAGCAGCAGCGCGGCGCGCCGGATGAGGTCGTCGAAATCCAGCCAGCCATGCGCCGTCTTGCGGCCCGCCAGGCGGGTGGTGAAGGCATGGGCAAAGCGGTGCAGGGCCAGCGTCTTCTGCGCGGCCTGCAGGGCGGTCATTTGCGGCCGGGCGTCCTGCACCCGCCGCATCAGCGCCTCAAGATCGTCCATGAAGGGCGCGCAGGGACCCAGGCGCAGTTCCTTGGTCGGCAGCTTGCCGATCTTGGCGCCAAAGGGATCGGCCGCGGTTCCGCCAAACAGCAGGCAGCCGCAGAGCCGCCGCAATTCCGCCAGACCCGGATCGCGCCAGCGCCCGTCGCCCAGTGTTTCGGCCAGTTTCTGATCGGTGGGCTTGCCCGTGCGCAGGATCGGCGTCAGCGCGTCGAACAGATCGGCCTCGGCGCCCTCGAAGACCTGCGCCAGCAGGCGGTCGTCATCCAGTCCGGCAGGCACGTCCATCGCCGCCCAGATCGCTTCGGCATCGGGCGGGGCGCTGAAATCGGCCTGGGACAGCCCGGCCAGAAAGCGGTCCAGATCGTCGCCGCCATGCAGCGCCGTCAGGTCGCGGATCGCGGGATCGCCGGCCTCGGCCATTTCCTCGACGATGCGGGCGCGCAGGGCGCGGGCGCTGCGGTCGTCCAGTTCGGAAAAGCCCATCGCCACCCCAGCCTCCAGCGGGAACCGGCGCAGCAGGGCGGCGCAGAAGCTGTGGATGGTCTGCACCTTCAGCCCGCCCGGCGCCTCGATCGCGCTGGCAAACAGCCTGCGCGCCTGGGCCAGGTCCGGCGTGCCGGTTTCGCCCAGATCGGCCAGTTCGCGGCGCAGGTCGGTTTCGGGCAGCATCGCCCATCGGCCCAGCCGCGCCAGCAGCCGGTTCTGCATCTCGGTCGCGGCGGCCTTGGTGTAGGTCAGGCACAGGATGCGTTCGGGCCGCGTCCCCCCCAGCAGCAGCCGTGCCACGCGGTCGGTCAGCACCCGCGTCTTGCCCGATCCGGCATTGGCCGTCAGCCAGGTCGAACAGGCAGGATCGGCGGCCTCGATCTGGTTCCGCGTCGCGTCATCCATCGTGATCGCCCACCTTTCGGGGCTGCGCGGAATCCGACAGCGACCATTCCCCGAACCGTGCAAGGTGGTCGTAATCGCCGGCATAGCTGGTCCGTTCCGGGGCATTCATCGCGGTAAACCCGGTCCCGCCGGTCAGGTAGGCCGCGATCAGGCGCTGAAAGCCATGCCATGCCTCGGCTTCGGATTCGGCGCTATAGGCGCGGTCATGGGTCAGCCCTTCGCCGCCCAGCTGGATATAGCGCAGACCGGCCACCTCGGCCGGCCCAAGCGCGTCGAAGCCGCCGCGCCGGGCCATTGCGGCCTCCAGGATCAGTTGCTTGTCGAACCGCGCCATCTGCTTTTCGCTGGGCGGAGTTCCGGATTTGTAGTCGTAGATCATCACCCGCCCGTCGTGCAGCAGGTCGATCCGGTCGGGCTTGGCCGTCAGGCTGAAGCCAAGCGCGGGCAGGCCGACCTTGCCGCGATGCTCGATCACGACGGGGCTGCCGTCGCGACGGCGCGATACCTCGTCCGCCACGATCCGGTCGGCGATGCGTTCCATCCGGGCCTGCCAGAAGGCCCGTGCGGCCGGCCAGGGCACCGCGTCTTCCAGCACCTGCGCAGTGATCCGCAGGAAGTCGGCGCGCAGTGCGACAGGGTCAGGGTCGGAATGGGGGGTAGCTTTCAGCAACGCCTCGACGATGCTGTGCAGGATCTGTCCGCGCAGGGCGGCATCGGGTTCGGGCCGCAGCGGCGGCAGCGGGCGCAGGCCCAGGACCCGCTTGGCATAGACCGCATAGGGGTCGCGGATCAGCAGGCCGACATCGGTGACGGGCAGGTCGGCAAAGGCCGGCGCGGGCGGAAGGGGCGAGGGTCGCGGCGCCGCCGGGACCGCCGTTTCGGGCTGGGTGACGGCGCGGGCCAGGTCCAGCCAGACCCGCCCGCGATCGCGCATCGCGGCCAGCGCCTCGGGGCCGCGGCGTTCGGGCAGCCCCGCCATCAGGTTCGTCAGCCGGTTCAGCCAGCGCGAGGGGATCGTCTCGGCCTCGGCATCGCGGCGGGCGCGGGTCAGGATGACGGTTTCCGCCCCGATCGCCTGCTGGAAATCATGCGCGGCCAGCCCGATCAGGCGTTCCGGCAGGGTCAGGCCCGCCGCCGCCCGCATGTCGCGCGACAGCCACGGATCGGGGTCCAGTGCCTGCGGCCAGCCGCCTTCGTTCAGTCCCGACAGGATCACCGTGCCGGTATTCAGGATCCGCGCCTCGCGGGTGCCGCGGATTTGCAGCAGATGGCAGGTCTCACCTTCGTTGCGAAGCTGGTGGGACTGCAATTCCTCGAACAGCAGGGCGGCGAAATCGGCGGGGCCCATGTCGGGGCCGTGTCCGGCATGTTCGGCCAGGTTGTCCAGGACCGCGCGGGCCAGCGCGCCGCCGCTGCCCGCCCACAGGCGCGAGGTTTCGGGATCGCCCCCCGGTCCGGCGGCGAAATCTTCGGCCAGGGCTCGCAGTTCCGCAAGGCGCGCGGCAAGCGGCCGGGGTGCCGAATCGGTCGCAAACCCAGCCATCCGGTCCAGCAGAACGGCCAGCCATCGCGCCCAGATCCTGCGCGTCTCGTCGCCCCGATCGGCCCAGGACCGCAGGCTGTCGCCATCGGGAAAGGCCGGGCCGTTGCGGCGCAGATGCAGTTCCAGCTCGCGAGCCGCAAGCCGCGCCTCGTTTGCGCCGATCAGCGTCGATCCGGTCACCGCCAGCGGATGTTTCAGCAGGCTCAGCAGCCGGTCGATGGTCAGCGCCTCGCCGAAGATTCCGGCGATCTGGCGCAGAAACAGGCCCTGCGGAGTCAGCGGCATCGGCTGGCCCGCGCTTTCATCGGCGCGCAGATGCCAGCGGTCCAGGGCCGAGTTCACGCGCCGGATCAGGTTGCCATCCGCCGCGATCAGGGTCACGGCGCGGCCGGTTTCGACCGCCTCGCGCATGACCAGTGCAATCGCTTCGGCCTCTTGCGCGGGCTGATCGGCCTCGATCAGGGTCAGGCCGCGTGTCGGCGCGATCAGGTCGGGCAGGGCGGGGCCCTCGGCGATCCATTGATCGGTGACGGGCGCGGGGCGCAGGGCCAGCGACAACAGGCGGTTGCGATCGGGCGCCGGCGGCACGGCGTCGGTCCAGCGCGCGGGATGGCCGGCAGCCGCGATCAATGGCGCAAAACGGGCCTGCGGATGATCCTCGGACCGGGCATCGAGGCTGTCCCAGACCGGTTGCGGCTGGTCGAAATCGAATCCGGGCAAAACCACCGCGCCGCCCGGCAGCGCCGCCACCGCCCGCATGAACAGCCGCGTCGCGCCATGCGATCCGGTCGAGCCCGCGACGATCACCGGGGCGTCCGGCAGGTTTTCGCCCCGCGCCCAGTCCGCGGCCAGCGCCTCGGCCGTCCGGCGCTGGCGGTCGGCGCGGTCCACCGCCGGGCCGTCCAGATGGAAACCGGCGGCGATGCGCAGGAAGGTCAGCGCGTTCTGCCAATGGCGGGCATGATCGCCGGTATCGATCCCCTCCAGCGCCAGCGCGTCGCGCCCCTCGGTCTGCATTTCGGTCATCAGGTCAGCCAGCGATTTCGCCAGGGCGGGGACGGAATGGCCCGCGCCCAGATCGGGGCGCGCCGCGATCAGCCGGGCAATCAGCCGGGCCAGTTGCAACCGCCGCGCAAGGGGTGCGGCGGGGGCCGGATCGCCGGGCTGTGGGGGGCGGTCCAGATTGGTGATCGTACGCAGCCGCGGCAGCAGCATCGCGCCGTGTTCATCGAAGGCGGCGCCGATCTGCGCCATGGTCCGCGCGGCATTGGCGTAGATGGTGACGCGGGCGATGGATTCGGGCGGCCGGCCCGCCATGCGTTGCAGAAATCCGCGGACGAATTCGCGCGCGAAATCGACGCCCGGAGGCAGCGCGAAAAGACCGCCTGTCTCAGTCATGCAGCAATGCCTCGGCCAGCGGGATCGCCTGCGGAGTGCCGACATCGCACCAGCCGCCCGGATGGACCAGACCGAAGGCGCGACCGCGGGCGATCAGCCGATCCCAGAGCAGGTTCAGCGAAAACACCCGATCCGGGATCCCGGCCAGCCCTTCGGGGCGCAGCATCTGCGCGCCGGCATAGACGAAATCGCCGCGGCGGGTGATCCGGCCCCTATCCGCCAGCGCGAAATCGCCGCCGCCCGTTCGCGCCGTGGCCCGGTCCAGCGGCACCAGCATCAGCAACGCGTCCATCCGGTCGTTCCATCCGATCTCCAGCGCGGTCAGCGGGTTCGGACCGGTCCACACCACGTCGGGATTCAGCGTCAGCACTGGCCCCCTTCCCAGCAGCGGCAGGGCCTGCCGCAGCCCGCCGCCGGTATCAAGGATGGGGCCGGGTTCATGACTGATCGCGACGCCCTTCCCCGCGAGACGATGGGCAATCTGGTCAGCCAGGTAATGCGTGTTGACCGCGATGGGCGTGCATCCCGCATCGCGACCCAGATCCAGCGCGCGCTCCAGCAGGGACCGGCCCGCGACCTCGACCAGCGGTTTGGGCCGATCGGCCGTCAGCGGCCGCATCCGGGTTCCCAGGCCCGCGGCGAAGATCATCAGCGGGGACATTGCGCGCGAATCCTTTCGAGGACGGTCGGGTCCGGCTGGGGCAGCGCCGCGACGATCCGGGCCAGCGGTGCCAGCGCGGGATGCGTCAGGTCGCGGCGCAGATGCCCCCAGACGCGCGACATGAAGTCCAGATAGCGCGGCTTTCCGTCGCGCAGGCAGAGCCGGGTGAAGATGCCCATGATCCGCAAGTTCCGCTGCGCGCCCAACAGGGCATAGACAGCGCGGAAACGGGCCGCGTCCATTCCGGTCGCATCCAGGTAGCGGGCGATGCAGGCGGCTTCGATGGCGGGCGCCACGTCGCGGCGTGCGTCCTGCAGCGCCGAGACCAGATCATAGGCCGGATGGCAGGCCACCGCGTCCTGATAATCGATCAGGCCCAGCGGCGCGGTGTCGCCACGCCAGATCAGGTTCTCGGCGTGGAAATCGCGCAGCGACAGGACCGAAGGAAGATCGCCTGCAAGGTCGGCGTGCAGCCGGGCGATGACCGGGCCGATGCCTGCGGCATCGGTGGCCGGGGCGCCGGCGGCCTGGGGATACCACGCCGCGAACAGGCCGACCTGTTCGGCCAGCAGCGGTCCGTCCAGCGGGCGGACGAAATCGGGCACCGGATGGCGGTGAAGCGCGACAAGAAGATCTGTGATCCGCTCATAGAGCTCGGGCGCCATGCCGGGTCGCTTCTCCAGCACCCGCGCCAGCAGATCGTCGCCCAGATCCTCGACCAGCAGCAGACCCGCGGCGTCATCCGCCGCCAGCAATTCGGGCGCGCCGAAGCCATGGCTGCGCAGCCATCGGGTCATCTGGACAAAACCCGCGCAATCGCCTGAAGGGTCGTCCATCAGCACCGCGCGGCCCTGCGGCCCCTGCAGCCGGAAATAGCGCCGGGCCGAGGCATCGCCCGCCAGCGGCACGACCCGCGAGCCGGCCCGGCCGGTGGCGGCGATGAATCGCGCAATGGCGGCGATGCGGCCAGCGCCGGGGCCGTGCAGCGTGATCTGGCGCAGGTGGGGATCCGGTGTCGACGCCATCGCGACGGTCAGCGCGCCATCGGGCAGCATTTCCAGCCGGTCGGGCCATTCGATCAGACGGATCGCGGTCTCGGCCGCCTCGTCCAGCCCAAGCTCGTCCAGTTCCGACGGATCGGTCAGGCGATAGAGGTCGGCGTGCCAGATTTCGGTCCCCATCGGGTCGTCATAGGTCTGCACCAGCGTGAAGGTCGGGCTGGGCACGTCCTCGGCGATGTCGCCCTGTCGCGCCTGAATGAAGGCGCGGGCGAAATGGGTCTTTCCCGCGCCGACCGGCCCGTCCAGCAGGATCGTCAGGCCGGGCCGTGCCATGCCGGCAAGGGTGCGGGCCAGGGCGGTGGTCGTATCTGCATCGGCAATCAGGCGGGTCGTGCTCATGCCCCGCTTCTAGCCGGTCAGCAGCGGGGTGAAAATGACCTTTGATGGCCCCGGCCGGCGGTCGAATTTTTCCGTCCGGGCGATGCCCCAAGAGGCAGGGACCGGCAGCCTTGGCGACCGGTCCGGGATTTTCGTGCCATGCGCTGTCGCGCGGCGCAGCGCGGTCAGTCTGCGCGCCGCTTGCGGGCGAAGGCCCCCAGACCACCGAGGCCGCCCAGCAACAGCAGCGCCGTGGCCGGCAGCGGAACGGGCGAGGGTGCCATGTCGGCGGTCACCAGATCCTGCGTCTTGTCGCCGTCAAGGAAGGTCAGGCGCCAAATCTTGTCGCCGCTGTAAGAAGCCGCGCTGGACATGTAGCCGGCGGTCAGGCTGTTGACCGTTCTGCTGGCGCCGCTCCAGGAAAAGCCGTTGTAGATCGTCTTCCAGATCGCCAGCTGAAAGGCGGCCGACTGGTTGGCATTGCTGGTGCTTACATTGCGGTAATTCGCATCGAACAGGTTCTGCAGCTTGGCGGTCGTGCTGTTGCTGCCGACGACCTGATAGGAACTGGGCAGGCTGAGCCGGGTCGCGATGTCCACGCAGAACGCGACGAACTTTCCGATCCCTTCCGAGCCGGTCAGATGAAAGGCCGATGCCTTGACCGAGCTTGCCACCGCCTCGGGGTGGCTGATCGAAACCGACTTGCCGACCGTGTAATCCAGCGACACGTCAACGCTTGCTGCCCGGGCCGCGAAGGCGAAGGGCGAAAGAGCGGCCGCGACCGCCAGAACCTTAAGAACTTTCATAACTCTCACCAAGTAAGCAAAGGGTTGTGGCAATCCGATACTTCGGCTGCGTCATCGCATGTAAGCGACGCGGTGGAGATGAATGCAACAAAATGGAATGCCGTGCGGGGGCCACTTGACCAAAAAGACTGGTTTGACGCTGGCGTTAACCAAGGTCTCGCAATCGGCGGATGAGGCTAACGGGACGGCAGTCAATTCTGGCGCGAAGCGACGCCGAATCAGTCGCGGGCAGGGTGGTCTTCAGGTCAGGCCCAGAACATCGGCCATGTCGTATTGTCCCGGCCCCTTGTCCTGGCCCCACAGCGCCGCACGAATAGCGCCGCGGGCGAAGATCGCGCGGTCGCTGGCCAGATGGCGCAGCACCAGACGTTCGCCCGGAGTGGCGAAGATGACGTCGTGCTCGCCCACCACGTCGCCGCCGCGAATGGCGGCAAAACCGATGCCGCCCGGGGCGCGCGCGCCGGTGATGCCCTCGCGGGCGGGTATGCGCAGATCGGTCAGCGATGCGCCGCGCCCCTCGGCCGCTGCCTCGCCCAGCATCAGGGCGGTGCCCGAGGGCGCATCGACCTTCATGCGGTGATGGGTCTCGACCACCTCGATATCCCAATCCTCGCCAAGCGCCGCGGCGACCTTGCGGGTCAGGCCGACCAGCAGGTTGAGGCCGAGGCTCATGTTGCCGGCCCGGATGATCGGCGCGTGGCGCGCGGCGGCGGCGATCTGTGCCAGGTCCGTCTCTTCCAGCCCCGTCGTTCCGATCACGTGAACAGCGCGGGCTTGCGCGGCCAGTTCGGCGAAGCCGAGGGTCGCGGAAGGCGCGGTGAAGTCGATCACCGCCTGGGCGCGGGCGATGACGGTGACGACATCGTCGCTGACCATCACCCCGGCCGGCTGCCCGCCCATCGCCTCGCCAATGTCGCGCCCGATCCAGTCATGGCCCGGACGCTCCAGCGCGCCGACCAGCCGTGCCTGATCGCTGTCCAGCAGCAGCCGGATCAGCATCCGGCCCATCCGTCCCGAGGCACCGGTCACCACGATGCCGGGCGCGTCGCCGGTTCCGGTCTGTTCGAAATCGCTCATCCCATGGCCTCCCTGTCCTTTTGCCGCGTCATATCCCGTTGCGGCGCGGCCCGCGACCCCCTACATCGGGGCGGATGGCACAGAACCGTTTTCCCCAGGGCCAGGGCCAGGGCCCGTCGCAACGCCAGCTTCGCGTGGGCGAGCTGATTCGCCGCACATTGTCGGACGTGCTGCTACGCGGCGATGTGCACGATCCGGACCTGAACCGCCATTCGATCACCGTGGGCGAGGTGCGGACCTCGCCCGATCTGAAGGTGGCTACGGCCTATGTGCTGCCTCTGGGCGGTCGCGACGCCGATGGCGCGCTGGAGGCCCTGCGCCGCAACGCGCCGGAATTGCGGCACCTGGTGGCCAGGGCGATGACGCTGAAATACGCGCCTCGGCTGCGGTTCCAGCTGGACGAGACCTTTGATCGCATGGACGATACCCGCCGGTTGTTCGCGGAAGAACGGGTCCGCCGCGATGTCGAGGCACCTGATGATCGCGATGCTGATTGAACTGCAACGCCAGCTTGGCGTTGCGGTCGGAATGGTGTTCGCGATGGGACTGCCCGCCGCTTCGGACGGTTGCACGCGCATGGATCAGGACGGACAGACCTATGTCGTCTGCCAGATCGACGCCGCCCGGGAATCCGATCTGCGATTGTGGCAGAACGATGCCGACGGGCGGCCCCTGAACAGCTTCAACAATGTCCGCAAGAGCCTGCCCCAGGGCCAAAGCCTGTCCTTTGCGATGAATGCGGGCATGTTCCATCCCGATTACCGCCCTGTGGGCCTGCTGGTGATTGACGGCCAGGAACTGCATCCGATCACCACCCAGGCGGGCGGCGGCAATTTCGGAATGTTGCCGAATGGTGTCTTTTGCAGCGGCGGAAAGCGGCCCTTTCAGGTGATCGAAAGCCGCAGCTTCGCCGATGAGGCGCCCGAATGCCGGCTGGCCACGCAATCGGGGCCCATGCTGGTGA
The DNA here is from genome assembly GCA_002294185.1 of Paracoccus sp. UBA889. Classification (GTDB taxonomy): domain Bacteria; phylum Pseudomonadota; class Alphaproteobacteria; order Rhodobacterales; family Rhodobacteraceae; genus Paracoccus. Next base: position 53,443 of record DBFD01000016.1, read on the forward strand.
TCGACGGCAAGCTGCATCCGCGCTTTCTGGTCGATTCCGAAAGCCGCAATATCCGCAACGGCGTCGGTGTCTCGGCTGACGGGCGGACCGCCTGGTTCGCGATCTCGGAAAATCCGGTGACGTTCTACGAGTTCGGTCAGATGTTCCGTGACGGGCTGGGCGCGCGGAACGCGCTGTATCTGGACGGCTCCATCAGCAGGCTCTACGCGCCGGGCCTGGGGCGGGCCGATTTCGGCCGCAGCATGGGGCCGATGATCGGGCTGGTCAACGGCTCGGGTTGACCGGCGGCGGCGCTGCGGCTATCCCGCGCGCCTTGGCAAACCGGGGGTGAACCGATGGCACGCAAGAAGGGTCGCGACGTGTCGGGCTGGCTGATCGTGGACAAGCCCGCGGGCGTGACCTCGACCTCGGTCGTGAACAAGGTCCGCTGGGCGCTGGACGCCCGAAAGGCGGGCCATGCCGGAACGCTGGATCCGGACGCGACCGGTGTTCTCGCCGTTGCCCTGGGCGAGGCCACGAAGACCGTGGCAATTCTGACGGATGCCCTGAAATGCTATGATTTCGTGGTCAATTGGGGGGCCGAGACGGCGACCGACGATGCCTCGGGTCAGGTCGTCCGGCGCAGCGAGACGCGGCCCGACCGCGCCGCGATCGAGGCGGCCCTGCCCGGCTATGTCGGCGAGATCATGCAGGTTCCGCCCGCCTTTTCCGCCGTCAAGGTCGATGGCGCGCGAGCCTATGATCTGGCGCGCGAGGGCGAGGATCCGGATCTGGCCGCGCGGCCCCTGTGGGTCGAAAGCCTGTCCCTGATCGAGGCTGATGGCGACACGGCGCGGCTGGAAATGGTCTGCGGCAAGGGCGGCTATGTCCGCTCGATCGCCCGCGATCTTGGCCGCGATCTGGGTTGCCTGGGCCATGTCGCCAGCCTGCGCCGCACTTGGTCCGGTCCCTTCGAGGTCGAGGACGGCATGAGCTTCGACGGGATCGACCGCGAGGCGCAGGACCGGATTCAGGCGCGATTGCTGCCGCTGGAGGCCGCGCTGACCGACCTTCCCGCGCTGCGCGCCACGCCCGAAGGCGCGATCCGAATCCGCAACGGCAATCCGGGCGAGGTCACCGGAGGTGCGGAATGGGGCGAACTGGTCTGGGTCGCGGATGCTCGCGGGCCGGTCTGCATCGGCCGCTATCAGGGCGGCACGGTCCAGCCCGAGCGGGTCTTCAACCTGTAATCATCCGGGGTCGGTCATTGCGGCCGGTGCGCGCCGAGAAACGGACCCTCGCCCGCGGCGTCGATGCGGGCGATGGCCAGGGCGATCGGTTCCCGGATCACGGCCATCTTCCATGCCGTCGCGTGGATCATCAGTTCGGCCGAGGCCGCCAGCGCCACATGGCCCGGCCAGAACAGCAGATCGCCGCGCCGGATGTCGTCGACCGCCGGAAAGGCCGCCCGTTGCAGGTCGCTGTCGCCGGGACAGGCGGTACCGCAGGCGGTCAGCGCAGCCTGGGCAAGGCCGGAACAATCGATGCCCCAATCGCTGTTGCCGCCCCACAGATAGGGCGTGCCCAGCAGGGTTTCCGCAACGGCGATTGGATCGGTCGCGGGCCGGTCGCCGATGTGCTGGACAGGGACGTATCCGCCGGCGGCGAGGCGCGCGAAATTCCCCTCGACCTCCACGACCGACAGGCGCGCGCCGATGGACAGCGCGTGCAACTGGTGACGCTTCATGTCGGCGGCCGGATAGAGATGGGTCGCCGGCGCGGTCACGCGGTGGGTGATCGGCGGCATGTCGTCGCTCAGCGCGGCGGCGCGCAGCCAGCCGCAATAGCCGTCCATAGCCGCCTGCGCGAAGACCCAGTCGCCCTGCGTGTCGATCACGGTCAGGTCGGCGCCGAAATTCAGCTGCCTTTCGCGGCGGCCTTCGGGGACGTTCATCAGGTCGGCCAGTGGCACGGCCAGCCGCGCAGGCCGGCCGGGAGTGTAGTCCGGCCGGTCGACGATGCCGCGCAGAGTCTCCAGTGCGATCCGGTCAGTGGCCGGCGTCAGCCGGCGATCAAGGCTCATCCCAGCACCTCGGGCAGGGCGGCCAGCAGCGCCCGTCCGCCCTGTCCGACGCCGCCTTTCGGGCGTCCCGGCGCGGCGGTCGGCTGCCAGCCATAGATGTCCAGATGCACATAGCGGCCCGCGCCTTCGGCGAATCGGCGCAGGAACAGCGCGGCAGTGATCGAACCCGCCATGCCGCCCGCGGGGGCGTTGTCCAGATCGGCGATCTGCGGTTCGATCATCGGCTCGTAGGCTTGCCAGAACGGCATTCGCCACAGCGGGTCGCACACGGCCATCGAGGCGTCCGCCAAGGCCCTCGCGGTCGCGTCGTCGTCGCAATAGAAGGGCGGAATGTCGGGGCCGAGCGCCACCCGCGCGGCACCGGTCAGGGTGGCGTAAGAGATCATCAGATCGGGACTTTCCTCGGCCCCGAAGGCCAGCGCGTCGGCCAGAACCAGCCGCCCCTCGGCATCGGTGTTGTTGATCTCGACCGACAGGCCCTTGCGGCTGGTCAGCACGTCGCCGGGCCGGAAGGCATTGCCCGCGACGCTGTTTTCCACCGCCGGGATCAGCACCCGGATGCGCCGCCCCCCGGCCGCGCCGGTGCCGGCCAGCATCTTCAGCAGGCCAAGCGCGGTCGCCGCGCCGCCCATGTCCTTTTTCATCAGCGCCATGGCCGTGCCGGGCTTCAGGTTCAGCCCGCCGGTGTCGAAACAGACGCCCTTGCCGACGATGGTCAGCGCCGGTCCCTCGGCGCCCAGCCGGATGTCGATCAGCCGGGGTGCCTGTTCGGCCGCCCGACCGACCGCATGGATCAGCGGAAAGTTCTGTTTCAGAAGCGCCGGCCCGGTCGTCACCTCGATACCGGCGCCGATCTCGTTGGCCAGCGCGCGCGCGGCCTTTTCCAGCGCATCGGGGCCCATGTCGCTGGCGGGCGTGTTGATCAGGTCGCGGGACAGGAACTCGCCGCGCGCGACGGCTTGCAGGCGCGGGCCGTCGACGCCCTCGGGCACCTGAAAGCGCGGTCCGTCATAGGCCGGGCCCTTGTAGCGGGCAAAGCGATACTGGCCCAGCAGCAGCGCCAGCGCGGCCTCGTCCGGGTCCAGTCCCTCGGGCAACGCCGCCAGCCGCCAGACGGCTTTCGGCAGCCCGGTCGCGCGGGCCAGGGCAAAGCGTTCGCGGCCGGCTTTGGATCGCGGCCCCAGCCCCAGCAGGGCGCCGCGCAACCCGCCATTCGCGTCGGGCAGCAGGCAGATCTGGCCCGCCTTTCCAGAAAAGCCGCCGGCCGATGGCCAATGGCCGGCATCGGCGTCAGCGGGCAGGTCGGAATCCTGCCAGAGCGGCCAGAATGGCAGGGAATCCTCGGTCGGGGGGGCGAAATCGGGCTGCATGGTGGATCCTTCCTTGATCGCGGGCCAGATTACAGCGTGATCCGCTGCCCGCAAGAACCGGTCAGCCGATCCCGGCGCGGTCCCAGATCGCCGTCAGCGAGCGGTTGCCGACCCGCATCAGCCGCGCCCGAACCGCCGCCAGCGCGCCGGGATCGTGCCTTTCGGCGCAGGCGCACAGATCCATAGCCACGCCGGCCAGCGACAGTAGCCCGATCTGCCAGGCCAGCCGTGACAATTGGTCGGCATGTCCGGTTGCGCCCGCCAGATCGCCCCGGGCCAGAGCCTCGTCGGTGGCGGTCAGTGCGCCGGCAAGCTGTTCCAGCGCCAGTTCGATCACATTCTGCGCCGCGCTTTCGCCCAGTTCGTTCACGATATCGCCCACGCGCCTGACATCGACGCGAACCGGCTCTGTCACCGGCAACGTCCTGATCTGTGCCATCGTCTTCTCCAACACATTGCCCGTGTTCCCACATGTCGGGGCACCATGACGTCCAGCCATGAAGAAAGACTTGATCGCGGTGGAAGAAACCGCTCGAATTTTGTTCAATCCCTGCCTATCAAGCGGCAAACGCGCGAGGTTCGAAATGCATCATGTCCGTCCCCTGCCGCAATACCTGGTCGGCCGCTATCATGGCTGGAAGGCGACCTCCTATGCGGAAAACAGCGCCTGGTTCCGGCGGCTGGCCGATGACGGGCAGCGACCGCGGGCGATGGTGATCTCGTGCTGCGATTCGCGGGTCCACGTGACCGGCATCTTCGGCGCGGAATCGGGCGAATTCTTCATCCATCGCAACATCGCCAACCTGGTGCCGCCATATGCGCCCGATGGGATGCAGCACGGCACCTCGGCGGCGGTGGAATACGCGGTCATGGCGCTGAAGGTGGCGCATCTGATCGTGGTCGGGCATACCAACTGCGGCGGGGTCGCGGGCTGCCATGCCATGTGTTCCGGGCAGGCCCCGGAGCTGGAGGAAAAGTCCAGCTTCGTCGGTCGCTGGATGGATATCCTGCGCCCCGGCTACGAACGGATCAAGGACCTGCCCGAAGACCAGCAGATCCGGGCGCTGGAACGCGAGGCGGTGATGGTCTCGATCGGCAACCTGATGACATTCCCCTTCGTCGAAGCGGCGGTGCAGGCGGACGAACTGTCGCTGCACGGATTGGTCCACGACATCCGCGAAGGCACCCTGTGGCAGGCCGAGAACGCGGGCCGACGCTGGACCGAAATCTGATCAGCTGTCGGGACGCCAGCGCATGACGCGCCACAGATAGGCGGCGGCCAGCAGCACGACCACCGCGGTCGAGACCGGGTTCAGCCAGGCGTCAACCCGGTCATAGCGGTCCTGCAACCAGTAGCCCGCCGCCGCCAGCGCCATGGTCCAGATCAGGCTGCCCAGGCCCGAGAACAGAAGAAAGCGCGGCAGGAACATCCGCGCCAGCCCGGCGGGGACCGAGATCAGCGTCCGCACGGTGGGGACGAAGCGGCCGAAAAAGACGACCGAGCGGCCATGCCGGTCGAACCAGCCCTGCGCGCGGTCAAGCTGCGCCTCGGTCATCGTCAGCCAGCGGCCGTGGCGCGCGATCAGCCGGCGCAGCCGCACCGGCCCGTAGGCGACGCCAATCATATACCACAGATAGGCACCCGCCAGCGAACCGGCCGCGCCGGCGGCGACGCTGACCCAGAACGAGGCCACCCCACGCGCGGCGTTATATCCCGCCAGCGGCATGATCAGTTCCGACGGGATCGGCGGAAAGACGTTTTCCAGAAACATGAGGGCGGCGATGCCCCAGGGCCCGCCGCCTTCCAGAAAGCTGGCGATCCAGTCGAACACGATCAGCCCTTCTTCAGCACCCGGTTGCCCAGCAGTTCCGCGATCTGCACCGCGTTCAGCGCGGCGCCCTTGCGCAGGTTGTCGCTGACGCACCAGATGTTCAGGCCGTTCTCGATGGTCGAATCCTGACGAATGCGGCTGATGAAGGTGGCAAAGTCGCCGACGCATTCGACCGGGGTCGTGTAGCCGCCGGGTTCGCGCTTGTCGACGACAAGGATCCCCGGCGCCTCGCGCAGGATGTCGCGGGCTTCGTCCTCGTCCAGAAAATCCTCGAACTCGATATTGATGGCCTCGGAATGGCCGACGAAGACCGGCACGCGAACGCAGGTGGCCGTCACCTTGATCGCGGGATCGACGATCTTCTTGGTCTCGGCGACCATCTTCCATTCTTCCTTGGTCGAGCCGTCATCCATGAAGACATCGATTTGCGGGATGACGTTGAAGGCGATCTGTTTCTGGAACTTGTTGGGCGCGACCTCCTGACCGGGCACATACATGCCCTTCGTCTGGTCCCACAACTCGTCCATGCCTTCCTTGCCCGCGCCGCTGACGGATTGATAGGTGCTGACGACCACCCGCCTGATCCGCGCCCGGTCATGCAGCGGCTTCAGCGCCACCACCATCTGCGCGGTCGAACAATTGGGATTGGCGATGATGTTCTTTTTCGAATAGCCGGTGATCGCCTCCGGATTCACTTCGGGCACGATCAGCGGGACGTCGGGATCATAGCGATAGAGCGAGCTGTTATCGATGACCACGCAACCGGCCTTGGCCGCGAGGGGGGCGTATTTCTTCGTCGCGTCCGACCCGATGGCGAACAGCGCGATGTCCCAGCCGGCAAAGTCGAACTGGTCGATATCCTGGATTTTCAGGGTCCTGTCGCCAAAACTGACCTCGGTGCCCTGCGAACGGCGCGAGGCCAGGACGGCGATTTCATCGACCGGAAACTGGCGCTCGTCCAGAATGTTCAGCATCTCGCGGCCCACATTGCCCGTGGCGCCGGCAACAACGACTTTGTAGCCCATTGGGGACTCCTGTCTTCTGCGGTTGGCGGCGTGTAGCGCAGGCGAGGGCGGGATGGAAGGGGCGGAGCCTCGCAGGCAGGCGGTGCCCGGCCGCGCCCCGATCGCGGATAGACGCCCAGCGGCAGCGACCGGGACGGGCTGCGCCCGTCCCGTCCCCTTCGCGGTCTCAAGCCACCAGGTCGAGGCGGGGGTCGCGGCGCTGCATGTCCCCGACCCAGGCCGCTTCGGCGCCGAAATCATGTGGCACCTGCGCGGCGGTGCGACGTCCCGACAGGCTCTGGCTGGCAAAGAAATCGAAACCATAGAGTGTCAGCGAGGCAAGCCCGGACCGCAGCGCAAGGTCGATCAGCATCGCCCCTGTCGTGGGCGGCGCGCCCAGCCGGTCGCGCAGGGCGCAATAATCGCCCAGCGGATGCAGATAGAAGCCGGGGCTGGCCGCCGTCCGCCAGTCCAGCCGCTTGCGCTTGGGCGACATCCACAGGATGCGCGCGGGCCCGATGCGGTCGCGATCAGGCGCGGCCAGCCGCACCGCCAGGGCCAGCCAGTCGGTGCGGCTGCCATGGCTGGGGGCCGCGGGCATCGGCGCGCGGTTGATGCGGATCACCAGGTCGGCTTTGTCGATGGCGGAGCCATGGGCCGCCTCGGCCAATGCGCGGGCATTGCCGATCAGCGCGACCGACCGGCCGGCCAGATCGGCCAGCAGTTCCCGTTGCGGCACCGACAGGCGCATCAGCGCGGTCTCTTGGCGCAGGCTGCGCGCGGCCAGAAAGCGCAGGCGGTTCATGGCTGCGACAGCAGATCGTGATAGATGCGGACCAGCGCGCGAGCCTCGGCCTGGATCGAGTGGTTCGCCTCGACATGGATGCGTGCCGCGCGTCCCGCGGCCGCGCGCGCCGCATCGTCGTCCAGCCAGCGGGCCAGCGCCGCCGACAAGGCCCCCGCATCGCCGGTCTGGACCAGGCTGCCGGTCTCGCCGTCGCGGATCAGCGCCTCATAGGCGCCGACGCGGGCACCGATGGCGGGAACGCCGCAGGCCATCGCCTCCAGCGGGGTCAGACCGAAGCCTTCCCAGCGGGCGGGCGCGGCGAAAAGGTCCAGGGCCTGGTAATGCCGCACCAGCCGGTCCCAGGGCAATTCCCCCAGAAAGCGGATCCGGTCCTGCAACCCGGCCCTGCCGATCCGGTCCTGCAACCCGTCGGCGAAGGCGCGGTTGTCGGGGGTAATGCGCCCGGTGAAGATGATCTGCGCGCGCGGTCGGGCGGCCAGCAGATCGAGGCCCGCGCGGACCAGCAGGTCGACGCCCTTCTGTTCGCGCACACGCCCGAAACAGCCAATCAGCACCGCATCCGGATCCAGCCCGAGCTGGCGGCGCAGCGCGGCGCGATCCGGCGCGGGGTGGAAGATCCGAGTGTCCACGCCATGCATGACGACGCGGGCGGGCCGTTCCAGATAGGCCGCGGCCTGCGGCGTGGTCGCCACCAGCGCCTCCTGCCGGCGAATCAGCCATTTCGTGAAGCGGCTATGGCGGCGCTGCGCGGCCGAGGTGAACATCAGCCGGTATTTCCGCCCCAGCAGATGGCGCAGGATCAGTCCAAGCAGCATTTCCGTGTTGCGCCGCGCGTGCCAGACACGCCAGCGGTCGCGCGGCAGGGTCGCTGCGCGCAGCAGCGGGATATGCGGCACATCGGGCGGCAGGCCCGGCCCGGTGGCGCGGATCGCGATCATCTTTGCCTGAACCGGGATCAGCCGCACAACCGTCGCCGTGACGCCCGAAAGGCGGCGTTTGAGATTCGGGGCGACGACCAGCGGAATATCGGACATGGGCGGCCTTTGAGCGATGGGTCGGTCCGCAGCATAATCAAGCCGAGGCCCGAGGGACAGGGCCGGTCATCGCTGCAGTTTGGTCCCGCCACCCATCCGGATCAGCCGGTCGATCAGCGGCCGCGCCTCGGGGCCGATGCGGTCGCAGGACGAGGGGTCGTCCAGCAGCGTGAAGGCCGGTCCGAAATAATCGCGTTCATATTGCGTGGGGTCGACGCCGATCTGCGCCGCCAGCAGATCGCCGGTGCCGCTGAGCAGGGTCCATTCGCCATCGGTGATGGCATAATCGGGACAGTTCGCGGTGATCACCTCGATCTCGGCCAGTTGCCGGGCCAGCATGTCGGCCTCGGTCCGGTTCATGGCCGAGACATCGGGCAGCGGCACGCTGAGCCGTTGCCCGCCGGACGAGATCTCGGCTCCGGCCAGCAGCAGCGCGCCTCCGGCCAGTGCCGTGATCATCAGCATGTCCCACGCTCGCATGGTCGATTCCCCTTGCCTCTCGCGGTCCCAACCGTTCTGCGTGCCAGGCGCCGCCCGCAACCCAATTCACCGTGAACTTGACCCTGCTGCGGGTCGGGTCTAACCGGGGTCATTCCCGATCCTGAGGAGGACTGCATGGCCGATCGTTTCTCGCTTCTCGTTCTGCCCGGCGACGGAATCGGCCCCGAGGTCATGGCCGAGGTGGTCAAGGTGATCGGCTGGTTCGAGGCCAATCGCGGCATGTCCTTCGAGATCGGTCACGATCTGGTGGGCGGCGCGGCCTATGACCGGCACGGAAAGCCCCTGGCGGACGAGACCATGGCCCGGGCACAAGCGGTCGATGCGGTGCTGCTGGGCGCGGTCGGGGGGCCGAAATACGACGATCTCGATTTCAGTCTCAAGCCCGAACGCGGCCTGCTGCGCCTGCGCAAGGAAATGGACCTGTTTGCCAACTTGCGTCCAGCGCAATGTTTTGATTCTATTGCAGATTTTTCGTCACTCAAGCGTGAGGTCGTGGCCGGTCTGGACATCCTGATCGTGCGCGAGCTGACCAGCGGCGTCTATTTCGGCGAGCCGCGCGGGATCCATGCCGATGACAACAACCCCGACAACGAGGGCGGCCGCGTCGGCGTCAATACCCAGCGATACACCAGCGGCGAGATCCGGCGCGTGGCAAGATCCGCCTTTGAACTGGCGCGGCGGCGCAGCAACAGGGTCTGCTCGATGGAAAAGGCCAATGTGATGGAATCGGGCATCCTGTGGCGCGAAGAGGTGCAATGGGTCCACGACAACGAATATCCCGATGTGGAATTGTCGCATATGTATGCGGATAATGGCGCGATGCAGCTTGTCCGCGATCCACGCCAGTTCGACGTGATCGTGACCGACAACCTGTTCGGCGACATCCTGTCGGACGCCGCCGCGATGCTGACCGGCAGCCTTGGAATGCTGCCATCGGCCAGCCTCGGCGCACCGATGGCGAATGGCCGGCCCAAGGCGCTGTATGAACCCGTCCATGGCAGCGCGCCCGACATTGCCGGGCAGGGCAAGGCCAATCCGATCGCCTGCATCCTCAGCTTCGCGATGGCGCTGCGCTATTCCTTCGACCGGGGCGACGCGGCGGCCGAACTGGAACGCGCGATCGAGGCTGTCCTGGCCGATGGCGTCCGCACCGCCGATCTGATGGGCCCCGAGGGCGGCACGCCGGTCTCGACCGCGCAGATGGGCGACCGGATCGTGGCCGCGCTGTCCGCGGGGGCGTGATTGGGGCTTTCGGCCAATGTCCGGGGCGCGCTGCTGCAACTGGCGGCGATGGGCCTTTATGCGACGCATGACGCGGTGATCAAGACGCTTGGCGCGCGTTATCCCGCGTTTCAGATCCTGTTCTTTTCCTCGCTGCTGTCCTTTCCGCTGATCTCGATGGTGCTGATGCGGGACCGGACGCATGGCACGCTGCGGCCAAACCGCCCCGGCTGGATCGCGCTGCGCACCGCCTGCGCGGTAGCGTCGGGGATGGCCGGGTTCTATGCCTTCTCGAATCTGCCGCTGGCGCAGGTCTATGCGATCCTTTTCGCCACCCCGCTGCTGATCACCATCCTGTCGATTCCGGTGCTGGGCGAACGTGTCGGGGCGCATCGCTGGGCCGCGGTCATCGTCGGACTGATCGGCGTGCTGATCGTGCTGCGGCCCGGCGGGCAGACGCTGGCGCCCGGTCACGGCGCGGCGCTGATCGCCGCGCTGGCCAGCGGGCTGGCGGCGGTGATCATCCGCAAGCTGGGCGGGACGGAACGTCCGGTGGTCCTGATCATGTGGCCGATGCTGGGCAATTTCGTCGTGACCGGGGGCGCGTTGAGCCTTGGCTACACGCCGATGGCGCTGCCCGACCTGGCGCTGGCCGGACTGATCGCGGGGCTGGGACTTGCCGGTGGCTTTCTGGTCATCCTTGCCTATCGCGCCGGCGAGGCGGCGATCGTCGCGCCGATGCAATATTCGCAGATCCTGTGGGCCACGGGCTATGGCTGGTTCCTGTTCGGCGAGGTGCTGGACCTGCCGACGCTGATCGGCGCGGCGATCATCATCGGCTCGGGCCTCTACATCGTCTGGCGCGAGGGGCGCGGCGGCAATTCGGCCAACCGTCCGGTGCTGGCGACACGGCTGCGGACCGAGACCGTGACAGCGCCGAAGTCCGCGATCCTGCAACGTTTGTGGCATCCGCGCGACTGAAATGGGGCTTGCAAAGCCACCCGCCGCGCGCTAGTTGCCCCACCTACGGTCGGAGCGTAGCGCAGCCTGGTAGCGCACCTGCTTCGGGAGCAGGGGGTCGGAGGTTCGAATCCT
>DBFD01000016.1:64655-66988 GCA_002294185.1 Paracoccus sp. UBA889
CCTGCTTCGGGAGCAGGGGGTCGGAGGTTCGAATCCTCTCGCTCCGACCAGTTTTTCCGCATCGCGACGCGCCAGCCTGCCTCGCCCGCAGGTGACGGATCTGCCCTTGATTGGCAGGCAGCGAGCTCACGGGCCATCCATGACGCATTGCGGATTGCCTGCTGCCGACGCGCGTCGTGCGCCAACGTCTTTGCAGCGAACGGGAATTCCAGCCCGCCAGGCGAAAGAAGCCCGACCTTCAGACCCGTTTTCGGCGGCGTCGCGACGCGGTGATCACGCGCTTGTTTGGAACTGACGGTCCACTGCGACTGTTTGTCGCTCGAACAATCGCCAAACGGCAATGAAGGAGCACCCATGCGCCGCATCATTCACAACACCACCGCAATCGCGGCCTGCCTGTCTCTGCTGGCGCCGCAGATTGCCATGGCCCAGGCGGCCAAGCCTGATGCCAATTCCGACCAGCCCGCGCAGAGCGCCCAGGGCGAACAGCCCGCAATCGTGCCCGAGGTCGATGCCACAGCGGCCCAGCCCTGTGCCGACGGCAGTGCGGCACCCTGTGGCACCGAACAGCCCGCAGCCAATGCCGGTGCCGAAGAAACGGCCGCTCCAGAACAATCCGCCGCCGACGAGATGCCGGCAACGGACGGCTCTGTCGATGCGTCGGGCACCGTTGCGCCTGAAGCCAAGGCTGAGGCAGCGGCAGGGCAGGGGGATGCCGGAGGCTCTACGGCCGCGCCGGCCGCACCGGCCGATGCGACAATGGCCGAAGACCCCGCCGCCGCGCCAGAGGCGCCGGCAGCGGACCCCGCAATGACGGATACGGCAGATCCCGCGGCCTCGGAAGAAACCACCGCAACCGGGGACGCCGCGACGGGCGAGGATGCCCTTGCGGACGCATTGGCCAAGGAATCGGATCAATCCGGTTCGGTCAAGGCGCAGGACACCGAGGCGACGTTGACCGGTGAGACGACCGGCGGCGCAAAGGCATCCGGTGAAGCGACGACGACCTCCGGCGACATGACGGCGACCGGCGAGGCGCAATCCTCTGGCGCAGCGGAAGCTGACGCCGCCGCGCAGCAACCGGACGCGACCGAAACCAATGCGGCCGGTGCCGAGGTGACCACGGACCAGAAGGCCGAAACCGACGCCCGCGAGCCTGCCAAGGCCGCCGACAGCGAGGGCGCCGATCCGGCCAGCGACGAAGACGCGCTGGCCAAGGCCCTGGCCGAGGAATCGGACAAGACGACTGAAGCGGATAAGCCCGCCGACAGCGGCGCCGGATCAGGCGCCCCCGAAGCCGAAGCATCGGCCGACACCAAGGCTGCCACCGAGGCCGAGACAACCACCACCACGGATGCCTCCGGCCAAGAGGCGGCCGTCCCGGAACAGGACGTGACCGAAACCGAAGCCGCGAGGGAGGCTGCGGCGACGACCGAAGCGCCGACAGCCGCCGCTCTGGACGAGAATGCGGCCGATGCCGAGGTGACCGAAGAAAAGGTGACCGAAGACAACAGCCGGTCCTCGTCCGAGGATTTCACGACGAATCTGCGCGATGCCCTGAACTCCACGACCGGTCAGCAGAACGCGGCGCAGGATTCGAATGGCGGTGATGACGGCAAGAACGATCTGGCCAAGGCCCTGCTTCTGGGTCTGGGCGGCGTCGCCGTCGGCGCGATGCTGAACAACAACCGCCAGGTCGCGCTGAGCGCGCCGGATCGCGTTGTCGTGACCCGGTCGGATGGCAGCCAGCAGGTCATCAAGGACGAAGTTGCGCTGCTGCGTCAGCCGGGCTCGACCGTCAGCACCGAGAATTTTGGCGACGGTTCTTCGCGCACGATCGTCACGCGCGCCGATGGCAGCAAGATCGTGACCATCCGCGACGCCGATCTTCGTGTGCTGCGCCGGACGCTGGTGTCGGCGGATGGATCCAGCGTGCGGCTGATCGACGATTCGGCGGTTGCCGAACCCGTGGACGTCTCGAGCCTTCCCGCTCCGGCCAAGGCGGTGAGTGCATCGGCCGGCGCCATGGACGAGGCGCAATTGCGAGACGCGCTGATGCGGGAATCGGATTTCAGCCGTCGCTTCACGCTGGCACAGATCCGGGACATCCCGCAGGTCCGGTCGCTGGTCGCGCCGGTCAATATCGACGCGATCACCTTCGAGACGGGCTCGGCCGCGATCAAACCGGATCAGGCCAAGGAATTGTCCACGCTGGGCAACGTGATCCGCGATGCGATCGCAAAGAACCCGCGTGAGATGTTCCTGATCGAAGGTCATACCGATACGGTCGGCTCGGACGCGGCGAATCTGGCCCTGTCCGACCGGCGGGCGGA
>DBFD01000005.1:0-61846 GCA_002294185.1 Paracoccus sp. UBA889
ACATAGGTCAAGCTGGCACCAGTTGTTTGACGCTCAAAGACTGAGATGCCGAGAAATTCTTCGACTTTGTGTACCCGACGAGAAACAGCGGATTGACCTATACCAAGCTTCTGCCCTGCTTTGCGAAAGCTACCCGCGGCAGCCACAACGCGAAGTATTTCCAGATCACGCAGATCAATGCCGATCACCGGAATTTCTCCTTAGTTCGCAATCGACTGCCTTCAGCTTGAGAGAGCTGAAAGAGCTTTTGGCAACATGGAAGCCAAAACCGCTTAACATCAAATCAGACGCTGATGTTCGCAAAGGCGGCTTTTGCTGCAGTAACGGCGTTCATCGCAGCGGGAACGCCAGCATAAACCGATACTTGCAGGACGATTTCGACGATTTCTTCTCGCGTCACGCCCGTATTCATCGCGGCTCTTATATGGAACTCAAGCTGCCCCTGAGCGGTGCCCATGGCCGCCAGCATGGCAACGGTGAGCATTTCACGCGTGCGTAGATCAATTCCATCACGGCTGACGATATCGGAGAAGGCATAGCCCAGAATGAGTTCTGCTGCCTCGGGCGAAAAGGCATCAAGATTGGCCTGGACCCGGTTCGGTGCACCCGGCTCAAGCCGTTCAAGCAGGCCCATGGCGGATGCGAGAGGCTCTCTTTCCCGGCTCATGCGTTCACCCCTTTCATGCCTTCGACGGTGTAGCGTTCGCCTGAAGCGGCACCGGGCGGGACCAGGCGGTTGAGGTCGTCGAGATCTTCGCGCGTCAGTTCGACAGAAAGTGCGCCAACATTCTGTTCGAGGTATTTCGAGCGTTTGGTTCCTGGGATGGGAACCATCGAGACGCCATGCTCTTTCCCTTGTGCGATCACCCATGCAAGAGCGACCTGTGCTGGGGTGCAGCCTTTGTCCGACGCCATCGCCTGAACCGCTTGCACGATGAACAGGTTGCGATTGATGCTTTCGTCCGCGAAACGCGGATTGGAACGGCGGAAATCATTGTCGGCCAAGCCATCGGTCGAGCTCATCGCGCCCGTCAGGAATCCACGACCCAAGGGCGAATATGGCACAAATCCAATCCCCATCTCGCGGCAGGTGTCGAAGACTCCGTCTTCGGGATCGCGCGTCCACAGCGAATACTCCGATTGAAGCGCCGTAATCTGATGAACCGCATTAGCCCGGCGAAGCGTTGTGGGACTGGCTTCGCAGATCCCGATGTGCCTGATCTTGCCCTCATCCACGAGCTGCGACAGTGCCTCCATCACTTCTTCAATCGGCCGTTCTTTCTCGATCCGGTGGATATAGTAGAGATCGATTGTCTCGACCCCGAGACGCTTGAGCGACTTTTCGCAAGCTTCACGAATGTAAGCGGGATCGTTGGAGATGCCGCGCGCGTAGGCACCAGGTTCTCGGCGGATGCCGAACTTCGTGGCGATCGTCATGGCATCGCTTCCGCGTTCGGCAATCAGGCGGCCGATCAATTCTTCGTTGTGACCGAGGCCATATGTCTCAGCTGTATCAAGAAAGCTCACGCCAAGGTCGATGGCCCGATTGAGCGTCGCTAAAGACTGCTCGTCGTCGCGGGGGCCGTAGAATTCACTCATGCCCATACAGCCGAGACCGAGGGCGGAGACGGTCAATGGGTTTTCGGCAGACCCAAGCTGAACTGTCGAAATCGATGTTGATTCTGGTGTCATTGGTGATGCTCGCTCCATATCCTGTGGTTTATCCAAACCTAGACCTGCATGATGTGGACTTGTAGAGAACCCAATGCATCCCTATGCTGCAAATATGCAGCACTCTGACTGGAACACCATTCGGGATTTTCTAGCGGTCGCGCGAGGCGGTAGCCTCAATCAGGCCGCCAACACACTGGGTGTCAATGCAACCACCGTTGGCAGACGCGTAGAGTCATTAGAGGCAGCCTTGGGTGTACGCCTCTTCCAAAGGGCGCAAACAGGATTCGTTCTCACCGACGAAGGTCGCGATCTTGTCGATCGCGCCGAGAAGGTTGAGGATGCCGCACTGGCGTTCGAGCGCCGCGCTGAGCCTACTGATACAGTAAGCGGTCACGTTCGACTGGCGACAGCCGAAAACCTCGCCAACTTTATCATCCTCCCAGCGTTGAGTTCGCTGCGCAGAAAGCACCCCAATCTAGTGGTTGAGGTCTTGACCGACATTCAATCCGCCAACCTTCATCGACGGGAAGCGGACCTCGCGCTTCGGTTGGTCCGCCCAACCCAGGGCAACGTCACGATCAAACGGTTGGGTGAAATGCGCTATGGCCTCTACGCATCGTCCGAGTATCTCTCTCAACAGGGCGGTACTGAAGTTAGGAGCGACGCGGGCCGTCTTGATACGGATCACTTCATCGCGTGGTCGGATAGCTACCAGGACCTTCCGGCAGCAAAATGGGTTGAACGAACACTTCAGGGCAGAAGTCCGGCACTTGTCGTAACCAGTCTCTATGCACAGCTAGTCGCCGCTCGCGAGAGTCTTGGGATGGCGGTCTTGCCGTGCTTTCTAGCGGCGAACGAGCCCTCCCTGCGCCACGTGCCAAGTGAGGCGGATACCATCAAACAAGACCTATGGCTTGTCCTGCACTCAGACTTGGTCGCATCGGCCCGGGTCAGAGCGGTTGCTGACTTTGTGGAAGAGATCGTGAGCAACAGCATTGGACAACTCTCGAAATTCAGCGAGAAACATTGAAGAGTTTTGCCGAGGTGACCTGAGGCTGCGCATTTATGAGCCGCGACGCGAACCTCTGTGATGGCAGGCATCGAACACTGTGGTTACCTTCATGCATCTTCTGCGAAAGTCTGCTCCAAAAGTGCCAAGTAAGCAGCGCGTAAGCAGGTGTTACCGAAGCTGCCCAATTCTATCTATATGATTTTATTGAAGAAATGGCGCACCCGACAGGATTCGAACCTGTGACCTCTGCCTTCGGAGGGCAGCGCTCTATCCAGCTGAGCTACGGGT
This sequence comes from Paracoccus sp. UBA889, assembly GCA_002294185.1. Lineage (GTDB taxonomy): Bacteria > Pseudomonadota > Alphaproteobacteria > Rhodobacterales > Rhodobacteraceae > Paracoccus. Next base: position 2,975 of record DBFD01000005.1, read on the forward strand.
GCATACCGTTCGCGAGATGCTTACGCCATGCTTACGCAAGATTTTCGGCTCGTTAAAGAGCGAACCCGATATCCGCTCAAGCCGTTGTTTAGTCACTTCTTTCTTCCAACACCTTTCGCTTTCGCCAGACTTGACATCCGCCTTCGGAGGGTAGCGCTCTATCCAGCTGAGCTATGGGTGCTTACCGTATCGCAACTGCTTACGCAGTGCTTACGTGAACTTTTCGCGAGTTGAAAGATCGAAATGAAGGCCTTGCGAATCCTTGCTGCTATAGTCTTTCTTCATCTCCTCTTTTTCACGCTTCCTGTTGACATCAGCCTTCTAATGTCAACTTTTTTGTCCACTCGCACGACGGGGGCAAAACTGAACCGGATCTCGCGCCCCAGACTGAATCGACAGCTCGGATTTTCGCCGCCCGAACGGTGGCATCCATTCTTGATGGGAACCTGGTGTATTCTCAAGGTCTCGTGCTCTTGTCCGCTCCCCGGGTCACTGTTTCATTTGAGGCTCATCTTCCGGATGAAGCTGCAACGAATGCCTTTGTAAGGTGGCCGTCGTTCCAGATCAGCCATGGAAGCCTCGGGCGTCTGGATAACCCCGGACGGCATTCTGTGCAATTCGCAGGGCTGCGAAATTCCGACATCGCCTCGCCCGCCTGACGGCGGTGGTGTCATGAGCTTGACTGGCAGGACTGACCCTGCGCGCCGCTGCCGACGTTTCGACAGGATGGCTTTTGCAGGGATCAGCGATCTGCCAATCGCTCGATGTCTCGGGCGATGTCCTCGGCGAGGCGGGCAACCTTGTCCTGCGCGTCGCTACGTTGCGCATAGGCCCGCAGACCGAAAATCTCGGCCTGCAACCGGCAGGCCAGACGTTCGGGATCAGTGCCGTCGGGCAGTTCGCCGGCAGTCTGGGCTGCGCGGAATGCGGTGGCAAACTCTGCCTCCATTCCCTCCATGATCTCTTCGGTCAGACGGCGCAGGACCGTGTCGTCGTCAGGCGTCTCCAGCAGCGTCTTGACCAGCATGCAGGCGCGCGAGGGCACCGCGTCGGCCTGAATGCAGCCCAACGCCCGCACATAGGCTGCAAGTCCGGCCAATGGCGATGCTTTCGCGACCCTTGCCTGTCGAAGCTGTTCGCGCGATCGCCGTGCGTAGATGTGAAGCGTCTCGGCAAACAGCGCCTCCTTGGACCCGAAGGCCGCATAGATCGAGCCGGGTCGCATGTTCAAGGCCGCTTCGAGGTCCTTCAGCGACGTCGTGTGATAGCCCTTGCGCCAGAACAGCGCCTGTGCCCTGGCAAGCACCTCGTCCCTGTCATAGCCGGCTCGCCTGGCCATCCGCGCACCCATCCGTTCGATTCATGAGCAAGTGTTCAAAAATAACTTGAACAAGTGCTCAAGTAAAGCTACTTGCCAAGTCGAACACTTGATCGATCACTCAAGAAAGGACGATCCGATGGCCGATTTCACTCTTCACACGCTGGAAAGCGCCCCCGAGGAAAGCCAGGCGCTTCTTGAAGACAGCCGCAAGGGCTTTGGCCGCGTTCCCGGTCTGCATGCGGTGATGGCAGAGGCTCCGGCCCTTCTGGACGGCTACAAGCATCTGCATCAACTCTTTGCGCAAAAAACCAGCTTCAACAAGGACGAGATGACGGTCGTCTGGCAGACCATCAATGTCGAGCATGGATGCCATTATTGCGTGCCCGCACATACCGGGATCGCCAAGATGATGAAGGTGGACGACGCGATCACCGAGTCGCTGCGAAACGAAACGCCGCTGCCCGATGCGCGTCTCGAAGCCTTGCGGACCTTCACGCTGCAGGTGGTGCGCCAGCGCGGCGATCTCGGCGAGGACCAGGTGCAGGCATTTCTTGAAGCGGGCTACACCAAGCGCCAAATCCTCGAAGTGGTCCTGGGCGTGGCGCAGAAGGTGATGTCGAACTACACCAATCATCTGGCACAAACACCGGTGGACGAGCCAATGAAGGCTTTCGCCTGGACCAAGGCTTCCGCAGCCGCCTGAGGCTCGATGCAGCCGTGCGATAATGTCGCATCGGACGGGTCCGAACTCGGGCCCGTCTTCCTGCGTTCGACAACGATCCGCCCCGCCGCTCTTGCGCGCCGTCCCGACCGGACGCCGAGAAAAGGACCCGACCCATGCCCCGATCCGATACCCTGAACCGCAGATTCGTCCTGGCCGAACGCCCAAGAGGCGAGCCGGATGACAGCACGCTGCGGCTGGAAACCGGCGATGTGCCGGCGCCCGGCAAGAACCAGATGCTGCTGCGCAACGAATATCTGTCGCTCGATCCCTACATGCGCGGTCGGATGAGTGACGCGCCCTCCTACGCCGCGCCTGTCGGAATCGGAGAGGTCATGGTCGGCGGCACCGTCGCGCAGGTCGTCAGTTCGGATATCGACGGCTTTGACGAAGGCGACTGGGTTCAGGCCTTCGGTGGCTGGCAGGATTATGCGCTGTCCGACGGTACCGGTGTCCTGAACATGGGCAAGAACCCCGAAAATCCGTCCTGGGCGCTCGGGGTTCTGGGCATGCCGGGGCTGACCGCCTGGGCCGGCCTGACCCGGATCGGTCAACCGAAGGCCGGCGAGACGCTGGTCGTTGCCGGGGCCAGCGGCCCTGTGGGTGCGACGGTCGGCCAGATCGGCAGGATCCTCGGGCTTCGTGTCGTGGGCATCGCTGGCGGTCCCGAGAAATGCGCCCATGTGGTCGATGCCCTCGGGTTCGACGACTGCATCGACTACAAGTCCGAGGGCTTTGCGCAGGCTCTGGAAAAGGCGGTTCCGGGTGGAATCGATATCTATTTCGAGAATGTCGGCGGCGCGGTGTTCGATGCCGTCATGCCGCTTTTGAACCCGTCCGCGCGGATCCCGGTCTGCGGGTTGATTTCGCAATACAACGCCACCTCGCTGCCGGATGGCCCGGACCGGCTGAATCTGCTTTTGGGAACCATCCTGCGCAAGCGGATGACCATGCGCGGCTTCATCGTCTTCGATGATTTCGGCCATCTCTATCCCGAATTCGCCGAACAGATGCGCGCATGGGTGAAGGAGGGGAAAATCAAGTATCGCGAGGAGGTCATCGAAGGTCTGGAACAGGCCCCGCGCGCATTCGTTGGCTTGTTGCGGGGCGAGGCCTTCGGCAAGCGCGTCATCAAGCTGAATCGCTGAAAAGATCAGGAAAAGGAAAGATTCCGATGAAGATACTCATGGTTCTCACATCCCACGACCGGTTGGGCGATACCGGCAAGAAGACCGGCTTCTGGCTGGAAGAATTTGCGGCCCCCTATTACGTCTTCAAGGATGCCGGTGCCGAGATCACGCTGGCCTCGCCCAAGGGTGGCCAGCCGCCGCTGGATCCGTCAAGCGATTCCGAGGACGCGCAGACCGAGGCCACGAAGCGGTTCAAGGCCGATGACGCGGCCCAACGCGCGCTGGCCAACACCGCCGTGCTGTCCACCGTTTCGGCCGACGGATTCGACGCCATTTTCTATCCCGGCGGCCACGGTCCGCTCTGGGATCTGGCCGAGGATGGCGACAGCAGGTCGCTGATAGAAGCCTTCGCCGCGAACGACCGTCCCATCGGCGCGGTTTGCCATGCCCCGGCGGTGTTCCGGCATGTCGAGGGTTCGGACGGCAAGCCGCTTGTTTCCGGCAAGAAGGTCACAGGCTTTGCCAACACCGAGGAAGACGGTGTCGGCCTGACCGATATCGTGCCGTTCCTGGTCGAGGACATGCTGAAGAAGAACGGCGGCGACTACCAGAAGGGCGATGATTGGACCTCGTTCGTGGTGACGGATGGAAAGCTGGTGACCGGCCAGAATCCGGCCTCGTCAGAGGCTGCCGCACACAAGCTGCTGAGCCTTCTGTAAAATGCAAAGGCGGGGCGGTGTTGCCGGCCTTCCCGCCATGCCGGGCCCGTGCCCGGGGGCGCGCACGCATTCCGACCAACGGAGAAAACGATGAACATCCTTGTTGCCGGCGCCACTGGCCAGACCGGTCTGCGCCTGATCCAGGCGTTGAAGACGAAGGGCCATTCCCCGATCGCGTTGGTGCGGGATTCGTCCGACACCGGCCAGCTTCCCTCCGAGGTGCAGATCCGCCGGGGCGATCTGACGGACCTGCGGGACGGGATCTGCGAGGGCTGCGAGGCGGTGATTTTCGCGGCGGGCTCGGGCAGTTCCACCGGACCCGAGATGACTGACAAGGTCGATCGCGACGGCGCCAGGCGTCTGGTGGACCTGGCTGTCCGGGCGGGCGTGCGGCGCTTCGTCATGCTCAGTTCCGTCGGCGCCGACAATCCCGACGGGGACAGCAAGCTTGGACACTACCTTCAGGCCAAGCACGATGCCGACGAGCATCTGATCTCTTCGGGGCTTGAATTCGCCATTCTCCGCCCTGTCGCGCTGACCGACGACGAGGGCACGCGAAACATGCGCTTTGGCGATGAAGTCGACGTGACCGGCAAGGCCGCACGAGGCGATGTCGCCGCCGTCCTGGCCGACGCGGTTGACAACCCGGAATGGACCGGAAAGGTTCTGACCATGCAGTCGATCTAGGCGCAGCGATCCGGCGCCGACCGGCCCATGTCTTGGCTATGTCTCAACGGCGCTCAGGTAGGCTTTCAGCGCCACCGCGTTGTTGTGTTCGTCATCTTTCGCGCCATAAACCAGCGTGACCCGGCCCGATTCCAGTCGCTGGCGCAACGCTGCGACAAGATCGTGGTTTGCATCCAGTTCGCCCGCATAGCGGCGCTTGAATTCCTGCCACTTGTCCGGGTCGTGATCGAACCAGTCGCGCAGGCCGTCACTTGGCGCGATGTCCTTCATCCAGTCATCCAGTTCCAGCGCCTCTTTCGAGACGCCGCGCGGCCAGATGCGATCCACGAGGATCCGCTGTCCGTCGGATGGGCCGGGCTTTTCATAGGCACGTCTCAACCAGATTTGGGTCATCTTTCCTCCTTCGGCATATCGCCCGCTCCGGTCAGCACCATGTCCATCGGAATGTCGTGGGGCTGCGGATAGATCGTGGCGATGGCGGCAACGGGATGACCCACACCGATGAATATCGGCCTGGACGGCAATGCCGCCAGTGTCCGGTCGAAAAACCCGCCGCCATGGCCCAGCCGGAAAAGCCTGCGGTCGTAGCCGACCACGGGCGCGATGAGGATGTCCGGCACGACCTCGTCCGTTCCGACCGGGTTCGGAATGTTCCAGACGCCGCGTTCCCAGCGGCAATCGGGTCGCCATTCGCGGAACGCCAGGGGCTGGCCCTCGGCGACGACGACCGGCAATGCGGCGCGCGATCCCTGCGTGCAGGCCCGCTCCATCCAGCCGCGCAGATCGAGTTCGCCGCGAAAGGGCCAGTAGAGGCTGATGACGGTATCGGGACCGTGATCGACGATTCGGTCAAGCTCTGCACCGACCGCGACGGCAACCCTGGCCCTTTCTGCCGCCGAAACCCCGAGGCGCAGGTCGATGAGGCGCGCGCGCTCGGCCTTGCGCCAGCGGGCGACGTCGCGTTTCTGAACCGGATCGACGGCCGCAATGCCGTCTTGCATGGTCTCCAGTTCGTGGGCGAAGCAGGGTGGCGAGGCGTATCCATCCGCCGGGGTTCGGTTCATCGGCTCGCTCCTTGCTGCCGGTCGAAAATCAACCCGTCCGAAAGGGTCATCCCGGCGTGACAGGCATCGTCTCGGCAAGCATCAATGACTGACGTTGACGCGAGACAGGAACCGGGCGCCGCCGGCGGAACCGGAATTCCGATCATGCCGGCCTCAGGCTCGGTGGCGTCGATCGGCCGTATCCGCCGCGCCAGTCCACAATATTACCGTGAATCGATGCGGCGATGCGGCTGGCACGCTCGATCACATGCGCCGCACCTTCCGGCGGACAGGTTTCGCGGGCGGTCTGTGAAAACAGATCGAGCCAGCGATCGAAATGTGCTTGCTCCACCGGCAGCCCAAGATGCGCCTGCATCGGAGAGCCGTGGTAGCGACCTGTCATCAGGGCCACGGAAGACCAGAAATCGACCATCCGGTCGAGATGCGGCGGCCAGTCGGTGATCCGTTCGGCGAAGATCGGACCCAGAAGCGCGTCTCGCCTGATCCGGTCGTAGAATCCGTGAACCAGACGGGTCAGAACAGCGTCATTCAGCCCTGTCCGGTCCATCAGGGCCGATGTGATCTCTGGCCTGAGGGTGACGGTTGCTTTGGGCGTCGCTAGGGGAGGGGGCATGTCATTCACACTTGAATAGGCATTTTCAATGCTGTTTTATAGAGCCGACACGCCCACGTAAACCCCGACGAGATTTTCTGATGCGTCTGACCGCCTTCACCGATTTCGGCCTCCGGGCGCTGATGCGGATCGCCAGCGAACCGGAACGCGCCTTTTCGACCGCCGAGATCGCCGATGAGTTCGGCATATCCCGCCATCACCTGACCAAGACCATGGCGGCGTTGGCCAATGCGGGTTTTCTGACAACGAGACGTGGTGCCGGAGGCGGGGCGATGCTGGCCCGACCGGCGGCGCAGATCGGACTGGGCGAGGTGGTGCGGGTTCTGGAACGCGATCAACCGCTTGTCGAATGCTTTCGGGTCGATGGCGGGGCCTGCGTGATCACGCCGCAATGCCGTCTGAAATCCTTTCTTTTCGCAGCCGAAGCCGCGTTTCTGGACCGGCTCGACCATTTCACCCTGGCCGATTGCGCGCTGGATCCGCGCGGTCGGCCTGTAAAGGAGGCATTGTCGTGAAGCTGAGGCTGACCGAAACGGGCGTCGAAGTCGCCGCGGAAGACCTTGCCCCGCTTCTGGAACTGGATCCGTCCGATCTGCGCCGTCAGATGCGCGACGGAGCGGTGACAACCCGGTACGAGGTCGGCCAGGACGCGGATGCGGGCCGGTTCCGTGTCACCTTTCAATCCGCCGATTGGCGGGTCAGGTTCACATGCGCCAGCGATGGAACCGTGCTGAAACGACTGCGCAACAGGCGCGGCGGATGATGTCGTCCGGGACAGCGGTTGCGTCCGAAGTCATGACAGGCTGGATCGAATTCGCCGCCGCGATCGCGGTGTTCTTTCTCAGCCATTCGCTGCCGATGCGTCCGGCCGTCCGCGCGCGTGGCGTCGAATATCTGGGCCGCGGCGGCTTTGGCCTGCTGTATTCGGCGCTGTCGATTGCGGCGCTGGCCTGGATGATCGGCGCCGCGGGTCGCGCGCCCTTCGTGCAGCTTTGGCCGCGGCAGACCTGGCAAACCCTGGTGCCGTTGATCGCGATGGCACTGGCATGCCTGATTGCCGCCTTCTCCATCGCCCGGCCCAATCCCTTTTCCTTCGGCGGCGGGTCTTCGGGTTTCGATCCCGCCAGGCCGGGGATCGTGCGCTGGCTGCGGCACCCCATGCTGGCGGCGCTGGCATTGTGGGCTGCAAGCCACATGGTGCCCAACGGCGATCTGGCGCATGTCCTGCTTTTCGGCATATTCGCGGCCTTCGCCGTTCTGGGAATGCGCCTCGTGGACCGGCGCAAGCAGCGCCAGATGGGTGTCGCGCAGTGGGCCGCGCTGCGACGCGCGGCGGGGACCGGACCCTTCGTGCCGCGTCCTGTCTCGTCCGCCCATGCCGCGATCCGCTTTGGGATCGCGGCGGCTCTGTATGTGACGCTGATCGTGTTGCATCCGGTGGTGATAGGCGTGTCGCCTCTGCCCTGACAGGGATCGGTCTGGCCGTTTGCGCGAAAAGATGCGTCTCCGAAAGACCTGTCTGCCGCGCAGGATTGCAGAATTGCGCCCGTGGATGTCGGGTGACGCTGGTGCCGTGCGGCGGGAAGGTTGCATAGAGAATGGCAGGCGAATAAATTGACATCCATGATACCGATTTACGGCGGCCCGTGACGCCGTAGAATGACAGGGACGGTCGAGGACGGACGGAGCGACATATGCGCATGGACATTCACAACGCCGACGTCCCCGTGCTGTGTCGCGCCTGCGAAGCACGGCATCGCGGAATCTGTGGCGCGCTTGATGCGCCGGAACTGTTGCGGCTGGGTCGGACCAGCAGCAGACACGAATACGGTGCCGGAACGACCCTTGTCGCCGCCGGGGAACGCCCCGAACATTGTTCGAACATCCTCAGCGGAGTCGTGAAGCTTTCCAAGCTTCTGCCCGACGGGCGCCAGCAGGTCGTCGAGTTGCAGTTCGCGCCGGATTTTCTGGGCCGGCCGTTCGGCGGCGAAAGCGATGTCCTGGTCGAGGCGGCGACCGATGTGCGGCTGTGCTCGTTCCCGCTCGACATGCTTCAGACGATGATGGCCGGGTCGGCGGCCTTCGAGACGCGGATGCATCGCCAGGCGCTGCGTCAGCTGGACGATGCCCGCGACTGGATGATGACGCTGGGTCGCAAGAACGCGGCCGAGAAGGTGGCCTCGTTCCTGCTGATGCTTTCGCGCCATGTCCGTCCTCAGCAAGAGGGGTATTCAACCTCCTTCGCGCTGCCGATGGGGCGATCGGACATCGCCGATTTTCTCGGCCTGACGACCGAGACGGTCAGCCGCCAATTGACCAGGTTGCGAAAGGACGGCGCCATCGCGATTGAAAGAACGCGGCATGTCGAGGTTCTGGACCTGGACGAATTGAAAGAGGTCGCGGCGGGCGGAACCTAGTCGCGCCGCGACAGCGCCTGCCGGTAGAGAGGCAGGATCACGTCCCGATCGAAAGCCGAGTGCCGCATCAGCGGCCGGAACAGGCCGCGCAGGAGATAGCCGAGCTGATCGGCCTCCGCATGTCTCCGCGACCGGACGAAGCGCATGATGGCTTCGGCGACGATGGCGGCGTGATCCTCGTCCTCGACATGTTCCGCCCGCAGCCGGTCCAGCGTCGGGCCGATCGACGCTTGCCACGTCAGGATCGCCGGAAACACGTGGGTTTCTTCAAGATCCTGGCAGGCCCGCAAGGTCGGATGAAGCGCGTCGGCCAGCATCTTGGCCGCCAGCGTATCGATCCGGTCGGGAAGGTCGTCGGCCAGCGATTCCAGATCGCGGCACATCCGTTCCTGCCGCGAAATGAGAGCCTCGAAATGCTGCGAAAGGCGGTTGCGTTCCAGGGTGATGTCGATGGGCACTTGCACCCGATCGCCTCCTGCGACGACATGACGTGCGATGGCATCAGGCTATGCAATCAATCCTTCGCCAACTTGATCCAGATCAAGAAATGGTGACGACGCGGCACTAGGAGTTGATGGCCAAATCGTTGGGTCTTTCCGATGCCTGCCTCTGCCGCCCTCCATTCGACAGGTTCTCGAACCGTGACCCTGTCCGCACCGACGATCCGCTGCGGCGGCTGCGTTGCCGCGATCGAACGCGCCCTTGTCTCGCGCCCCGATGTCGATCGCGCGCGCGCCAATCTGACCCTGCGCCGGATCAGCGTCACACCCTCGCCCGCAGCGGCCGATCTGTCCGGGATTCTGGCCGCGCTGGACCGGATCGGCCATCCGGCGACCCCGATCGACGCGGCTGATCTGTTCGTCGAGGCCGGCGACCGGACCGGTCAGGCGCTGCTGCGCGCGGTCGCCGTGGCGGGGTTCGGCGCGATGAACGTGATGCTGCTGTCGGTGGCGGTCTGGTCCGGCGCGACCGGGGCGACGCGGGACAGCTTTCATCTGATCTCGGGGCTGATCGCGGTGCCGATCGTGGCCTATGCGGGGCGGTTCTTTTTCGTTTCAGCCTGGCGCGCACTGCGCCGGGGCGGCGTGAACATGGATGTGCCCATCGCGCTGGCCATCGCGCTGGCCACGACGCTGAGCCTGTACGAAACCGCGCGCGGCGGGGACCAGGTATTCTTTGACGCGGCCGTGACACTGACCTTCTTCCTGCTGATCGGTCGCTGGCTGGACCACCGGATGCGGGACCGGGCGCGCAGCGCGATGACGGGTCTGGCACGTCTTGCCGTGCGCGAGGCGGTCGAGGTTGCGCCCTCGGGCGCGACGCGCGCGGTCACGGTCGATGCCATCGTTGCGGGCATGGTCCTGCGGATCGCGCCGGGCGAGCGGATCCCGGTCGATGTCCGCATCCTTGCCGGTGCCTCCGATCTGGACCGGTCGCTCGTCACCGGAGAATCGCGTCCCGTCAGCGTGGGTGCCGGCTGCGAGGTCGAGGCCGGGGCGCTGAACCTGACCGGCCCCGTGGACGCGGTGGCCCTGCGCCCCGTCAGCGACAGTTTCCTGGCGCAGATGATGGCGATGCTGGCCACGGCCGAGGAAGGGCGCGGCCGCTATGTGCGCATCGCCGACCGCGCGGCGCGGCTTTATGCGCCGCTGATCCATCTGCTGGCGCTGGCGACGTTCATCGGCTGGATGGCCGTGACCGGCGATTGGCAGGTGGCGGCGTTCGTGGCGATCAGCGTGCTGATCGTGACCTGCCCCTGCGCGCTGGCCCTGGCCGTTCCGGTCGCCCATGTCGTCGCCGCCGGCCGGTTGATGGCCGATGGCATCCTGATGAAGGACGGATCGGCGTTGGAACGGCTGGCGCATATCGACCGCGTGGCCTGGGACAAGACCGGCACGCTGACAACCGGCGAACCGACGATCCGTGCATGGCCCGACATGGATGCCGCGTCGCGAAGGGCGGTTACGTCGCTGGCCGCACGGTCGGCGCATCCGGCGGCGCGCGCGATCGCAAGGCGCCTTGTCGCGCCCGCCATGATGTCGGCGGATGTGCCGATGGATGTGGTGGAACGCCCCGGATTCGGCGTCGAGGGTGTGATCGCCGGCCAGCGGGCGCGGCTGGGGCGGGCCGTCTGGGTCGGCGAGATCGCGGCCGATATGGCAACCGGGGACGGTCCCGCCTTTGCCTTCGACGGAGGCGCGATGCTGCGGTTTGCGCTGGACGAAGACCTGCGCGACGGCGCGGCGGATGCCGTGGCGACCCTGGCCGGGATGAACCTGGCCGGCGAGATCCTGTCCGGCGACGCGGCCCCGGCCGTGGAACGGGTCCGGCGCCTCCTGGGGCTGGGCGGGGCGCAATCGGGCATGAAGCCCGCGGACAAGATCGCCCGGCTCGACGACCTGCGCGCGCAGGGCATCCGGGTGCTGATGGTGGGCGACGGGCTGAACGACACCGCGGCGCTGGCCGCCGCACATGTGTCGATGGCGCCGGCAACGGCATCGGATGCGGGCCGGGCCGCCGCCGATCTGGTGTTCCTTCGCGACGATCTGCGCGCGGTGCCGCAGGCCGTCGGCCTTGCCCGCCGCACCGGCCGCATCGTCCGGCAGAATTTCGGCCTGGCGATCCTCTATAACAGCATCGCGGTCCCGCTGGCGGTCGCGGGCCTTGTCACGCCGCTGATCGCCGCCATCGCCATGTCGGCCTCCTCGGTCGCGGTGGTGGCCAATTCGCTGCGCCTGAACCGGCGCAGGGCGCCGATTGCGGCACCCGGTGCGGTGCTTTGCGAGGTGCCGGCATGACGATCCTCTATCTGCTGATCCCGATCACGCTGGTCATGGGTGCCATCGGCCTTGGCGCCTTCTTCTGGAGCCTTCGCAGCAGCCAATACGACGATCTGGCGGGCGATGCCGAACGCATCCTGCATGACGACGGCGACACCCCGCTTGTCCCGAACAAGGAGACCCCACGATGATAAAGCGTCTGACCATAGCCGAACGGCAGACCGCGATGCTGCTTTCGGTCCTGATCGCCCTGGCAGGCTTTGCCATGGCCGTCATCGGGCGGGGCGATCCGATGGGGGTGCATGGCTGGATCGTGCTGATCCTTGCCGGGGCGCTGTTCTTCGCTCTGGCCAGCGCGCTCTACGAACCCGAGCCGACCGAGGATCGCGCGGTCTCCTATTATGATGATCCCACCAAGGTCGGAATCCTGCTGACGCTGGTCTGGGCGGTCGCGGGCATGGGCATGGGGGTCTGGGTCGCGGCGCAACTGGCCTGGCCCGACCTGCGCTTTGACGCGGCCTGGTCCAGCTTCGGGCGCATCCGGCCGGTCCATACGTCCGGCGTGATCTTCGGCTTCGGCGGCAATGCCCTGATCGCCACCTCGTTCCACATCATGCAACGCACCAGCCGCGCGCGCATGGCGGGCCACATCTCGCCCTGGTTCGTGCTGCTGGGCTTCAATCTGTTCTGCATCATCGCGGCCACCGGCTATCTGATGGGCGTCACCCAGTCCAAGGAATACGCAGAGCCGGAATGGTATGCCGACATCTGGCTGGTGATCGTCTGGATCGTGTATTTCGTGCTCTATATCCGCACGCTGGCCCGCCGGAACGAGCCCCATATCTATGTTGCCAACTGGTATTACCTGGCCTTCATCCTGGTCGTGGCGGTGCTGCACATCGTCAACAACCTGGCCGTCCCGGCATCCTTCGGCGCAGCCAAAAGCTATTCGGCCTTTTCAGGCGTGCAGGATGCCATGACGCAATGGTGGTATGGCCATAACGCGGTGGCCTTCTTCCTGACGGCAGGCTTCCTTGGAATGCTCTACTATTTCCTGCCCAAGCGGGCCGAGCGGCCGATCTATTCCTATCGCCTGTCGATCCTGTCCTTCTGGGGGATCACCTTCTTCTATATCTGGGCGGGATCGCACCACCTGCACTATACCGCCGTTCCGGAATGGGTGCAGACGCTGGGCATGACCTTTTCGGTCATGCTGCTGGTGCCGTCCTGGGCCAGTGCCGGCAACGCGCTGATGACGCTGAACGGGGCCTGGCACAAGGTCCGGGACGACGCCACGCTGCGGTTCATGATGGTGGCGGCGGTATTCTATGGCCTGTCCACCTTCGAGGGATCGTTCATGGCGATCCGCCCGGTCAATTCGCTGTCGCATTATACCGACTGGACCGTGGGACATGTGCATGCGGGGGCGATGGGCTGGGTCGCGCTGATCACCTTCGGGTCGATCTATGCGCTTGTTCCGGTGCTGTGGCGCAAGCAGACGATGTATTCCTGGAAGCTGGTGGAATGGCACTTCTGGCTCGCCCTGGGCGGGACCGTCGTCTACGTCTTCGCGATGTGGAACAGCGGCATCACCCAGGGGCTGATGTGGCGCACCTATACCGAAAGCGGCACGCTGGCCTATTCCTTCACCGACACGCTGGTGAAGATGCACCCCTATTACATCGCGCGCGCCATAGGCGGGGCGATGTTCTTTGTGGGTGCCGTGATCGGGGCGTTCAACGTCGTGATGACGATCCGCAGCGTCGGCCATCAGGCACAGCAACTTGACTATCCCACCGGGTCGGAGGCCAACGAGCCTGCCGTTCCGGCGGCGGAGTAGACCCATGTTCAGAACACTTCTCGGACCGTTTGCCCGGTTCTTCGAATTTCACGCCAAGACCCATTACCGGGCCGAGCGGCATTCCATGGCCCTTGCCGGGGGCATCCTGCTGGCCGCAAGCATCGGCGGCTTCATCGAGATCGCGCCGCTGTTCACCATCGACGACACGGTCGAGGCCGCGCCCGACATGCGGCTTTATACGCCGCTCGAACAGGCCGGGCGCGACATCTATATCCGCGAAGGCTGCTATGCCTGCCACAGCCAGATGATCCGCACGCTTCAGGATGACGTGGACCGCTACGGCCCCTATTCGCTGGCGGCGGAAAGCAAGTACGACCACCCGATGCTGTGGGGATCGAAACGCACCGGGCCGGATCTGGCACGCGTGGGCGAGAAATATTCCGACGACTGGCAGGTGCGCCATCTGGCCGATCCCCGCGCCCTGGTGCCGGAATCGGTCATGCCGCAATACGCCTTTCTGCTCGACACCCCGCTGGAAACCGAAAGCCTTCCGGGCCGTCTGGCCGCCCTGCGGGCCGTGGGCGTGCCTTATTCCGACGCCCAGATCGCAAACGCGGCCAGCGACGCCTTCGGTCAGGCCATGCCCGACAGCGACCGCGCGGGGGGCGTTCTGGACCGCTATGGCGAGGAAACCAACCTGCGCATCTTCGATGGCCGCCGCGACCGCCTGACCGAGATGGACGCACTGGTCGCCTATCTTCAGATCCTGGGCGGCCTGACCGATCTGGCGGCCCGGACGCAACCGGCCAGAGGAGAGAACTGATGGAACTGAGCTATGAATGGACATCGGCCTTCGCCCAGTCCTTCGGTCTGATCTACCTGATGGTCCTGTCGGTGGCGATCGCCGTCTATGCGTTCTGGCCCAGCCTGGGCAAGCGCTTCGACAAGGCCGCCAAGAGCATCCTGAACGATGAGGACGGCCCATGTCGGTAAAGGAACGCGATCCGCTGACCGGTCACCAGACGACCGGCCATGAATGGAACGGCATCACCGAACTGAACACGCGCGTGCCCCGTGCGGTCTGGTTCTTCATCGCCGTCACGCATATCTGGGCGCTGGTCTATTGGGTGCTGATGCCGGCATGGCCGTTGGTCACGACCTATACCAAGGGCCTGCTGGGCTATGACGACCGGACACGGGTCGAACGGCAACTGATGGCGGCCAATGCGCAACGCGCCGACTGGACCCAGGCGCTGGCCACGCTGCCGGCCGAGGACATCCGCCAGGATCCCGCATTGATGGCGCGGGTCGCACAGACCGCACCGGCGCTTTTCGGCGACAATTGCGCCGCCTGCCACGGGACGAATGCCGCCGGCGGGCCGGGTTTCCCCAGCCTTGTCGACGATGCCTGGCTGTGGGGCGGTGATACTGCCACGATCATGGAAACCCTGCGCGTGGGGATCAATGCGCCCCATCCCGACAGCCGCAGTTCCCAGATGCTTGCCTTCGGCGAGACCGGGATCCTGACGCGGCCGCAGATCCGCACCGTCGTGAACTACGTCCAGTCCCTGTCCGGCCGAGAAACGCAGGCCGATGCGCAGCAACTGGCCGAGGGCGCAACGATCTTTGCCGAGAACTGCGCCAGTTGTCATGGCGAGAACGCCATGGGCAACCAGGACATCGGTGCGCCGAACCTGACCGACGATTTCTGGATCTATGGCGGCGACGATGCCGCGATGTTCACGACGATCGACCTGGGCCGGCAGGGCTGGATGCCCGCCTGGGAGGGCCGGCTGACAACGGCCGAGCGCATGGCGCTGACGATCTACATCCAGGATCTTGGCGCGGAGCAAGGCAAATGACCCGCCCGCGTCTTGTCGCCTTCGGCTCTGCCGGGTTGCTGGTTGCGGGGTTTGTCGCGGCCAATGCCCATCTCGTTCTGACCGCGATCGGCTCGCAGCCCGATTGCGTCCTCGAAGCCCCACCGAAAGAAGGCGCCGCGCCCCGAGCGGCGGAACCGTCATGCTGAGCGACCGCACCGATCCGCCCCCGCCCGACAACCCCCATGCGGGGGGCGTCATCCCCAAGGTGGTTCCACCTCTCCCGCGCGAGAACCCGCACGCCCGCAACCTGCCATGGCGGACAGCCCTGCGCTGGCTTCGGGCGGGCTGGTCCGATCTGTGGACCAATCCCGTGCCCAGCCTGCTTTACGGCGCGGGTGTCTTTGCGGTTTCGCTGCTGGTGGTCCTGGCGCTGTTCCAGTTCCGCTATGAATATGCGCTGTTCCCGGCGCTGGCGGGATTCATGGTCCTGGGTCCGCTGATCGCGAACGGCCTCTACGAAAAAAGCCGCCGACGGGAGACGGGCGAAAAGATCGGGCTGGGCGGCATGATCTTCGTGCGCCCGCGTTCTGGCTATCAGGCGCTTTTCATGGGCGTCATGTTGCTGGGGCTGTTCCTCTTGTGGCTCAGGGCGGCGGTGCTGATCTATGCGCTGTTCTTCGGCATGGTGCCGTTTCCGGGCACCGATGAACTGGTCCCGATGCTGTTTCTGACCCCGACGGGCTGGGCGCTGCTTCTGACGGGCAGTGCTGTCGGCGCGCTTTTCGCGGCCTTCGCCTTCGCGATCAGCGTCTTCGCCGTGCCGATGCTGCTGACCGAACGCACGGACGCGCTGTCGGCCATGGGCATTTCCATGGCGATGGTCTGGGCCAACCTGCCCGTCATGTTGGCCTGGGGCGCGATCGTGCTGGGGCTTTTCCTGGTCTCGATCGCAACGGCGTTCGTGGGACTGATCGTGGTCTTTCCGATGCTTGGTCACGCGACATGGCACGCCTACCGCGCCATCCGTCCCGTTGATCGCCAGCAGGGCGATGCCGAACGCATGTTCATCCGTCCGGCCTAGCGGGATCATGGTCTGCCGATCTGCACGGACGGGCCTTGCGTTTCAGTGCGGCGAAAACGATGGCTATCGCTGCCTGCGCCGGTGTCCGGCCCCGACGGCATCAGGCCGGCTTCACGCGATCTCGTCGCGTGCCCGCCCGCCGGCCCGGCCGCAGATTGCGCTCGGCAGCCCTGCCGATCGCTGGCCGGTCGGGGCCGGTTCGCCTAGCGCAGCGTGACAAGGACCGAGGCCGTCTTGTCTCGCAGCCTTGCGTCAAGCCGGATGGTGCCGGTCTCGCCAGTCGGGCGCAGCCAGCAGCCGGTGCTGCCGCCTTGCAGCACCGGGCAGGCCGGACCGATCAACCGGGCCGGACCGGCGAGGTCCAGAAAGACCGGCTCGTTCAGGAAATGCAGCCGGTTGCCAGCCTGATCCAGCGCGCGGACGATCACCCGGATCTCGTCGCTGGGATCGGCGGCGGCTTCGGTCACGTCCGCGGCCAGAACCAGCCGGTCGAACACCGCTCCTGCGGGAAAGTGACGTTCGGCCACCAGCTCGCCGTCGCGATAGCCGCGCAAAAGGCCCGAATGCCAGCTTTCGCCCCAATCGCCCAGTTCCTCGGCCGAGAAATGGCGGTGGTCGATGATCACCGGCGGGTGGGGCAGATGCGGGAACCGCTCGCGGTCGGGGCTGACACGCCTGGTCACGCGGGCATGGGACAATTCCACCTCGTCGCAATTCGTCAGCACGATCAGCGGCAGAACGCCGCCGATATTGCGCTCGCCGCGCGCCCAGACGGTGACGGGCTCCATCACGATGCCGTCCCCGGGGTCGCGCTGGCTGGCATAGGCATGGGCGGCGAATTTCGGCTCGCGGAAGATCGTCATCACGCCGTGATGGCAGATCCGGTCGCCGGCACCGAAATCCTTGTGGGTATTGTAATCGAACATGCACCAGCCGATGCAGCCGGCCAGTCCCGCGGCCGGGTCGTGAGCCGCATCCAGCACCTCGAGATGGCGCAGGACGTGTTCGTGCTGGCGATGTTCGGGATCGCCCGCCTTGGTCGGAAACATGTGCCCGTTATATTCGGTCACCAGATAGGGCACTCGGGCGGGCAGGCCGGTGACCTCCTGCTGATCGCGCAGCGCGGTGCGCGGCCGGTTCGAAAAGGGCGTCTCGAAATCGCCGAGGATGAAATCATTCATCGTATAGACGTCTTCCAGAAGCTGGCTGTCGGGGATGCAGCGAACGCCGCCGGTCGGCCGGGTCGGGTCCAGATCGCGCGCCAGCGCGTTGGTGCGGCGATAGAAATCCTCTGCATCAGGGCTTTCGTTGATGCGTACGCCCCAGATCACGATCGAGGGATGGTTCCAGTCGCGCCTGATCATCCTTTCCACGTTCAGCACCGATTCATCCTGCCAGCCGGGCCCGCCGATATGCTGCCAGCCGGGAATTTCCTCGAAGACCATCAGCCCGATTTCGTCGCAGCGGTCCAGGAACCACGGGCTTTGCGGGTAGTGCGAGGTGCGCGCGATGTTGCAGGCCAGATCGAAGCGCAGGATTTCGGCGTCGCGCTGCTGGCTGCGCCTGCCCTGCGCGTAGCCGGAATAGGGAAAGCTCTGATGCCGGTTCAGTCCGCGCAGGATGACGCGCGCGCCGTTCAGAAAGAACCCCTCGGGCGTGAAGCGCGCGTCGCGAAAGCCGAAGCGTTGGCTGAGGCGGTCGCCGCTGTCGGGCAGGGACAGCGTCAGCGTGTAAAGCGCGGGCGTATCGGGCGACCACAGCGTGATGCCTTCCAGCCCCGCAAGGCAGATCTCGCCCTGGCCGGTGGCATGCGCGATCTGGCGGCCGGACGCGTCCGACAGCACCGCCTCCACCGGGCCCGGCTGCGTGACCTCGATCCGGGCAAGGACCGTCTTGCCGTCGGCCAGCACCTCGGGCGTCTCGATCTTGACGGCGGCGATGTGGCGTTCGGGCAGCACCTCCAGCCAGACATCGCGATAGATCCCGGCATAGGTGAGATAGTCGATGCGCCCGCCGAAAGGCGGGATTTCCGGATTTTCCGATCCGTCGATTCGCACCGTCACCAAGGCTGAGCCGCCATCGAAACAGCCGGTGAGATCGACGGTGAAGGGCGTATAGCCGTCGCGGTGCCGCGCGACCCGCACCCCGTTCACCCAGGCCGTGGCATCGGCCATCGCCGCGTCGAAGCGCAGCCTGACGATCCGGCCCTGCCAGGCCGGTTCCCAGGCGATCTGGCGCTGATAGGTGAAGGGGCGCTGAAAATCGCCCTCGTCGAAATAGCTCAGCGGAAGATCGGCGGCGTTGTGGGGCAGGGTGACCGGTATGCCCGCCATCGACGCCGCGATATGGGCCTTGTCGAATCCGGGCGCAAAGCGCCAGCCGGCGTTCAGGGTGCGGATCTCTCTCATGCCTACCACTCCGCGAAACTGCCATCGGCGTGGCGCCAGATCGGATTGCGCCAGCGATGCCCCCCGGCCGCTTCCTGCCGGACCCGGTCTTCGTTGACCTCGATGCCCAGGCCGGGGCCGTCGGGGATGGCGACGAAGCCGTCGCGATAGTCGAAGACGCCGGGATTCGTCAAATAATCCAGCAAATCCGATCCCTTGTTGTAGTGGATGCCCAGCGATTGTTCCTGGATGAAGGCGTTGTAGCAGACCGCATCCAGTTGCAGATTTGCGGCCAGCGCGATCGGCCCCAGCGGACAATGCAGCGCCAGCGCCACGTCATGCGCTTCGGCCATGGCGGCAATCCGGTAGGTTTCGGTGATGCCGCCCGAATGGCTGGGATCGGGCTGGATGATGTCCACATAGCCGCCATGCAGGATCTGCTTGAAGTCCCAGCGGCTGTAAAGCCGTTCGCCAAGCGCGATCGGGGTTGCGCAATGATTGGCGATCTCGCGCAGCGCTTCGGCATGTTCGCTGAGCACGGGTTCCTCGATGAACATCAGATTGAAGGGCGCCAGCTCGCGTGCAAGCTGCTTGGCCATGGGGCGATGGACGCGACCGTGAAAATCCACGCCGATGCCGAAATCGGGGCCCATCTCGTCGCGGATCGCCTGCACGCGGGCCAGAACGGCGTCGATCCTGGCATGGCTGTCGATGAACTGCATCTCTTCGGTGCCGTTCATCTTGACCGCGGTAAAGCCGCGATCGCCGCATTCGCGCGCCATGCGCGCGGTGTCGCCCGGCCGGTCTCCGCCGATCCAGCTATAGACCCGGATCCGGTCGCGCTGCCGCCCGCCCAGCAGCGCGTGGACCGGCACCCCAAGTGCCTTGCCCTTGATGTCCCACAGCGCCTGGTCGATCCCGGCGATGGCCGACATGTGGATGCCGCCGCCGCGATAGAAGCCGCCGCGATACATCACCGTCCAGTGGTCCTGGATATGGCCCGGATCGCGGCCGATCAGATAGTCGGACAATTCCTCGACGCAGGCGGCGACGGTGGCGGCGCGGCCTTCCAGCACCGGTTCGCCCCAGCCCGAAATCCCTTCATCGGTGCAGATCTTCACAAAGCACCAGCGCGGCGGCACGATGAATGTCTCGATGGTGGTGATTTTCATGAAAGCCTCGCGGTGAAATCCAGCCGGATGGTGTTGGTATAGATCTGTCCCGGCCGCAGGATGGCGTCGGGAAAGTCGTTGCGGTTGGGCGCGTCGGGCCAGGCCTGCGGCTCCAGGCACAGGGCCTCGGCGGCGGGCAATCGGGCCAGAAAGACCTGCAAGCCCGGCTGGTCGGTCGAAAGCCGCATCGCCCGCCCCGAGGCGCGATCCTCCAGCCACGCCACCGGGCGCAGGCCCGGCCCGTGATCGAGGCAGAGGCAATGGTCCAGGCCCGGCGCGTCCGGTCCGGGCAGCGGGCGAAAATCGCGAAAGTCGAAGCGGGTGCCCGCGACGGGCCGGGCCGGGCCTTTGGGGATCAGCGCCGCATCCACGGGCAGATAGCGTTTGGCGGCGACGCGCAGCCGGTGGTCCCGGACCGGCCCGCCGCCCGCGAGGTTGAAGAACCCGTGCGAGGTCAGCGAAACCGGGCAGGGGGCGGTGACCGTCGCGCGATAGGTCACCGTCAGGCTGCCGGGATCGTCCAGCGCAAAGTCCGCCCGTGCCTGCAACGCGCCCGGAAAGCCCTGATCGCCGTCCGGGCTGTCGAGACCCAGAACGACCGAGCGCGGGCCGCGATCCAGGACCTGCCAGTCGCGCCGGTCGAAACCCTCGGCGCCGCCATGCAGCGTATTCGCGCCCTCGTTCGCGTCCAGCCTAACCTGCCGGCCGTCCAGCATGAAGCCGGCGCCGCCGATGCGATTGGCATAGCGGCCGATGCTGCTGCCCCGGAACAGGCGTTCCCCGCGGTGATCGGCCGGCCGGGGTGGGCCGATCAGCACCTCGCCGGGATGGCCGTCCGGGCCCGGAACGCGCAGGCTGGCCAGCGTCGCGCCATGGGGCAGGATCGTCGCGGAAAGGCCCGAGGGCAACGCAATGGTGCAGGCCGGTTCAGCCATGCCCGGTCTCGTCGAAGGGTGCGACGAGGCGGCGTCTGCCACAGAGGAACGCATCCGCGACCAGCCGCAGCGGAGCCAGATCGACCGCGCTTCTGCCAGCGGCGACAAGGTCGCGAAAGCCCTCGTAGAGCCGGCGATATTCCACGTCCTCGCCGCCGATGGCCGGCTTTCCGTCGGCCTCGAAGACCGCGCCGCCGTCACGCAGGCAGGCGGTGCCGTTCGTGGTCTCGAAGCCGATCTGCCAGGTTTCCCCGCCTTGTTCGCGCCAGTCGAACTCGGCATCGATCGCAACCGCTCCGGCGGACAGCGCAAGCTGCGCCGCGATCGGGGTCTGGCGGCCCTCGGGAATGTCCAGGCCGGCCGCGCGCAGGATCACCGGGTCTGCCATCAACGTCGTCAGCAGCGACAGCGCGTTGATGCCGGGATCGAAGACGCCCAGCCCCCCCGGCTGCCAGATCCAGTCCTGACCGGGATGCCATTTGCGCACATCCTCTCGCCAGTCGATGCGGACCTGCCGCACCTTGCGGACCGACAGCCAGCGGCGCGCGGCGTCCACCGCACGACCCTCGCGGCTGTGCCAGGTGGCGAAGATCGTCAGCCCGCGCCGTCCGGCCTCGTCGCGCAGGATCTCGGCCTCGGTCAGGGTCGCGGCAGGGGGTTTTTCCAGCATCAGATGCCGCCCCGCGCGCAGGACCTGCATCGCCTGATCGAACCGTCCCTGTGGCGGCGTGCACAACGACACCGCCGCAAGGCCGGGTTCGGCCGCCAGCATCGCGGCCAGATCGGGGTAGGAGGGGCAATCCGGCAGGCTGGCGTTGCGGCTGGCGATGGCGGCCAGATGCACGCCGCCGGTCGCGGCGATGGCGGGCAGGTGCTGGGCACGGGCAATGGCGCCCAGTCCGACAAGACCGATGGCCAGCGACATCAGCGCAGCCGCTGACCGGTCTGGGCATCGAAGATCAGCGCGCAGGCGGGATCGAAGCCCGCGCCGATCGCGTCGCCGATCCGGACGGCGACCTTGTCGCGATCCTCGATGACCAGTTTTTCGCCGTTCTCGGCCGAGGCATGGACGTAGGAGACGCCGCCAAGCGCCTCGACCATGTCGACGCTCAGGCTGTCGCCGCCGTCGATCTTCAGGAATTCCGGGCGCAGGCCGACCGTTACCGCGGTCCCCTCGGCCGGCAGAGCGACAGGGCTGGGGATGCTGCGGCGCATGGTCGGGATCGCGATCTCGCCGTCCTTGACCCGCCCTTCCATGAAATTCATCGAGGGCGAGCCGATGAAACCCGCCACGAAGCGGTTGTCGGGATCATCATACAGGTCCATCGGCCGGCCGACCTGTTCGATATTGCCCGCGCGCAGGACGACGATCTTGTCGGCCATCGTCATCGCCTCGACCTGGTCATGGGTGACATAGATCATCGTCGCGCCGATCTCGCGGTGCAGGCGGGCGATCTCGGCCCGCATCTCGACGCGCAATTCGGCATCCAGGTTCGACAGCGGCTCGTCGAACAGGAACACCTCGGGGCCGCGGGTGATGGCCCGGCCGATGGCGACGCGCTGACGCTGGCCGCCCGACAAGGCCGCAGGCTTGCGATCCAGCAGCGGTTCCAGCTTCAAGATCTGCGCCGCCTCCTGCACCTTGGCGGCGATCTCGGTCCGCGGATGGCCGTTCATCTTCAGCCCGAAACCCATGTTTTCGGCCACTGTCATGTGCGGATAGAGGGCATAGGTCTGAAACACCATTGCGATGCCGCGATCGGCCGGCTCGGCGCCGGTCACGTCGCGTCCGCCGATGCGGATCGCACCACCCGTCGTCTCTTCCAGCCCGGCGATCATCCGCAGCAGCGTGGACTTGCCACAGCCCGAAGGGCCGACGAAGACGCAGAACTCGCCCGGCTCGACCTGCAGATCGACGCCGTGGATGACCTCGGCATCGCCGAATTTCTTGACGATCTTTTCCAGTCCGACTCCGCTCACGGGGTCCGTCCTCCCTTGTTCCGCGAACCCGCCTTCAGCCGGGCCGCTTCTGTTCCGGAAAGCGCCAGTCGCTGGCGGCTTTCGCAATCTTGTCCGCCGTGTCCAGGATCAGCGGGACGTGGCGTTCCAGCCGGTCATGTTCGGCGCGCTGGCCCGAGGTGATCGACAGCGCGCCCAGCACCCGGCCCTGCGGCGACAGGATCGGCGCGGCGATACAGCGGATGCCGGGTTCGTGTTCCTCGTTGTCCCAGGCGATGCCGCATGCGCGGATGTCGCGCAGCTCGGCGCAGAGGCTTTCGGCATTCCTGTGCGTCTTGTCGGTGAAGCGGTGAAAGCTTTGCCGGGCCAGCGCGTCCCGCAGGGCGGGTTCGGGCAGAAAGGCCAGCATCGCCTTGCCGACGCCGGTGCAATAGGCCGGCCCGACCTTGCCCGATTGCGAGAACATCTCGACCGGGCGGGCGGCGTTGCGTTTGTCCACATACAGCACCATGCCCTGATCCAGCTGCGCCAGATGCAGTGTCTCGCCGGTAAGATGCGAAAGCTGGTCCAGATGGCACGCCGCGATCGGCGCCAGCGCGCTTTGCGACCAGGCCGCATGAGCCAGCCGCACCAGGCGCAGGCCCGGCGCATAGGTCTGGCGATCGGCATCGAAGGCCAGCATCCCCTGCTTCGTCAGGGTCCGGAGAAAGCGGTACAGCGTGGCCTTGGGCAGGCCGGATACGGGCAGCAATTCGGCAAAGCGCACCGGCCGGCCGAATTCGGCCACGCGATCCAGCACCGCCAGCGTGCGCCCGACCGTGCCGTCCGTGCTGTCGGGCGCCGCAATCGCCTTGTTCATGACTCCTCCTCAGGGCTGTTGACAGGATGAGAGATTCGCGGCAGCATTTCAATATGTAAAATCAAGTTCCAGCATGTGAAACAAGATGCTGGCTGTTTTACCGGCGAAAATGGGGAGGAGACCCGAATGACGATGCCAAGAACCACCGCGCTGACGGCGCTGATGGCCGCGCTTGCCTTGCCCGCCATGGCCCAGCAACGCGATCTGACCCTGTTCACCGATGCCTCCGATCCGGCACCCAAGGCCGCCTTCGAGCAACTGGTAAAGGGGTTCGAGGAGGAAAACCCCGATGTGAAGGTCACGGTCAACACCTTCGATCACGAAGGCTACAAGACCGCGATCCGCAACTTCCTGACCGCCGACAGCCCGGATCTGGCCAACTGGTATGCAGGCAACCGCATGGCGCCCTTCGTCAATGCCGGACAGTTCACCGATGTCTCGGATGTCTGGGAGGAGAACGGGCTGAAGGAATCGCTGGCGCCGGCGCTGTCGTCGATGACCATCGACGACAAGCAATGGGGCGTGCCCTACACCTATTACCAGTGGGGCATCTACTACAACAAGGATGTCTACAAGCAGGCCGGCGTCGAGGTGCCCAAGACCTGGGACGACTTCATCGCGAATTGCGAGAAGTTCAAGGAAATCGGCATCGATTGCCTGACCACCGGGACCAAGGCGCTGTGGCCCGCCGCCGGAATCTTCGACTATCTCAACCTGCGCACGAACGGCTACGATTTCCACATGCAGCTGACCAACGGCGAGATTCCCTGGACCGACGACCGCGTGCGCAAGGTCTTTGCCGAATGGGCCAGGGTTTTGCCCTATACCACGCCCAACGTCGCCGCGATCGATTGGCAGGACGCGGTGTCCAACATCGTGCAGGGCAAGGCCGCGAACTACGTCATGGGCAATTTCGCCGTCGCCACCTTCCGCGATGGCGGGATGACGGACGAGACGCTGGGCTTCATGGACTTTCCCGAGATCACGCCGGGCATCCCGCGTGCCGAAGAGGCGCCGACGGACACGATCCACATCCCGGCAGGCGCCAAGAACGTCGAGGATGCCAAGAAATTCCTGGCCTATGTGGCGCGCGCCGATGTGCAGACCGCGATGAACGAAACGCTGGGCCAGTTGCCGATCAACGTCAATTCGACCGTGGGGGACGATCCGTTCCTGAAACAGGGCTTCGAGGTGCTGTCCACCGCCGAGGGCGGCATCGCCCAGTTCTTCGACCGCGACGCGCCAGCGCAGATGGCCAAGGCCGGGATGGAGGGATTCCAGGAATTCATGGCCTATCCCGACCGTCTGGACGCGATCCTGGAACGGCTCGAATCGGTCCGCCAGCGCGTCTACAAGAACTGATCCTGCGCGTGGCGGGCGGTTCCCGGAACCGGGTGCCGCCCGCCTTTCCCCCCTTCCTGATCCGAGGAGTGCGACGATGACCGTCTCGCCCGCCGCCGCGCTGCCGCCAAATGGCCCGCCCGCGCCGCGCCGCCGCAGGCTGGGGCGCAAGCTGGCGCCCTGGCTGTTCCTGGCCCCCGGCGCGATCATGTTCCTGGTCTATGTCATCATCCCGATCGGCCAGTCGATCCGGATCTCGTTCTTCGACTGGGACGGGCTCAGCCCGAAGGTCTGGACGGGGCTTTCCAACTATGCCGAGCTGTGGGGCGATCCGGCCTTCTACACCAGCCTCAAGAACAACGTGATCTGGCTGGTCCTGTACATGCTGGCGATCCCGGCCGGCCTGGCCATTGCGCTGTTTCTGAACCAGACCGTGCGCGGCATCCGCATCTACAAATCGCTGTTCTTCTTTCCCTTCGTGATTTCGCAGGTCGTGGTCGGCCTGATCTTCTCGTGGTTCTACGCGCCCGGTTTCGGGCTGTTCTTCGAGATGACGAAATGGTTCGGCGGCGAGGGCGTGGCGGTGCTTGCCAACCCCGATACCGTGACCTACGGCATCATCGCCGCAGGTCTTTGGCCGCAGATCGCCTATTGCATGATCCTGTATCTGACCGGCCTGAACGCGGTCGCCCCCGACCAGATCGAGGCCGCCCGGCTGGACGGCGCCAAGGGGCTGAAGATGCTGTGGTACGTGGTGCTGCCGCAGCTTCGGCCAGCGACCTTCATCGCCGTCGTGGTGACCGTCATCGGCGCCCTGCGCAGCTTCGATCTGGTGTCGATCATGACTGATGGCGGACCGTTCGGATCGTCGCGGGTGCTGTCCTTCTACATGTATGAACAGGCGCTGTCGGAATACGGCTATCGCATGGGATACGGCGCGGCCATCGCGGTGGTCCTGTTCGCGATCATGATGATCTTCATCTCGGGCTTCATCTGGAAGATGTGGCGCGACGAAAAGGGGCTTTGAGATGTTTCCCAGACCCGTCCAGTCCATGAGCCCGGCCGCGCGGACCACCTACCAGATCGCATTGCCGGTGATGCTGATCCTGTGGCTTCTGCCGCTGCTGGGCGTGGCCCTGACCTCGGTCCGTCCCTCAAGCGATCTGGCGCAGGGCAATTATTTCGGGGTGCCGTCCTACCTGGCGTTTTCGAACTATCTCGACGTGTTCCGCAATTCGCCCTTCGCCAGCTACATGCTGAATTCTTTCCGGGTGACGATCCCGACGGTGATCGGGGCGGTGGCGCTGTCCTGCCTGACCGGCTATGCGCTGGCGGTCTACAGGTTCAGGGGCAACCTGATCGTCTTCTTCCTCTTCGTGGCGGGCAATTTCGTGCCCTTCCAGATCCTGATGGTTCCGGTGCGCGACCTGACGGTGACGATGGGATTATACAATACCATTACCGGGCTGGCGCTGTTCCACATTGCCTTCCAGACCGGGTTCTGCACGCTGTTCATGCGCAATTTCATCAAGGCGCTGCCGCGCGAACTGATCGAGGCCGCCCGCGTCGAGGGCGTCAGCGAATGGCAGATCTTCTGGCATGTCGTGCTGCCGCTGGTGCGGCCCGCCATCGCGGCCCTGTCGGTGCTGGTCTTCACCTTCATCTGGAACGATTATTTCTGGGCAACGGTGCTGACGACCGGGGCCGGCACGCAGCCGATCACCGCCGGACTGCAATCGCTGAACGGGCAATGGGTGGCGGCCTGGCAACTGGTTTCGGCCGGATCGATCCTGGCCGCATTGCCGCCGGTGGCGATGTTCTTTCTGATGCAGAAACACTTCATCGCGGGGCTGACGCTGGGGGCGGTGAAGTAATGATCCGAACCTGGTCGCTGGACGATGCGCGGCAAAGCCTGGTCCTGGCCAGCCGCGACGCCCGCCTGCCCGAGATCGTCTATTGGGGCGCGCCCCTGCCGCCGGACGAGGATCTGGCGGCGCTGGCCCGCTCGGGGTTGGCCGATGTCACCGGCGGGATGCTGGATCGGCTGCCCGAATTGTCGATCTGCCCGGAAGCCTCGCAAAGCTTCCCGGGCGAGCCGGGGCTGATCGCGCGCGATCTACAGGGCCGCCCGCTGCGCCCCGCCTTCCGCCTTCAGGGCGACGAGACGGCCGAAGGGCGGCTGGCGCTGTCCTATCGTTGCGCGGCCACCGGCATCGGCTATCGCGCCAGCTTTGCGCTGGACGCGGATACAGGTCTGGTCGCGGCGCAGGCCGAAATCGACAGCGATCGGCCGATCATCCTGCACTGGCTGGCCGCGCCGGTCTTTCCGGGCCCGCAACTGGCCGACGAGATGCTGGAAATTTCCGGCCGCTGGTGCGGCGAATTCCAGATCGCGACGTCAGCCTGGCGCCCCGGCCAGCGCGTGCGCGACAATCATACCGGCCGCACCGGGCACGAACATTTCCCCGGCCTGATCCTGCCCGACCGCGGCGCCGCCAAGACCACGGGCGAGACCCGCGCCTTCCATTACGCCTGGTCGGGCGGGCACCGGATGCTGGCCGAGGAATTGCCAGACGGCCGCCGCCAGATCCAGTTCGGCCACGCTTCGGGCGCCGAGCCGGGGCCGGGACGGCATTTTCGCACCGCGACGCTTTACGCGGCCTTTTCGGATCAGGGCTCGAACGGCTGCGCGGTGGCGTTCCAGCGGTATCTGCGCGCCCGCGCGCCGCAGGCCCGCCCGCGCCCGGTCCACTATAATTGCTGGGAGGCAGTCTATTTCGATCACGATCTGGCCGCGCTGAAAGACATCGCCAGCCGCGCCGCCGCGCTTGGCGCGGAACGATTCGTGCTGGATGACGGCTGGTTCGGCCGGCGCGACGACGACACGACCAGCCTCGGAGACTGGCAGGTCGATCCGCGCAAGTATCCCGACGGGCTGGGTCCGCTGATCGCGCATGTGCGCGGGCTGGGCATGGATTTCGGCCTCTGGTTCGAACCCGAGATGGCCAACCGCGACAGCGAACTGGCGCGCGCCCATCCCGACTGGATCCTCGGGGCCGGGGATCAGATCGAGGGCCGCGGCCAATGCGTGCTGGACCTGTCGCGGCCCGTGGTCCGCGACCATCTTTTCGCAGCCGTCGACGCCGTTCTTTCGGCTCACGCGATCGGCTATGTGAAATGGGATCATAACCGGGTGCTGCCGCATACGGACGCGGCGCAGGCGCGCGGACTTTATGACGTGCTGGACCGGCTGCGTGCGGCCCATCCGGGCGTCGAATTCGAAAGCTGCGCCTCGGGCGGGGGGCGGATCGATTTCGGCATTCTCGAACGCGCCGCACGGGTCTGGCTGTCGGACAGCAATGACGCGCTGGAACGGCTGCGCATCCAGCACGACGCAGCGCTGTTCCTGCCCGCCTGCGTCACCGGCAGCCATGTCGGCCCCCGCATCTGCCACACGTCGGGGCGCGAGATCGACATCCACACCCGCGCCTGGACCGCGGCCCAGCGGCACATGGGATTCGAGATGGACCCGCGCGAACTGACCGATGACGAGGCGCGGGTGCTGCGCGACGTGACCGCGTGGTGGAAGGCGGGTCGCGACTGGCGGATGGAGGCCGATATCCTGCGGCTGGACAGCGCCGATCCGGCCGTTCTGGCCGAAATGCAACTGGCCCGCGACGGCCGCCGCTTCGTGGCCTTCGCCGCGCAGATGGCCAGTTCGGCGCCGATCCTGCCCCGGCCGCTGCGGCTGGCCGGGCTGCAGCCGGATGCCCGCTATCGGCTGCGCTTGCTTGATACCGGGCAGGGCACGCGGCTTTCGCGCGGGCTGCCGGCGCTGAAGGCCGGGCCGGTCACGGCCAGCGGTCAGGCGCTGATGCGGCGCGGCGTCACCCTGCCATGGACCTTTCCACAGCGGATCCGGGTGATCGAAGGAGAAAGGGCATGAGCCACGCCAACCCCGACTGGATCGCCGCCGATTGGGGCACGACGCATCTGCGGCTGTGGGCCATGAATGGCGACCGGGTGCTGGATCGCCGTGTCTCGGATCAGGGGATGGGCCGTCTGGCGCCCTCGGAATTCGGCCCGGTGCTGGAATCGGCGCTGCGGGGATGGGGGGTGGCCCCGGTCGTCGCCTGCGGCATGGTCGGCGCGCGCCAGGGCTGGTTCGAGGCGCCCTATACGCCGGTGCCCTGTCCGGCGCGGCCGCGGCTGGTCAGGGTGCCGGGGCACGCCGCGCGGCCGGTCTTCATCGCCTGCGGCCTGCGTCAGGACAGCCCGCCCGACGTGATGCGCGGCGAGGAAACCCAGATTGCCGGCCTGAGCCTGCGCGATCCGGATTTCGACGGCGCGGTCTGCCTGCCGGGGACCCATACCAAATGGGTCACGATTGCGGGCGGGCGCGTTGCCTGTTTCCGCAGCTGCATGACCGGCGAGATCTTCGATCTGCTCGCCCATCGTTCGATCCTGCGGCACATGCTGGGCGCGGGAGGTGACGACATGGCCGCCTTCGACGCGGCCTGTCAGGCGGCGCTGACCGATCCGGCCGCGGCCTATGGCGCGCTGTTCGGTCTGCGGGCCGGGGCATTGCTGAACGATCTCGCCCCCGCGACCGCTGCCTCGCGTCTGTCCGGGCTGCTGATCGGCTGGGAACTGGCCGCGACGCGCGATCTGTGGGCGGGCCGAACGGTGGCGCTGATCGGCAGCCGCGTGCTCAGCCCGCTTTATGCCCGGGCGCTGGCGACCCGCGGGATCGCCGCCACCGTCCATGACGCCGAATATCTGACCCTCGCCGGGCTTTTTGCCGCGCGCCACAGCCTGGAAATTTCCCATGACACCGGAGCCCAGCCATGAGCCGCCCCCTGATCGCCATCCTGCGCGGAATCACCCCGACCGAGGCGCTGCCCGTGGCCGGGGCACTGATCGAGGCGGGCGTGACCCGGATCGAGGTGCCGCTGAACTCGCCCGAACCGCTGGACAGCATCGCCCGCATGGTCACGGCCTACGGGTCGGATGCGCTGATCGGCGCGGGCACGGTGCTGACCCCCGGTCAGGTGCGCGAGGTGGCCGCGACCGGCGCGCGGCTGATCGTCTCGCCCAATTGCGATCCGGCGGTGATCGCGGCCAGCAAGGCCGCCGGGATGGACAGCTTTCCCGGCGTGATGACCCCGACCGAGGCTTTTGCCGCGCTGGCCGCAGGGGCGGACGGTCTGAAGCTGTTTCCCGGCGAATTGATCGGCCCGGCGGGACTGCGCGCAATGCGCGCCGTGCTGCCGCCGGAGGTGCCGCTGTTCGCGGTGGGCGGCGTCTCGGCCGACAACATGGCCGATTGGCACCGCGCCGGTGCCGCCGGATACGGGATCGGATCGGCGCTCTACAAGCCCGGCGACAGCGCCGCGACCGTCGCCGCGAGGGCGCGCGAGCTGATAGCCCGCTTTGACGGGGCGTGCGCGGCATGACGGCGGGGATCCTTGATGGCCGCGCCTGTTTTCTGGGCGAAGGACCTTTGTGGCACCCGCTGCGCGGTCAGCTGTTCTGGTTCGACATCCTCGACGGACGGCTGCTCAGCCGCGACGCGCAGGGCGCGCGGGAATGGCCGATCGGCCAGATGGCCGCCGCCGCCGCCTGGGTCGATGCCGACACGCTGGCGATTTCAACCGAGACCGGGCTGCGGCTTTTCGACATCGCCAGCGGCGCGCACGAGCCGCTGGCCGGAATCGAGGCCGACAACGCTGCGACGCGCTGCAATGACGGACGGGCCGATCCGATGGGCGGGTTCTGGGTCTCGACCATGGGCAAGCGGGCCGAACCGGGGGCGGGGGC
Source organism: Paracoccus sp. UBA889 (assembly GCA_002294185.1). Lineage (GTDB taxonomy): Bacteria > Pseudomonadota > Alphaproteobacteria > Rhodobacterales > Rhodobacteraceae > Paracoccus. The sequence goes on from DBFD01000005.1 coordinate 33,605, forward strand.
GATCTATCGCTATTACCGGGGGGCGGTCGCGCCGCTGTTCACCGCGATCACCATCCCCAATGCGATCTGTTTCGCCCCGGATGGACGCCGCGCCTATTTCGCCGATACCCCGACCGGCCGGATCATGACGGTCGCGCTGGATGCGCAGGGCTGGCCCGATGGCGCGCCCGAAGTCTTCGCCGATCTTGCCGCGGAAGGACTGAACCCCGACGGCGCCCAGACCGATGCCCAGGGCGGGGTCTGGAACGCGCAGTGGGGCGCCGGGCGCGTGGCCCGCTATCGCCCCGATGGCAGCTTCGATCGGGCCATCGCGGTGGGCGGGCGGCACGCATCCTGTCCCGCGTTCGGCGGGCCGGATTTCGCGACCCTGTTCGTCACCACCGCGCGGCAGGGAATCGAGGCACCGGATGCGGGGCAGGGCTGTGTCTATCAGGCGCCCGCCGGAATCGCAGGCCGCGCCGAGCCCGCACTGCTGCTGGGCCGCTGAACGCCGCGCGGGGCGTCGTCCGATCGGGCGGTGGCAATCGCAGCCGGTCCCGGTCCGGCGCGCCGCCTGCAACAGGAACCGGTCCGGCAGGTGCTGCGCAGGATCGGTTGCCACGGCATCCAGGCAGGCACCGGCACGACATCCGGCGACGGCATCGGCTGGTCCGTCCTGTCCGCCCGCGCGATCAGGGCCGGTCGGTCACGGCCCGGCCTCGAACCAGTCCAGCATCGCCGTCGCCCAGCCCTTCGGCACCACATGGCCGCCCGGATGCAGCGCGAGGACCAGCGATGCGCCGGGCGCGCAATCGCTCCACCGCCGGATCTGGAACGACGGATCGCCCGCGAAACCGTCGGGCTGGCTGCGCGGGCAGCGGTTCGCCGCGCGCCAGATCGCCATGGCGGCGAAGACATCGCCCTGCACCGCCGTGCCGCCACCGACCGCGCGACCCTCCAGCGGGACGGTGCCGTCGCGCCAGCCATGGGTGTGGAACAGCCGCACCGGACCGGCGCAGGCGCGCGGCATCGGTCGCCAGAAACTGCCGCCGACCGGGGCATAGGCGGCGAAACTGCCGGGCGTGTCGCAGGCCACGTAACTGACCATCGAGCCGCCGACCGAAAATCCCGCGAGAACCATCCGCGCCCGGTTCAGGCCCTGGCGGCGGGCGGCATCGTTGGCCACGGCGCGCAGGAACGCGCCCTCGTCACGGCCAGCCGCGCGCCCCTGGCGCGGAAACAGCCATTGCCGCCCGTCGCGCCCCTCGCGCGGGCTGCCATCCGGGGCGATCACCGCATAGCCACGCCCGGTCAGCTCGCGAACCACCCCGGACATGGCCAGGATCCCGGATCCGTCACTGCCCCAGCCATGCAGCATCACCACCGCCGGCCAGCCACCGGGCGGCGCCTCGCCCCCGGGCAGGACCAGATGATAGCTGCCTGAAACCGCGCCCGCCTGAACCTGGCAGGCCGCCTTCCGGTCGGCGCATCCGGCCCGCGCCAGACCCGGCAGCGCCAGCGCCAGCATCACCAGCGAAATCAGCAGCCCGATCTGCCGCCGGATCATGGCCGCGCCGCCGCGATAGCGGCGCCGGCGCCATGCCCGCCGGCCTGAACCCTGGCCGGCGCGGTCTTCCCCGCCGGCTGCCGCCAGGGCTGCCGCTTCAGATAGCCGACGAAATAGGCGATGGCGGTGATGATCGCGGCCCCCAGCAGGTTGACCAGCGCCACGCTGGCCAGGTTCCGGCCCAGAAGATCCAGCATCACCCCCAGCAGCCGCGCCAGCACCATCGACGACATGAACACCGCCAGCGATTGCTGCCCGACCTTGCGCACGACGCCGACGATCCCGTTTCGGAACCGCCCGCCAGACAGCCTTGCGCCGCCCGGCCCGGCCGCGATCCAGGCCAGATAGGCCAGCGCCAGGAAATGGACATAGCGCAGCAGCCCGAAATGGGTCTTGTCGATCAGGATTTTCCACTCGTCGCGCCACTCGCGCACGAAATCCGAGACGCCGATGATCCGGAACCAGGCAAAGGGAACCGTCGCCACGATCACAACGATGGCCAGCGCGATCAGCCAGCCCCTGACAGGCGGCGCGGGCAGCCAGCCCGACATGAAGGCAAAGCCGGTAAAGAACACGAGCTGCCAGGCGAAGGGGTCAAAGAACCATTGCCGGTCGCTGGGGGGCTGGAACCACAATTCCGCCGGCAGTCCGACCCCCTTGAGCGAACCCGCCATCCACAGCGCCACCGAGGCCGCCATTGCCAGCGCGACGTGAATCCGCGCCAGCCCGATGATCACGGGGATCAGCGCCAGAATGACCAGATACATCGGCAGGATGTCGAAGTAATTGGGCACATAGGTCAGCGTCAGCAACCCGACCAGATTCGGCCCCGGATCGTTCAGGAACGGATAAAGGTTCAGCGCGCCGACGTAATCCCTTTCGAACCAGCCGGTCATGTTCAGCGCCACCATGCAGAACAGCGTGACCACGAAAACCCCGATATGGGCCCAATAGACCTGCCAGACCCGGTGTGCGACACGCAATGCGCCCAGTGCCATCCCGGCCCGGGCGAAAACCGCGCCGAAGGCCATGGCCGAGGCCATGCCCGACGAGAAGACAAAGATCTCGGTCGCGTCCGAAAAGCCGAAACGGGCGGGAATCCACAGGGTCCAGGGATTGCCGGGGATATGGGCGATCAGGATGATATACATCCCGAGGCCGCGAAAGAAATCCAGCCGTGGATCGCGCGCCCTGGCCGGCGTGCCGGACAGGGCCAGCGCCTGCGAACGGTCGGCATCGGCGGAACCCGCGGACGGGGTGGCGGGCCGGGCGGCGGGCTGGATGGCAGCGGCAGGCGGCGGGGCGGTCATGGTCGGGATTCTCCGTCGGATGTCGGATGGCCGGGCGGCGGCGGCGCGGTCAGACCGCCCGTTCGCGCGCGGCGTTCAGCAGATCCAGCCTGCGCCGGGTATAGCCATCCTCGAAGCCTCCGCGCAATCGGCGGCGTTCGTGCAGCATCTGTTCGGCCGCATCCGGATAGCCGCCCAGAAGCGCCGATTCGATCGTCAGCCGGGTGAACACGTCGCGCTGCGCATGGCTGCCGCCGATCCGTTGCAATTCCGGCGCGGCGCCGCGCAGGTTCAGCCAGGCGCGTGCGTAGCTGCCGCTGCCGAAGGCCTGGAGGCCGGCCGCGATCCGCTGCCCCGGATCGGCAAGAATCGCCGCCGCCTCGCCCTCGCTCGCACGGGCGCTGGCCATGCGCGCGACCAGCCCGGCCGCGGCCTCGTCGCGCCCGCCGCCGATCAGCGACAGCAGATAATGCAGGTCGGCGAAGGCCAGGCTGCCATCGCTGGAACGTTTTTCGGACAGATCGGCCAGTTCGTCCCAGCGGCGGCCGACATCGACGCCCTCGATCTCCAGCCGCGACAGCAGCGAGGCCGCGTTCGAGATGTCGCGGTAATCGTCGGTCCGCTCGGACCGGACCTCGCGGTCGTACAGATCCAGCGCGGCGTCGAAATCGCCCAGATCCAGATACATCAGCGCCCGGTGCCACCAGACATGGAAGCGGAAATTGTTGCAATGCGCCCAGGACGATTCGCGTCCCGTCAGCCAATCCAGCCCCTCGCGCGCGCGTCCCGTGCTGTCATGGACATGGGCCACCGCGTGCAGCCCCCAGGCATCGTCCGGAGCCAGGTCCACCCCGTGCTTTCCGGCCGCCTCGGCGGCGGCGTATTCGCCGGTCTCTTCCAGCGTGAAGGCATGGCAGCCCAGCAGATAGCCGCGCGCCGGGTGATCTTCCCAGTGTGGCAGCACCGCCTCGACCGAGCGGCGCATCGCCTGCGGGCGGCCCATGATGAAATGGATCGCGTGGACCAGCTTCATCGCCAGCGCGTCGCGCGGATGGTCGTCCAGGATCTGCTGGACCCGCGCGGCGGCGGCCGAGGGCCGGCCCGACAGCCAAAGTTCCAGCGCCGCGACATAGCCCGCCTCGCGCGGGGTCGGCGGGCGGCGTCGGGCGGCGGTCCGCGCCCGCGCCATTGCCTCGTGGGCGGTCTGCGTCATCTCGGCACGGCCCAGCATCAGGCAGGACAGGCCCCGGATCGCCTGGGCCAGCGCAAAGTCGCCGTCGGCCGCGATTACCGCGTTCAGATCGTCTCCGGTGGCGGCTGAATGGGACAGGATGCCGCGGATCACGCGATCCCACAGCGGCACCAGCCGCGCGTCGGTCGTGACGTCCATTCCCGACAGGTCCGTCATCGATGCCATGCTGGCCTCCTGTGATCAAAATCGCGCGTGGCTGGCGCCTGAGGCCCGGCAACCCCTTTGCATGACACCGCATCCGGGGTTCTATACGAACACCGCCGCCGGAATGTTACAGTTTTTGTCATACAGGGGGCGAACCACTTGCGGACGGCGGCAAGAAGCCGCCCCCCGGGGGACAGGCGCCATGCCCAACAAGACCCCACTTCTGCTGTCCATCCTGGCGCTGGCCGCGCTGCTGGCTTCGCAGGCGATGATGGGGCGGGCCGCGGGCATGGGCGCGGCGCTGGCCGGGTTTCTGGGCGGCTTTGCCTTCTATCACGCAGCCTTCGGCTTTGCCGGAGGCTGGCGGCGCTGTCTGACACAGGGCGACGGCAGCGGCGTCCGCGCGCAGGTGCTGCTTCTGGCGCTGATCCTGCCGGTCAGCCTGACGCTGATTGCCCTCGGCGGCGCCTCGGGCTGGGTCGTGCCGGTCGGGGTCGGGTTCCTGGCGGGGGCCGCGATCTTCGGCATCGGCATGGCGCTGGCGGGCAGCTGCGCCTCGGGGACCCTGTTTGTGGCGGGGGGCGGCAATACGCGGATGCTCGTGACTCTGGCCTTCTTCATCGCCGGATCGCTGCTGGGCACCGCCCATGTGCCGTTCTGGCTGTCGCTGCCGCGCCTGCCGGCATTGTCGCTGCCGGCAACCTTCGGCACCCCCGGCGCCATTGCCATCAGCCTGGGCCTTTGCGCCGCGCTGGCCTGGCTCAGCCGCCTGCCCGAGCGCAGCCGCCCCATCCCGGCGTCACGGTCCGTGCCGCCGTTCCGCCTGCTGCGAGGCCCCTGGCCGGCCTGGTTCGGGGCGCTGGTCCTGGCCATCGCGGCCCTGGGCATGTTTCTGAGCCTGCACCGGCCCTGGGGCGTGACCGAGGCTTTCGCGCTGTGGGGGGCCAAGATCTATCAGGCCCTGGGGTTTTCGGTCGCGGACTGGCCCTATTGGTCGGGCGGGCGGCGCGCGCAGCTGACGCAGCCGGTGCTGGCCCATGCCACATCGGTCACCAATCTCGCATTGATCGCGGGGGCGATGGCGGCGGCCTCGCTGGCGGGGCGGTTCCGTCCGGTCTGGACCGTCTCGGGGCGGGAGGTCGCCACCGCGGCACTGGGCGGGCTGGCGATGGGCTATGGTGCGCGGTTGTCCTCGGGCTGCAATATCGGCGCGCTGATGGGCGGCGTCACCTCGGGCAGCCTGCATGGCTGGGTTTGGGCGGTGGCGGCCTTTGCGGGCTATGCGCTGATGCTGCGATGGCGGCTGCCGGGCAGGCGGGGCGATGCGCGGGTTCAGAACGCGCCGTCATAGGCGCGCGGCCCGATCCGCAGCGCCAGCAGGCTGAAATGGTCGCGGTCCAGCGCGGCGCGGGTCTGGACCTCCAGCGTGTCTTCGTCCTCGATCCAGGCGCCATGGCCGCCAAAGGCACGGGCCAGCGCCGGAAAATCGGTCCGGCCCGCGAAATCGACGCCCAGATTGCCGCGCTGGCTGGCGCGCTGTTTCATCTCGATCAGCGACAGGCTGCCATCGACCAGCACGCACAGGATCACCGGCAGGCCCAGATCGCGCAGGCTGGCCAGGTCGCCGGCGCCCATCTCCAGCCCGCCATCGCCCAGGATCGCCAGAACCGGCGTATCCGGCCGGCCCAGTTTCGCCCCCGCCGCCAGCGGCAGCGCGCAGGCCATGGTGCAAAGCGCGCTGGATTGCAGCATCAGCCGCGGCGCCGGACAGGTCCAGATCTGGCTGGCGAGAATCCGGTGCGCGCCCGAATCCGCCGTCACCACCGTTTCGGGTGGCAGCAGCTGCCGCAGCCTTTGGAACGCCCGATGCGGCCCCCAGCCCGGCGGCGGATCGAAGGCGCGCTCCAGCGCCCTGCGCGCCTGTCCCGGCGCCCCGTCAGGCCAGCGTGGCGTGGCCACGTCGTGGCGCAGCGCGGCCAGCGTCGGTGCGATGGCACCGATCAGCAATTCGTCGATGCGGTGCATCCCGTGGCCGCGCGCGACCGGGGTGATCTCGATCGCGGTCTGGTCGGGCCGCCAGGGGTCGCGCCAGCCGGCCCGCATCTCGATCGGGTCATAGCCGGCCATCACGATCACATCGGCCTGTGCGATCAGCGGCATCAGCACCCGGTCGGCGCGCGGCGACAGCCCGGCCCCGCCCAGCGACAGCGGATCGGCCTCGTCCATCAGGCCCTTGCCCTTGTAGCTGGTGATCAGCGGCACGCCGTGGGCGCGGCAGAAATCGGCAATGGTCGGGCCCGCGCCTTCGTTCACCGCATCGACCCCGGCGATCATCAGCGGCCGCATCGCCCCCGCCAGCGCAGCCTGCGCCCGCGCCAGCGAGGATGCATCCGGCAGGCCGGGGCGGGCGGGCGGAATCGTTGCGGCTCGGGCCTCGTCGCCGGGGTTCTCGGCCACGCCGATGGGCACATCGACATGAACCGGGCCGGGCTGGCCGCTGGTCGCGATGGCGATGGCCTTGGCGATCACCGCGCCCACCGCACCCTGATGCAGGCGAAAGCTGGCCTTGACCACCGGACGCAGCAGCGCCTGATGATCGAGGACCTGATGGGTATAGCTTTCGGCCTCGGCGGCATCGACGCAGCCGGTCAGAACGATCAGCGGCACCCGGTCCTGCATCGCGTTGGCGATGACATTGACCGCATTGGCGACCCCGGGCCCCAGGGTCGCCACCAGCACCGGCAGATCGCCGGTCATGTGCCAATGCCCCTCGGCGAAGAAGCCGCCGGCATTCTCGTGCCGGACCAGCGTGAAGCCCACGCCCGCGCGGTCCAGCGCCTCGATCAGGGCCAGGACCTCGCCGCCCGGCACGCCGAAGGCGCGGCTGGCGCCCGCCCCGGCCAGGGCCGCGCCGATGATGTCGGCGCCTGTCGCGGGTCCGGTCACGGCGCTGATGCGGGCGAGGGCAGCCCGATCGCCCCGGACGCTTCCAGATCGCGCAGTTCCTCGGCGTCCAGATCCAGATGCCGGCCCAGAACCTCGGCCGTGTGCTGGCCCAACAGCGGCGGTGCGTTGCCATAGCGGACCGGCGTGTCGCTGAATTTCAGCGGATTGCCGATCAGCTCGACCGCGCCGGCGCCCGCCAGCGGATGCGGCAGGCTGATGCGCATCTCGCGCGCGGCAACCTGCGGACCTTCGAAGACCTGCCGCAGGTCGTTCACCGGCCCGCAGGGCACGCCGATCGACGCCATCCTGTCCAGCCAGTCGGCCCGGCTGCGGATCCGGGTCAGCGCCTCGATCCGCGGAATCAGCTGGTCGCGATGGGTCACGCGGGCGGTGTTGGTGGCAAAGCGCGGATCCTCGGCCATGGCGGGATCGCCCGCCTCGGCGGCAAAGCGGCGGAACTGCGCGTCATTGCCCACCGCCAGGATGAAATCCCCGTCAGAAGCCGGAAAGCTGCCATAGGGCACGATGGTCGGATGGTCGTTGCCGCGCCGCGGCGGCACCTTTCCGTCGGTCAGATAGCCGACGCCCTGGTTGATCAGCCAGGCCACCTGCGTGTCGAACAGGCTCAGGTCGATATGCTGGCCGCGCCCGGTGCGGTGGCGGGCCTGCAAGGCCGCCAGAATGCCGCTGAGCGCATACATGCCGCACATCACATCGGCCACGCCGACGCCCACCTTCAGTGGCCGGCCATCGGCCTCGCCGGTCAGGCTCATGATCCCGGCCTCGCCCTGGATCAGGAAATCGTATCCCGCCCGCGCCGCGTTCGGCCCGGTCTGGCCGAAGCCGGTGATGGAACAATAGATCAGCCGTGGATTGCGCCGCGACAGGCTGGCGAAATCCAGCCCGTAGCGCGCCGTGTCGCCGGTCTTGAGGTTCTCGACCAGGATGTCGGCGCGTTCGGCCAGCCGCCCGATCAGCGCCTGGCCCTCGGGCGTGGCGATGTCGATGGCGACCGATTGCTTGCCGCGATTGGCGCAAAGGTAATAGGCGCTTTCGCCGGTTGCCGTGCCATCCGCGCCGGTGACGAAGGGCGGACCCCATTTGCGGGTGTCATCACCCATGCCGGGGCGTTCGATCTTGATCACCTCGGCGCCCAGATCGGCCAGCGCCTGAGTGGCCGTCGGCCCCGCCAGGATCCGCGACATGTCCAGAACCGTGATCCCGTCCAGCGGAGCTTCAGACGACATCGGCAGATCTCCCCCACCCTGATGGCGGCATCCGCGCGGCCCGTTCAGGCCCGCTGCATCAGCCGCATCACCGCAACCAGCACGATGCCGTAAAGGACGTGGCCGACCAGCGCAACCCAGGTGATCCCGGTGAAGTTCAGGAAGAAGGGCAGCCCGGCAATCGCGGTGATGCCGCCGATGGCAAAGACCCACAGCCCGAATCCGTAGACGGCCGAGGCCAGCAGCGCCCCGCCCCGGCCGCCGGTGACGGCGTTCCAGACCGGGCGGAACACGAACAGCCAGCCGATCGGATAGCCCAGCAGTCCGACGCCGTAGAAATGCACGAAATATCCCGCGAAATCGCCATTGGGCAGGCCCAGACGGCCCAGCAGGCTTTTGGCCAGCCCGTGCGGCGACAACGCCGCCAGACCCAGTCCCGGACTGATCAATTGGCCCCACAGGTCGAAGGCCATGGTGGCCACCACGCCCGCGATCATCATCATCCCCAGGGTGCGGGCGTTCAGCGGCGGCCAACCGGTTCCGGTGTCGCCGGTGACGGTCTGGATGTCGGGCATGGTCATGGTCTTGTCCTTTCCTGTGCTGCGCTGCGAAGGGCGCGGACAGCGGTTACCGACCTGCCTGCGGCTCATCGGGGGTGAAATCGGGTATCGCGCGGTCCGAGGCTTTCGCGGGCTCGATCGCCGGCCAGTTTTCCTCGGCGATGGCGATGTTGCCGGGGATGTCCGCCTGCCAGAGCCCGGCGACGTCCGGGGTGATGTTCAGATACAGCCTGTCATCGACGATGCGCCACAGATCGGGGTTGCCCGGAACCTTGTTGCCCCTGGCGACGCCATAGGCGCAATGTCCGTCATATCGGGGCGCGTAGCGGGCCGGGTCGGTCAGGAACCGGTCGCGGTTGGCGGCTGTGGCAAAGGCGAAGACGGCACCGTTGTATTCGGCGGTGATGTCGCGGCGCCCTGGCACGGCCCGGGGCTGGGGCCGGCCCGCCGGCACCTGTTCCAGATCGCGGTAGGCCACGACATCATAGCCCGAAACGGCAAGTCCCGTCGCGTCCACATATTGCTCGCCGGCAAGGGCCGCCGCCGGCTTCAGCATCAGGGGCGTCAGCATCAGGACCAGCGCGGCCATCAGATGGATCGGTTTCATGCGGCACCTCCGGAATGGCGCGGTCGCTTTCGCCGACCGCCATATCCGCCATTACGCGGGCCGGACCCCGGACGTTACGGCACGCGACGGCGCTTTTTCGAAGGACAGGCGGATTGCGCAGCAAATCCCGCGCTGTCGCGCAGAAGATCTGCATTCTCGGACACGGCTCTGGAAAGCGCCCGCATCAGCGGTAGAGCACGACGGGCACCTTGCACGATCGGATCATCTGGGTGGTGGTCGAGCCGATCATCAGGCTGCGGATGCGGCTGTGGCCATAGGCGCCCATGACCAGCAGATCGAATTCCTCATCGGCGATGATCTGCGGCAATGCGGTTTCGGGCTCGCCCCGGACGAAGCGCGCCTCGGCCTTCCGGCCCGCGTCTTCCAGCACGGCCTGAGCAGCCTCGATCCGGGCCTGGGCGGCGGGGCCGGGTTCGGACACCGTGATCAGGCTGATCGCCAGGTCGCGATACAGCGGACTGTCGGCGACATGGCGGACAGCCTTCATCGCCGAATCGCCGCCGTCGAAGGCGATTATCGTGCGGGCGATGGGTCGGAAGGCGCGCGAGGCAACCAGAACCGGCTTGCGGCTGACCCGCGCGATCCGTTCCAGATTCGAGCCCAGGTGACCCTTGGCGAAATCCGCCGCCACACCGCGCTTGCCGATGACGATGGCGCGGGCCTCGGGCTCCAGCTTGGCGACGGTTTCGATCAGGTCGCCGTGCAGCAGGCGGGTCCGGACCTCGGTCGCGCCACTCTGGCGGGCCAGTTCGGCCGCATCCTCCAGCATGGCCCGGCCCTGCCGCGTCGCCAGTTTCGACCGCTGCGCATCCAGTTCGGCCAGTTCCTCGAGCAGCCGGGTCCGCGCACCCAGCCGGATCGCGCCGGACAGATCCTGCGGAACGGCCCCCTCGCGGCGGCCAAGGACGTGCAGCAGGTCCACCGGCGCGCCGGTCCGGGCCGAAACCCAGGCCGCATGTTCGCAGACCGAGGCCGCATAGCTCGAGCCGTCGATCAGCGCCACGATCGGGTTGGTCATCGGAAGCGTCTCCTCAATGTGCGGCCAGCTTGTCCATCGCGCCGGGCTTGTCGTGGATCGCCAGCTTGTCGACGATGGTCTCGGACGCCCGGTTCAGCCCGACCAGATCGACCTCGGCCCCGTCACGGCGAAATTTCAGGATCGCCATGTCCAGCGCCTGGACCGAACTGATGTCCCAGATATGGGCGCGGCTGACGTCGATCACCACCCGGTCCAGAGCCTCGTGGAAATCGAAGGCCGCCATGAAATCCTCGACCGAGCCGTAGAAAAGCTGACCCTCGATCTTGTAGACCCGCTTGCGTCCGTCGGCCGAGATCGTCGAGGACACGCGGAACAATTGCGCGATCTTGGCGGCAAAGAAGATGCCCGACAGCAACACGCCGACCAGCACGCCGATGGCGAGGTTGTGGGTGTAGACGACCGTGGCCACCGTCGCCAGCATCACGGCCGAGGATGACCTGGGATGGGTGCCCAGGTTGCGGATCGACGACCACGAGAAGGTGCCGATCGACACCATGATCATGATCGCGACCAGCGCCGGCATCGGAATCCGGCTGACCAGATCGCCAAGGCCGGTGACCAGGATCAGCAGGAATACGCCGGCGACGAAACATGACAGCCGCCCGCGCCCGCCCGATTTCACGTTGATCATCGACTGCCCGATCATCGCGCAGCCCGCCATGCCGCCGATGAAGCCGGTCGCGGTGTTGGCAAGCCCCTGACCGATACATTCCTGATTGCGGTTGGACCGGGTGTCGGTCAGCTCGTCCACCAGATTCTGCGTCATCAGGCTTTCCAGCAGCCCGACCACCGCGACGGCGACCGAATAGGGCAGGATGATTCGCAGCGTTTCCACGTTCAGCGGCACGTCCGGCAGCAGGAAGACCGGCAGCGTGTCGGGAAGAGCGCCCATGTCGCCGACGGTCCGCACCTCCCATCCGAAGATCAGGCTCAACCCGGTCAGCACGATGATCGTGACCAGCGGCGAGGGGATCGCGCGCGTGATGAGCGGGAACAGGTAGATGATCGCCAGCCCCGCTGCGACCAGCGGAAAGGTCGGCCAGGGCACCTGGCGCGGGTCCAGTTCAGGCAGTTGCGCCAGAAAGATCAGGATCGCCAGCGCGTTGACAAATCCTGTCATCACCGATTTCGACACATAGCGCATGACGAAACCCAGTTTCAAAGCCCCGCAACCGATCTGTATCAGACCGGCCAGAACCGTCGCGGCAAGAAGATATTGCAACCCGTGGTCGCGGACCAGCGTCACCATCAGCACCGCCGTGGCCGCCGTTGCCGCCGAGATCATGCCGGGCCGCCCGCCCGCGATTGCGGTGATCACCGCGATCGAGAAGCTGGCATAGAGCCCGACCTTGGGATCCACGCCCGCGATGATCGAGAAGGCGATCGCCTCGGGGATCAGGGCCAGCGCGACGACCAGACCCGAAAGCAGGTCGGCGCGGACATTGCCGGTCCACTGGCGTTTGTAGGTATCGAATGAGAACATGAAATATCTGTCCATGACCGGGCCGGTCCCCCGAACCGGCCTCGGCGCGATCCTGTCTGTCGGTTCATGTTGTCCGGCGGATCAGCGGCCGGAAGAGCCACCCGGAATTGCGCCGGGTCCATGCGATGAGCGCGTGATAGGCGCAATCCCTCCCGGATCGCAACCCCGTGATCCGAAATTGCACGGGGAATGTGGCCGGTTTCCCGGTCCCGGACCGTCTTCAGGGCCGGCTGCGCAGCAGGCCCATGATCTGCTTGGTCTTCTCGAGGATCGGGGTCGCGACCGTGTCCGCGCGCAGCGCGCCATCCCCAAGGATGCGGTCGATTTCGGCCGGGTCGTCCATGTATTCGGTCATCTTCGCGGTGATCGGGGACAGGGCCGAGACCGCGATGTCGGCCAGCGCCGGCTTGAATGCGCCAAAGCCCTGGCCCTCGAAGCGGGCCAGAACCTGATCGGGGGTCTCATCGGCCAGCGCGGCATAGATGTTGACCAGATTGCGCGCCTCGGGGCGGTCCTTCAGCCCGTCGATGGCGCCCGGCAGCGGGTCGGCATCGGTGCGGGCCTTGCGGATCTTCTGGGCGATGGTGTCGGCATCGTCGGTCAGGTTGATCCGGCTGGCATCCGAGGGGTCGGATTTCGACATCTTTCTGGACCCGTCACGCAGCGACATGACACGGGTCGCCACCCCCTCGATCAGCGGTTCGGTGATCGGAAAATGACCGACGCCGTAATCATGGTTGAACTTGGCGGCGATGTCGCGGGTCAGTTCCAGATGCTGCTTCTGATCCTCGCCGACCGGCACGGCGGTTGCCTGATAGGTCAGGATATCGGCCGCCATCAAAGCCGGATAGGCCAGCAGTCCGAGGCTGGCGTTTTCGCTGTTCTTGCCTGCCTTGTCCTTGAACTGGGTCATCCGATACATCCAGCCGACGCGAGCCACTGTGTTGAAAAGCCATGCCATTTCGGCATGGGCGCTGACCTGGCTCTGATTGAACAGGATCGATTGCGCGGGATCGACGCCCGATGCCATGAAAGCGGCGGCGGCCTCGCGGATGCGGGCGCGCAGCATTTGCGGATCCTGCCAGACGGTGATCGCGTGCAGGTCGACGATGCAATAGACCGTCTCGGCGCCCTGTCCCTGCAGGGCGGCAAAGCGTTTCAGCGCGCCCAGATAGTTTCCCAGCGTCAGCCCGCCCGAGGGCTGGATGCCCGAGAAGATGCGCGGCGTAAAGCCCGGATTGATCGGATCGCTCATGTCTGGCCTGCTTGGATTTTCCGTGGCGCTGGCTTAGCTGTTGGCCGCGACAAGAGCAACCGAGAAGGAAATCCGATGCGCGAGGGACTGACCGAATCGCCGCTGAATCCGCTGCCGATGGCGGTCTGGCTGCTGGCGCTGCCCATCATCGCCAGCGAGGCCGTTTTCGGGCTGGGCCGGATCGGGCTGATCGGCGGGGCGCAGGGCGTGGGATTGCGGCTGGCGGGAATGCAGCTTTCGGCCTATGCGCCCGAGATGGTGCAGCGGATGTGGGATATGGGCGCGATCGACTGGGCCCAGATCTACCGGCTGTTCAGCTATTCCTTCGTCAATGCCTCTTTCACGCAGTCGCTGTTCGTGCTGGCCTTCACGCTGGCGCTTGGCAACCTGGTGGCGCGTCAGTTCAGGCCCACGGCCCTGATCATGCTGTTCTTCGGATCGGCGGCGGGCGGCGCGCTGGTCTATACCGTGGCGATGGCCGCGCTGCCGGGGCGCGCGGTGCCGCTGATCGGGGGCTATCCGGCGGTCTACGGGCTGGTCGGGGCCTTCACCTTCCTGCTGTGGGCGCGGCTGGCCGCGGCCAATGCGAACCGGATGCGTGCCTTCACGCTGATCGGGATGCTGCTGCTGTTCCAGCTGGTCTTCGGGATGGTCTTCGGCGGCACGGGCTATGGCTGGATCGCCGAGATCGCGGGTTTCGCCGTTGGCTTCGGTCTCAGCTTTCTGCTGGTCGATGGCGGCGTTGCGCGAGCCATCCGGCAGATCCGCCAGCGATAGCATCCGGGCGGCCGCCCCGAAAGGCCGCGGCGGGATCGCGACAGATCAGCGGCCGCGTCTGACGGCGGTCCCGAGATCGCCGAGGCGGTAGGCGCGGGTGAGGAAGGCCAGCGAGAAATAGATCGCGGCGCCGCCGAAGACGAGAATGGCGAGGCCGGGAATGCGCGCCATCCCGGACGCGGCCAGCCAGTCGCGGATCAGCCAGAGGGCCATCGCCATCAGCGCAGAGGCCAGCACGATCCGGGGCGCGGTCCGGCGCAGGCGGGCATCGGCGCGGGCGGCCTGTCCCATCGCGCGGGTGCCCCACCAGAGCTGCGCAACCATGACCCAGGCTGCAACGGTGGTGCCAAGCGCCGCCGCGATGAAGCCCAGCGGCTGCATCAGGCCAAAGGCGACGGCGGCGTTCACCACCATCGACCACAGCGCGAAGCGGAAAGGCGTGCGGGTATCCTCGCGCGCGAAATACAGCGGTTGCAGGATTTTCTGCAGCACGAAGGCAGGCAGGCCGAGCGCATAGACGACCAGCGCCTTCGCGGTCTGCGCGGTGTCGAATGCGGTGAACTGGCCACGCTCGAACAGGGCCGCCACCATCGGCTGGGCGATGACGGCGATCGCGAAGGCGGCAGGCAGGGTCAGGAACAGGCCGAATTCGGTGGCCCGGCTGTAGGCGGACTGGCCGCCGGCGTGGTCGCCGGCCCGCAGGCGCCGGGCCAGTTCGGGCAGCAGGACGACGGCGACGGCGGCGCCGACGACGCCCAGGGGCAGTTGATAGAGGCGGTCGGAATAGGACAGCCAGCCGATCGCGCCGTCAAAGCGCGAGCCGACCTGCCGACCGATCAGCAGGTTCAGTTGCACGACGCCCCCTGCGAAGGCGGCCGGCAGCGCCACGGCCAGCAGGCGGCGCATGTCGGGCGAAAGGCGCGGCCGGCGGGGCAGAAAGGTCCAGCCGGTGCGATGCGCGTCCCACCAGACCAGCGCCAGTTGCGAGATGCCGGTGACCGGCGTGGCCCAGGCCAGCGTCAGCCCCAGATCCCAGCCGCGCCAGCGCCCCAGACCCATCGCCGCGATGAAAAGCAGGTTCAGCAGCACGGGGGCTGCCGCCGCGGCGGTGAAGCGGCCATTGGCGTTCAGCACGCCCGAAACCATGGACGCCATGGAAATCAGCAGGATATAGGGGAAAGTTATCCTGCCGTATTCAACGGCCAGCGCAAAACGTTCGTCGCCCTGAAAGCCCGAAGCCATCAGCCAGACCAGCACCGGCATGAAGATCATTGCCACAGCCGAAAGGATCAGCACGGTCACGAACAGGCCTGAAAACGCCTCGGAGGCGAAGCGCAGCGCGTCGCGGCGATTGTCGAGCTTCTTGGAAAAGATCGGCACGAAGGCGGTGTTGAACGCGCCCTCCGCGAAGAAGCGGCGGAACATGTTGGGCAACGACAGCGCGATCAGGAAAGCCTCGGCCACGGGCCCGGTGCCCAGCCACGCCGCCATCAGGATGTCGCGCACGAAGCCCGAGACGCGCGAGACGAAGGTCCAGATTCCCACCGACAGGAATCCGCGCACCAAACCGGATTTCATGATCTATGCCTCTGCCCGTCTTGTCCCGTCGGCGATGGCCTTGCGCAGTTTCTTCTCGAGCGCAAGGCGTTTGCCATCGCCGTGCAGTTTCAGGCCGAACATGTCCTTGACGTAGAAACTGTCCACGACCTGCGCGCCATAGGTCGCGATCACGGCGCTGACGATCTGGATGTGGTTGGAGGCCAGCGTCCGGGTCAGGTCATAGAGCAGGCCGGGACGGTCGCGGGTATCGACCTCGACGATGGTATAGATGTCGCTGCCTTCGTTGTCGAAGGTGATATGGGTCGGGAACCGGAATTCGCGGTTGCGCTTCTTGGGCTTGTCGCGTTCGGCGAAGGCCTCGCGCGCCACGATCTCTCCGCCCAGCGTGCGCAGGATTGTCTGGCGCAGGCGCGGCAGGCGATCCTCGGCAAAGGGATGGCCATCGGCATCCTGCACCCAGAACACCGCGGTCGCGTAGCCGTCGCGCGTGGTATAGGTGCGCGCGTCCACGACATTGGCGCCCATCAGCGTCAGCGCCCCGCAGAGCCGCGAGAAGATGCCTGGATGATCGGCCAGAACAAAGGCCGCGCGGGTGGCGTCGCGGTCATGATCGGCGCGCAGGTCGGTCCTGATCTCGTCCGCGTCTATGCCGCTCAGCAATTCCGCAAAGACCGCCTGCGTCTCGGAGGGCAGGCCGGGCCAGTAATTGTCGTAGTGGCGCGCGATCTCGGCCCGGATCGCGCGGGCCTCCCAGCCCTTGGCGATCAGCAGGTGGCGCAGGGATCGCTTGGCCTCGTTCTGGCGCTTGTCACGGTTCAGTTCTTCCAGGCCGTTATCCAGCGCCGTGGCGGTTTCGGTATGCAGCTTGCGCAGCAATACCGCCTTCCAGTTGTTCCAGACGCCCGGCCCGACGCCGCGAATGTCGCAGACGGTCAGCACCAGCAACATGTCCAGCCGCCGGCGTGTCTTCACCGCCTTGGCAAAATCGCGCAACGTGCGGGGGTCGGAAATATCGCGTTTCTGCGCCACGTCCGACATCAGCAGGTGATTGCGCACCAGCCATTCGACATTGTCGATATCGTCCTGGGAAAAGCCGAAGCGGCTGGCCACGCGGCGGGCGAGGCGGGCGCCCAGGATCGAGTGATCCTCGGGGCGGCCCTTGCCGATGTCGTGCAGCAGCGTCGCCAGATACAGGACGCGGCGGTTGATGCCCGAATCCATGATCGCGTGGGACAGCGGCAGGTCTTCGGGATGTTCGCCGCGCTCGATCTCGGCCAGGGCGGCGACGCATTGGATCGAATGTTCGTCAACGGTGTAGTGATGATAGTGGTTGAACTGCATCATCGCCACCACCGGCTCGAATTCCGGAATGAAGGCTGCCAGCACGCCCAGCTCGTTCATGCGGCGCAGCGCGCGTTCGGGATTGCCGTGGCGGATCAGCAATTCCATGAACAGTCGGATCGCCTCGGGATCCTGGCGCATCCTGTCGTCGATCCGGTCCAGGTTGGCGGCGATCAGGCGCATCGCATCGGGGTGGATCAGGATGCCGGTGCGCAACGCCTCTTCGAAGAGACGCAGGATGTTGAGCGGATCGGCGAGAAAGCCCGCCTCGTCCTGGATGGCCAGACGGCCAAGCTGATCGACGAAGCCCGCCTTCAGCTTGCGCCGGCGGCGGAAGATGCGGCCCAGGATCGGCGCGCTGCGCACATGGCGGGATTCAAGTTCGGTCAGGAAGACGCGGGTCAGTTCGCCGACGCGGGTGGCGTGGCGGAAGTAATCCTGCATGAAATATTCGACTCCGCGCCGGGCCTGGGTGTCGTGATATCCCATGCGTCGCGCCACCTCGACCTGCATGTCGAAGGACAGCATGTCAACGGGGCGTCCCGCGATCAGATGCAGATGGCAGCGCGCGGCCCAGAGAAAATCCTCGGCCTGCCAGAAGGACAGGTGCTCTTCGCGGGTGAAGACACCCAGATCGACCAGTTCCACGGCGCGATCGACGCGGTGGATGTATTTCGCGATCCAGTAAAGCGTTTGCAGATCGCGCAGGCCGCCCTTGCCCTCCTTGACATTGGGTTCCAGGACATAGCGCTGCCCACCCTGCCGCTGATGGCGTTGGGCGCGTTCCTCCAGCTTGGCCTCGACGAATTCGGGAACCGATTTCGCGAACAGATCCGACCACAGCCGCTGACGCAATTCCTCGGCCAGCGGCGCGTGGCCGGTGACGAGACGATGTTCGACCAGGGAGGTGCGGATCGTCATGTCGGCGGCGCCGAGGCGCAGGCAATCGTCCACGCTGCGGATCGAATGCCCGATCTTCAGCTTCAGATCCCACAACATGTAAAGCATGGATTCGACCACGCTTTCGGCCCAGGCGGTGATCTTGTAGGGCGTCAGGAACAGCAGATCGACATCCGAGAACGGCGCCATCTCGGCCCGCCCGTAGCCGCCGACGGCCAGAACGGCCAGACGCTCGCCCTCCGATGCGTTGCGGACCGGGTGCAGATAGCCGGTGGCGATGTGGTGCACGATGGTGACGATGCCATCCGTCAGGCTGGCGATGGCGCGCACGGTTTCGCGGGCGGCGCGGGGATGGCTGGCGAATCCGGCCTCGATATCGGCCATGGCGGCGGCGCGGGCACCGGCGAGAAGATCGACCGTGACCGCCCGGATCCGGCGCGGCTCGCCGATCCCGTCCAGCGCCCGGTGCAGGTCGGGCAGAAAGGCGTCGGGGTCGAAAACCGCATGCGCCCCGGGCAGGGCGGGGGCGCTTTGCACGATCGGGCCGGTCGCGGCGGCGGCCAAGATCAGAACCCGTATCCGCCGAAGCCGCGCGGTGCGGGATCGAGGATCACCACCTGATTGCCGCGCAGCGTCGCCACGGCAAGCGCGCGTTGCGAGGTGCCGTTGCCGCGCAGGCGGAAGACGCCGCCGACGCCGGAAAATCCCGAACGCTGTGTCAGTCCGGTCGTGGTCAGCGCATTGCGCCTGCCCGTGCGGACCAGCGAGGCAATGGCGGCCACGCCGTCATAGCCAAGACCGGCCAGTTCGTGCGGCGCCTCGCCATAGGCGGCACGATAACGTGCGTCGAATTGCGTCTTCAGGCCCTGATCGGGGATCGCGAACCAGCCGTTCTGAAGCTGCGGCAGGCCGACGCGCGACGGCGGCTGGTCCCAGCGGGTCAGGCCCATCATTTGCGTGACCGGCGAACGGATGCCCGAGGCGGCCAGTTTTTCCGTCAGATAGGGCAGCACGGCCTGATTGTTGGCGGTCATGAAGACCGCCTCCACCCGCCCCGACTGCGCCGCGGCGGCGATCTGCGGGATCACCGCGTCGATGCCGCTGACCGAGACGGGGTGGTTGGTGCGCCCCGCGAGGCGCGCACCGTTGCGGGCGATGGCGGTCTCGATGGCGCGGCCGCCAAGCTGGCCCGCGACGTCATCTTCGGCCACGACATAGATGTTGCGCTTGCCCTGACGGACGCCATAGCCGACCAGCCGGTCGGCAACATTGGCGAAACTGTTGCCCAGAATGAAGACGTTGCCGCCGGCGATTTCCGCATTGTTCGAGAAGGACAGCACGTTGATGTTGCGATCGCGCATGGCGTTGCCGACGGCGTTGGCGGCCTCGGCGAACAGCGGGCCGACGATGATCTGGGCGCCGGCATCGGCGGCGGCATTGGCCTGCTGGACGGCCCGTTCGGTGCTGCCCCCGGTGTCATAGACGCGCAGGTCGATGGCCGCACCCTGCGCGTCCGATGCGGCCATGCGCGCCGCGTTCTTCAGGCTTCGCGACAGCCATTCCAGATTGTCCGATCCGCTGCCGGCAGGTGTCAGAAGGGCGACGCGCACGGGCTGTCCCGGTTCGATCAGCGGCCCGATGGCGGGGCCGGTCGCGACATCGTTGTCACGGCCTCCGGTCGGCTCGCAGGCGGCAAGGACAAGGGCCGACAGCATCGCGGCTCCGGCTGTGAACAGGCGGCGCAGTCCGGTGGCGGGCCGGGTTGTGGCGGATGCAAACATGTGGAACCTCCCTGCTTTGTGTTTGTCGTCGCGACGAGTTGCGGGCAGCCTAGGTCCAACCGGATCGCTTGGCAATCAGCCCGACCGCGTCAGCAGAGGGGGAAATGTCATGGCCACCGGGTCAGGCGGAGACGGCGTGAAAGGCCGCGAGATCGAGCCCGCGCGCCCACTGGCCGCGCGGATCGAGGCATCGGCGCTGCAGGCGGGTCTGTATCTGGTCGCCACCCCCATCGGGACGGCGCGCGACATCACCTTGCGCGCGCTGGACGTGTTGAATTCGGCCGATCTGCTGGCCGCCGAGGACACGCGGGTAATGCGGCATCTGATGGCGATTCACGGCATTCCGCTGCGCGGCCGCCGGGTGCTGTCCTATCACGACCACAATGCCGAAAAGGCCCGCCCCGCGCTGATGGCGGCACTGGCCCGGGGCCAAAGCGTCGCCTATGCCTCGGATGCGGGCACGCCGCTGGTGGCGGATCCGGGCTACCGTCTGGCGCGCGAGGCCGCCGAAGCAGGCGCGCGGGTCCATGCGATCCCCGGCCCCTCGGCGCCGCTGGTTGCGCTGAGCCTGTCGGGCCTGCCCAGCGACCGGTTCCTGTTCGCGGGCTTTCCGCCCCATGCCAAGGCCGCGCGCGCCGCCTGGCTGCGGCAATGGGCCGGCGTGGATGCCACGCTGATCCTGTTCGAAAGCCCCAGGCGCGTTAAGCAAACATTGGCAGAATTGTGCGAGATTGACGCGAATCGGGTTACAGTGGTGGCAAGGGAACTGACCAAGAAGTTCGAAGAGGTGATCCGGGGCCGGGCGGAGGATCTGGCGGTCGATCCGCGGCTGGACGGGCTGAAGGGAGAGGTGGTCATGCTGCTGGACAGGCCAACAATGCGCGAGGCCGGCGAAGACGATCTGCGCGCGGCCCTGTTGCAGAGGCTGAGCCGAATGAGTGTGAAGGATGCCGCGCGCGAGGTGGCCGAGGAATTGGGAATGCCGCGGCGGGATGTGTATCAGTTTGCGCTGGCTCTGGGCGCTAAAGGGGAATGATGCTGGATATGGGGCTGGCCTTTGCGCAGCCATCAAGGCCCGGCCCACGGCGCGAACGCGGGCGCCGGGCCTGTCTGTCGGGTGCCATGGCGGAACAGGCGGTGGCGCGCAGACTGCGCGCGAAGGGATTTGAAATCCTGGCGGAGCGCTGGCGCGGGGCGGCGGGCGAGATCGATCTGATCTGCCGCGACGGCGACTGCGTGATCTTCGTCGAGGTCAAGCAGGCTGCCACCCATGAGGAGGCGGCATCGCGGCTGGGCGCGGGGCAGCAGGGCCGCATCTGCCGGGCGGCCTGTGACTATTGCGAAAGGCTGCCCCTTGGGCAACTGACCGAGATGCGTTTCGATGTTGCCCTGGTCGATGGTCAGGGCCGGGTCGCGATCCTTGAAAACGCCTTCGGCGACTGCTTCGCCTGAGACTTGCATCCGCCCGGTCGCCGCGCGACAAGCGGGCAAGCAAGGTCAGGGGATGCCGATGAGCCTTTATGTCGCGTTGCAGATGGATCCGGTTCAGCATGTCTCGGTCGATGCCGACAGCACCTTCCGGATCGGGCTGGAGGCGCAGGCGCGCGGGCATCGGCTGTTTCAGTATACCGTCGACCAGCTGCGCTATGACGAGGGTCGCGTGATCGCACGGGGCCGGCCCGTCAGCCTGCGCAGGAAACAGGGCGAGCACGTGACATTCGGCGATTGGGACGAGGTGGATCTGCGCGATTTCGACGTGGTCTGGCTGCGCCAGGATCCGCCTTTCGACATGGCTTATGTGACGTCGACGCATCTGCTGGACCGGGTGCATCCCGGCACATTGGTCGTGAACGACCCGTTCTGGGTGCGGAATTGCCCCGAAAAGCTGATGGTTCTGGATTTTCCCGATCTGACGCCGCCGACCATGATCGCGCGTGACCTCGCGGCCTTCCGCGCGTTCCGGGCACGCCACGGCGAGATCATCGTCAAGCCGCTTTACGGCAATGGCGGCGCCGGGGTGTTTCATCTGAAACCGGGCGATCCCAACCTGTCCGCATTGCTGGAAACCTTCGCCGGCATCAACCGTGAACCGATGATCGCGCAGAAATATCTTGCCGCCGTCAGCCGGGGCGACAAGCGCATCATCCTGGTCGATGGCGAACCTGTGGGCGCGATCAACCGCGTTCCGCAGGAAGGTGAGGCGCGGTCGAACATGCATGTCGGAGGGCGCGCCGAAAAGATTGGTCTGACCGCGCGGGAACGCGAGATCTGCAAGAGGATCGGTCCGATCCTGCGCGAAAAGGGGCTGATCTTCACCGGCATCGACGTGATCGACGGTTGGCTGACCGAGATCAACGTGACTTCGCCCACCGGCATTCAGGAACTGGAACGGTTCGACGGAATCAATGCCGCCGAGGCGATCTGGGTCGCGATCGAGCGGCGCTGGCGGAACGCTGAGGCCGTGGCAGGGGGCGTCCGCGCCTCACCCCCGAAGGTATCTGGAAAGAGCGTGGGGGCTCAGCCGCCCGCGACAAAGGGCAGGCGATAGCTGATCGCCTCGGCCAGATGCGGAGTCCGGATATCCGCCGACCCGTCGAGGTCGGCGATGGTGCGGGCGGTGCGCAGGATGCGGTGATAGCCGCGCGCGGTCAGGCCCAGTTTTTCGGATGCCTTGACGATCAGGGCGCGGCCTTCCTCGTCCGGCGTCGCGATCTGGTCGAGGATCGCGCCGGAGGCATCTGCATTCACACGCAATTTCTCGTGATTCTGAAATCGACGCGCCTGGATTTGACGTGCGGCGGCCACGCGGGCAGCAATGTCGGTCGATCTGTCTCCGGTCGGGGGCAGTTCAAGATCCAGGAAGCTGACGGCCGGAACCTCGAGTCGCAGATCGAAACGGTCCATCAGCGGGCCGGAGATTTTTCCCAGATAATCGGCGCCGCAATTCGGCACCCGCGCACAGGCGCGGGCGGCATCGGCCAGATAGCCGCAGCGGCAGGGATTGGCGGCCGCGACCAGCAGGAAACGGCAGGGATAGCGGACATGGGCGTTGGCGCGGGCAACGACGATCTCGCCGGTCTCGATCGGCTGGCGCAGGGTTTCCAGGACCGGTCGTGGAAATTCCGGAAATTCGTCCATGAACAGCACGCCGTTATGGGCAAGGCTGATCTGGCCGGGCTTCGCGCTGCGGCCGCCGCCGACAATCGCGGGCATCGAGGCCGTGTGATGCGGTTCGCAGAAGGGCGGATGGCGCAGGATGCCGCCATTGTCCAGAATGCCCGCCAGCGAATGGATCATCGAGGTTTCCAGCGCCTCGGCCGGGGACAGCGGCGGCATGATACCGGGCAGGCGGGCGGCCAGCATGGATTTGCCCGCGCCGGGAGGGCCGACCATCAGCAGGTGATGGCGGCCGGCGGCGGCGATTTCCAGCGCCCGCTTGGCCCGTTCCTGGCCCTTGACCTCGGACAGGCAGTTGGTCGCGGGGCTGGCCTCGATCAGGCCGGGCCGGGCGCGCGCCAGCGGCGCGCGGTCGGTCAGGTGATCGACCACCTCGCGCAGATTGCCGGGGGCGAGGACCGGCACGGCCTCGACCCAGGCCGCCTCGGCGCCGCAATCGCGAGGACAGATCAGGGCGCGGTCGTCCTCGGCCGCGGCCATGGCGGCGGGCAGGGCGCCCGCGACCGGCACGAGACGCCCGTCCAGCGCCAGTTCGCCCAGGGCAACGCAGCGGGCCAGTTCCTCTTTCGGGACGATTTCCAGCGCCGCCAGCACCGCCAGCGCGATGGGCAGGTCGAAGTGCGATCCTTCCTTCGGCAGGTCGGCGGGCGACAGGTTCACCGTCAGCCGGCGGTTCGGAAGTGCGATCGAAAGCGCGCCGAAGGCCGCCTTGACCCGTTCGCGCGCCTCGCTGACCGCCTTGTCGGGCAGGCCCACGATGCCAAAGCCCGGAAGACCGGCCGCGACCGAACATTGCACCTCGACCAGACGTGCCTCGACGCCTTCGAAGGCGACCGAATAGGCGATCGCGACCATGTTTCCCCCTGCGCTTGCCGGCAAGGGTTAACGCGGTGTCGATTAAGGATTGGTTAACAGCGGCGCTTTCCTTGCGGCAGGCCCGCGCCGGGTCTATCTGTTCCAGCGAACCTGCGAGGGCGAGATGACCGGCAAACGCATCCTTCTGATCATCGGCGGCGGCATCGCGGCCTACAAGATCCCGCAGCTGATCCGGCTGATCCGGGGCGAGGGCTGGACCGTCAGCCCGGTCCTGACCCGCGCGGGTGCAGAATTCACCACGGCGATGACGATTTCGGTCCTGGCGGGAGAGGCGGTTCATGACGGCCTGTTCGACATCGCCAAGGAGGCCGAGATCGGGCATATCCGGCTGACCCGTGACGCCGACCTGGTCGTCGTCGCGCCCGCGACGGCGGATTTGATGGCGAAGATGGCCCAGGGGCTGGCCGACGATCTGGCCTCGACGCTGCTGCTGGCATCCGACAAGGGGGTGCTGGTCGCGCCCGCGATGAACGTGCGGATGTGGAATCATCCCGCGACTCAGCGCAACCTGGCAGTCTTGCGCGCGGATGGCGTGGCGGTGATCGGGCCCGATGAGGGCGACATGGCCTGCGGCGAACACGGCCCGGGACGGATGGCCGAGCCCGAGGCGATCATGGCCGCGATCCGGGCCAGGCTGGATACCGGACCGCTGCTGCTGGAACCGCAGGCCCAGGTCGCCAGGGGCGCGCTGGCGGGGCGGCATGTGATCGTGACCTCGGGGCCGACGCATGAACCCATCGACCCGGTGCGCTATATCGCCAATCGCTCGTCGGGGGCGCAGGGGGCGGCGATTGCCGGGGCGCTGCGCGATCAGGGCGCGCGGGTCAGCTTCGTGACCGGACCGGCGGCGGTGCCGGCGCCCGCCGGGGTTGATGTGATCCGAATCGAGACCGCGCGCGAGATGCGCGACGCGGTCGAGGCGGCCTTGCCCGCCGATGCCGCCGTGATGGCCGCGGCGGTGGCCGATTGGCGGGTGGTCAATGCCGTCCCGCGAAAGATGAAGAAGGACGGATCCGGGCGTCCTCCGACCCTGGATCTGGCCGAGAATCCCGATATCCTGGCCTGGGTCAGCGGGCTGGACGGGCGGCGTCCGAAACTGGTCGTGGGCTTTGCCGCCGAGACGGATGACATCGTGGCCCATGCCACCGCCAAGAGGCTGCGCAAGGGCTGCGACTGGATCGTTGCGAACGATGTCAGCGATGGCACCGGGATCATGGGGGGGACCGAGAACGCGGTCACGCTGATCGACGAGACGGGCGCCGAGGAATGGCCCCGTCTGGGCAAGGACGAAGTTGCGCGCAGGCTGGCGCGGCGGATCGCCGAGGCGCTTGCATGAGGGATTACCTGGACTGGAACGCGACCACTCCGCTGCGCGGCGAGGCGATCGCCGCGATGCGCGAGGCGATGGAGATTTCGGGCAACCCGTCCTCGGTCCATGCCGAGGGCCGGGCCGCGAAGATGGCGCTGGAAAAGGCGCGCGAACAGGTGGCGGCGGCCCTGGGGGCCGAAGGGGCGGATGTGGTCTTTACCTCGGGGGCGACCGAGGCGGCGGCGATGGTCCTGGCCGGGCAGGGGATCGCCTGCGCGGCGGTGGAACACAGCGCGGTCAAGGTCTGGTGCGATCCGGTGCTGGCGGTCGATGGCGAAGGCGTCGTGACCGTTCCCGACCCCGCGCGGGCCAGTCTGCAACTGGCCAATAACGAAACCGGCGTGATCCAGTCGCTGCCCGACGGGCTGGCCAGCAGCGATCTGACCCAGGCGTTCGGAAAGGTGCCTTTTGCGTTCAACTGGTTGGGTGTCACCGCAGGCTTTGTCAGCGCGCACAAGCTGGGCGGGCCGAAGGGCGTCGGCGCGCTGATCGTGAAGAAGGGCACCGATGTCCAGGCGATGATTCGCGGCGGCGGGCAGGAACAGGGACGCCGGGCGGGCACCGAGAACCTGATCGGCATCGCCGGATTCGCGGCGGCGGCGGCGGCGGCGCAGAAGGATCTGGCTGCGGGCGAATGGGACCGTGTGGCCGCGTTGCGCGACGCGCTGGAGACGCGGCTGCTGCAGATCGCGCCCCGGGCCCGTATCGCCGGAAAAGGCGCGCGACGGTTGCCGAACACGACCTGCATTCTTACATCTGGGTGGAAGGGCGAAACGCAGGTCATGCAGATGGATCTGGCAGGCTTCGCGATCTCGGCGGGCTCGGCCTGTTCGTCGGGCAAGGTCCGGGCCAGCGGGGCCTTGCAGGCCATGGGTTACGACGACAAGGCGGCGCAATCGGCGATCCGGATTTCCATCAGTCCGGCTTTGGTCGAGGATCAGGTGAACCGATTTGCGGATGCTTGGGAAAAGGCGTATTCACGCTGGCGCGAACGGAATGGCTGAGTGAAACGCTTGGCCGCAGGAAGGATAGAGGATGAACCAGACCACCGATCTTGACGTCCGCGAGGGTGTGGACCGCGAAACGGTCGAGACTGTCCAGAACATGGGCAGCTACAAATACGGCTGGAACACCGAGATCGAGATGGATTACGCCCCCAAGGGGGTGAACGAGGATATCGTCCGTCTGATTTCGGACAAGAACGGCGAGCCCGAATGGATGACCGAGTGGCGGCTGGAGGCGTTTCGCCGCTGGCAGACCATGTCGGAACCCCGCTGGGCAATGCTGAACTATCCCCATATCGAGTATCAGGATCAGTATTACTATGCCCGCCCCAAGAGCATGGAGGTGAAGCCGAAATCGCTGGACGAGGTCGATCCCAAGCTGCTGGCGACCTATGAAAAGCTGGGTATCCCGCTGAAGGAACAGATGATTCTGGCCGGCGTCGAGGGTGCCGAGGCGGTGCCTGCCGAGGGCCGCAAGGTCGCTGTGGACGCGGTCTTCGACAGTGTCAGCGTCGGCACCACCTTCAAGGACGAACTGGCCAAGGCCGGCGTGATCTTCTGTTCCATCAGCGAGGCGATCCGCGAGCATCCCGAGCTGGTGAAGAAATATCTCGGCTCCGTCGTGCCGCAATCGGACAATTTCTTCGCGACGCTGAACAGTGCGGTCTTTTCGGACGGCAGCTTCGTCTATGTTCCACCGGGCGTGCGCTGCCCGATGGAATTGTCGACCTATTTCCGCATCAACGCCGAGAATACCGGTCAATTCGAACGGACGCTGATCATCGCGGACAAGGGATCTTACGTCAGCTATCTCGAAGGCTGCACCGCGCCCAAGCGCGACACCAGCCAGCTTCACGCGGCGGTTGTCGAAATCGTCGTCCTGGAGGATGCCGAGGTCAAGTATTCAACGGTCCAGAACTGGTTTCCCGGCGACGAGGATGGGAAGGGCGGCATCTACAACTTCGTCACCAAGCGCGCCGATTGCCGCGAGGCCCGTGCCAAGGTGATGTGGACACAGGTGGAAACCGGTTCCGCCATCACCTGGAAATACCCGTCCTGCATCCTGCGCGGCGAGGAAAGCCAGGGCGAATTCTATTCCATTGCCATCGCCAATAACTGGCAGCAGGCCGATACCGGGACCAAGATGATCCATCTTGGCAAGAACACCCGCTCACGCATTGTTTCGAAAGGGATTTCAGCCGGTCAGGCGCAGAATACCTATCGCGGCCTGGTGTCGATGCACCCGCGCGCCACCAACAGCCGCAATTACACCCAGTGTGACAGCCTGCTGATCGGCGACAAATGCGGCGCCCATACCGTGCCCTATATCGAGGTCAAGAACACTTCGTCCCGCGTCGAACATGAGGCGACGACCAGCAAGGTCGATGACGATCAGCTGTTCTATTGCCGGTCGCGCGGGATGGACGAGGAAGAGGCGGTCGCGCTGGTCGTGAACGGTTTCTGCCGCGAGGTGTTGCAGGCCCTGCCGATGGAATTCGCCATGGAAGCGCAGTCGCTGGTCGCGATCTCGCTTGAGGGCTCGGTCGGCTAGTCCGCCGCCTACAGGAATATGACGATGGTGCCGGCTGCGGCACCGCAGCCACCGTCTGATGAGGAAAAAATGCTGAAGATCGATAACTTGCACGTCAAACTTGAAGAAGAGGACAAGCAGATCCTGAAGGGTCTGAGCCTCGAGGTTCCGGCCGGTCAGGTCCATGCGATCATGGGGCCGAACGGGTCGGGCAAATCGACGCTGTCCTATGTCCTGTCGGGCCGCGACGGCTACGAGGTGACGGACGGCTCGGCCAGCCTCGACGGCGCCGATCTGCTGGACATGGAGCCCGAGGAGCGCGCTGCCGCCGGCCTGTTCCTGGCGTTTCAATATCCCGTGGAAATTCCGGGCGTCGGCAACATGACCTTCCTGCGCACCGCCGTGAACGCGCAGCGCAAGGCGCGCGGCGAGGAGGAAATGACTTCGGGCGAATTCCTCAAGGCCATCCGCGAGAAGGCCAGGGAATTGCAGATCGACGCCGAGATGCTGAAACGCCCGGTGAATGTGGGTTTTTCCGGCGGCGAGAAGAAGCGCAAC
>DBFD01000005.1:62186-71969 GCA_002294185.1 Paracoccus sp. UBA889
TGCAGATGGCGATGCTGGCGCCGCGCATGTGCATCATGGACGAGACGGATTCCGGCCTTGACGTGGATGCGATGCGGCTGGTCGCGGACGGCGTGAATGCCTTGCGCAGCCCCGACCGCAGCTTTCTGGTCATCACTCACTACCAACGCCTGCTGAATCACATCCAGCCCGACATGGTTCATATCATGTCGAATGGTCGCATCGTGAAAAGTGGTGGTCCTGATCTGGCCTTGCAGGTCGAGGAAGATGGCTATGGCGACCTTCTGGCGGAGGCCGGCTGATGGCTGACGTGGCGGTCAAGACCAAGGAGGTGACGCCGCAGGTCAGCGGCGCGCCGAAGGCCGAGGATGCGTTGCAGGCGCGGCTGGCGGCGCTGGATCTGCCCGCGGGCGGCTTTACCGCGGCTGCGCGCCGGGATGCGCTGGCGCGGTTGCGCGCCATGGGTCTGCCCGGCCCGCGCGATGAATATTGGCGCTATACCGATCCGGCCACGTTCAGTGCGGCGAAGGCCGGGGCGATCGGGATGGAAGCGGACGAAGGACCGGACGGACCCTTGTTCGACGATCTGGACCGGTTGAAGATCGTTTTCGTGGACGGGATCTTTGACGCCGATGCCTCGGACGATCTGGCGCTGGACGGGATCGAGATCGCGTCGCTGTCGCAGGCTGACGGGTCGGGCGAGCATTGGGCGGCCGACCTCTATGGCAGCCTGGAATCGGCCGGGCAGAAGCCCGTCGCGCGTCCCTTTGCGGCGCTGAATACGGCGGCGGCGAAAGACGGCGTGCTGATTCGCGTGACCGGAAGGCCGTCACGTCCGATACATCTGATCTATCGCCGCAGGGACGAGGCGGCCGACGCGACCTGGCATCACCTTGTTCGTGTCGAAGCGGGTGCCGAGGCGACGCTGCTGGAAACCGGCATGGCCGGCGCGCGCACGAATGGCGTGATCGAGGCCGATCTGGCCCGGGGCGCGCGGCTGCATCATGTCGCCGCCCGGCGCGTGGGTCACGAGGCCGTGGGTCTGTCACATATCTTTGCCCGCGTGGCGGCCGAGGCGCAGTTCAAGAGCTTTACCCTGTCGGTCAATGGAACGCTGATGCGGCACGAGGGCGTGATCGAGTTCGTCGGTGACGATGCGGTCGCCCATATCGCCGCGGCGGTTCTGGGCGATGGCAAAAGCGGCCGGTTCCATCATGACGACACCATCTTCATCACCCACGGGGCCGAGCGCTGCGAAAGCCGCCAGGTCTTCAAGAAGGTGCTGAAGAACGGCGCCGTGGGCGTTTTCCAGGGCAAGATTCTGGTCAGGCCCGGCGCGCAGAAGACCGATGGATACCAGATCAGCCAGGCGCTGCTGCTGGACGAACGCAGTCAGTTCCTGGCCAAGCCCGAGCTTGAAATCTATGCCGACGACGTTGTCTGCTCGCATGGATCGACGACCGGTGCGATCGACGAGGAGGCGATGTTCTATCTGCGCTCGCGCGGGGTGCCGAAGGATCGTGCCATCGTATTTCTGGTCCTGTCGTTTCTGGCCGATGCGTTGCAGGAGGTCGAGGATGACGGGTTGCGCGGCCAGATCAACGATCGGCTGGAAGCGTGGCTGACCCGGCACGCGACGCAATGAGGCGCGGCGGCATCCTGCCGCGCATCCTGCAAAGCTGGTGGGCGCCGCGCCGGGTGGTCCGCGGCCTGTCGGACATGCCCGAGCGTGTGAAACTGATCGTGCTGATGGCCGCAATGCTGATTTTCCTGATCGCGCAGGCCCCGGCCCACGCCCGCGCAGCGCAACTGGACCCCTCGGTGCCGCTGGAGGCGCGAATCGGCGGGTCTCTGCTGGCGGTCATGTTCCTGATGCCGCTTCTGGCCTATGCTGTGGCGGCGCTGGTGTCTTTGCTCTCGCGATTCTTTCCCAGGCGGCTGACCCCCGAGGATTCGCGGCTGGCCCTGTTCTGGGCGCTGCTGGCGGTTGCGCCGGCGATGCTGCTGGCGGGTCTGGTTGCGGGACTGATCGGGCCGGGACCGGCGCTGATCGTGACGAACGGCTTGACCGGAATCGGTTTTCTGGTGATCTGGGGCGCCGGCATGGTGGCTTTGGCGAGGAAAGCATGAATTTCGACGATCTGAAGCAACTTTTCGGTCTGACCTTCCGCGATCCGGACGGTGCGGCGGTCATGCTGATCCGCAGCGGGCTGCCGATGCCGGTCCGGTGGATGGCGCTGATCGTGGCGGTCTCTGTCTCGGCCATCCTGTCCTGGCTGTCGGCACAGCTTTTCGTCGTGCCCGAGGCCGAGGCGCAATCGATCATGACCATCAGTTCGCAGCCCCTCGTGATGGCCGGGCTGCAACTGGGTGCGATCGTCCTGGCCTCGCTTCTGATGACCGGCGTCGGGCGCATGTTCGGCGGCGAAGGCCGGTTCGAGGACGCGCTGCTGCTGACCGTCTGGATCGAGATCGTTCTGCTGGTCGTGCAACTGGTGCAGGTGGCGCTGTCGCTGCTGTCGCCCACGATCGCGGGCTTCCTCGGCCTGGCCGCGATCGTGCTGTTCCTGTGGCTGACGGTGCGCTTTACCAAGGTGCTGCATGGTTTCCGCAGCCCGCTGAAAGTCTTTCTGGGCCTGGTTGGCACCGCCTTCGTCGCGGGCTTTGCGCTGTCCTTCCTGGCCGCCGCCTTCGGGTTGATGCCGGATATGGCGCGATGACGTTCGATGTCGCAAGGGTCCGCGCCGATTTCCCCATCCTCGGCACCCAGGTCAACGGCCGCCCGCTGGTCTATCTGGACAGCGGCGCCAGCGCCCAGAAGCCGCGTCAGGTCATCGACGCGATCAGCCGCGCCTACGAGGGCGAATATGCAAATGTGCATCGCGGGCTGCATCACCTGTCCAA
Source organism: Paracoccus sp. UBA889 (assembly GCA_002294185.1). GTDB lineage: Bacteria > Pseudomonadota > Alphaproteobacteria > Rhodobacterales > Rhodobacteraceae > Paracoccus. The sequence goes on from DBFD01000005.1 coordinate 65,070, forward strand.
CCTTGCCACCGACAATTACGAACGGGTCCGCGCCATCATCGCCCGGTTTCTGAACGTCCCGCGCGAGGACGAGATCATCTTTACCAGCGGCTCGACCGAGGGGATCAATCTGGTCAGCTATGGCTGGGCCGCGCCGCGCCTGCGGGCGGGCGACGAGATCGTCCTGTCGGTGCTGGAACACCACGCCAATATCGTGCCCTGGCATTTCCTGCGTGAACGGCAGGGCGTGGTTCTGAAATGGGTCGAACCGGAACCCGATGGCAGTTTGCCGCCGGAAAAGGTGCTGGCCGCAATCGGTCCGAAGACACGGCTGGTCGCGGTCACCCATATGTCCAACGTGACCGGAACCATTGTCGATGTGGGCGCCATCGCGCATGGCACCGATGTGCCGGTGCTGGTCGATGGCTCGCAGGCGGCGGTGCACATGCCGGTCGATCTGTCCGCGATCGGCTGCGATTTCTACTGCATCACCGGACACAAGCTCTACGGCCCCTCGGGATCGGGCGCGATCTGGATCCGGTCGGACCGGCAGGCCGAAATGCGCCCGTTCATGGGCGGGGGCGACATGATCCGGACGGTGACCCGCGAGGCGGTCGACTACGCCGATCCGCCGCTCCGCTTCGAGGCCGGAACGCCCGGCATCGTCAACCAGATCGGTCTGGGCGCTGCGCTGGAATACCTCATGGATCTGGGCATGGACAACATCGCCGCGCATGAACGGATCCTGCGCGATCATGCCCGCGACCGGCTGCGCAGCCTGAACTGGCTGAACGTGCAGGGGGACGCGCCGGGGAAGGGGGCGATCTTCTCGATGACGATGCAGGGCGCGCATGCCCACGATATCTCGACCATTCTCGACAAGAAGGGCATCGCGGTCCGCGCCGGCAGCCATTGTGCCATGCCGCTGATGGACTTCTACGGCATCAACGCCTCGGCCAGGGCCAGCTTCGCGATGTACAACACGACCGGCGATGTGGACGCGCTTGTCGAAGCTTTAAGCTTCTGCCGCGAGCTTTTCGCCTGATTCTTGCAAAGTTCCGGTCCGTCGCCAAAGATCGCCCGACATGTCTTGCGGTGCCGCGGCGAAATCGGGCATCGCTTGCGTCAACCCGAAGAGGAGGCAGCCACCATGTCCGAGATTCTGGTTCTTGGCGCCGGCATGGTCGGGGTCACCACCGCGCTGGCTTTGCAGGAACGCGGCCACGACGTGATGATCGTCGACCGCAACGCGCCGGGCCGCGAGACAAGCTATGGCAATGCCGGCTTGATCCAGACCGAGGCAGTCGAACCCTATGCGATGCCGCTGGCGCCCGGCGCATTGATCCAGATCGCGATGGGGCGGGGCTATGACGTCAAATGGAACATTCCCGGATTGCTGTCGCAAGCGGGCGCGGTTTGGGCCTATGCCCGCAATTCGCTTCCCGCGGCCCACAAGCGCGCCTCGCAGGTCTGGGGCAGGCTGATCCGGCAATCGACCGACCGACATGGCCCCCTGATCGCGGCCGCGGGCGCCGACAACATCATCCGCCGGGACGGCTATATCGAGATCCACCGCACGCCCAGGCGGATGGACAAGGCCCGCAAGGCGGCCGAACGTTTCCGGACCGAATTCGGCGTCGAGGCGAAATTGCTCGACGGCCGCCAATTGCGGGCGCTGGAACCCTCGATCAAGATCGCGGTCGAAGGCGCCACCCACTGGAGCGACAGCTGGAACTGTTCCGATCCCGGCGGGCTGGTGGCGCGCTATGCGGCGCTGTTCGAAAAGCGCGGCGGGCGGATCATCAATGGCGACGCGGGCGATCTGCACCGCAAGGGCGCGGCGTGGATCGCCGACGAGGGCGAAGGTGAACACGCCGTCGTGGCGCTTGGACCCTGGTCGCCGATGATGCTGGCGCGTTTCGGGCTGAAGGTGCCGATGGTCTACAAGCGCGGCTATCACCGTCACTACCACATGGATGCGCCGCCCCATCACCCGATCGCGGATTTCGGCAATTCCGTCGTGATGTCGCCGATGCGGCGCGGCCTGCGCATCGCGACCGCCGCCGAACTGACCAGCCATCCCCGGCTGCTGCCGCCGCAATTGAGCCACGGCGAAGAAGCCGCGAAGGAATTGTTCGACATCGGCGCCCCGGTCGAGGCCGAACCCTGGACCGGCCGCCGCCCATGCATGCCCGACATGCTTCCGGTCGTGGGTCGCGTCCCCGATCAGCCCAATCTCTGGGCGCATTTCGGTCATGGCCATCAGGGCTTCACCCTGGGGCCGGTCACCGCCGAAATCCTTGCGGATCAACTGAACGGTGGCCATGGCTGGCCGGAACTGCAACCGGACCGTCTGAAACGATGATGGGGCCCGGCTTCTTCGTTGTCCAAATACCCGCGGGGGTGAATTGGCCGCAGGCCAAGAGGGGGCGGACAGCCCCCGCCTGATGCAAACCATCCGCGCCCCGGTTGACTTTCGCGCCCGCGCCCACACCTTGTGACTCTGCCTCAGGAAGGGTCGTCCATGGGCCACAACAATACCAGCGCGCCCGTCGCGCGTTTCCCCGAAGTGACCCGCCCCAAGCTCGAGGGCGGAAGGCGTTTCGTCATGCACAGCGAATTCCGGCCCGCCGGCGATCAGCCGACGGCGATCGCGGAACTGGCGCGGGGCGTGACCGAGGGCGAACGCGATCAGGTGCTGCTGGGTGCGACGGGCACCGGCAAGACCTATACCATGGCCAAGGTGATCGAGGAGACGCAGCGCCCGGCGATCATCCTGGCGCCGAACAAGACGCTGGCCGCGCAGCTTTACGGCGAATTCAAGGGCTTCTTTCCCGAAAACGCGGTCGAGTATTTCGTCAGCTACTACGATTACTACCAGCCCGAAGCCTATGTCGCGCGCAGCGATACCTATATCGAAAAGGAATCGCAGATCAACGAGGCGATCGACCGCATGCGCCACAGCGCCACCCGCGCGCTTCTGGAACGCGACGACGTGATCATCGTGGCGTCGGTCAGTTGCATCTACGGCATCGGCTCGGTCGAGACCTATTCGGCGATGACGCAGGACATGGTGGTCGGCGAAAGCTATGACCAGCGCGAATTTCTGGGCCAGCTTGTCGCGCAGCAATACAGGCGTCTGGACGCGGCGTTCCAGCGCGGCGGCTTTCGCGTGCGCGGCGATGTGGTCGAGGTCTGGCCCGCCCACCTGGAAGACCGCGCGTGGCGGTTCGATTTCTTCGGTAACGAGTTGGAGTCGATCACCGAATTCGACCCCCTGACCGGGACCAGGGCGGACACGTTCCGCCAGATCCGGATCTATGCCAACAGCCACTACGTGACCCCGCGCCCGACCATGCAGCAGGCGATCAAGGGCATCAGGAAAGAGCTGCACGACCGCCTGAAGCAGCTTCAGGACGAAGGCAAGCTGCTGGAGGCGCAGCGGCTGGAACAGCGCACCAATTTCGATCTGGAAATGCTCGAGGCGACCGGCGTCTGCAACGGGATCGAGAATTACAGCCGCTACCTGACCGGCCGCGCGCCGGGCGAACCGCCGCCCACCCTGTTCGAATTCATCCCCGACAATGCCATCGTCTTCGCCGATGAATCCCATGTCAGCGTGCCGCAGATCGGCGGCATGTATCGCGGCGACTTCCGGCGCAAGTTCACCCTGGCCGAACACGGGTTCCGCCTGCCATCCTGCATGGACAACCGGCCCCTGAAATTCGAGGAATGGGACGCGATGCGCCCGCAATCGGTCTTCGTCAGCGCCACCCCCGCAACGTGGGAGATGGACCAGACCGGCGGCGTCTTCACCGAACAGGTGATCCGCCCGACCGGGCTCTTGGACCCGCAGATCGAGATTCGGCCCGTCGAGATGCAGGTGGACGATCTGCTGGACGAGGTGCGCCGGGTCACGGCGGCAGGCTATCGCACGCTGGTCACCACGCTGACCAAGCGGATGGCCGAGGATCTGACCGAATACCTGCACGAACAGGGTATCAAGGTCCGCTACATGCACAGCGACATCGACACGATCGAGCGGATCGAGATCCTGCGAGACCTCCGTCTCGGGGCTTTCGACGTGCTGATCGGCATCAACCTGTTGCGCGAGGGGCTGGACATTCCCGAATGTGGGCTGGTGGCGATCCTGGATGCCGACAAGGAAGGCTTCCTGCGCTCGGAAACCTCGCTGATCCAGACCACGGGGCGCGCGGCGCGGAATGTCGACGGCCGCGTCATCATGTATGCCGACCGCATCACCGGCAGCATGGAACGCGCCATCGCCGAGACCGAGCGGCGGCGCGAGAAACAGATCGCCTATAATCAGAAACACGGCATCACCCCCCAGACCGTGCGCAAGAATGTCGAGGATGTTCTGGCCGGGCTGTGGCAGGGCGATACCGATCAGTCGCGTATCACGACCAAAGTCGACAAGCCGATGGTCGGCGCCAATCTTCGGACCCATCTGGAGGCGCTGCGGACGCAGATGCGCAAGGCGGCCGAGAACCTGGAATTCGAGGAAGCCGCGCGTCTGCGCGACGAGGTCAAGCGACTCGAGGCGGTCGATCTGGCGATCTCGGACGATCCGCTTGCGCGTCAATCCGTCATCGAAGAGGCGGCTGCCGCAGCCGTCGGCTCGTCCGGCCGTTCGACCGCCGGCCGCGCCGGCCAACGCGGCGGAAACAAGCGATCGAAGCGGCGGCGCTGAGGCCGGGATAGATGCCGCGCCGCCGCTGCGACCCTTTGGATCGACGAACTGGAGTCGGATCCCGGCCCTGCGGTGCAGGAATGTCAGGCGGGGTGGCGTGACGGGGCGGTGCCATGGGCAGCAAGACGATGGCTGTTTCGGGTGAGAACGCCGCATCCCCGGCGGCGTTGGCAAGAGGATGACAGCAAGGGAAAGCCGATGCGAATGTTCACGATCCTGACGACTGCCGCGGCCATCGTGGCGCCCACTCTGGTAATGGCGTCTTCGGACGAAGCCTGGGACGAATTCCGCACCGATGTCCGCGATGCCTGCAGGGCGCTTGTCGATGCCCCGGAAGGCGCCGACGTCGCGATCGAGGTCAACCCCTTCGGGTCGGAAAGCTATGGCGCGGCGCTGGTCACGGTGGCCTACGAAACCGGAACGGACCGGATGATCTGCATCTACGACAAGCGGGACAAGAGCGCCCAGATGACCGCGCCCTTCCACCCTGGGAATGCCGCGCCCTGACGGGCCGCATCCGCCCTTTCGCAAGGGCAGGTCCGAAGGGGCTGGCACGGCATGATCGTGGATTGCTTCTGCGGCGCGATGGCCAGGCCGGCCTTCCCGGGTGCAATGGGTGATCTTCCATGCGCCGGATGTCGCGGCCCGAGGCAATCTCTTCGGTGCCCGCGTGGCGCGGATGGGACTGTCCCTGCGCACCGCCCCCGATGCGCCGACGCCCGCGCGGATCGCGGTGCGTCGCAGGGCTTGATCCGGGGCGGCGCATTGGCGATAAGCGGCGAAAGACATGTCGCCGGAAAGGTTCGATCCATGCGCGTCCGTATCTACCAGCCTTCCCGCAACGCGATGCAATCGGGATCGCGCAGCAGGGGATGGGTGCTGGAATTTCCGCAGGCCGACCCGCGCGAGATCGACCCGCTGATGGGCTGGACCAGCAGCGACGACACCCAGAGCCAGGTTCGCCTGCGCTTCCAGACCCGCAAACAGGCCGAGGATTATGCCCGCGACAAGGGCCTCGATTACGTCGTTCATGAGCCTCAGAAACGCGCGCCCAACATCCGCCCGCGCGGCTACGGCGAAAATTTCGCGACAGACCGCCGCGCGCCCTGGACGCATTGACGCCGTTGCAGATCGAGGCAAGGTTGGCCCCGCTGACGCAAGGTCGTCGGGAGCAACAAGGATCTGCAGGACCGCCTTTTTCTTTCTGAAACAAGACGATATAAAACATATACCCAAATGCGTGGACACCTAAAGGTGTTTGTAGGATGTCTCTTTTTGTCGATAATGGCGGGGTGATTGGCAAAAACTGGCAATATCAGGCGAGATGCGACCCGTCCATGGCTGTCTGTCAGTATATCCTTTTCAGATTTTGGAAGGCCGTCTTGAGCCGGAGGCAGGTTCAGCGATAACGCGATTCGCTAGCATGGGGCGTTGGGATCACGGGGTCGGGGCGCATAATGCCTTGGCGGCGTGGCAGAGGGCGCGGGCCATGCGGCGTTCCTTCTGCTCTGCGGTGGTGATTTGCCGGCCGAACTAGGCGGCGATCAGCGCGGGAACCATGGGCCAGTTGCCGTGGTCCACTGGCGAGGACGTGATGGACGGGGACGACATCGACGTTGCCGCCTGCCTGCGCATCATCTTCCTGGGGACGTGGAGCAAGGACAAGAGCGTCAGCATCACCGTCGAGAGGGCGGGCTGATGCGCGGGCAGATACCGAACAGCTTCCAGCGCCATGCGCTGGAGCACTTGCCCGGTGCCGTGATGACAGGCAACTGGGTCAACTGGCGAGGCCAAGCGGTCATGTCATGGGCCGAAGTGGACAGGCTCGCCAAGGATGCTACACTGGCAGGGAAAGGAGGCCACACACATGAGTGAGAGAGTTCCGCCGACTGATGCGCAGCAGCAGATCTCGGCCTATGACCGGCAGCTTGCGGAAATAGACAAGCTTTTGGGCGAGGCCCGCAATTACAAGGCCGAGGCCCGCTGGTATGTATGGGTCGTGGCCAGCGGGGGGACGCTGGCAATCGTCGCCTTCGCCAAGCTGTTCCTCTAGCCTCACCAACGACAGCACATCATGGAGCAGCCCGCCCCTGCGAGGGGGCGGGCTGTTTCGTCGTGCGCTGTGCACGATTGCGAAGGAGACCAAGCAATGAAGATCACACTTTCCGACACCAAGCTGTTCGCCGCTGCCACCACGTCATGGCGGGGCC
>DBFD01000048.1:0-12321 GCA_002294185.1 Paracoccus sp. UBA889
GTCAAGCTGTTCGACAGCTGGGCAGGCAGCCTGGCAGGCCCCGATTTCGACGATTTCGCGATCGCCCCCGCCCGTCGCATCATTGCCGCGCTGAAACAGCGCCACCCCGGCATCCCGGTCATCGCCTTTCCGCGCGGGGCGGCACAACGCTATGTCGGCTTTGCCCGTGCCACGGGCGCTGATTGCGTCGCGCTGGACACTTCGGTCAGTCCGGAATGGGCGGTCCGGAACGTGCAGATCGACGGCTGTGTCCAGGGCAATCTGGACCCGCGACACATGGTCACGGGCGGCAGGGATCTGATCGCCGAGGCGCAACGGATCACCCGCGCCTTTCGGGGCGGCCCGCATGTCTTCAATCTGGGTCATGGGATCACGCCCGAGGCCGACCCGGACAACGTCGCGGCCATGATCGAGGCGGTCCGAAGCGCATGATCTGGGTCGCGGCCACGTTGATCGCCGCGGTCGCGCAAACCGGACGGAATGCGGCGCAGGCCGGACTGACCGCCCGCGTCGGAACGACCGGCGCGACGGCAGTGCGTTTCGTTTTTGGCCTGCCCTTCGCGGCGGTGATGCTGCTGGCGCTGTGGCCGTTCATGGAATTGCCGATCATCGGCCCCGGCACGCTGGCCTTTGCCGGACTTGGTGCCGCGGCGCAGATTGCTGCGACGGCCTTCATGCTGCTGACCATGCGCGGCCAGAGCTTTGGCGTCGCCACCGCGCTGATGAAGACCGAACCGGTGACGCTGGCACTGATCGGCGCTCTGGTTCTGGCCGAGCCGCTGGGACCGGCACGGATGGGCGCGATCGGGGTGGCGACCCTGGGCGTCGTGCTGGCATCCGGGGCCAGCTGGTCGCAAGCGGGCCTGCGGCCGATCCTGAACGGCATTGCTGCGGGGGCATTGTTCGGGATCTCGGCCATCGGGTTTCGCGGCGCCTTGCTTGCGCTGCCCGAGGGCGGCTATTTTGCCCGGGCGCTGACGGTGCTGGTCCTGACGCTGGCCATGCAATCGGTGGCGATGCTGGCGTGGTTGTCGGCCTTCGATCGCGCGGCACTGCGCGGCATCACCGTCGAATGGCGGGTGTCACTGGCGGCCGGCGCGCTTGGCGCAATGGCGTCGCTGTTCTGGTTCGTGGGTTTCGCACTGACCCCCGCCGCCAATGTCCGCACCCTGGCACTGGTCGAGGTGGTGTTCGCGCAGATCGTTTCGGGCCGGCTGTTCCGCGAGGCCACGCAACGGCTGCAACTGGCCGGAATGGCGCTGATCGTGATCGGGGTCGGCTGGCTGCTGGCGGTGGCCATCGGCTGAGGGCGTCTTTCGCGTCCCGCGACGGCCGGGGGGTTTGCATCCCCCGGTCCCCCTGCCGCAACCATCCCTTCCCGCTGCTGTCGCCGGATGGGCGGATCGGCAAGGATCACGCGATCCTCAGACCCATTTCGCCAGCGGCGGCAGGCTCATCAGCACGGCATCGGCATTATGGCCGGTCTCCAGCCCGAACTTCGTGCCGCGATCATAGACCAGATTGTATTCGGCATAGAGGCCGCGATGTATCAGCTGCGCCTCGCGGTCGGCGTCGTCCCAGCCCTGCGCCATGCGTGCCTCGGCCAGCGGCAGGAAGGCGGGCAGGAAAGCCGCGCCAACATCGCGGGTAAAGGCGAAATCGGCCTGCCAGTCGCCAGTGCACAGATCGTCGTAGAAGATGCCGCCGACCCCGCGCGCGCGGCCGCGATGGGGGATGAAGAAATATTCGTCCGCCCAGGCCTTGAAGCGGTCGTAATAATCGGCCCCGTGCGGCGCGCAGGCCGCACGCAGGGTGGCATGGAAATGCGCAGTATCATGGGGATATTCGATGCAGGGGTTCAGATCCGATCCGCCGCCGAACCACCAGGCGCCGGGCGTCCAGAACATGCGCGTGTTCATATGGACCGCCGGCGCATGAGGGTTCTGCATATGCGCGACAAGGCTGATCCCCGAGGCCCAGAACCGCGGGTCGCGGTCCATGCCGGGCACACCGCGTGCAGCCATGGCCGCCTGGGCCGCGGGGGCCAGCGTGCCATGAACCTCGGACCAGTTCACGCCGACCTTCTCGAAGACCCGGCCACCGCGCATGACCGACATCAGCCCGCCGCCGCCATCCTCGCCGCGTTGCGTGGGAGTGACGACGAATCGTCCCTCGGGTCCGTCGCCGGGGCCGCGATCCTCCAGCGATTCGAAGGCGGTCGTGATCCGGTCGCGCAATTCCCTGAACCAGCCGGCAGCCTGGCGGCGTTGGTCGTCCATGACGCTCTCCATTCTTGATTTGCCAAGCGACCGAACGCCCGGCTAGCATCGCCTCGCCGATGTAAAGAGACCGATCATGCGCCGCAACACCGCCTTCGCCCTTTCCGTTCCGCTGCTGCTGGCGGCCTGCGCGACCCCGCTACAGCAGTGCATCGGCCGCAACACCGATGAATATCGCACGGTCAGCCGCCTGCTGGCCGTGGTCGAGGGCAATCTGGCGCGTGGCTATGCCTGGGAAGAGCGCGAGGTGGTGCGCGACCGCCTGACCCAGTGCCGCGATCTGTATCGCGACAAGGAGGGGAACGTTCAGGTCAGCTATCGTCCCTGCTGGCAGGACTACGTCGATACCCAGCGTTACCGCGTGCCCATCGACCCGGCGGCCGAAACCCGCAAGCGCGACAACCTGGCGGCGCGCAAGACGGCGCTGGCCACCCAGGCGGCGGCCGCGGTTCGGGCCTGCAAGGCCGCCTATCCCGAAAAGCAGGGCTGAGATTACAGAACCTGCGCCGTGACCGGATCGGCAAGGCTGCGGCCGCCATCCACGGTCACGATCTGGCCGGTCACGAAGCGCGCGCCCTCGCTGACAAGATATTGCACCGTCTCGGCCACTTCGTCGGCGCCGCCGATCCGGCCCAGAGGCGTGCCCGAAATGATCTGGGCGCGCAGATCCATGTCATCGCGCAAGGCGCATTTCAGTTCGTGCGACATGATGCTGCTGAAGGACACGCCGTTCACCCTGATCCGATAGGGCGCCAGCGCCAGCGCCAGCCCGCGCGTCGATTGTTCCTGGGCCGCGCAGGCGATGGAATAGCCCAGCATCGACGGCACCGGCCGGCAGGCCGCCAGCGTCGAGATGTTCACGATGGCGCCCGCCTGCGCCAGATCGCGCTGGTCCTCGGCCTGCTTGATCATCCGCTTGGCAACCATCTGCGACAGCCGCAGGCCCGCGATCATGTTCTGACGCAGCATTTCCTCGAGCACGCCCGGATCGGTGTCCAGCGGATCCGAGCTTTTGACGAAGCGATGGGCGTTCACCAGAATGTCGATGCGTTCGAACGCATCCAGCGTGGCCGAAAGCAGGTTGGCCATGGCCAGCTTTTCGGTCATGTGGCCGACGAACTGGCGCACCGGGCCGGTCTCGGTATCATAATCCGAGACCTGGGATTCCAGCGCCTCTTCGTCGCTGTCGGCAAACATGACGTTCGCCCCCCGCTCGACCAGATGCTGGGCAATGGCAAGGCCGATCCCGCGCGCGGCGCCGGTGACTATGGCGGTCTTTCCCTGAACGGACATGCTCATCCGCGTTTTCCTTGCATCCTGCGGGTGCCGCGGCGGGCGCCGCTGGCCTCGATGATCTTGAAGCGCGCATCGCCTCCGGTTTCGGTGACTTGCGCAAAATGCCGCGCCAGGGCGGCCTCGTAGGGCAGATGGCGGTTGGCGACCATCCACAGCCGGCCCGCCCCGGTCAGAAGCCGCGCGGCCGAGGCGATGAAGGCCGCACCCAGCCGGGGATCGGCATCGCGCCCGTCATGGAAGGGCGGGTTCATGATCACGCCGTTCACCGGATCGGCCAGGGCCACGTCACGCGCATCGGCCCAGTGAAAACGGGCGCGCGGATCGGCGATGTTGTCGCGCGCCGATTGCAGTGCGGCATTGTCGGCCTCGACCAGATGGATCACCTCGACCCCCGGCCGCGACAGCGCCTGCGCCGCCAGCCAGCCCCAGCCGGCGCCCAGGTCGACCATCCTCGACGGCAGCCGCTCCGGCAGGTGCCGCGCCAGCAAGGCCGATCCCGGATCGATCCCATCGGCGGAAAAGACGCCGGGCCGGGTGACAAATCCGGGCGCGACGTGGTTCGGGCGGGCTGCCCAGCCGGCGGGCAGCCAGTCGCCCGCCGGCAGCGTCAGGCGAAAGATCTTGCCATGCGCCTTGCTGTGGACCTCGTCGATCCCGGCCAGGTCGCGCAACTCTTTCAGGATCGAATCGACACCATCGGTCTTTTGCCCGTCGATCCAGAGCGGAGCGCCGGCGGAAAGGCACGCTGCGGCCTCGGCGATCCGGGCGCGGGCCTCGGGCTTGGCGCGCGGCAGGAACACCAGCGCGGCCTCGAAACGCCCCTCGGCCTGGGTTGTGACATCAAAGCCGCGTGCGGCAAGCGCATGATGGTCGGGGAAATGTCGCTGCTGGATCACCATGCGATCGGGACCCAGCGGGGCAAGATCGTCCGCTGCACGCGCACCGATCACAAGGAAACGTCCCTCGGGCACCGAGTCCGCGAGGGCCAGCGAAAGTCGGGTGCCGGTCACGGGTTACTCTTTTTCCATGGTGCATTGCAGCGGATGCTGCTGACGCCGGGCCAGTTCCATGACCTGCGCCACCTTGGTCTCGGCCACTTCATGCGAAAAGACCCCGACCACCGCGACCCCCTTGCGGTGGACGGTCAGCATGATCTCGATCGCCTGGGCATGGGTCATGTTGAAAAGCCGTTCCAGGACATGCACGACGAATTCCATCGGCGTGAAATCGTCGTTCAGCATCAAGACCTTGTACATCGGCGGTCGCTGCGGTCGGGTATGCGGCTTAACGGCCAGATCCTGTTGGTCGTCGGGCTTGTCGCTGTCGCTCATCCATTGCGTCATGAGTGTCCGTGAGGCCTTCCGGTCCTGTGTTCCGGGCCCGCATCGCGGCCGACCCTTCGTCCATGGGCGAATATAAGCGTTTTGGCGGGCGATGAAAGCCCCGGATCCCATACGCGGGCAAGGTGGAAAATAGTGCAAATCCAAGGTTACATGCACAGAAATCTCATGCTATTGTGATTTTATTAAGAACGGGTATGCGACAAAAGACATGCCCGCACGAGGCAGAGAGACAGTGACATTGACCCATTCTCTACGCTTGGCCCGGCCATGGGCTTTCCTTCTGTTGGCCATGCTGGCACCGGCAAGTCTGTCGGCCGCACCCTTCGCAGCCTATGTGATGGACGCCCGGAACGGTCAGCCGATCTATTCACAGAACGCCAACACACCGCTGCATCCTGCATCCCTGACCAAGATGATGACGCTTTACATGGCGTTCACCGCGATCGAGCGCGGGCAGGTGCGGCTGGATTCACTGTTCACGGTATCGTCGAACGCCGCGGCCGAACCGCCCTCGAAACTTGGTCTGCGGGCGGGGCAGAAGATAGAACTGCGCTATCTGATCCGGGCGGCGGCGATCAAGTCGGCCAACGACGCCGCCACCACCATCGGTGAAGGCCTGGCAGGGTCCGAGGCGGCCTTTGCCCAGCAGATGACCCAGATGGCACGCGCCCTGGGGATGCGGAACACGCAATTCAGGAACGCGAACGGTCTGACGACCCAGGGGCATTATTCCACCGCCCAGGACATGTCGATCCTTGGCCGCCGCCTGTTCTATGATTTCCCTCAATATTACAACCTGTTCTCGCGCCGTTCGGCGGATGCGGGAATCGCCAAGGTGTCTTCGACCAACAAGCGGTTCCTGGATGCCTACAAGGGCGCCGACGGCATCAAGACCGGATATACCCGCGCGGCAGGGTTCAACCTGACCGCTTCGGCGCAGCGCGGCAACAAGCGGCTGATCGCGACCGTGTTCGGTGGCACATCGACCGCGCAGCGCAATCAGTTGATGGCGCAATTGCTGGACGCGGGATTCTCGCGCGTTCGCGACCGGGTCAGCGAGGTCCGGCCTCAGCCGCCACGTTACCTGGCCAAGAAGGTCGTGCGCAGGGCCCAGGTCCAGCCCAGCACGGCGGCGACCCGGCCGCAGCCGCAGCGCCTGGTTCTGTCGGCCTCCGAAAAGCCTGCGCGCCGCTCGGCGGTTCCGGTCAGCGACCCGGTGCAGATCGCGGAGGCGGTCCGTCAGGCCGCTGCCGCCCAGCCGGCTGCCGATGGCAACGAACTGCTACTGGCCTCCAGCATCCGTCCCAACCGCCGTCCGGTCGCCGAGGGCGACGCAGTGGAAGAGGCCATTGCCAGCGCTGTCGCCTCGACCGAGGCCGCACCGCGGCAATCGGCAAGTCTTGCTGCCGGCCTGCTGTCGGAATCGTCCCGCCCGGCCCCGGCACCCCGGTCGCGCGGCACGCAAACCGCCTCGCTGGTCGCCTCGGCGGAAAAGGGTCAGGACCCGGAGGCCATCGCCCGGGCCGTCGCCGCCGCGGTTCCGAAACAGGGTGATGCGATGTCGCTTATGGCCTCTGAAGCGCCGAAGCCGCGTTCGGATTCGGTGATCCTTGCCGCGATGGGCGAAGGCGACCGGTCCGAGCCGGAACCGCTGGAGATCGTCTCGCGCGCCTCTGACGGCAGCCGGAATTGGGGGGTGTCGCTGGGTCTGTACCGCTCCAGGGCCGAAGCCGACCAGTTGCTGATCCGCAGCGCCTTGCAGGACGGCGCGGTGCTTGGGAATGCGCAGCGCAATATCGCCAATACGATTCGCGGTTTCGAACCCAAGTTCGTCAATCTTGACAAGGCCGGCGCACAACTGGTCTGCGAAAGATTCCGGACCCGCTCGCAGGATTGCAAGGTGATCGGACCCTGAGCGCGCTGTGATGCGCCAAAACCGAACCGGGCGGGGCCTTCCCGCCCGTTTTTGCTGCGCGCTTTTCCAGCCTCGCTTTTTGTGGTCCGGTGACTTCGGATCTGGTGTCGTGTTCCGCGCCAGCCGGCCCAAGGCGCGAGGAGTGCAGAGATTGGCCCGGTCAGATGGGGTGATGGCCTCATGGTCGCAAACGGCAAGCCCGGGCCGTGGCGACGACCCGTCCGCGCCGCTTGCGTCACCTGCGACGCTTGGACAATGATCTGCGGATGAACGGAAAAATTCGTCCGGGTGCAACCGGAACCCTCTCTCGTCCGTGATTGTTCGACAGGACGACCTGCGGAGACCCGACCGAGATGCGCTTTTTCAAGGCCGCGATGCTGATTGCCGTTACCGCCCTCAGCCTTGGCGGATGCGCCGCCCTGCTGGACAATCAGGTCGAGCGGCGTGCCGAAGCGGCCGAACGGCGTTTTCCCCCGACCGGTCAGTTGCTCGAAGTGAACGGCCTGACGGTTCATGCCGACATTCGCGGGCAAGGTCCGGATCTGGTCCTGCTGCACGGTGCCAGCGGCAGCAGCCGCGATTTCACCTTCGACCTGGTCGGGCGCCTGCAGGACAGATACCGCGTCATCACCTTCGACCGACCCGGTCTGGGATGGACCGATCCCTTGCCCGAAGGCAACGACGACCCGCGCCGTCAGGCCGATCTTCTGCGCCAGGCGGCCGACCAGCTTGGCGTGCGCAATCCTGTCGTTCTGGGCCACAGTTATGGCGGCGCGGTTGCGATGGCATGGGCCTTGGGCGATCCCGACGGCACCGCCGCGCTGGTGCTGCTGGCGGGGGCGACCTACCCCTGGGAAGGTGAGCTTGGCGGATTGTCGCCCTTTCTCGCCACTCCCTTTGGCAGGGCCGTGGTCGCACCGATGATCTCGGCCTTCGCGCCGAAATCCACCGTCGATCGCGCGATCGCCGAGATTTTCGCGCCCAATCCGGTGCCGGACGGCTACGCCTCCTACGTCGGCGCCGAACTGACGCTGCGACAGGGCAGTCTGCTGGCCAATGCGCAGCAGGTGGCGAATCTGAAACCCTATCTCGAAAAGATGGCGCCGCTCTATCCAGGTCTGAACCAGCCGATCGAGATCGTGCATGGCGATGCCGATACGACTGTCGGACTGGACATTCACTCGCGCCGCATGGTGCGCGAGGTGCCGAGCGCCCGTCTGACGGTGCTGAAGGATGTGGGCCACATGCCTCATCACGCCGCCCCGGATCAGGTCGTGGCCGCCATCGACCGCGCCGCCGCCCGCGCCGGGCTGCGATGACGCGCCGTCGTGAAACCGCAAGCAAGGCCCGACTTGCCCGGGCCGAGGCAGACAGGAGTACGTCCAGATGCTGACCCTCTATGGTGTCACCCGCTCCCGCGCATCGCGCATCGTCTGGCTGTGCCACGAGATCGCCCTGCCTTTTCACCAGGTGCCGGTGATTCAGGCCTACCGCCTTGCCGATGCGGATGCGCCCGGCGCGCGGATGAACACACGCTCGCCCGGCTTTCTGGACCTGTCGCCCGCAGGCGCCATTCCGGTGATCGACGACGATGGATTGATCCTCAGCGAATCGATGGCCTGCACGCTGTATCTGGCGCGCCGACACGGCCAGCCCATAGGCCCCACCGACGCCGCCGAGGATGCGCTGATGATGCAGTGGAGCTTTTACGCGGCGACAGCCATCGAACCCGACGCCCTGACGATCCTGTTCCTGCATGGACGCGACCAGACACAATCCGGCGAGGACGCGGCCATCGTCGCGGATGCAGCCGGGAGGCTGATCCGGCCCTTGCGCGTGGTCGAAGATCATCTGGGCCGTCACAGCCATCTGATCGGCGACCGGTTTACCGTCGCCGACATCAATCTGGCCGAAGTTCTGCGCTATGCCCAATCCTACGGCGCCCTGATGCAGGAATTCCCCGCGATCACCGCCTGGCTGGACGCTTGCCAGGCCCGGCCGGCCTTTCGCCGCATGTGGGAGGCACGGCTGGCCGAGCCGGAATGATACGCTATCGCCCGCGCAAGTGGTTGCGGCCGAGGTTTCCAAAGCCACAACCACTTGCCCCACCCGGCCCGGACATGAGATAGTCGTCAAAACAGCCATAAACACGAGCAGCCCATGGCCGACGACCTTCTCTCTGCCGCCGATGCCAGCGTGGAAAGCTATTCCGCATCCTCGATCGAGGTGCTGGAGGGACTGGAACCGGTCCGCAAGCGCCCCGGCATGTATATCGGCGGCACCGATGAACGCGCCCTGCATCACCTTGTGGCCGAGATCCTCGACAATTCGATGGACGAGGCGGTCGCCGGCCATGCCAGCCGGATCGAGGTCGAACTGCTGGCTGATTTCAGTGTCGTGGTGCGCGACAACGGACGCGGCATTCCCATCGACCCGCATCCGAAATTTCCCGGAAAATCCGCGCTGGAGGTGATCCTGTGCACGCTTCATGCCGGGGGCAAGTTCTCGGGCGATGCCTATGCGACGTCGGGCGGTTTGCACGGCGTCGGCGCATCGGTCGTGAACGCGCTGTCCGACAGCCTGGTGGTTCAGGTCGCCCGCAACAAGGAACTGTTCGAGCAGCGATTCTCGCGCGGGGTGCCGGAAGGACCGGTCGAGAAGATCGGCGCGGCGCCGAACCGGCGCGGCACGACCGTCACCTTTCATGCCGACGAGGACATTTTCGGCCATCACCGCTTCAAGCCCGCGCGCCTGCTGAAGATGGTGAAATCCAAGGCCTACCTTTTCTCGGGCGTCGAAATCCGCTGGAAATCCGAGATCGACGACGGCGAGACGCCGACCGAGGCCAGCTTTCACTTTCCCGGCGGGCTGGCCGACTACCTGTCGGAAACGCTGGCCGGCGCGACCAGCTATGCCGACCGGCCTTTCGCGGGCAGCGTCGATTTCAAACGCTTCGACGCGCCGGGCAAGGTCGATTGGGCGATCAACTGGACGCCGGCCCGCGACGGCTTCATCCAGTCCTATTGCAACACCGTCCCCACCCCCGAGGGCGGCACCCACGAAGCCGGCTTCTGGGCCGCGATCCTCAAGGGCATCCGCGCCTATGGCGAACGGGTCAGCAACCGCAAGGCCGCCCAGATCACCCGCGAGGATCTGCTGACAGGCGGCTGCGCGCTGGTCAGCTGTTTCATCCGCGAGCCGGAATTCGTCGGCCAGACCAAGGACCGCCTGGCCACGACCGAAGCCGCGCGGCTGATCGAGGGTGCGGTGCGCGACCATTTCGACAACTGGCTGGCCTCGGACACGAAGTCGGCGGGCGCAATCCTCGATTTTCTGGTGCTGCGGTCCGAAGAACGTCTGCGCCGCCGGCAGGAAAAGGAAACCGCCCGGAAATCGGCGACCAAGAAACTGCGCCTGCCCGGCAAGCTGGTCGATTGCAGCGCCACCGCGCGCGACGGCACCGAATTGTTCATCGTCGAGGGCGACAGCGCCGGCGGCAGCGCCAAGATGGCGCGCGACCGCACCACACAGGCGCTGCTGCCCCTGCGCGGCAAGATCCTGAACGTGCTGGGCGCGGCCTCGTCCAAGCTGGGCCAGAACGCGGAAATCAATGATCTTTGCCAGGCGCTCGGGGTCGGGATGGGGACGCGCTTCAACGTGGACGATCTGCGCTACGACAAGATCATCATCATGACCGATGCGGATGTGGACGGGGCGCATATCGCATCGCTGCTGATGACCTTCTTCTTCACCCAGATGCGGCCGCTGATCGACAAGGGGCATCTCTATCTGGCCTGTCCGCCGCTGTATCGGCTGACGCAGGGCGCGCATCGCATCTATGTCGCCGACGACGCCGAGAAAGAGCGGATGCTGGCCAAGGGGCTGGGGGGCAAGGGCAAGATCGACGTGCAGCGGTTCAAGGGCCTGGGCGAGATGGACGCCAAGGATTTGAAGGACACGACGATGAACCCGAAGACGCGCAAGCTGATCCGGGTCAGCATCGACGATGACGAGGGCGGCGAAACCGGCGATCTGGTCGAGCGGCTGATGGGCAAGAAGCCCGAGCTTCGCTTTGAATACATTCAGGAAAACGCCCGTTTCGTGGAAGAGCTGGACGTCTGACCCGGCGGCGCGGACGGGATCCCGGCTACAGCGCGATGGCCGAGATCAGCCGGCCGTAATCGGCCTGCCCTTCATGCGTGGCGCGGCGATAGCTGAAGAAGCGCGCGGGGTCGGAATAGGTGCAATGGCCCGACCATTCGGCCTCGACCCCGGCAGCGCGCAGACGCGAGAGGCCGAAGGACGGCAAATCGAACATCGGCTTGCCGTTCGGACCGCCTGCGAAAAATCGATGGTAATCGGGATCTTCCAGCAGGAAATCCTCCATGAAATCCTGCCCGACCTCATAGGCCCGCTGGCTGATCGAGGGGCCGATCACGGCCCGGATCTGCGTCGCGCCCAGGGCCCGCATCGCGGCCACCGTCGCCTCGATCACTCCGGACAGGGCCCCGCGCCAGCCGGCATGACAGGCGCCGATCACGCCCGCCTGCGGATCGGCCAGCAGAATCGGCTGGCAATCGGCCGTCAGCACCGCCAGCGCCACGTCGCGCCGCGCCGTCACGATCCCGTCGGCTCTCTGGTCGCGGATCGCCTCGACATCCTCGCCCGCGGCCAGCGTCACCACATCGGCCGAATGAACCTGTTTCACGGTCGCCAGGCTGGCGGCCGGAACCCCCATCGCCTGCGCCACGCGCCCGCGATTGACCCGCACCATATCGGCCTGGTCGCTGGAACGTCGGCCACAATTCAGCCCCGCAAAAAGCCCCGAGGACGCACCGCCCTTCCGGGTGAAAAATCCGTGCCTCACATCCGAAAGCAGCGGGTGGTTCAGGATCTCAAGCGTTGTCTGCATGAAGCCTCAGCGCGTCGAATCCGGGCACCGGCGGCGCCCCGCGGGGCCAGATGGCCATCGCCTTGAACAAGTGACCCATTTTGTCTGCGGCGGTCAAGCGATCAAGTGCGACCATCGCACCCCGATCCCCGGCCGCGGCCAGCCTGCGCGCCCGATCTGCGGCGCCCAGAGACAGCAGCCAGTCACCCTGATGGATCGGGCGCGATGCCACCGCGCCCGCCTGGATGGAGGCCGCCGCCAGCGGTGCGAAATCGACATGGGCGGTCAGATCGGCCTCGCCGGGATGGGCCAGCGGATCCTCGGGGCGATGCGCGCGCAGGGCCTGAAACGTATCGCCAACACCGTTCCAGCCGCCGTAATCGACAAGGATCGCCGCGCCGCCATGGCTGGCAACGCGCGAGGCGATGGCAGTGACGATGGCGGTCGCGGCGGGCCGATCCTCGATCACCTCGCCGACCTGTCCTTCACGCGGCAGAAGGACCGGCGGCGCAAGACCCATGCGCAGGCCGTTTTCATCGCCGCTGACGACACGTTCGGCCCAGCCGTCATCCAGGCGCTGAAACTGCCGGATCGGCA